>JBDHIO010000001.1:0-398998 GCA_039587355.1 Gemmatimonadota bacterium | reverse complement strand
ATCAGCGCCAAGTACGAGGAGGTCGCCCTCACACCCGAGAAGGGCTTCCATTTCCACACGGGAACCCCGCTCGCGAGGATGCTCGACTACGATGCGGAGACCGTGGAATGGCTACCCGATGGGACCGTGTCGTCCTTCGCGGGCACTGGCAATCCGTTCAGCCTCGGCGACCTGGCGTCCGGCGAGACCGTTCTGGACATCGGTTGCGGAGCCGGCATGGACACGCTCATTGCCGCGAAACAGGTCGGACCGGACGGCCACGTCGTGGCCGTGGACATGACACCGGCGATGCTCGGGAAGGCACAACGCGGAGCGACGGCGGTTGGCCTGGACAACATCAGCTTCCGCGAGGGGCTGGCCGAGTCGCTGCCGGCCGAGGACGGCAGCATAGACGTCGTGATCAGCAACGGCGTCATCAACCTCTGCCCCGACAAGATCGCCACCATGCGCGAGGTGCGACGGGTGCTACGTCCAGGCGGACGCTTTCAAATCGCCGACATCATCGTCCACAAGGAAGTACCGCAGAGCGCGAAGGACGACATCGAGCTCTGGTCCGGCTGAATCGCGGGTGCTCTGCTGGAAGCAGAGTGGAACTGGGTGCTCGACCACGTGGGGTTCGGCGACGTCCGTTGGGGTCGCCAGATCGACGTGTTCTCGGGCTCGAAACACGAGTCATCCGCCGCGGCGTTCGACACCTTCGGCGTCACCTTCGGCGCCGTCCGGCGCGACTGACCCCGCGTCGCCCCCGGGTTTAGCACGACGCCTGAAGGGCATCGCGAGCATCCCGCCGAGAGTGGCCCACCCCTCGTGCTCGACCCCATCGAGCCCGAGGGTGAGGCTGCCCGGGTCGTCTCGGAAGCGGAAGCTCCCGAACATCCGGTCCCAGAACGAGAAGATGCTCGCGTAGTTCGAGTCCGTCTCGGGGCGGTAGTCGGAGTGGTGCACCCAGTGCATCCACGGCGTGACGATCAACCACCTGAACATCCGATCGAGGCGTTCGGGAATCCGCACGTTCGAGTGATGGAACAGGATGATCGGCAGCACGACAGTCTCGTAGACGAGGACTTCACCGATCGTCAGACCCAGCAGCGGCAGGATCGCGAGCCTGGCCGATGCCGAGAGCAGGATCTCTCCGGTATGGAAGCGCAACGCGGAGGTGGCGTCGAGGTCCCGGTCCGAGTGATGTACCGCGTGAAACCGCCAGAGCAGTGGCACCCGGTGGTTGAGGCGGTGCCAGACATACTGCCACAGATCGAAGAGGAGAACGGCGGCCGCGAGTCGAACGGGGCCCCCGATGTCGATCACATTGAGCAGACCGAACGACCGCGCGGCCGCCCACTCCGTGACGACGAGTGTCCCGCCGGCGAAGATCACGGCGACAACGCCGGCGTTCGCGATCCCGAGCACCAGGTTCGAAGCATCGTGTCGTACGCGGCGTTCGCGGCCTTCGAACATCGGGAGAAGGCTCTCGAGCAGCCACAGAAAGGCCAGACCCGCGGCGGCAGCCAGCGGCTTGGACAGTTCCGACAATTCGAGCAAGGGGTCTCCCGGGAAGGTAGACGACCGGACAGGCCTGAAGCGGCCGCCGCTCGAGGCGGCGTACTACCTGCGGGCGGGTACCGTCAGCACCTGGCCCGCGTAGATCCGGCTATTGCGCAGGTTGTTCGCCTGCCTGAGCTCCTGGACCGTCGTGTCGTGGTCGCGGGCGATCTCCCACAGCGAGTCGCCTCGCCGCACGAAGTACTCCCGCGGCGCCCCCGCCGGCGCGTTGGTCAGGTTGGCGACGTACCCCTCGTACTGGGTCGGGAACAGCGCGATGTGGTAGTGAGGCGGACGACGCTCGTAGGTCGCCTCGAGAACTCCCCTGCCCTCGAGATGCATGAGGACGCCCTCGAGCCACGATCGGCAGGAACTGCGGGAGCTCCGTCTCAGATCCAGCGCCATGCCCGTGGGGTGCACCGAGCGGGGAGAGGCGTTTCGAGGCTGGCGCGACGTGGGCCGGGTCAGGCTGGTGACGACGAGCTTCTCGCCACAGGCTGCCCGATACTGGCTTCCGAGACGCTGGATGAAGGTGGCGACGGCGGGTCGAGTGTACGGCAGGACGCCGCTTTTCACCGTGTAGTCCGACGTGCTGCGGACTCGAACGAGGTATCCCGCATCGACGAAGCTGCGCGCCTGATCGGTCGAGCGCAGAAACGTATAGTCGTGCTGGCGCGCCACCCGGTTCTGCCGATCCAGGGACGGCGTCGAGCCCCGCAGGCTCTGAGCCTCGACCGGCACGGCACCCAGAACGAGCGCCGACAGCAAGAACGGGTACGACCGTACCCGCAGCGATTTCATCAGCATCTTTTGCAATCCCCCTGCACCGAATCCGACGTTTCCGAATCCGTCCACCCCACCTCACCCCGACAATCTTGGATAAACAACAGCCGCTTCGCCAGTTCCGCAAACCAGGGGCCGCTTGACACCGGGCCCTCCGAAAGGCATCCTCGACGAACAAATTTAGCCTTGCCTAAATATTAACGGGACCTACCCTGATCCCGTTTCTTCGACACGGTTGAGGGAAGAAGAGATGGCTGGAACCACCCGACGCGCCGCTCTCGCTTTCTCCGTTCTGCTGTCGCTCGCGGCGTGCGACACCCTGCTGACGGAGGCGCCGAACGCCGACGATGTGCTGGACGGGCCGATCGACGGGCTGTCCGGAGAGGAACTCGCGGGCTTCGTCGCGGGCGACGAGCAGTTCGGTCTTCCGTTCACGCCGAGCACCGGGCTCGGCCCCATCTTCAACAACGTGTCCTGTGCCGCCTGCCATAGCGGGGATGGCCGCGGTCGACCGGACAACAACCTCGTCCGGATCAGCCGGGGCGCCGACCCCGCTCTCGACGTGGGGGGACCCCAGATCCAGGACAGGGCGATCGCCGGGGCCGTGCCGGAGGAGATACCGCCGGGCGTCGATCGTTCGGAGCGGCTACCTCCCGCCGTCTTCGGCGTGGGGCTCATCGAGGCGATCCCGGTCGCGGACATCCTCGCGAACGCGGACGAGTTCGATTCGGATGGGGATGGGATCTCGGGTCGCCCGAACTTCGTGACGCCGGGCGACTTCGTTCCCTCGTCCGAGCCGGGGGGCGGCCCCGGTCCTCAGCTCGGCCGGTTCAGCCGCAAGGCGCAGGTTTCGAGTCTTCTGCAACAAACCGTGGAGGCCTACCACCAGGACATCGGTGTGACGACGGACTTCCTGCCCGTCGAGAACGTGAATCCACAGGCCAGCCAGGCGACCCGCGCAGCAGACCACGTGGCGGACCCCGAGCTTCCCGCTGCGCAGGTCGAACAGGTCCTCGCCTATCTGCGGATGTTGCAGCCACCGGCTCCGGGGGGCTCAACCGCCCGGCGGCAGCGAGGAGAGCAGATGTTCAGCGCCATCGGGTGCGCCTCGTGTCACGTACCGAGCTTCACGGCGGGGCCGAGCCCTATCCCGGCGATCGAGGGACGACCGGTCGTGCTGTATTCCGACCTGCTACTGCACGACATGGGGCCGGGGCTCGCCGACGATCGGCCCGATGGCGACGCCTCCGGACGAGAGTGGCGGACGGCCCCCCTCTGGGGCCTGCGGGTGATGCGGGACTTCCTCGACGGGGACGCGTTTCTGCTTCACGACGGCCGTGCCCAGTCCGTAGAGGAGGCGATCGACCTGCACGGTGGCGAGGCGCTGGCGGCACGAGATGCGTTCGCCGGGCTCTCGCCCGAGGACCGCGCGGCACTGCTCGATTTCGTGGGGAGTCGGTAATGGACCGCTCGATGGAGCGACGTGAGTTCGTCCAGATGACCGCCTGCGCGGCGCTTGGCGCCGGCGTGACCGGGTGCGCCTCCATCGCGCTCGTCCCCGTAACCAGCAGCGAGGGGCGGGCCCGTCTCGTGGTTCGGAACCACCCCCAGCTCGCGACGCCTGGCGGACACATCCGGATCCAACCGGACTCACTGGCGCACCACCTGGTCGTATTCGCTACCGAGGACGGGGGCTTCACCGTGCTCTCGCCCGTATGCACCCACCAACAGTGCATCGTCGATGTGGCCGGAGCTCGCCTCGTGTGTCCGTGCCACGGGTCGGAATACGACCGCTCGGGCAGCGTTCTGGTCGGGCCCGCCGAGCGACGGCTGGCGCGCTACCACGCGAACCTCACGCCCGACGGAGAGCTCGTGATCGATCTGGAGGCGATCTGATGCGGCGGACCATGGTAGTGCTGCTCGTGGCTGGAGCGTTGATTTCGGGGGACGTCCCGGAGGCCGCAGCGCAGGAGGCCGTGGCGGATACGGTCGAGCGCCCCTTCGTGCGCGGCGGCCGCGGTGACCGCCCGTACCTGGCGGAGCTCGCCGGGCGGCTCGCCCTCGGCGGCTACGCGGAGGCGCACATGCGCTACACGCGCGAGGACGGCGTGACGGACGACCTCGGCTTCGAAGCGAAGCGCTTCAACCTCTTCTTCAATTCTCAGATCAGCGACTTCGTGCGGTTCGGGGCCGAGCTGGAGTTCGAGGATGCCGGGCGGGAGATCAAGCTCGAGTTCATGACGATCGACCTCCTCCTGCACCAGGCGTTCGCCGTGCGGGCGGGCATGATCCTCGTTCCCCTGGGGCGCTTCAACCTGTCGCACGACAGTCCGCGAAACCCCTTCACGGATCGGCCGTTCGTCTCAACGGGCCTGCTCTCCGTCGCGCTCTCTCAGCCCGGGCTGGGGGCGTACGGCGTGATCCCGCTGGACGGAACCGCCCGATTCACCTACGAGGCCTACGCGATCAACGGCTTCAACGAGGGCATTATCGATGATGAGGAGGGAGTCCGGCTGCCGTCGGGCCGGGAGAACTTCGAGAACAACAACCGGTCGCTGTCGCTCGCCGGACGCGTAGCCTTCAGTCCCGATCCGAACTTCGAGTTCGGCCTCTCGGGCTTGCACGGGCAATACAACGTCTCGCACCTCGAGGGCGAGAAGATCGACGACGGCCGCAACGTGACGATCGGTGCTCTCGATTGGGACGCGGACTTCGGCCCGGTTGTGGTGTCGGGAGAGGCTTCCGCCGTGGACATCGATATCGCCCCGCCCCTGGAAGGGCTCTTCGCTCGCGGTCAGTGGGGCGCCTACTCGGACTTCGTCGTCCCGTTCGGCGCGGGCCTCGTTTCGACGATGTCGCGATCGCGATTCGAGGCGAAGGCCCGTCTCGATTTCGTCGATTTCGACCGCGATCTCCGCGGCGATGATCGCTTCAGGGTTTCGATCGGCCTCAACTTCCGGCCGACGAACGACACCGTCTTCAAGCTCGACTACTTCCGCGGGACGTCGCACGATCGATTCAACAACCGGGCCGATCAGGCCGGGATCCTGTTCTCCGCGGCGACGTACTTCTAGCACTACGTTGGTCGGCGATGACCGATCACTACGATGTCGCCGTCGTCGGCGCCGGAATCGTCGGGCTCGCCACCGCCCGCTCGCTCGCACGGCTCGCTCCAGACCGATCCATCGTCGTGCTGGAGAAGGAACCCGCGATCTCGACGCACCAGACCGGCCGAAACAGCGGCGTGATCCACGCGGGCCTGTACTACGTCCCCGGTTCTCTCAAGGCGTCTCTCTGCGTCCGCGGCGGACCGGAGTTGTTCGACTTCTGCGAGCGCGCTGGTGTCCCGACGACGCGGACGGGCAAGGTGATCGTCGCGACGGATCCTTCGCAGATCGACGCCCTCGACGAGCTCGAGCGGCGTGCGCGGGCGAACGGCGTCGAGATCGAGCGCATCGACGCGGGGGGCATCTCCCGCCACGAGCCGGCGGCGTCCGGTATCGACGGGCTCGCGGTGCCATTCACGGGTGCCGTGAACTTCGGCAGGGTGGCGACGGCGTTCGCGGCCGATCTGACGCGAGCCGGCGCCGCCATCCGGACCGAGTCGGAGGTCGTCTCTACCACATCGCCCGAGGGATCCGGGACGCGGACACTGATCACGAAGTCCGGGGACGTGCGATGTCGCCTGGTGGTCAACTGCGCCGGACTCCACGCCGACCGCGTCGCAAAGCTGCTCGGCCACCCGACCGCCTTGCGGATACTCCCGTTCCGAGGTGAGTACTGGCGTCTCGCTCCGGCCGCCGCGGAGCGCATCCGCGGTCACATCTACCCGGTGCCCGACCCGCGCTTCCCCCACCTCGGAGTCCATTTCACGCGATCCGTCGATGGCGCAGTGGAGATCGGGCCGAACGCGGTCTGGGCCTGGGGACGCGAAGCGTACGACCGGATCTCGGGAGACATCCGGGATGCGTTCGACAGTCTTTCGTACCCGGGGTTCTGGCGTCTTCTCGGGAGGCACTGGCGCGCGGCCGTGGGCGAGCAGCGGCGCTCGCTCGACAAGCGCGCGTTTCTCGAGCAGGCGCGCCGTCTCGTGCCCGACCTTCAACCGGAAGACCTGGCGAGCTGGCGCTCGGGCATCCGGGCCCAGGCCGTATCAGCGGATGGCGAGTTGATCCACGACTTCGTCATCCGCCGGCACGCCGGCCTGGTGAACGTCCTGAACGCTCCGTCGCCCGCGGCCACCTCGTGTTTGACGATCGGCGAGCACATCGCGCGCGTGGCGCTCGCCGGGGGGTGACCCCCGGCTCGGCTTCGACTGGGGGTCGTCCTATTCCGTCGTCTGCCAGATCACGTGCAGGATCATCCATTCTCCGTCGTACTTCGCCATCTGCAGGTAATCCGATCCCCAGTAGGCGTTCACCTTGACCACCGCGATCTGATCCATCTGATCGAGAATGATCACCTCTTTCGGTGCCCCGGGCGGCGGCGACTCACCGCTGGCCTTCACCTCTTCCGCAAAGCCGAGCATGTCATCGAAAGGCATGGCCAATCCCCGATACGCCTCGGACGCGGATCGGCGGGCGAACCCGTACTTCGTGACCTCCGGCCGGACACTGCGCTGCAGTCGACTCGCGTCACCGGTGTAGAAGCCCTCGAGGTAGTCCATCGCGGCCCCCTCGATGGCCTCCGTGTCCTCGACGAAGACCGACGACTCGTTCGGGACCGCGAGAACGCCGATCAGGCCGGCGATGGCGAGTACACGTAGCATCCTGTCCTCCATTCTCGGAGTTTCGGGCGATTGGCCGACTCCGTGCGACCGGCCCGCTCGCTACTACTAGTCTGCGGGGCGGAAGTTTCCTCCACCCGACTGCCCCGGTGACATTCCCGGCCCGCCGGCGCGCCGGTAGTTTGGACCCTCGCGCAGTCCCGGGGAACTCCTGACAGGATTCGAGATGCGAATACTCCAGGCATTGTCGCTCGGCGGGTTCGCGTGTCTGCCGATAGGGGCGCTGGGGACGCGCGTGGGGCTGTGGCGTCCCGGGACCGGCCTGGCTGTCTTCGGGATCGGGACGATCGTCGTGCTTTCCTGCGGGTTGATCGGGGCGATCATCCTGATCGTTCGCCGGAATCGAGACCCGGCTCGCAGCAACGCGGCCGAGCTGGCAACGGTCGCCGCGGTGTTCCTGCTCCTCGTCCTCTTTCCCTTCGTGCGCTCGGGGCTCACGACCCCGCCGATTCACCAGGTGTCGACAGACCTCGTCGACCCGCCCTCGTTCCGAGCGATTCTCGGCATCCGGGGTCCGGACGCGAATCCGGTGGTGCTCGACCCCGACATGGTCGCCGCACAGATCGAGCATTACCCCTGGATTCGCACGCTCGTCGTGCCGCGTGGAGCCGACGCGTCATACGAAACCGCTCTGCAGGTGATCGAGGAGCACATGGTGCTCGAGGTCGTCAACGCCGATCCGATTCAGAGGATCATCGAGGCGACGGATACGAGCTTCTGGTTCGGGTTCAAGGACGACATGGTCGTGCGTGTAAGGTTCGGGGAGGACGGCACTCAGCTGGACGTCCGATCGATCTCGCGGTACGGAGGCGGTGACCTGGGCGTGAACGCCGACCGGGTCGGGGAGTTCTTTACGAGGTTCCTGCGGGAGTCGGGGCTCGACACCCAGCCCGCCGGAGTCCCCTGATCCGGCTACTGCTGAGCGAAGAGCGCTTCCAGCTGCGCCCGCACGACCGTCAGAACCTCATCCGCGTTCATCTCGAGCCGGCGTTCCATCGCCGTTCGCTTCAGCCCGCCAATCTCCCCGTCGAACCGTAGCCGCGTAACGACCGTCACATACGTGTCGGGGTCGTTGGGGTCACCGGTTGCGGGCGTCAGCACCAGAAGACGCAGCCCCGCCTGGAAGTAGTGGTTCGCGTAGAGCCTCTTCACACCGACGAGAGCCGATCCGCCCGGGGTCCGGGGCTTGATCGCGACGTGGTTGAGCGAGACCACCGACTTCACGCCGAGGTCTTCGATCGTCCAGCTGAACCTGTCCTCGACCGCTGGATCGATCTCGGCCGGGTAGCCGCTGAGGTGTCGGCGGAAGCCGGGGTCCAGTCGAGGAATGAGCCCGCGGTCGACGAACAGCGAGTCGAACCCGTCTCTGACGGAGAGCGGCTCGGGCTTGTCACCGTAGACGGGTGCGCCCGCGTGTCCGCGCGACGTGTACGCCTCGAGCGTCTCGAACAGGACACGGCGGAAGAACCGGTTCGCCTCATCCTCGGGGTCTTCGGCGGACCAGTTCACCTCTTCGTGCATCCGCTCGATCGTGGCGGCGGGCAGCTTGAGCCCACAGTCCCCCGTTCGGCACTTCTTAAGCTGTCGAATCTCCGCACGCTCGAGGACCAGGCGTTGAAGATCTTCCTCCCGGGGCGGCCGGTTGAACACTCCTCGCGCCTCGGGCCCCTCCACGTCGTCGAGCAGGAGGTGTCGCTCCCTGGCCTGATCCAGGATGAACCTCACCGGAGCGGCTATGCGCACGGCATGCACCTGCGTCAGCTCGTGGTCGCTCCCTCCGGGAACGGTGCGAATGAAGGGGACTCCGTCGGCCATGCGCGCGAGATCATCCCGCGAAGCCCCGGCAACGTCCCTAAGCAGCCGCGTGGCGTCGTCCTGGGCCTCGGCCGAACGGGCGGCAAGCGGCAGAGACACCGCCAACGCGAGCATCGCCGAACCGAAGGTTCGAACTGTCCTTCGCTGCATACACCCTCCTGCATCCCCGACGCGGCAGGGGCAACAAGGGTTGCACCCGCGCGTTCGGTTCATCCGCAGGAGATCAGAATCTGCAAATTGGGGTCCGCGAGCCAGTCCGGGGGGCCTGTAACGGCGTAACCCGTTGCTGTATTTACACTTCGGTGGCCGCCGCCTTTTCGCGGAGGTACGCGACGACCGAATCACGATCTGCATGAGTGATCAGTAGTACCAGATCGCCGTCCCGGGCCCAGTCCACGGCCCTTTTGGCCGTGTCGAGCTCCGATCCGGTGTGCATGATGTGCTCGTCGGTCGCGCCTGCCGCCCTGAGCTCCGCCTCCAGAATGGTCGGGATCTCATCGGCTTCCCGGCCCCGCAGATACTCCGTCATCGCCTTGATGAGCACCCGGTCCGGCCGTGCGGACCACGTCGATCGAGCCAGCGCCCGGATCGCGTCATCATCCCGGTCTCCCGCCTGGCCCAGCGTGACGAGGCGCCGACGGGCGGGGAGCGCCGCGGCCATCCGCAGCAGGGCTTCGACGCCGTGCGGGTTGTGGGCGAAATCGACGATGAACCGTGCCCCGCCGATCCGGAACTCGTTCAACCGCCCCGGATTCTCCTCGGGCGTACTCTCGAAGCCCCGAAGTCCGTCGATGATCGCCCGCGCGCCGAGACCGAGCTGGAACGCCACCCCGATCGCTGCAAGCGCGTTCTCGGTATTGTGTCGGGCCGCCCCGCCGAGCGTGATCGGCACGTCCGCGATCTCCAGCAATGCGTGCTTGCGGCCTTCGGAGACCCGGACCAGACGCCCTCTCTCCAGCAGGCACGCCGTCCCCCCCGCAGCCACGTGCGAGAGGACGAACTCGTCCTGCGGGTCCGTCGTGAACCAGGTGATGGGTACGGTCTGTCGAGCACCGTGCCGCCTCACGACCGGATCGTCGGCATTGAGCACGAGATGTCGCGCGGCCCGGCCGACGATGAACTTGCACTCGGCCAGCGCGTCGAGGTCGTGGACTCCGAACTCGCCGAGATGGTCCTCGGCGACGTTCGTCACCAGCGCGACATCCGAGCGTTCGACGGCCAGCCCCCGTCGGAGCATGCCACCACGCGCGGTCTCCAGGATGGCGACGTCCACCCGCGGGTCGCGCAGGATCTCCCGGGCTCCGCCCGGGCCCGAGTAGTCGCCGCGGTCGAGCACCTCGTCTCCGACGGCGATCCAGTCCGTGGATGAGGTCCCGGGCATGGACCCCGCGGCCCGCACCATGGCGGCGAGCAGACGAACCGTGGTCGTCTTGCCGTTCGTTCCCGTCACCTGGACGAGCGGGATCTCACGGATCTTCGACAAGTCCACGGACCCGGGGTCGGGCACCGCACGCGCCGGCCACGTTCGAGAGCCCGCCCCGAGTCCGATCGACACCCGGTCGTCATCCCAGAGGAAGGAGACGTCGTGAGCGCGTGCCGCCTCGTGCATCTCGAGCACGGCCGGGTTCGACTCCTCCGCGATCTCGGCGCGCAGGTCGATGACCGCCTGTTCGAAAGGCGGATCGGGTAAGGCGCCCCTCCCTTCCGCCAGCTCCGCGATCGTGGCCGCCCACGCCCACTCGTTGACCTCGGTCGCCGCGTACAGCGCATCGATCGGAGCTCGGAAGGCGAGCGACATTCCACCGGGGAACACGCGGTGCTCGAGACGAGCCTCCCACCCGACGGCAGTCAACATGCGGGTGGCGTGCCCCCGCCAGATCGCCGCCGCCTCGTCGGCGTTGTCGCCCGGTTCGATGATGATGTCGAGAATCGCGGCGGGGCCGTCGGTGACGATGTTCGGGCCGGTGAGGCGGCGGGAGTCGCGTACTTCCATCGGTCGCGCAGAAGGTCGCCGGGCGGCCCTCTAGTCGTTCTCCTCTTCGCGCGCGAGACGGACGCCGCGTTCATCCCGCACGAGCCTGTCGATCGGCGGCAGATCGAGGTCCGGAAGCTGCTCGAGCACTTCGACTGGGAGAACCGCCGGAGCCTCTTCCACCTCGACCGGAGCCTCGAGGTCGGGCGAGAACGTGGTGATCTGCTTCCAGGAGCGACGAATGTTGTCGCCCATCACGAGGAGCAGGTCCCCGTGCCCGGCGCGCGCGAGCCCGGCGTGGACGGCGTCGCGCTCATCCTCGATTACCTCGATCGCGGACTCGTCGACGCCCGCCGCGAGCAGGGCGGCCCGTAGCCGACCCACGACCTCACCGGGCTCACGGCCCCGCAGCGAGTCATCGCGTCGGCAGATGTAGTGATCGAAGTGACCGGCGCAGATCGTCCCGATCTCGTCGATGTCCCCGTCGCGTCGATCGCCGGGCGCCCCGAGCACGCAGAGCTTCCGCCCCTCGGCACCCAGGTTGTCCACCAGAGCGACGATCGCCGCCACGGCGTGCGGGTTGTGCGCGTAGTCCAGGATCACCTTGAAGGGGTGCTCGTCGTAAACGTTCAACCGACCCGGCGCCTGAAAATACGTCGTGTCGAAGGTCCTCAGTCCCTGGCGGATGTCGTCCAGGGCGACCCCCATGCTGTAGGCGACCGCGGCCGCGAACATCGCGTTCTGGACGTTGTGAACGGCCTTACCGCCGACCGTTGCCGGAATGAGGTGTGTCCAGAGAAGCGGGAGGTGCTTCCCGGCGTCGTAGATCGTGATCATGTGCCCGTTCATCCCCTCTTCGAGGACGACTGCCCGGCCCTCGACACCGATATGCTCGCGGACGAGCGGGTGTCTCGGGTTCATGGTCACGTAGCAGACGGTGTCCGCCTTCGAGTGGTCCGCCATCTTCAGACACAGCGGATCGTCCGCGTTCAGGACCGCGGCATCGGTCGCCACTTCGACGACCACACGCTTCACCCGGGCCAGGTCCTCCACCGTGTCGATCCCGCGGAGCCCCAGGTGGTCGGCGGCGACGTTGAGGACAGCCCCGACGTTGCACCGCCGATACCCCATGCCGGCGCGGAGAAGTCCCCCGCGCGCGGTCTCGAGAACCGCGACCTCGGTCGAGGGATCCCTGAGGACCATCCGCGCCGCGGCGGGTCCGGTCATGTCGCCCGGCACCGTCAGGTGCCCGTCGATGTAGACGCCGTCCGATGTCGTCAGACCCACGGACTGGCCCGTCATCTTCAGAATGTGGGCGACCATCCGACTGGTGGTTGTCTTCCCGTTCGTTCCGGTGATCGACGCGATCGGGATTCGGGTCGGGCTTCCCGGCGGGAACAGCATGTCGAGAACCGGGCCCGCCGCATCGCGCGACTGGCCCTCGCTCGGCGACACGTGCATCCGGAACCCGGGGGCCGCGTTCACTTCGCAGATCGCGCCGCCCGTCTCGTGGAACGACATGGAGATGTCCGTCGTGAGGAAATCGATCCCACCGACATCCAGCCCGATCGCCTTCGCGGCGCGTATCGCCATTTCCCGGTTGTCGGGGTGAACCTCATCGGTCACGTCCACGGCGGTACCGCCGGTCGAGAGGTTCGCCGTCGACCTCAGGTACACGACCTCACCAGCGGGAGGGACCGTGGTGTGACCGTATCCGCGCTGCTCGAGCAGACGCTCGGCCTGATGATCGAACTCGAGCCGCGTGAGGACCTTCTCGTGGCCGATCCCCCGCCGCGGGTCCGAATTCACGATCTCCACGAGTTCCTCGATCGTGTGCTCCCCGTCTCCGACGACGTGCCCCGGGACGCGTTTCGACGCCGCGATCAGCTCTCCGTCGATAACCAGCATGCGGTGATCCAACCCCGAGATGAACGACTCGACGAGTACCGTACGGCTGTGTTCGCGAGCCTTCTCGTACGCGGTGGCGACCGCATCATCGTCGTCGAGATCGATGGAGACGCCACGGCCATGGTTCGCGTTGAGCGGCTTTACGACGACCGGGTGTCCGATCCCCCTCGCCGCACGGACGGCCTCATCGGGGCTGTAGACGATCCGCTGCCTCGGAACCGGCAGGCCCAGGTCTCCGAGAATCTTGTTCGTCTCTTCCTTGTCCGACGCCAGCTCGACCGCGATGTGGCGCGTCTCGCCCGTGACCGTCGCCTGGATCCGTCGCCCGTGCCTGCCCTGTCCGAACTGGACCAGGCTGTAGCGGTTCAGCCGGAGCCAGGGGATGTCCCGCTCCTCGGCGGCGGCCACGAGCGAGGCCGTGCTGGGCCCCAACGCGCGGCGCTGGGTCGACCGGATGAACCTGTCCCGCATCGCGGGCCAGTCGAACTCCTCTTCGGCTTCTTCGGGGCGGAGATCCGCTGGCAACAGTTGCTCGAGAAGCTCGATCGCGAGGCTCCCCGCCCGGAGACCGACTTCGTCGTCCCGGTACTGATAGACGACATCGTACTCGCCGGGGTTATCGGTGCTGCGTGTCTTCCCGAACGTGACGCGCGACCCCGCAATGTTTTGGAGTTCGATCGCCACGTGCTCGAGGATGTGGCCCATCCACGTCCCGTCCTCCTCCGTCAGGCGACGAACGAATCCGCCGGGTTCGCGGTAGGAGCACCCGTGCTGGTGAAGACCCGGAAGCGCCTCGAGCAGCGCGTCGTTGAAAGCAGGGCCCAGACGACCGCTCGGCCAGTCCTCGAGGTCCTCGAGATCGACGGTGAGCCGAATGACCGGGAAATGGGCGTACAGACTGGGCCCGAGATAGACAGCGCGCGATACGACCTTCAAGAGGCCGCCTCTCGTCGATCGTCGATGTCGGGGCGGGATTGCGACGGAGCCGTCGCAACGCGCGTGTCGACATCGAAGGTCGCCCCTTCGGTCAGGATGTGGACGCGCAGATCCAGCATGCAGACGGCATCGGACGCGTGCGAAGAGTCCATGGACGAGAACGCGAGTTCCGCGGGATCGACGACGGTGATCGCGCCGCTCCCACGTACCGCGAGCGTCCCGTTGGGCCGGATGAACGCGGCGGTATCCTCGTCGAGTCCGATCCCGACGAGCCGCGGGTTGTAGGCGATCGCGGTGAGGAGTCGACCCAGCCGGTCCCGCTGCCGGAAGTGCTGGTCGATGATGAACTCCTGTGCGAGCCCGAGACCCGGGGCGAGCGTCACGGAGTCGGCGCGGGGCGTGGACCCCTCCGCGCCGAACGCGATCATGTGCTCCGAGAGGATCGCCGCCCCCGCCGAGGTCCCCGCGACGTGGAGGCCATCGCTCGCGTGTCGCTCGCGGATCAGGTCGGCGACCCGGGTCCCGCCGATCGTCGTGGAGATCTTCAGCTGGTTGCCGCCCGTGAAGAACACGCCGTCCGCGCGCTCGATACGACGCAGCCACTTCCGGTCGTCACAGTCCGCCCGATCCTCCAGCGGCAGCACGCGGGTCAACGACACCCCGAGGCTGTCGAAGACGCGCTGATAACGGGAACCGGTGTCGGACAGGCTGGACGCGGTCGGGATGATGGCGATCCGCGCCTCCGTGCCTCCGCAGACCTCGACGAACCTGGCGAGGATCGCGGGGTCGCGGAGCTTGTCCTCCGCCCCCCCGATCGGGATGGTGTAACCGCGGCTCATTCTTCGCTCGGTGTTACTCGGATGTCATGAAAACGTGGACGTCGAAGCTATCGCGAAAACGCCTGTCATGCAGTGCGCCGTGCACTATCGATACGAGAGCTCCGCCTGCTCGCGAAGCACCCCCGCCCGCATCACATGTGTCAGCCCGCGAAACGCGCGGACATCCTCCGTGGGGTCCGCACCGAGGATCAGCAGATCGGCGATCTTGCCGGCCTCGAGCGTACCGATGTCGTCGAGCCGCCCCATTGCCACGGCGCCGTGCCGCGTGGACATGACGACGATGTCCGCAGCGGGGATCCCGGCGGCCTGCATCGCCTCCATCTCGTTGTAAATCGAGGGTCCATGGAGGGTGAGTGGGTTTCCGGCGTCGGTCGCGGTGGCGACGATCCCACCGGCTTCGTGCACCGCACGCAGATTCTCGAACATCGTGACCCGGCTCATCCCGCCTCGCTCGAGCCGGCGGTAGAACGCCTCGGGCGAACGACCCGCCTCGGGCATCAGCGCCTGGAGTTCGGCAGTCTGGCGGAGCTTTGCCTTCGTGCCCGGGTCGACGCAGTCGTTCGGATCGTCGATCCCGGGCGGGATGTTCAGGGCGATCGAGCCTCTCGCCCGCGTCCAGAACGCTCCAACCACGAGCGTCGGCGCGTAGACGGCCTCGTTACGCGCGAGCAACGCGAGAAACTCATCGTCGACGCGACGGTCCTCGACGCTGTGCACGAGCAGTGTCGCCCCCGCGCGCAACGCCATCTTCGCCTCGCGGAGCGATGTCGCGTGTACGATGAGGTCGAGGCCGGCCCGTGCCGCCTCTTCACCGACCTGCATGAGTCGCGCATCCAGTTCATCGCGCCGGTTCGGCGCCGGGCGCAGGTACCAGACCTTCACCGCCGTCGACCCCATTGCCACCAGACGGGCGACGCTCTCGCGAACCTCGTCCTCCGTTTCCATCGGGAGGAACGTGTACAGCTCGTCGTTCGCCATGAGCGCGGTGCGGGTCGCGTGCGTAACCAGCGGTCCCGCGGCCCGGACATGCGCGGCGTCCGGGTCGTTCTCGGACCGCGACTGCAGCCCCGTCGTCCAGGGATGTCCGCCAACGTCGAAGACGGCGGTGATCCCCGAGCACAGATACGACTGATGCCAACGCTCGGGATGATCGCGGTTGTACTCGGACGTCTCGAGGTACGGGTAGATCTCGGGGGCGTGAAGACCATCCGGCCGCCCATCGATCCAGCCCGTCTGACTGAAGTGGACGTGCGCATCCACGAGACCCGGAGTGACGAATCGGCCACTGACGTCCACCGTCTCCGCTCCACCCGGCACCGGGCAGTCGGAGGCGCTACCCACGCAGGCGAGTCGATCTCCTTCGATGATCACGACGGCGTTCGGGATCGGGGCGCCGCCGGTGCCGTCGATGACGGTGCCGCCGACCAGGGCACGGGTCTGCGCGAGCGCCGGTGCGGCGACGAGGACTAGATAGGTGATCGTGGCGACCGAGATCCGGGTGCGGGTCATCTCGCGTTCCTGTGGGAGAGTAGACAAAGCGTCCGACAAGGGACGTCCCGCGAAGGGCCCGACGCAAGGAGTCGCCGTCGCCTGATGGTCTGTTCGCAGTGACGACCCGTGCGCAGGTTCCGGGACACCCGTGAGCCCTTCGACCATCTTTCCCGGTGGTCCGTAGGGCTCGAGGCGCGGTCAGCCGCGTCGCGTCATCCGCATATCAAGGAGTTACGAGATGTCCCTACAGATCGGCGACCAGGTACCCGACTTCACCGCCGAAACGACCGAGGGTACGATCAGCTTTCACGATTGGATCGGTGACGGCTGGGCCGTGCTGTTCTCCCATCCCAAGGACTTCACCCCAGTGTGCACGACCGAGCTCGGCGCCGTTGCGGCCCTGAAGGACGAGTTCGCGAAGCGGAACTGCAAGATCATGGGCCTGAGCGTGGATTCGGTGGACGACCACCGCGCGTGGTCCACGGACATTGCCGAGGCGACGGGTTGCCCGGTGAACTACCCGATGGTCGGCGACACGGAGATGACCGTCGCGAAGCTCTTCGGGATGCTTCCGAACGAAGCGGCTGGACGCGCGGACGAACGAACGGCCGTCGACAACCAGACGGTTCGCTCGTTGTTCATCATCGGACCCGACAAGATGATCAAGCTGATGATCACCTATCCGATGACGACGGGGCGGAACTTCCTCGAGGTCCTGCGCACCCTCGATTCAATCCAGTTGACCGCGAACCACAAGGTCGCGACGCCGGCCAACTGGAGTCAGGGGGAGGACGTCATCATTGTGCCGTCCGTCTCGAACGAAGAGGCGGCGCAGAAGTACCCAGACGGTTGGGAGACGCTGAAGCCATACCTCCGCGTCGTCGCACAGCCCGAGTAACGCCGGAGGGCGGGCGAGTGGCTAGTGGGTCCGGATGAACTGCTGGATTCCGCTCAGACCCATCTGAAACCCGATGGCCACGAGGATCATTCCGGAGAATCGCTCGAAGATCCGGATCACTCTGCGGCTGAGCGATGAGGTCAGCGTGGCCGTCGCGAGCAGCATCACGAGCACCGCGGCGGCGGAAACAAAAACCGCGGCGAGCGTCCCGACGGGGAGCACGGCGGTGGTCTCCTCGAGGGCGAGCGTGATCGTCGCGGTGATCGCGGCGGGGCCGGCGAGCAACGGCATCACGAGCGGGACCCAGAGGTGGTCCTCCTCATCGCCGGGACCCGTGCTCACGGACGTCAGGCCCGAGCCGTTGCCTCTGAGCATCTCGAGCCCGGCGAGTATGATCACGAGTCCACCCGCGGCGCGGAACGCCTCGAAACTCACATGAAACAGCTCGAGGATGCGCGTTCCGCTCACGGCTGACACGCCGAGCACGATCGCGACCCCGATCGCGACCTTTACGGCCGCGATTCGTCGCTGGTACGGCGTGAGCCCGTCCGTCGCCGTCAGGAAGAACGGCATCTCGGCGAGCGGGTTCGTGAGCGCGAGGAGCGCGACGGATCCATACATGATTTGATCTAGCACGCAGGGAGGGTATCGCCGCTGCCCCCCCGGGGCGAGATGCCCCGACGGTGGAGTCACCTCAGCGGTTCACGTCGCTCGCGTGTTGTTCTGGTGCGCCACGCACGCGCACCGACCGCTGCCTGACTCCGGAGGGACCTCATGCCTCGCACGCTCCGCGCGCCGAAGCTTCTCGCGGCCGCATTCCTCGCGTTCTCGCTCACGATCCCGACGGCCGCCGCCGCCCAGGCGGGGGCCAACGGCCAGGCGATCGATGAGGAGTACACCCGGTTGATCGCCGAGCATCTTCAGGATGACCGCATCACGACCGAGCTCGTGGACCATTTGCCGGCATCCGAGACGGTTCCGACACCGCTCGACTTCCACGGCCGCATCGTCGGGACACCCGGCGAGCTGACCTACTCGGCGGACATCAACCGCTATCTGCGGGCGATCGCCGAGGCGTCACCGCGGGCCGAGGTCTGGTCGATGGGGATGTCCGAGGAAGGCCGCGAGATGATCCTCATGGTCATCGCGGACGAAGAGACGATGGGACGCCTCGAGGACTACAAGTCGTACATGCAGGAACTGACCGATCCGCGCATGACGTCGGAGGAGCGCGCCCGCGAGCTGATCGAAAACGTGGCGAAGCCGATCTACTGGCTCACCAGCGGCATGCATTCCACGGAGAACGGCGGGCCGGAGATGCTGCAGGAGCTGGCCTACCGGCTGGTCGTGCAGGAGTCGGACTTCGTGCGGGGCATCCGCGAGAACATCATCACGTTCATCACCCCCGTGATCGAGCCCGACGGCCGCGAGAAGCAGGTCGACCGGTTCTACTTCAACAAGAACCGGCCGGAAGGCGAAGCCGAAATCGGGTTGATGTACTGGGGCAAGTACGTCGCGCACGACAACAACCGCGACGGAATGGGCCAGTTTCTCGCTCTCACGCGGAACGTGAACAAGGTCCAGCTCGAGTGGGCCCCCGTCATCATGCACGACCTCCACGAGGCGCAGAACTACCTGTACACGTCGACGGGCACCGGCCCCTACAACGAAGCGTTCGACGCGATCACGATCGGCGAGTGGTGGGTGCTCGCGGAGAACGACGTCCTCGAGATGACGAAGCGAGACGTCCCGGGCGTGTGGACCTACAACTTCTACGACGGCTGGACCCCGAACTACATGTTCACGATCGCGCACGCGCACAACGCGATCGGGCGGTTCTACGAGGTCGCCGGATACGGACCCGACAACCGCACCCTGCGGGTGAACTCGCGAACGACGAGCCGTGAGTGGTACCGGCCGAACCCGCCGCTGCCCGAGATCCAGTGGGGCCCGAGAAACAACACGAACATCCAGCAGTCGGGCGTGCTCTTCTCGCTGAAGTACGTCGCGGACCACCCCGACTGGTTCCTCGAGAACTACTGGATCAAGAACAAGCGCTCGATAGCGGAAGGCGTCGAGGGCGAGATCAACGGCTGGGTCATCCCGGCCGGGCAGCGGCGTAGCGCAGACGCCGTCGACGCCGTGAACGAACTCATGAGACAGGGGCTCGAGATCCACCGCGCCGATCGGGACTTCGAGGTCGGCGGCGTCCAGGTGAACGAGGGGGACTTCATCGCCCGGGGCGACCAGCCGTTCAGGACGCTGGCCGAGATGTACCTGTCGCTACAGCAGTTCTCGCTCGACAACCCGCGTCCGTACGACGACACCGGGTGGACGTTCCAGCTCATGCGGAACATTGATCTGCACGAGATCAAGGACACCTCCCTGTTCGAGCAGGACATGACACTGCTTGGCTCGGCCGCCGCGTATGCGGGCGGGGTTCGCGGCAACGGCAACCATCTCGTCGTGGACCACACGACCGACAACAACCTTGTTGCGTTCCGGTTCGCACACCCGGACGTATTCATGCTGGCGGCGGAATCGGACTTCGAGATGGACGGGCACGAGTTCCGTGCGGGCGCGTTCATCATCCCGAACGCGGACATCGCCGCCATGGGGGCGTCGCTCGAGGAGTACGGTCTTTCCGGATGGGCCACGAACGACCAGCCGGACGTCCTCACTCACGAGCTGGACATCCCACGGATCGGGTACCTGCATTCGTGGCGACGGACCCAGGACGAAGGCTGGGTCCGGGCCGCGCTCGACACGTACGGGATCCCCTACGACTACTTCGCCGACAAGCTCGTCGCGGACGGGGGCCTGCGTGAGAAGTACGACGTGATCATCTACCCGCACGTCGGCGGGGATGCCCAATCACACCTGGACGGCGTTCCGATGACGGGGACCCTGCCGCTTCCGTACAGAAAGTCGGAAGAGACCCCGAACTTCGGGTACATGGATGAGGCCGACGACATCCGCGGCGGAATGGGGCTCGACGGGTTGGTCGAGCTCAAGAAGTTCGTTGAGGCCGGGGGCACGCTCATCGTCGAAGGCTCGACTTCCTCCATCTTCCCCGAGTTCGGCCTCACTCCGGGCGTTGCCGTGGAGAGCCCGGGGGGTCTTATCGCACCGGGCTCGATTCACCGCGGCATCATCGCCGACCGGACGAGCCCGATCGCATACGGCTACGACGGTGAACAGCTCCCTGTCTACTTCAAGAACGACCTCGTGCTGAACGCCGGCGGCGGTGGAGGCTTCGGAGCGTTCGCCCGGTTCTTCAGCGGCGGCGGCCCCTGGCAGAACACGGCCCCGATGGCGAACCGACCGGAGCTCTCCGACTGGGAGCCGTCGGACGCCGAGGAAGGCGAGGGGGTCGAACAGCCGGACGAGATGGCCGAGATGCGCCGCATGGCGCGGGCCTTCGGGTTCGGCGGTGGAGACGACGACGGCGCTCGGGTCGTGATGAGCTTCCCGAACGAGCCCCACGAGATCCTGCTGTCCGGCACACTCGGGGGCGCGCAGGCCCTGGCCGGGAAGGCCCAGGTCGTCGACTCGCCGATCGGGGACGGGCACGTCGTCTCGTTCGCAATCCGGCCGTTCTGGCGATGGCAGACCCAGGGGACGTTCTTCCTCGGGTTCAACGCGATCCTGAACTGGAACGATCTCGACGCGACGGGGGAGATCCCCGAGGTCACGACCGAGGATGATGCTGGCGGGTTGGACGAGCAGTAGCCCGAACGCGGGCGCGCTCTTCTCAGGAGCGCGCCCCATCGCCGGCTAGTCTCGCGAACCGAGTTCCCGCATCCAGGCGTCGATCGCCCGACTGAAGTACTCGGGGTTGAACAGGGTCCACTCACTGACGCCGTCCGGCAGTCGGTAGGCCTCGCCGGCCACTTCCGCCGTACGGCCGTCCGCCAGTGCCGATCGCGCTGCCCCCTCGATGTCGTCGAGGATCGAAACGTACGTCGACATCGCCGCGGCGTCCGCGAGCGGACCGTGTCCCGGAACGAACGTCCCGCGACCCGAGTCCACGATCGACCGCACGGACGCCGAGAGGACGGACGGCACGGCATCGAGGTAGTTCGGGAACATCTCGTTCCAGACCAGATCGCCGCACCACACGACATCGTCGTCCGGCAGGTCGATGACCACGTCGCTGGCCGTATGGCCCTCGTACGGGACGACGGCGACCGTCCGGTCGCCCAGATCGATGCCGGTGGGCGCGCCGGGATCGATGAGGACGACATCGGCCCACGGGCGAGCCCGCTCTGGTTCGCTCGCCGCGTCGAAGCCGGAGGTCACGAGGCCGGCAGTGGCCGGAGTGGCGTGGATCGCTGGAGGATCCTCCACGCCGAAGCCGTCGACTCCCCTCGCGTGATCGCCGTGATAATGGGTCACCACGACGTGTGTCGGCGCGCGGCCGGTCAGGGCGACGGCCCGTTCGGCCATCCAGCGCGCTCCTTCAGGGGACGCGGTCCCCTCGACGATGACGACGCCCGCTCGGCCGGCGATGATCCCGCCGTTCGACAGGGTGGTGTAGTCGCCCGTCAAAGGCGTGGATATCAGAGCCCAGAGCCCCGGCCCAACCTCTTCGAGACGCCCCCAGGCCTCCTGCGCCACGACGTCGGCCCGCGGTCGAGCCCAACGACTCAACGCGGTGGAGCCGGAGATCGCGAAGACACTCGACAGATAGGCGAAACAGGACCCCGACGCCCCGATAAACTCTCGTCTCGTCTGATGGCCACACCCGATCATCGTGCCCCCGAACGTAATGGTGGAATCACTCTGTCCTGGGGAATCTCGGGTGCCGGCGCCGACGGCGGGAGGCCTATCCGCCGACGGGCGTGTCGCTGTTCCAGATGTTGCGCGTGAGGCTCCAGCTGTCGTCCGGGTTTCGCTCCCAGATCATCAACATCTTCCCCGTGTCGGCACCACCGCTTCCGTCCGGGGCCGTCATCTCCATCGCGTAGGCCCCCCGGACGTAGCCGATATCGCCGCTGACTTTGATCTCGAGTGGGGTGATCCTCGTGTCAGCTTCGAAGTGGCCGAGGATCGTCTCGTGCCAGGCTTTCACGTCCGCCTGGCCATGGCGCGGAGGTTCGTGAGGGGGAAGGGTCACGGGGTCGCGGGAGAAGACCGACATCACGCCCCGCACGTCGCCGCTCGAGAAGGCTTCAGCGAGCGCCTGGACGCCGGCCGAGATGGCTGAAATGGTCGCCCGATCATTGCTCATGCGCGTCTCCCGGGGAGGGTCGGAGGTGGCCCTGCGCCCCTCCGAGGTCGTCGAAACGTGTGCACTGCAAGCGGTTCGACAGCTCACGTAGCATGACGCGTGCGCGATGCGTTGAATCGAGGCAAACCGCGTGACGACAAGGGAAACCGTCGCGCCATCGACGGTTACAGACCGCCGTCCCTGTGCAAAGGCTGCCGACCTCTGGACATTCTGTGCACGTTCGTTCGCGCGCCGAGACGGTAACCCGACGGCCGGGGCCGTTGCCGGCTGGACGGGACGTGATCAGCTTCCTCTGGCTCGCCGCACACCGACGACTCAGCCGGAACGGACGATTGCACTCACGCCTCGCTCGCACGAATCACCGACTGAGACCCGCCGCATCGATCGCGCTCCTCCTCGCGCTCGCCCCGTCCGTCGCGGCTGGACAGATCGCGAAGTTCCCGCCCCCCGAGGGCGCTACGACCCACACAGTCGTGCCGGGCGAGCGTTACCAGAGGACCGGTCTCGCGCGGTGGTTCCTCGGCGGGGGCTATCGGGACGTGTGGGCCACCCCCATCGAGATCCCCGTCCTCGACATGGACACGACCTACGGAGGCCTTACCCCGGTAGAAACGGGTGGGTACGGACAGACCTTTACGCTCGAGTTCCTGGGCGCAGACGGCCTGGAGTACGCGGTGCGGTCGCTCGACAAGGATCCGACACGGCGCCTCGAGCCGCAGTTCCAGGGAACGGTCGTGGCGGCCATCGTTCAGGACCAGATCGCGGCGTTCCTGCCGACAGCGGGGCTGATCGTCGACCCTCTACTGGACGCCGTGGGGCTGCTCTACCCCAGACACACGCTCGTCGTCGTCCCGGATGACCCGCGGCTCGGCGAGTTCCGCGAGATGTACGCCGGGCTGGTCGGCATGCTGGTGGACCGGCCGCAGGAGGGACCGGACGATACGCCCGGATTCGCAGGCTCGAGACGCGTCTCGAACACCCGGAACTTCCTGGAGGACCTCGAGGAGGGCGCGTGCGAGCGCGCGAACGTCAGGGAATACCTCGAGGCACGCCTCATCGACATGCTGATCGGCGATCGAGACCGGCACCCGGGCCAGTGGATGTGGGCCCGTTTCCCCGAGGGCGACGGGTGTTTCGTCTGGCGACCGATCCCGGAGGACCGCGACCAGGCATTCATCCTCCATGACGGGGCCCTGATGTCGATGTACCGGCTCGCGCGGCCCCAGCAGGTGAAGTTCGGGCCGGAGCACCCGGACCTGGTCGGGATCACTTTCAACGGTTGGGAGCTTGATCGGCAGCTGTTCGCCGAGCTCGACGAGCCGGTGTGGGCCGAAGTCGCTGAGGAGATCCGGACGGAGATCACCGACGAGGTGATCGATGCGGCCGTGCGACGTCTGCCGCCGGAGCATTACGACATGGTTGGGGACTTCATCGCCTCCTCGCTGAAGTCACGCCGGGACCTGCTGCTCCCCGAAGCGCTCGCCTACTACCGCATGCTTGCGAAGCAGGCGGAGATCAAGGCGACCGACCGATCGGAGCTCGCCGTGCTGGAACACAAGGAGAACGGGACTCTCACCCTCACGCTCTCCTATCTGGACGGTCCGCACAGCGAGACACCGTATTTCGAACGGACGTTCTATCCGTCCACGACCGACGAAATCCGGCTCTCACTGCAGGGAGGCGACGACCACGCTCAGGTCATCGGAGGCTCCGGCCGGGTCACCGCCCACATCGTGGGAGGCGGAGGTGACGATGTCCTTCGCAATCTCTCGGGTGCGGGTGCAGGGAGGGTGCGGTTCTACGACGATCGCGGCGACAACACCTTCGAGGGGTCGGCTCGAGTCGACGAGGACCCGTTCGAGCGCCCCCCATCGGCCAACCTCGTGCATGAGTTCGCGCTCGACTGGGGCGGGCTGGTGGGGATCATCCCGGACGTCGGGTATTCGCCGGACCTGGGGCTGTCTCTGGGAGCCCGTGTCACGATCGACCGCTACGGCTTTCGAAAGGTCCCCTGGGCGGCCCGCCACCAGTTCGGGGGGCGCATCTCGACGATCGGCCCCGAGATCGACGTCTTCGGAGAAACGCGGCTACGGGAAGCCCTGGGCAATGCGGACCTGTTGCTCCGCGCACACTACGCCGGTGGTGATTTCCTCCGGTTTCATGGCTTCGGGAACGCAACGGAGATCCTCGACGGGAATGTCGAGATCGGGGGGGATTCGGTCCAGGTGGGCCGCGAGTTCTACCGCGTCCGACAGGGCGAGTTCGTTCTCGCTCCGGCGCTCGAGTGGTCCTGGGGTCGCTGGGGTGCCCGGACCCCGGACGACGAGATCGAGGAGGAGAACCGTCCCGAGTTCCGTCCCGAGGTTCGCCTGGGCATCGGCCCGGTCCTCAAGTATGCGAACGTTCCGACGGGCGCGAACGAGGACCGGTTCATCTCGACCCTGGATCCTCCTCCTCTAGGCGTCGGAGGGTTTGGCCAACTCGGGGCGGCGGCCTGGTTCGAGATCGACACCCGAGACAAGAGCGGGTATCCGACGCGCGGATTCCGGCTGGAGACCCGAATGGACCTCTGGGCCAAGGCATGGGACGCGAAGGAGTCATTCGGTGGCTTCTCGGGCACCGCCTCGGGCTTCCTCACGCCAGGGAGCTCGCGACGGGCCCCGACCCTGGCCCTCCGGGTGGGTGGCCAGAAGGTGTGGGGCATGTTCCCGTTCTACGAAGCAGCCTTCGTCGGTGGGTCGAGATCGCTGCGTGGCTTTCGCTCGCAGCGTTTCGCCGGTGACGGAGCGATGTTCGGAAACGCCGAGGTCCGGCTGCCGGTCTCACAGTTCATGCTGCTGTTCCCCACGGAGTTCGGCGTCCACGGAGTAGCCGACGTGGGCCGCGTCTTCTGGCCTGATGACCCCTCTGACGCGAACAAGTGGCACAGCGGGTTCGGTGGCGGCGTCTGGCTGTCGCTGTTCAATCGCACGCAGACGCTGAGCGCGACGTTCGTGAAGGGCGACGACCTGTTCGGGTTCTATCTCCGGGCGGGCTTCATGTTCTGACCGACGCCCGCCGGGTCATCGGTGGGAATCGGCGCATACGCGGTGAGCCGCGCGCGGCGCGATGCCCCTTCGTCCGCAATCCACAATCGACCGTCGGCCCCGAACGTGATTCCCTCTGCCTGGGGGTGCCGGTCCGCATCGAGTCGGCCCCCTCCCAGCACTCGACCATCGCGGTGCACAGCGACGATCGCGCGATCGGGACCGGCGATCAGGACGTAGTGTCCAGTCTGGGGATCCCGTTCGATCCCGGAGGCGGCGAAGTTGTTCTGGTCGGTAGCCCTCTCCACCTCATCCAGATCGATCAGCAGAGGCTGCGCCGACAGCGTGCGTTCGACTCGAGACCACCGGAAGACGGAAACGAAGGCCCGTAGAGACTCGTCGCGCGCGGTCTTGCACAGCAGGAGGAGGGTGTCGTCGGCGGGCTCGTACGCGAGACCCTCGACCTCGCATCGGCGGCCGACGCCGGTCCCGAACGTGTTGAACGAGAGCCGGTCATCGTCGGCCCCTTCGCCGCTCTCGTAGATCACGCCGTCGCTCGACACGAGATAGAAGCGGTCGTCCACCACGGCTATCCCCTCGAAGTCGCCGCGCGCTGGGGTGTCGCCCATCGCGAACGCCTTGATGAGGTCGCCACTGCGCACGTCGACCTCGTAGATGACGGCGCGTT
The DNA here is from genome assembly GCA_039587355.1 of Gemmatimonadota bacterium. Taxonomy (GTDB): domain Bacteria; phylum Gemmatimonadota; class Gemmatimonadetes; order Palauibacterales; family Palauibacteraceae; genus Palauibacter. The sequence goes on along the minus strand of JBDHIO010000001.1, from coordinate 373,084 downwards.
CATCATCGTGTGCGAACACGCGACCGTCCGCCGAGACGGCGAGGCCTGAGATCTCCCGCAGGCGTCCGGGCAGACGAAACTCGGCCGCCGGTTCGGAGAAGGCGAATCGGTCGAGCGGATTCGTCCCCGGGGCGACGTCGCTCCGCTCCTGCCCCGCGCCCTGCCCGGCGGACGCGAACAGCAGCAAGGCGCACGGAAGCGAGGCCTTCAGGAAGCGTCGCACGAGCAACGGCTCAGGTCGAAGGCAGGGTCCAGTACGTCGACCCACCGTCCTTCGCCTTCGAGATCTTGAGGTTCCGGTACTGGGCGGCGAGCACACAGCGACCGGTGAGACGTCGGAGCGTCTCGATCAGTTCGCTGCCATCCTCGTCGCGAACCAGACCGACGAGGTACTCGAGCGTAGCCGTCCCGTCCGCTTCACGGCTCGATTCGGCGAGGGTAGCCCGCTCGCTGTTCTCCTGCACGACTTGAGTGATCACGCCCTGGCATTCGTCAGGAGTGTCCGTCACGACGACGAGAAGCCCGGTGTAATCCTTCGCGGCCTTGCCCGCGCCCTCGATCTGCCGACGCAGCCGGTCCCGTCGCTCGGCGATCTCGTCCAGGCTTTGCGGAGTCAAGGACGAGAGGACCTCGGGTCCAATCGTCAGGTCCCCTTGCCCCGCACCCGGGGTATTCCCCACTCCGGCGAGGACGTCGCCGATCGCGAGACGCGGCGCCCGACGGCCCTGGTCCGCATAGATGTTCCCGATCTGGAAGCGCCACATGAAGAGCACGAGGTAGTTGAAAAAGACCGTCGAGACGGTCGCGATCCCCAGCGCCTGCACCCCCGCGGCGAGGGCGGTGCCGATCGCAAGGAAGATGTAGACCGCATCCTTCGTGTCCTTCAGCGTATTCCTGAAGCGTACCGCAGCGACGATCCCTGCGAGGCTGAAGGCGAGCGCCACGCTATCCTGCACGACGATCACCAGGGCCGTCACGGCGATCGGAAGGATGACGACAGTGTGCACGACCGACTCGTCGTACCCCTCGCGCTGCCGTGTGATGATATAGATCCAGACCACCGGGATCAGCAGCACGAGGCAACCCACGACGGCGAACAGAGTGAACAGCATGGAGTCGACCGGACCGCGCATCCCGCCGCCCTGGACGCCGACGCCTTCCCCACCGATCAGTCCACGCTGAGCCAGTTCGCTCAGTCGCTCGGCCGAGAACGCCTCCAGAAGGGGAGGATAAAGCAGCGTCAGACCCCAGCCGATCACCCCGGCGATGATGTAATACGCCGTCAGCTTCAGCAGGGCCCGTAGGAATCCGTCGGTACTGGCCATACACCACTCCGGCTGACATTCGGACCACGCGGGACCACCCCGGGCGCTCCCAAACCTACGATCGACGCACCATTCGAGGAATCGGTGGCCCTCCATGCCGTGACCACAGCACCGTTTTGACACGCCGTCCGCGCACGATACGGGACGATTTGCCCCACTCGCGCGGGGACTAACCGCCCCGGGAGCGCGCGTTTCGGCGGCGAATCTCTCTTGCCTCACAGCAAATCCGGCACTTCTGGCCGACAGGTCAGGTGGGGCACGTGACCTGCCGATCTCACAACGACGGAGTCCCGGTCCATGCGGGATCGGGCCCCAGGAGTTACGGGAACCGGGAGATGCTGTGAAGACCCCGATCCCAGGCCGCCGGGCATGCGCCACGCGGCCGCCCGGTCGATTCAGCTTCGTTGCGGGGGCGGTCCTCCTGACCGCCCTGCAGTCCGCTACGCTCTCCGCCCAGACCGAGGCCACGGTGGGGACCGAGTTCCGCCTCGGCGCCCACGTGTTCTTCTCGAACGTGTCCGCTGCAGCCGTCGTCAACGGAGCGCCGGCGATCGTCGGCGACTCGACGCTGAAAATCGGTCTCGACGTCCGTGCCGCGGTCCGACGAGGCCGGTGGGCCCTGACCGGCGAGTTCAGGCGGTCGGATTCGAACAGTCGTGGGGACCTCCCCACCGGCGTCGACGGCATCGCGTTCGAGCTTCAGATCCGCGAGTTCGAGTTCAGCGGCGCCTACCGGATCGGGCCGGCCACGGGGCCGCAGACGATCGACGCTCTGCTCGGTACCCGGCACGTCCGACACCGGCGGATCCGGTCTCGTGGACTGCCTAACGAGCGAGCGGTGACGGCGAGCTGGCTGGAGCCGTTCGCCGGGTTCCGGTTCGCGACCGGACTGGGCGGCAGGTTCCGCTTTGCCACCTCGGGCAACATCGGCGGCTGGGGCCTGGGATCGAGCTTCACGTGGGTGATCGAGGGCGAGCTGGGGGCGCGGCTGTTCGAACGCGTCGAGTTCGTGACCCGATATCGTTACTCGCAGGCCGAGTTCGATTCGCCCGGCAGATACGAGTGGGACAACGGACAGGTGCAGGGATGGCTGTTCGGCCTCGAGGCGGTCCTGTGATCCCGGGCGACGGGCGGCGACGTCTTGCCGCGGTCATCGCGGGCGGTGTGCTCGGCCTGGTCCTGCAGGCGACTCCCGGAATCGCACAGTTGCACGTGGGCATCCAGACCGGGGGAACGATCGGAGTGATGTCTGGCAGCTTCGTGGAGCGCACCGACATCGCGTACGGAGCGACGATCGGCGCCGATGTCGAGTACTGGCTCGGTGAACGCTGGGTGATCGACGCCGATCTGACGCTGCTGCAGCGCGGGGCCTCGAACATCCCGTTCGAGGCGGATGTGGTCGACTTCAGGTTCAACTACCTCGAAACACCGCTCATGGTCGGGCATAGCTTCCCGATTCTCGGCGGGGGGTGGGCTTTTAGCCCCTACGCGGGCGTGTCCGCCGGCTGGATCAGCGACTGCGGGGTCAGATTCGAAGGCCAGTCTCACTACATGAAGTGCGAAGAAGGCAATCCCGGCGGCCCCGTGACGAAGGTCGACGTCAGCGTTCCGTTCGGCGTAGCCTTCCGGCATCGCTACCCCGGCGGATCGAGGCTCGCGCTGGACCTTCGGTATTCGGTATCGGTCACACCGGTCCTGCGGCCCGACGGCCTCGAAGCCCGCAGCCAGGTGTTGCAACTCCTGTTCGCCTTCGTGCTGCCGCTCAGCGAGGTGGACCGATGAGGGGGCGTCCCGAAGCCGGGCTGATCCTGGCGCTCCTGATCGCGGCTCCGGTGGCCGCTCAGCGATCGGAAACCGCGTACACGCCGCTCGACGTGCGACCGAGCCTCTCGACCCCGCAGGCCACGTGGGACACGACGCCGTTCTGCTGCGACCGCCGCAGATTCCTGCCGACCGCAGCAGGGATCTTCCTTCTGGAGGCGATCCCGTGGTACTTCAACATGCACTTCGCGGATGACAGCACGGCCATTCTATCGCACGAGTCATACTGGACGAACATCCGGCTCGGGTTCGAGTGGGACGTCGACAACTTCCGCACGAACATGTTCATGCACCCGTACCACGGGGCTGCGTACTTCAACACCGCGCGGGCCAACGGGTACGACTTCTGGGAGTCGTCGGCGTTTCCATGGATCGGCAGCTTCCTCTTCGAGTTCTTCGGTGAGCGGAACCGCCCGGCGATCAACGACTGGATCAACACGAGCGCGGGCGGGATCGTGATCGGCGAGTCCTTTCATCGGCTCGCAAGGATGATCCGCGACAACGAGGCGACCGGAGCTGCGCGAGCGGGGCGGGAGCTCGGCGCCCTTCCCGTGGACCCGGCCGGCTCGCTCTTCCGGGTGGTCCGGGGCGAGATGAGCCGGGTCGGCCCGAACCCGACCGACAGGTTCCCGGTCGCGTTCCGATACACCGGCAAGCTTGGGTTCCGGATCGTCAGCGAGGGCGACATCGACATCCAGGGGAACGCCGCAAGCGCCTTCGCGGAATTCTTCTTCCAGTACGGGGACCCGATGGGACCGCTGGAGCACCCGTTCGACGACTTCCTCATGACGTTTCAACTGAACAGCCGCGAATCCGAGATCCTGGGACGTCTGCAGATCGAGGGATCGCTATTCCGCCGCGACTTGGCCAGGACCGGCAGCACCGACCACCTGTTCAACATTTCCCTGCACTACGACTACGTGAACAACCTGACGTACGAGATCGGTGGGCAGAGTGTCGGGGCCGGCGTGAACTCCGAGTGGCGGCTCTCGGACGACTGGATAATCCGGTCGCGGGCGCAGGCGATCGGGACGATCATCGCCGGGATCGGATCCGAGTACGCGGGCGTCACGGGGCGAAGCTACGACTTCGGCAGCGGGGCGGGGCTGCGACTCTTCGGCGTGTTGTCCCACCGAGGGTTCCCGATCCTGGAGACGTGGTACATCGGCTCGTGGATCCACACGATGAACGGTGCGACCGGGAACCACATCATCCACTTCCCGGCCGTGATCGCGCGCGTCCCGTTACCGACGCTCGTCGGCCTGGGCGCTGAGTTCATCTACGCGGTGCGAAACAGCTTCTACCGGGATTTCGACGACGTCCACCGCCGGAACCCCCAGGTGCGCTTCTTCGTGACGATCCCCCGCCCCTGACGCCTCCCTTGAGCCTGTGCCCCGAGGGCGGGTCGAGACCGCGCCCGGTCAGGGGCGCGATGGCAGCGTAATCGCCTCTCCGGCAGTCGGCCGCACGACTTCGGCGTAGAGCTGACCGTTCAGATCGGGTACCCGCGTCTCGATCAATGCGTTCAGGCGATCGACGACTCCTGGCATGAGCTCCCATGCCCGGTCCACCTGCCAGAAGTGGTCTTCCGTGGGGAGCGTCGAAGATCCCTGGATCGCTCCGGCGACGCCCGCGTTCCGGCGCGCATCGTTCAGGTCCTCCCGAATCGCCTCGAGTTCCTCCTCGATCGCGTCGATCTCGTCACCGAGCGCCTCGGGCGCCTCATCCGCCGCCTCAACGAGCTCGCGTGCCGACGCGAGCTGTTCGTCCAGAGCGGTGGCCGCCTGGCCCGCTTCGTAGATGGGTTTCGCGAGAACGTGGAGGCTCATGAGAGCCTGCTGCCTGGCCAGCCGGTCCTGCCGGCTCATCGGCCGTCTGGGATCGGCGATGACTTCGACCTCGGACGTGAACGCTTCCCCGCCCGCCTCGAGCGTCACGGTATACGTGCCCGGAAGCACGATCGGCCCGCTCGGGGGGCCGCCGAAGAAGAAGCCCCCGCCACCACCCGGACCGCCGCCGGGCCCACCGGCCCCGCGCTCGGGCTCGTAGGGTGCGTCGTGCCGCCAGTCCCAGATGAGCTCGTGGATCCCCGGGGTCGCCGGCCCCTCGAGCGTGCGCACATGCGCACCGTCCGAGTCGGTGATCGAGAGCTCGATCGTGTCGTCGGCCGCGCCGCGCTCGCTGCCGTCACCGCCTCCGGCCATCTCTTCGCCAGGGGCGTCGCGCACGTAGTAGCGAATCCGGGCTCCCCGCGGCGGGTTCGGCGCGCTGTAGGTCGCCCCGTAGAACGGCCAGTCACCGCGCTGCGCCCACATGATCGAGCGCGCCGGCATCACGCCGCCCGCATCGGCCAGCATCCCCCCGGCGACCCGCTCGAGCGGCGTGACATCCGCCATGATGTATACGCTTCGGCCGTGCGTCCCGACGATCAGGTCGTTGTCGCGCGGGTGGACCAGGATGTCGTCCACGGGCACCACGGGGAGGTTGTTCTTCAGACGCGTCCAGCTCTGTCCGCGATCGACCGATGTGTACACACCGACCTCATTGCCGAGGAAGAGCAGGTCGGGCGTACGGTGGTGCTCGACGATGACGTTCACGGACCAGAGATCCGGCAACCCGTCCACGATCGCCGACCAGGACTGCCCGTAGTCCTCGCTCACATATGCGTACGGCGCGAAGTCGCCGTTCCGGTGTCCATCGAACGTCGCGAAGACTCGGCCCTCGACGTGGGCGGACGCTTCGACCCGGCTCACGTAGGTGCGCTCGGGAAGACCCGGTAAGCGATCCGCAACGTTCTCCCAGGTCCCTCCATCGTCCAGCGTGACCTGGAGGTTCCCGTCATCGGTCCCGACGTAGATGAGCCCCTGTCGGAGCGGCGACTCGGCCAGCGTCGTGAGATTGCCGTACGTCGATGTCCCGTCGTTCAGGGACATCTGCGCCTCGGAACCCTGCACGCCCATGATCTCGAGAGTCTCGCGATCGATGCCCTTCGTGAGATCGATCCCCCCGACTTCCTCCCACGACATCCCGCGATCGCGGGATCTCATGAGGTAGTTCGCGCCCAAGTAGATCGTCCGGGAGTCGTGCGGCGAGAACTGAAGCGGCGAGTTCCAGTTGAAGCGATACACCTTCGTGGTGTCGCCGCCCGCCCGGGGCCCCGTGATGGGGCGCATCGGCGTCTTCTCCCCGGTGTTCAGGTCGTACCGGTTCATGTTCCCGCCCTGCGACTCGGAGAACACGATGGTCGAATCGTTCGGATCCACGATGGTGAAGAACCCGTCTCCGTAGGCCGTCTCGTACCAGTCCTGGTTCCGGATCCCGTGGAAGGAGCGCGTGTTCGACGGCCCACACCACGGGTCGTTGTCCTGCAGTCCACCGCAGACGTAGTACGGATCGCGCATGTCGTGCCCGATCGCGTAGAACTGACCGAGCGCGATGTTGTCGAACATCCTCCAGTGGCCGGCCCCGTCCCAGGAGGCCGATACGCCGCCGTCGCTGCCGAGGATCAGGTGGTCGGGGTCCTCGGGGTTGATCCACAGATCGTGGTGGTCGACGTGAATCTGGACCGCGCCGTCGCTCCGGAACGTCCGACCGCCGTCATCGGAGATCATCAGCTGCGTTCCGAGGACGTAGACCCTGTCCGAATTCGTCGGGTCGATGCGCACCTGCGAGTAGTACATCGGCCGCGGGTTGGTGTTCGACATCTTCTCCCACGTAGTGCCGCGGTCGAGCGAACGGAAGATACCGCTCTCCCGCCCGCCACCTCCGCCGAAGCCGCCGAACCCGGCCCCCGGGGCACGGGCGTCCGCCTCGACGAGGGCGTAGACGATGTTCCCGTCCTGCCGGAAGACATCGACTCCGATGCGGCCCTTGTCGCCGGCCGGCAGCCCATCCGTCAGCTCCTCCCAGCTACCACCGCCGTCGACCGTCCGGTAGAGCCCGCTTCCAGGCCCACCCCCGTTGAACCCCCAACCCGTGCGCTGCCGCTGGTACATTGCGGCGAAGAGCGTATTCGGGTCGGACGGGTCCATCGCCATGTCGATGGCTCCCGTGTGCTCATCGATGTAGAGCACGTTCTCCCACGTCTGGCCGCCGTCCGTCGTCCGGAAGACCCCTCGCTGCCCCCCGGGGCCCCAGAGGTTCCCGACGGCCGCCACGTAGACGATGTCGGGGTCGCGCGGGTGGATCAGGATGCGACCGATGTGCATCGACTCCTCGAGGCCCATGTGGGCCCACGTGCCACCGCCGTCCGTGGATTTGTAGACCCCGTTGCCCCAGGGAGACGACTGGCGATTCTGAGGCTCGCCGGTACCGACCCAGACGAGGTTCGGATTCTCCTGATCGATCGTCACATCGCCGATCGAACCAGTCGGCTGGTCGTCGAACAGGGGAGTCCACGACGTCCCGTGATTCTCCGTCTTCCACAGACCGCCGGAGGCCGTCCCCAGGTAGAACTGCTGTGGCCTCGCCTCGACGACCGCGAGACTCGAGATTCTTCCACCCATGAGAGCGGGTCCGATCTCGCGGTATTCGAGATTCTGGATCGCGGTCTCGAGGGTGACCTGAGCGCGCACGTGCAGCGGTGCGACAAGGGTCATCACGGCGATGGCGAGCAGGACGCGTGGAGCCTTCATCTGGACCTCGGCGAGTGGTGAGTGGAGCACACATCTTACGACCCGCATCCGGCCGCTGGCGATGCATGCCCGGGGCTATCTGGCGCTCAACGAGGCCCGGTTGTCACTCCTGCTCGGGCACTACCGCCTGCGCGACGCTCACCTCGGCGGCTTCGAAGAAGCCGAGCGCCCGCCGGTCCGGGGTCGTCGTATTGGCGACGTTCCCGCGCACGTTCGCCGGGGGGATGGAGAACGGGTCGCCGGAGCCCAGCGCGTTCTGCTCGAAGAGAGCCAGGTAGAAGTCGTAGGCTTCCCTCGAGAGCGCGACCTGCCGTATCTCGATGTCCTGGCCGGCCTGGAGCGCGATCTCATCGTTCGGCTGGTAGGCCACGACCGCCTGACCGTCGTAGAACTCGTCCTTGCTGATCAGGTTGAACGCGTTCCCCGGATCGGGGAGCAGCTGGTTCCGGCCGTCCACGATCTGCTCCCACAGATAGAAGTTCGCGATCCCTGCGGGATCCGTGTAGTCGATCGTGGCCCGGAATCCCGCCACCTCGGTGATCGCGGTCTCTTCTTCGTAGACGAAGTAGAGTCGATCGACCGCCGGCACGGCACGCGCCGTGGCACTGGACACGTACGTGTCCCCCTCCCACACGATCGTCAGCGTGTAGGTCCTCCCGACCTCCGCGGACAACCCGGTTGTCGTGTAGGTACCGGGCGCCGTCTCGGAGAACGGAAAGACGCCGTCCATGTCGTCTCGAACCGTGACGGTCGCCCCGGTGGCGGGTGGCGTCGCCTGATTGCTGAAGAAGGCGTCGGTCGTCGTCAGGCGGATGGCCTGGGCCCCCGACGGACCTTCCTTCACCCGCTCGATGCGCCCCTCGACCACGAGTCGTTTGGGGCCCTCCTCGAGGTCGACCTGCACGATCCGCTCACAAGCCGACGTGCCCGCCATCAGAACCGTGAGGCACATTAGCGCGCCCCGGCGCACCGCGAGCCTTCTCGCGTTTCCGTTCATTAGAAGAAGAACCTGTAGCTGATGCTCGGCACGATCCCGAACACCGAGAATTGGGCCGCCTCGGTCACGAACGGGCTCTCCTGACTCTGTCTGAACGACAGGGCCTGCGAGTTGAAGCGGTTGTAGACGTTGAAGAATCCGAAGTGCAGTTCGTTTCGGGCGAACTTCTTCGTGAGCGACACGTCGAGCCGGTGATACGCGGGCAGTCTCTCCGCGTTGCGCGGGCCGAACTCGCCGAGGATGAGTCCACCGAACTCGTATCGCGACACCGGGAACGTGGTGGGGAGCCCGCTGGCGAACACGAAGTTGGCCCCCAGGGTCCAGCTCTCTCCCAGAGGATAGATCCCCGTGAACGTCACGTCGTGCGTTCGGTCGTACGGGGCGGCGTACCACGCCCCGCCGGCGATGCCGGGGTCGGCCGCGCTGATCCCCGGGCTGCGCTGATCGGCGTTCGCGTAGGTGTAGCTGGCCCAGCCCTGGAGCTTCCCCGTGTTCTTGCGCAGGAAGAGCTCGAAGCCGTACCCGCGACCCTCCGCCGGCAGGATGGTCGTCTCGAGCCGCTCGTTGAGCAGAAGCTGGGCGCCGTCGACGTAATCGACGAGGTCGCGCATGCGTTTGTAGTAGATCTCGGCCGACAGCGAATAGGCACCGCGCGAGAACGTGCGGGCGTAGCCGACGGCGTACTGATCCGCCGTGGAGGGGCGGACGTAGGGTCCGACGGGCTCCCAGATGTCCAGCGGGCTCGTCGAGTTGGTGTTCGTCACGAGACGCAGATACTGACGGGTGCGCGAGTAGCTCGCCTTCACCGAAGACGTCCCGGTCAGCCCGAATCGAACGGACGCCCGTGGCTCGAGCCCCCAATCCTCGGAGAGCTTCTTTCCGCCCGAGAAGAACGTCGTATCCGTGACGACTCCCGGCTCGTAGCGGCCAAGGCCGGGGTTGAAGACGACGGGTGCGTCGTTCTCGTACTGGAGCACGGTGCCGGGCCCCCGCCGAACGAACCCGGTACCGCGTAGCCCGTAGCGAAGCGTGGCGCGACCGAGCTCGACCTCGTGCTCGACGTACGCTTCCGGTGAGAGACCCCGCTGTTCCTCGAACCGGCGGGCCACGACGCTCGACCCTCCCGTCGGCGTGATGTTCGCCGGCTCGATCATGTAGTCGGTCAGACTGATGCCGAACTCGAGGATGCTCCCGCGGCCGATCGTCCACTCCTCGTCGATCTTCGCGTTGAGGCTTCGGACTCGCGAGTCCCAGGACACTCCGACCGTGTTGAAGCCGTTCACGAGTTCGTAGTCGTAGTCGCTGTACGCCAGGGTCACGTGCGAGAACAGCGAACCGAACCCCTGGTTCCATCGGATCGTCCCCGCCGCGTTCCCCCACCCGACCGACACGACGTCGGAGACCCGGAATCGATCGCGGCCGAAGTAGCCCGAGAGCATTACCTGTCCGGTGGCGCCATACCGGTAGTTCGCCTTCGCGTTCAGATCGTAGAAGTACGCAGTGCTCTCCTTGAGATCCGGATCGTTCGAGAGCTTCAGAAAGAGATCCGCATAGGTCCGTCGGGCGGCGAACAGGTACGAACCCGATCCGTCGAACAGCGGCCCCTGCACGCTGAGCCGGCTCGCGAGCAGGCCGATCGAGGCCGCACCCTCGAACTCGCGCGAGTTCCCTTCGCGCTGCTGGATCTCCAGAACCGAGGACAGCCGCCCGCCGTACCGGGACGGAATCGCGCCCTTGTAGAGCGTCACGTCGTCGATGGCGTCCGGGTTGAACGAGGAGAACAGCCCGATCGCGTGCGCGGGGTTGAAGACCTGCGAATCATCGAGGAGGATCTGGTTTTCGTCGGTGCTTCCTCCGCGGACATTCAGCGCCGTGGTCGCATCGTTCGCCGTCGAGACGCCGGGGAAGAGCGTGAGCGCTCGCACCGGGTCTGCCTCGCCCAGAACGACGGGGACGCGAGAGAGCGCGGGCACGTCGAGGCGCGCGATGCTCATCTCGACCGTCGTCGGATCGATGTCGGGCGGGTCCTGTTCGGTCTCGACGGTGATGTCCTCGAGGACGAGAGGGCGCACCGACAGAGCGAAATCGAGCGTCTGCGGACCAACCATTACGACCGTGCGGGTGACGACGTCGTAGCCGATCGACGAGACCTCGATCTCGTACGTTCCGGGCTCGAGCAGGAGCGTATAGAACCCAAAACGGTTCGACTCGGCCACGAAACCGAGTTCCCCGACGCGAAGCCGGGCGCTCCGGATGACCTCGTTGGTCTCGGCGACACGGACGTACCCGGAAAGGCGGTACCGCTCGTCCTCCTGCCCGAAGCCCGGGCTGGCATTGAGCAGCAGCAGGCTCGCGATCGCCGCCGCTCTCAGACCCCTCGACCCCCTCATCCGTCCTCCGGCTCGTCGCCCGATCGCATGGTTCGCCTCTCGACCCGCGAGATGCTCGGGCGTCGGCACGTTCGTGGCAAGTCGGCGGGCGCCGGGGCGGCCGGCGGTCGCTACGTTTGGCGCATGAAGCTCTTCCGATGTGCTCTCGTGGCCCTGATGCTGATCGGCACCGCCGGACGGACGGACGCGCAGGAGCGTGAGCCGGACCTCGTGCCCGACGGCGCCCGCGATCGCGTGGCCCTGGTGCTCGGAGGCGGTGGGGCCCGTGGCCTGGCTCACGTCGGCGTCCTGCGCGCCCTGCACGAAGCCCGCATCCCCGTCGACGTCGTCATCGGCACCAGCATGGGCGCGATCGTGGGCGGGCTCTACGCGTCGGGCCTCCCCGTCGCGGAGATCGAGCGGCTCTTCGAGAGCCGGGACTGGCCCGAGCTCTTTGACGACGATCCGCCGAGGCAGCAGATCCGGCTGCGTCGCAAGCGAGAGGAACGCGAGCTCCTCATCGGGTTCGAGCTCGGCGTCGGCCCGGGCGGTATCCGCATCCCGCCCGGACTGATCGGCGGAGACAAGCTTCTGACGCTGCTCCAGGTACATACGCTCCATACGCTGGACGTCCACTCGTTCGACGACTTCGGGCTTCCGTTCCGGGCGGTCGCCACGGACGCCCAGACGGGGGAGCGTGTCGTCCTCGACCGGGGCAGCCTCGCTCGCGCCGTGCGAGCGAGCGCTTCGGTCCCGGGCGCGTTCTCCCCGGTGCTGGACGAGGATCGCGAACTCGTGGACGGCGGACTCGTGGACAACCTCCCCATCGAGCTGGCGCGGGAGCTGGGCGTGGACATCGTCATCGCGGTCGATGTCGGGAGCACGCTGGACGAGGAGGTCACGTCGGCCCTCGGCATCGCGGAGCGGGCGCTCACCATCATGATCCGGGCCGCCTCGACCGACCAGGTCTCTTCGCTCACCGCGTCGGACTGGCTGATCGAGCCGGACCTCGCGGGGATCAGCGCGAGCTCGTTCTCGACCCGTTCCTACGAGCGGGCGGTCGCCGCGGGGCTGCAGGCCGCTCGCTCCGACGAACGCCCTGCAGGTCTGACGGTCGATGACGCGGCGTTTCGCAGATGGAACGACCGCCGCACGTCGGGCTGGGACGCCGATGCCGCGATCCGTGTGACCCGAGTGGACGCGAAGGCCGATCGCACGCGCCTGAGCCCGGAGGTCGTGACCGGGGTGTTCCCCTTCCGCGCCGGCGATGTCGTCGGGCGCGAGCAACTCGCAGCCGGCGTCAGCCAGGTGCTGGGTTATGGCGGATTCGCCAGCGCGGGGCTCACTCTCGAGCGCACGGACGAGGGCACCGCCCTCGAGCTCGAGCCCGTGGACAAGCCGTGGGGGCCCGGAGTCGTCCGGACCGGGATCCTCCTCGAGGACCGGCAGCGCGGGAGTGCCACGTGGGTGCTCCGGGCTCTGCTGACTCATGCACGGCTCAATCGCTGGGGCGGCATTCTCAGGGCCGAGATCCAGGTCGGAACCCGGCAACGGGCTCGTCTCGAGTGGTATCAGCCGCTCACTGTATCGGAGCGGTTCTTCACGATCCTCCGGGGCGAGGTCGCTCGAAACGATGAGCTGATCCCGAGGGCGGGCGGGACAGAGATCGTGGATGTCGGCGAGGCCGGCGTGGAGCTCGGCTCGGGCGTGCGGATCGGCACCTGGGGGGAAGCCGCGGTGGGGTTGCGCCTGTCCCGGGTCGATGTGGACAGATCGCGAGGCAACGACGGCGCCGTCCAGGAGGCGAAGGGACTGACGAATGGGTTCGTCACGTTCGAGGCGGACGCCCTCGACCGGGCCGCCTTCCCGAGCCGCGGGGTACTCACGCGATGGGGCCTCGCGTCCTACGTAACGTTCCTCGGGGGGAGCGAGCGATTCGATCGACTCGCGGTGGACGCCCTGGTTCCGGTCTCGTTCGGGTCGCACACGATCATCCTGAGTGCGGAGCTCGGAACAGCGTTTGGCGACTCCCTCGCGCTCGGGAGCGACTTCACGCTCGGCGGCCTCTTTCGGCTGAGCGCGGCCGAACGGGGTACGATCCGCGGCTCGTACAGCGGCCTGGGCCGGGTCATCTACTACCTGCGCCCGGGTTCCCCGGCGGCGCGACGCGAGGGGTCACCGATCCGACTCGGGCTGTCGTTCGAGGCCGGTCAGGCCTGGGAACCGGACGACGACATCCGCGCCCGGGACTTTCTATTCGGAGGAACGGTGTTCGGCGCCGTCGATACCCCGCTGGGGCCGGTCCACGGAGGGTGGGCGTGGCTACGCGAAAGGTCGCCGACGTGGTTCTTCCGCATGGGCCCCGTGTTCTGACCCGTCCCTTCGCGGACTACTCCGCCCGCAACGCCTCCTGCGGATCGACCCGAGCCGCCCGCGTGGCCGGGATGGCGACGGCGAACAGCACCGTGATCGAGAGTACCACCGGTACCGCCACGAACGTGATCGGGTCGCGAGCCGTCACGCCGTAGAGCGTCCCCGCCATTAGGCGGGACAGCATCCAGGCCCCGGCGATCCCGAGTGCCAGCCCGACCCCCGTTACGAGGGCCCCTTCTCTCATCACGAGCGACCGAACGCCGCCCGGCGAGGCCCCGAGCGCAATCCGGATACCGATCTCCCGGGTCCGCCGTGCAACGAGGTAGGAGGTGACGCCGTACACGCCGACGACCACGAGCACCAGCGCAAGGCCGGCGAAGCCGGTGAACAGGAGTCCCTGGAACGTGTGGCTCGCCGTGGCGTCGCGCGTCACCTCCCGCATCGTACGCACATCGGCGACCGGTACGTCGGAGTCGAGATCCGAAGCGATCGCCCGCACCGTGGTCGCGAGCGAGGCGGCCTGATCGGGTCCGGTCCGGACGGCGAGCGTCATCTGACCGACCACGACGTCCGTGGTCGTCGATGGAAACTGCGTGTGGGGCAGGTACATCGCCGGACGAGGCACCTCCTCCAGAGACGTCTGGTGGACATCGGCGACCACTCCCACGACGGTGCGCCACAGCGTGTCGATGTTGGTGCTCATGCGGATCTCCGCACCGAGCGCATCGCCCGCGGGCCAGTGCCGTCGAGCGAACTCCCGGCTGATCACGACTGTCTGGAATCCATCCGCGACATCGCTGCGATCGTACGTGCGCCCCTCTACGACCGGGATCCCCATCGCGTCGAAGTAGCCTGGAGTCACGACCATCCAATCCGGAGCCGGCCCTCGCTCGCCGAGTCCGTCCGGTCCGCGACCGCGGATCCGCACGCCCCAGTCCCCGATGCCGCTGGCCAGCGGGAGACTCGTCGTCGCGCCCGCGGCTTCGATGCCCGGCACGGCGATCAGAGTCGTCTCGAATCGCTCGAAGTACGCCCGGACATCGCTCGCGCCGGGGTACTCGGACGCCGGAAGCGAGAGCTGGAACGTGAGCACTCCCGCGGGTTCGAACCCCGGGTCCACGCTGCGTAGCTCGGCGAGCGACCTGGCGAGCAGTCCCGCACCGATCGCCAGCATCGTGGCGAGCGCGACCTGAGCCGTGACGAGCCCCCGCCGGGCCCGCACGCCATCGCGGCCGCCGGGAGAGCTGCGCGCCCCGCGAAGGGCATCGCCGGGCTCGCTGCGCATCAGCCGGAGCGCCGGAACGAGACCGATCACCAGCGCCGTGAGGAGAGTGGCGACCAGGCAAAAGAAGAAGACCCGGACATCGACTCCGCTCCCGTCGAGTCGCGGAATCCCGGGAGGACTGAGGGTGGCCAGGGCCCGCGCCCCAGCCATCCCGGCCAGGAGACCGGCGATTCCTCCGCCAACAGCCAGCACGCTGGTCTCGGTGCACAGCTGCCGCGCGATCCGCCGGCGACCGGCCCCGAGTGATGTGCGCACCGCCATCTCCCGGATCCTGGTGTCGGACCGCGCGAGTAGCAGGTTCGCGAGGTTCACGCATGCGACGAGCAGGACGAGAGTCACCGCTCCGAGCAGGATCAGGAGAGCGGTCCGCACGCCCCCCACCACTTCGTCTCTCACGGGAACCGCCAGAGCTGAAAAGGTCTCGGGCAGCGTCCCGAGCTGCTCCTTCATCCTCCCGGCTGCCGCATCAAGAGCGGCGCTGGCCTGACCGACGGTGACGCCGGGCGCCATTCGCCCGATCGCGTTCAGGTAATGGATGTTCCGTGGATCGGGTGCGGCTCGATCCAGCCGCAGCGGCGCGATGAAGTCGGGTGCCGGGCCCGAGAATCCGCCGGGGAGACGGAACCCCGTCGGCGTCACGCCGACCACCGTCCGCGGGACGCCATTCAACGTGAGAGCCCGTCCAAGGACGTCCTGCTCGCGCCCGAAACGGCGCTCCCACAGCGACTCGCTGATCAGCACCACCATCTCGACTCCGGGCACGTCCTCGTCCGCCGAGTACGCCCTACCGGCGATTGCCGGCGCACCGATCGTTTCGAGAACTGTGGCGTCGGCGAAGATCCCGCTGAGACGTTCGGCTTCGCCCGTTCCGGAGAGAGCGAGGGAACCGGACACGTAGACGCCGAGAGCGTCGAACTGGGGCAACTCCTCGTAGGCGTTGTACTCCTGCTCAGAGAGGCCGAGCTGCCCCTCGACGTGCGTGTTCCAGACGGCGACGACCCGATCCTCCTCGGCGTACGGGAGAGGTCGGAGAAGGACCGCCGAGACGACCGAAAATACCGCTGTGTTGGCTCCGATCCCGAGGGCCAGGGTCGCGATCGCGACGGCCGCGAAGCCGGGGTTCCGGCGTAGCTGTCGGGATGCGAACCGGATGTCCTGCAGCAGGCTGTCGAGCGACGCTCCGACCCTACGATCGTGGACTTCGGCCTTCACCTGTTCGACTCCGCCCAACTCACGCTTCGCCTGACGAAGCGCCTCGGCGGGTGGCATCCCCCCGGCCTCCTTTTCCGCGGCGAGCAGCTCGACGTAGCTCTCGAGCTCGGCGTCGAGGTCGGCGTTCAACTCGGTCTTCCGAGCGAGGGTGTAAAACAGACTCCGGAGTATGGTCGGCAACCGCATGTCGGCTCAGGTGGCTTCGAGGATCTTGTTGATGGCCTGCAAGGCCAGGGTCCAGTTCGCCCGCTCCTCGCCGAGGCGTGAGCGGCCGGCGGACGTCAGCTCGTAGAACTTCGCCCGCCGCTTGTTCTCCGATTCGCCCCACGATCCCGAGATCCACCCGTCCTGCTCGAGCCGGTGGAGCGCCGGGAAGAGCGAGCCCGGCTTCACCTGAAACGTTCCGTCGGTGATCTGCTCCATGCGGCGCGAGATGCCCAGCCCGTGGAGGCGCTGCAGCGAAAGTGTCTTCAGGATCAACATGTCCAGGGTCCCGCGAACGAGATCGGTCTGAACCGCCATGCCCCCTCCTATCGACGTTCTATACGACGGTTCGTATAGCTATTCGATAGGAGAGATGTCTGCAAGGTTGGAAAGAGACTCACGAGGAGAGCGAACCGGGTGCTGCGGGCCGGGTCAGTCGGGCGGCGCGAAGGCCACGACGAAGTCCCCCTGCGTGCTCCCCAGGCTGGAGTGTCCCCCTGCCGAGATGACGACGTACTGACGTCCGTTCAGTTCGTAGGTCATCGGGGTCGCCTGACCGCCCGCCGGCAACGCGGCCTTCCAGACCTCGGCGCCGGTTTCCATGTCGAAGGCCCTGATCGCGTCGTCCATTCCCGCACCGATGAAGACGAGGCCGCCCGCGGTCATGACCGACCCGCCGGTGGACGGGGAAGTCGTCGGTCGCGTAGCAGACGCAGGGTGTCCCCCGCGATCGCGCCCGCGACCGCGCCGCATAGCGCGAATCCGAGAAGAGCGAACGGCATGTACCACACGATGTAGTTCATGTGCGTGTGGACGTATGAGTGGCTCTTGAAGATGATGAACCACGAGAACGGACCCGCCAGCGAGACCCACAGCGCGGCGATGAGAGCGACGTTCCGCCGCTCGTGTCGTCTCAGAGTCTCGAAGGTACGTCTTCCGAGGATCGCTACGAGCGAGACGACGAGCAGCAGGATGACCAGTCGTCCGAACGTGAGGAACCACGCCCACGGGCCGAGCCACCGGGTCACGTCGACCGCCACGCCGTTCCAGTACGTCGCCAGCACGGACGCCAGGCCCGACCCGAGACTCTCGGCGTACTCCGGGAACGCCGCGGGGTCCGCGTAGGTCCTGCGCGCGGCGGAATCCCGGACGTACCCGACGGCCTCGCCGAACGACCCCAGCGCGGCACGCAGCTGGATCAGCAGCAAACCCAGCGTCGCGCCGAAGCCCGTGACCGTCGCCGCCGCGAGGATCCCGAGTCTCGCGACCCACTCCCGGGAACCCCAGCGATCCAGGATGCCATAGAAGACGAGGGGAACCGAGACGAGAACGGGTGTCGTCGTGATGTACTCGAAACCGGTAAGCAGGCACTTGAACAACACGGCGAGGAGGACGGCCGCGAACGCCGACCCCGTCGAGTAGCGACCGGCCCGGCGATCGCGCTCGAATACTCCGACGGACGCCACGAACGGCAGATAGAACGCCCCGAGCGCCCACCAGAGGTTCCGCCCGAAGAGCGTCGGCCAACCCGAGACCAGCAGCCCCGAGACCAGCACCACGCCCGCGAGGAGCCCGAACTGCACGGCCACCCAGACGACGATCAGCGACAGGACCGCCGCGGACGCGATCGAAGTAATGAGGCGAAGGCGGCTCAGCTCGGATTCCCCGGTCCCGGGGACGAAGGACCGAAGCACGGAATAGGCCCAGGCCTGCGCACCCGGGTGCGAGGTGTACGGCTCGTACGGGCCCTCCGGCTCGGCGCTCCCCGCGAGGAAGACCTCGTACTGGTACTCGTGAGGATTCGCGGTCTCGTCGTCGGGTCGGAAGAGCCCCGTGAATCCGCCATCTGACAGGGCTCCGCTCGCTTCCGTCCTGATGAGCCGCCCGACGACCAACGCCTCCGAGTCCCGCTGGAACGACTCGAAGCGCTCGGATCCGACGGCGCGGGCGAAGTTGGTCTGGAAGTTCGCGGCCAGGACGACGGTACTCACGAAAAACAGGAGGAGGCCGCGGCCAATCCCGTCCCTGCTGACCCTCGACTCCTGCGACATCCGCTCATCTCTCGATCGGCGACACCGGCCCGAAACCCTCTGTCACCCTGCCTCAGCCCGGTCCGACTGGCAACACGGGCTTGCTCGACATCGCCGCGCGGCTGCCGCGTGTTCGCGGACGTGCGGGCCGGTTATCCTACGGGATCCATCGACCACGAGACGGAATGAGCAAACCCCAGGATTGGGCCTTCCGCCAGCTGAGCCGCCGGGTCCTCACCGACCTGCGACGGGT
The DNA here is from genome assembly GCA_039587355.1 of Gemmatimonadota bacterium. Taxonomy (GTDB): domain Bacteria; phylum Gemmatimonadota; class Gemmatimonadetes; order Palauibacterales; family Palauibacteraceae; genus Palauibacter. The sequence goes on along the minus strand of JBDHIO010000001.1, from coordinate 354,581 downwards.
CGGAGGACAGCTCGTGCTCACCGACCTCGCCCTCCGTCTCGTGACGTTCGCGATCACGGCACCCTTTGTCGCGTTCGTCCTGAACTGGTTTCTACGCTCCGGCGGCCGCTCAGGCGCGGTCGCGGACCATTCGATCCTCTTTTTCTTTCTGAGCCCGGTGGGCTTCGCGACGATCCTCGTCGTCGGGTCTCTCGCAGCCGCGGTCTACTTCGCTGGGTTGGGCGCCCTGACGGTCATCGTCGTGGGCCATCTCGCCGGCCACGAGATCTGGCCGCGCGGGGCCGTGGCCGTGCTGGTTCGCGAGTTTCGGCGGCTCGTACTCATGGCGGCGCGGGCTATCGTGCGAGTCCTCGCGATCGTCGCCCTCCCCCTCGCGTTCAGTGCCGTGGTGTACGGGCTGCTTCTGACTCGACACGACATCTACTTCTATCTGACCGTGAAGCCTCGCGAGTTCTGGATCGCCGCGGCCCTCATCGGGCTGGCGCTCGGAGTCGGCGCGGTGTTCGTCCTGCGCCGCCTGCTTCGCTGGGTCTTCGCGATCCCGATCCTGCTCTTCGAGGGGGCGAGCGCGCGGCAGGCGCTCAGTGAAAGCCGCCGTCGAACCGTCGGTCGCATGCGTCCGCTGCTGTTCTGGCACGCGGGGTGGCTGGCGGGCAGCCTCGTCATCGGGACGGCGGGAACCTTCGTCGTCGGCCTGCTCGGGCGGCTTCTGATTCGCCCGGAGTCCGGACTGGCCGCCGTCGCGATCGGCGCGGGAATCGTCGCGGCTCTCGGCTTCGTGGTGCAGATGGCGACTGCGACCCTTTCCATCGGGATCTACGCCGCGTTGCTCGGTCGCCTGTACTGGCCGACACGTCCGCCGGACGTCCCGACGGGGCCGATGGAACGCTTGCAACGCCTCGACGGTGCACGCTGGCACATCCGCCGCGAGCGAGTCGCCTGGGCCGGCGCGATCGCCGGCGTGATCGGATTGGCCGTCCTCACGACGAACCTCGTGAACCGGGTCGCGATCGATCCGGCGGCCGACGTGACCGCCCACCGCGGTGCAAAGCTCGAAGCCCCAGAGAACACGATTCCGGCAATCGAACGCGCCATCGAACTGGGCGCCGACTGGGTGGAGATCGACGTCCAGCTCACGGCGGATGACCGCGTCATCGTGGTACACGATCGCGACTTCAACCGGGTGGCCGGCACGGGCATCAGGGCGGAGGAATCAGTCCTCGCAGAGCTCGTCACACTCGACGTGGGCTCGTGGTTCGGCTCCGCGTTCGCGGGGACGCCCCCACCGACCCTCGAAGAGGTGCTCCGGCTTTGTCGAGGACGTATCGGCGTGAACGTCGAGCTGAAGTACTTCGGACCGGATCGAGGGCTGGCCCCCCGCGTGATCGAGCTCGTGGACCGCTACGACATGGCCGACGACGTGATGCTCATGTCGTTCGACCACGCGCGCATGGCCGAGGCGTCGGCGCTGCGACCCGACCTCGAGGTCGGCCTCCTGATCGCCGTCGCTCTCGGAAACGCACTCGAACTCGAAGCCGACTTCTACGCCGTACCCCCGTCCATGGCGACGAGGAGGTTCATCCGGGCCGCGCAGGCACGTGGGCGCGACGTCCACGTCTGGACCGTGGACGACCCGGTGCGGATTTCGGCGATGCTCAGCCGGGGAGCGGACAATCTCTATACGGGATCGACGGGCATCGTCCGTCGAGTACTGCGGGACCGCGCGGCGCTCGGGCCGATCGAACGGCTTCTGATCGACATCGCCGCCGACCTGGGCGTGATCCGTCTTCCCCCGGCGGCACCCGCCACGGAAGAGGACGCCTGATCGACTACTCGCTCGTCGCGGCGAAGAAGTCGAGCATCTCCTCGTTCGCGTCGATATCGAACGACGTGCGACCGATGCCCCCGCGGCCCGGCCAGGTGTGCCCGCCGTTCTCGATAACGAACATCCTGACCGCCTGCCCCGAAGAGCAGTTGGGGTAGTCGACGAGATCGACCGTCGTCCCGTCGTCCGCCGAATCGGGGACCTCGGTCGTTACGGCGGCGCCGCACCCGTTCTCGTTCGCCCACCACTCTGCAGTCTCGGGCACCCCCATGATCCGCTCGCCGTCACCGGCCGGGTATCCTCCCCAGGGGAAAAACTGGTCGTCATCGCCGTTGAAGAAGAGCGCGGCGACCGGGCGGGTCGGACTGCACTGAGCGGCCAGCCCCGTGAACATCGCGCCCGCGACCGCAGCGATCGCACGGACGTCGTTCGCCATCTCGCAGGCGACCCGGTGCGTCATCAACGCCCCGTTCGACAGCCCCGCGGCGAATACGCGCGCGCGGTCGATGTTCAGCTTCGAGTCGATGGCCCCGATCATTCTCGTCAGGAACCCGATGTCGTCGACTCCACGGACGTCGGCCGGCGTGGCCGTCCCCACGGCCCAGGACTCGTCGATGCCGTCCGGGTACACGACGATCCAGCCGAGCGCATCGGTGCGCGATTCGATTCCGGCGAGAGACCGGACGCCGGGGGCGTCCTGCCCGGCGCCGTGGAGCACGATCAGCAACGGAGCCGCGACTCCCTCCGAGGCGCTGGCGGGAACGTGAACCGTATATCCCCGGGCCAGACCCTGATGATCCATCAACTGGAGGAAATCCCCTCCCCCGTACCCGAGGTCGGGAGTATCCGGGAGTCCGGTGAGAGCGTCCGTGCCCCCGCACCCCGCGATCCCGGCAGCTCCGAGGACGACGGCGGCGCACGCGCTTCGAAATCGATCCAACTTCTGGCTCCATCGCTGTCGAGGAAAAAGCGCAGCAGTGCTGCGCATTCTTCGCGAATGATATGCGTCGCTACTGTCCGACGCCCGACATTCGCTGAACGACCGGGACGGGCGAGCCGTGACGTATCGAGTGGCCAGCCGGTCATGAAACGGAGGGCGCCGACGTTGTTTGGGTAGAAGGAGGAGTCATGAAGAACACGCGCATCACGATGCCGGCGGCGCTCTGTGCCCTGGTCGTGATCGGGGCCGGCTGCTCGACCGCGGTCGGCACGACAGAGTCGATTTCGCCCCGTACGCATAGAGCCGAAGTGGGACGGGACGTCACCCTGGCCCCCGGCGACGTGGCCCGCCTCCCGGATGGATTCGCCGTGCGGTTCGAGCGTATCTCGGATGACTCCCGATGCCCGGAGGATGTCGTGTGCGTGACCGCGGGCGACGCGATCGCCGAACTGGGACGAGTCGACGAGGTGGGTGTGGTCCGGGTGAGCGTGCTTGGAACCTACGAAACGCCGCGACAGGTGGATGTCGGCGGGTACACCGTTGAGGTGATCGACCTGACTCCTGCCCCGAACACGGCGCGTCCCTTCGATCCCTCAGATTATCGTCTGACTGTCGTGATCATGCGCCCCACGGGCTGACAGGAGCGGGTGAGAATCAACGAAGAGGGGCGAGAACACCCACACGCTTCCGGGTGAACCCGCCCCCTTTTTGGTTGCGCACGGCCACGGCGCGGGGCCGTAGCCTGGGTTCGGCTGCGACGAGCCGTCTGCTACGAGGCGCGAGTCGCCTGCGCCTCGATCTCGATCGTTACCTCCTTGCCGACGCGGAGGTTCCCGGGAATCGCGGTGCCGTGGAACGTGAGCAGGTAGGAGAGGCGGTGGAGGGCTAGGCGAAGCACCCGAAGATGATGCTGGTCGTCCCATCCCTCTCGCCGGTGCGGAACCCCCACCGGCCGTCACGCATCATTGCCCGAAAGCCGTCGATGTCGTCGACGCGTGACTCGGTCAACGTGACGGGAAGAAGCGGCCGCGGCCCCCGCAGCTCTTTGTCGAGGACGAAGTTCGGGTCGCCCAAGCGATCGATCCGGAACGCCTTCAGGTAGTAGCCCACGGCCAGGTGGTTGCGGATGCTGACGGCGTTGCCGGGGATGACCTCGCCGCACAGGTGCCGGAAGCCGGCCTCGCGGGCGAACGTCTCCCGCAGGTCCACGAGCACCGACTGCAGGTGATTGCCACGGTAGGCGGGATCGACCGCCGAGCCGGCGAGGTGCGCCACGAATGGAAGCTCACGGCGCGAAAGCCCGATGTCCGTTCCGAGATTCTCTCCGCTCACACCGGGAGCGTGCAGTGTGGCGTACGCCACGAGCCTGTCCCGGTGGAAGGCGCCCACGACGGAGCCGAGCTCGGCCATGCACCGGTGGAAGAACTCCCGGTCGCGCACGTAGAGCGGCAGCGGCGGGGTGAGCGGCTCGAGCACCTTCTGCTGAAGCCGCCAGACGTCCTCCACGTGTTCCGGCGCGAGCACTCGAAGGGTGTACCGGAAGCGTCGCCCACCCTGCCGGAAGACGCCGGTGCCGGGGATCTCCCGCCGTCGGATCTCGGCGAGACCGGCCTCCTCGCCGGCGTGCGGTCGCCGGGCCAGCTCGCCTGGCGTCATCCGCTCGTCGAGTCGGAGATCAGGGCCTCGAATGACGCCGATCCACGCAGGGAGTCCCACAGCGGATCCAGGCGGAGCCAGTGCTGCGTAAAGGTCGAGGGACTATTCAGGAGCATTTCGAGCTGCTCGACGGCCTCTTCCTCCAACCCGACCATGGCGTAGACCTGGGCCAGATTGCGCGCCCAGTCGGGTCCGAGGATCGCCTCCCGCTCGATGGGCATCAACTCCGTCGCGCGACGAGCCTCCCGCAGCGCATCGTCGGTCCGTCCGAGGCCGGCGTACACGAGTCCGAGCTCGCTGTGGAATCGTGCCTCACCCGGAAGCTCGCCCATGCGTTCTTCGAGGATCGCGCGGGCCGAGTCGTAGTGAACGCGGCTTCTGTCCGGGTCCCCGCGCATCGCCTGTAGCTCCGCCATCGACGTGTGCCAAAAGGCGGGGTCGGCGGACGACCGGAGGGCTTCGAGTCTCGTCACGTTGCCGTCCGAAGCGCCGTCCAGCACCCGGTAGACCGCCCAGTGCCACCAGTACTGGGGATCCAGCTCGCGCGGCGACATCCATCCGCCGGCGAGGAACTGCCTCCGCGCCCCGGCCGTGTCGCCTGCCGAGGAGATCAGCGACCGGGCGAGCCAGACACGCGGCCTCAACTGATCGGGGGCAAGCGAGACCGCCCGGTCGAAGTACCGTGAGGCTTCGTCGTACTCGCCCATGTAGATGTAGGTCACCCCGGCCTGGAGCGCGTTCCGCTCGAGCCGAATGTCGAGCTCGGATGCGCGGCTGAAGTACTCGACGGCCGTCTCCCAATTCCCGCGACGTCGCTCCACACCGCCCATGGTTATCAGCAGGTCACTGTCGTTCGGGCGACCGCGATACGCCTCTTCGAGCGAGGTGAGGGCCTGATCGTAGTCGAGGTGCCCGCGATAGTGGTACTCGCCCATCGCGACGTGGGCTTCGGGGAGTTCCGGTGCCACCGAGAGCGCGAGTTCGGCGGCGGCACGGGCCGCGTCCAGCCGACCCTGCGTCCGATCGTAGTAGTAGAAGTACATGTTCGAGTGGACGACGGAGAGCTTGGCCGCCGCGAGCGCAAACCCGGGGTCGAGCTCGAGCGCCTGGCTGTAGAAGTCCGCGGCGACAGTCAGCGTCACCTCGCTGATGGGACGTCTGAAGTAGTCGTTTCCACGCAGGTAGAAGTCGTATGCGTCGAGGTTCTCCGTCGGCTCGGCCTCGATCGCCTGACGCTGCGGTTCGAGGAGCGCGACCCCGAGGGCATCGACGACCTGCTCCGCGATCGCCGTCTGCACGGCGAACACTTCGGTCAGGTCCCGGTCATAGACGTCCCCCCAAACCGAGGCCCCGTCCGCCGTCCGGATGAGTTGCGGCCGAACCCGTACCGTGCTCGACCCATCATCCGATTCCTGCCAACTCACGCTCGACGTCAGGAGGTAGTCGACACCCAGCTCACGTCCGATCTCCTGGGGGGTCTTGGAGGACGCCGTGTATTCGCTCGCACTCTGGCGGCCGATGATCGAAAGACCATTCACGCCGGCGAGCCGCGCCGTGATCTCGTCCGCGATCCCGACGGAGAAGTAGTCCTTGTCCTCAGAATCGAGGTTCTCGAAGGGGATCACGGTCAACGGGATGGTCTCATCGCCGGTGCCGGCCGACGGGGCGGTCAACCGCCACACCGCAAAGATCCCGACGAGGGCGACGGCCGCGGCCAGCGCCATAGACGAGGACAATCGCGCCCCCTTCGATCGCGGCCGGCGCGCGCCAGCCGCGGCCTCGCGACTGCCCGTCGCGAGCGGACCGGACACCCGCACATGCGCGGCAGCGAGCTCCAACTCGTTCGCGAACTCCTCGCAGGTCGCGAACCGGTCGGCCGGCGTCTTCTGCAAGGCCCGCTGGACCGCCGCGGCGACCTCGGGCGGCACGCTCGGACGGATCGTCGTGACCAGGTTCGGCTCGGCGCTCACGTGCTGGACGACGATGCTCTCGGTCGAAGGACCAGTGAACGGAGGCTGGCCGACGAGCATCTCGTAGAGGAGGCAGCCCAGAGAATACAGGTCGCTGCGTCCATCGATCTCCTCGTCGCCGCTCGCGTGCTCCGGGCTCATGTAGTCGGGAGTGCCCATGACCATGCCGGTCTCGGTCAGCTTCCGATCGTCGGCCGTCTGGACGTCCATGGGGCGGGCGACACCGAAGTCGGCGATGAGCGCGTGCTTCCCATCAAGCAGGACGTTGGCCGGCTTTATGTCCCGGTGGATGACGCCCTGCGAGTGAGCATAGTCGAGCGCGTCCGCGATCTGACGTGCGATGCGGAGGGCCTCGTCCAGGCCGAGCTGCTTCTCCCGCTTGAGACGCTTACGAAGTGTCTCGCCCTCCACACGGGGCATGACGTAGAAGAAGGTGCCGGCCGCCTCGCCCGAATCGTAGAGAGGGACGATGCGAGGATGGGACAGGTTCGCGGCGATGCGGACTTCGCGCTGGAATCGCTCGGCCCCGAGGGCCACGGCGAGCTCGGGGCGCATGACCTTGAGCGCCACGGTACGGTCATGCCGGAGGTCCTTCGCCACGTACACGGTGGCCATGCCACCCGTGGCGAGTTCTTCCTCGATGGCATACCGGCCCGCGAGGTCTTTCCTTAGACGATCGAGAAGTTCCGACAACTGGGTTCGGCCGCGGTTGTGGGGTTCCGAAGATCGAGACCGCGCGGTAACGCGGTCGCCAAAGGCACTCGCCCCGGAGGATCTCCCCAGCCCCGGATCTGGTCTCGCTTCCGCCCACGTCTGATCTGCAGCCAGACGTGCCCGGAGGTCAGTGAGTTTCCGTGCCTGCCCGAACTTCCTCCCCTCGTTCCGCCCGGTCCCAAATAGAGCGGTTACGGGGTGGCAAAGCCAGATGATGGCGCTGGTCCCCGGGATGGAAGGTTCCTGCCCGGGCCGGGACGGGTCGACCGCCCCGCCGTCCGGCGATGGCCGGGACGGCGGGGCTGCCGCGTGCTCTAGGCCTCGGAGTCCGTCAGCGGATCTCGAACGTCAGCGTCGCCCAGTTCGACTCGTAATCGACAGCGGCCTCGGAGCTCGTCTCGACCATATGGATCGTCCGGACGTACCACCGGCCACCGCCGCTAAGATCGATCTTCGCGATCCCGTATCCGTCGGTCCGGGTCGTCACCGCCTCGACGTGTCCGCCGGTCGCCTCGTCATGCGCGTGGTTGAACTCGTTGTTGGCGTAGACGATCTGGTTCGGCACAGGCTGGCCGTCCCGGAGCAGTCGGACCTCGAGCACATCGCCCACCGACAGATCGTAGGGGTTCTGAAGCGGAATGAACTCGATCGGATACCCGAGCTCGTGCTCGAAGTGATCGCTCTTCGCGTCCCCGACCTGCACGACCGCCTTCACGTGCTTGCTATAGCGCTCCGTGGCCTCGTCGTTCGTCTTTCCGGCCCGCTCGCGCTGCTCAATGGCGTCCGTCACGCCGTCGTGCACAAGATAGTCGTTGAACTCCTGAGCGGTCAGCGTGAACACCGTCGCCGCCGTAGAGACGCCGAGCACGTATGTCCCGGCAGCCCCGGTCCGGAAGTCCAGCAAGGCCGTGTCGACGCTGTCGGCATCCCAATGGAACATCGCCGTGTCGCGCCAGGCAGACGTCGGCGGGTGCTTCACGCCGTCGGGTCCGACCACGCTCACGTCCGTCATCCGGGTGCGGGCGATCGTGTTCTCGCTGTTGTCGAAGTCTCCGTTAAGGAGCGCGACGGTCGCGTTCGAGTTGGGCTCGAGGAAGAAGCTCTCGAGCTTCAGGAACATCGTGTGGGCGTTCGCCGTGGCGACTACCGCGAGCGTCAGGGCGGCGGCTGTCACGAGCACGCGTCGATTGAGTCTCATCAAGAATCCTCTCCTGGGTCTTCGGGTGCGACACCGACAAATGAATCACTCAGCGCCTCTCCGGCCATGGCTGGATCCAGCCGGCCGTACTTCAGGAACAGCGCGGGGACGACGACCATGTTCAGGATCGTCGAGGTAAGGAGTCCGCCGAGCACGACGACGGCCAGCGGGGCCTGGATTTCCTTCCCGGGTTCGCCCATCCCGAAGGCGAGGGGAACCAGGGCGAGGCCGGCGGTCAGCGCGGTCATCAGAATCGGACTGAGCCGCTCCATCGAGCCGCGGTAGATGCTCTCGAGCGCGGGGTGACCGGCCCGCTGTAGATCCTTGTACCGACTGACGAGCAGGAGCCCGTTCCGGACCGCGATCCCGAAGAGCGTGATGAATCCGACGAGCGTGGCGACGTTCACCGTCCCGCCGATCAGGACGACCGCGAAGACCCCGCCCGCCAGGGCCAGAGGCAGGTTCACCATCAGAAGCGTGGCGGTCCGGGCGCTCCCGAACTCCGTGAACATGATCAGGAAGATCCCCGCAATCGAGAACAGCGACAGGATCAGGATCATCCGTGTCGCTTCCCGTCCGCTCTCGAACTGGCCTCCGTACTGGACGTAGTAGTCCTGAGGCAGCGCGACATCCGCGACGATGCGGGAGCGCAGCTCGTCCACTGCGCTACCGACGTCCCGGCCCGCCACGTTGGCACTGATCACGATCTTCCGCTGCACGTTCTGCCGGCTGATCGTGTTTGGGCCTCGCGCCGAGACGATCGAGGCCAGCTGTGACAACGGGACGGTCGGTCCGGCGGGCGTGGAGATCGGAGTCGCCCCGATCACTTCGGCGCTCTCGCGGTACCTGTCCGCGTAGCGGACGATGAGGTCGTAGGCCTCCTGCCCCTCCCGGACCAGCGACACGGCCTCGCCCTGGAACGCGACGTCCACGGCCTCGCCCAGCGCCGCCGGCGTCACACCGTATCGGGCCATGGCGCGTCGATCCGCACGGACCTGCAGCTGGGGCACGTCCGCCTGCTGCTCGACGGAGATATCGACGAGCCCCGGGACGCTGTCCGCAATCGATTCGATCTCGTCCGCGACGTCGCGCAGCGTCTGCAGATCGGGCCCGAACAGGTTCACGGCGATCGCGGCGCGGGTCCCCGAGAGCATGTGGTCGATCCGGTGACCGATCGGCTGGCCCACCGTGACGTTCGTCCCCGGCAGGCCGTCCAGGTCGTCCCTGATCTCCGCCATCACGTCTTCCAGGTGGCGACCCTCGAGGTCGAGATGCGCATCGATTTCGGACGCGTTCGATCCCTGCGCGTGCTCGTCGAGGTCCGCCCGCCCCGTCCGCCGCGAGGTCGAGAGGACGGCGGGGTTCGCGAGCAGCTGCCGCTCGACCCGGGCCCCGATGGCGTCCGATTCGGCCAGCGCCGTCCCGGGGAGGCTGACCACGGAGATGGTCAGCGTGCCCTCCTGGAACTCCGGCAGGAACCCGCTCCCGAGACGCGGGATCACGGCGAGGGTCCCGACGAGAAGCAGCACCGCCCCGAGAAGCACGACCCCTGGTCGGCGCAGGACCCGTTTCAACACGGTCCCATAGACCCGCTGCAAGCCGTCCAGCAACCGCCCCTCACCCGTCCGGCCGATCGAGCGATCGCCCGGCAGCAGGAGGAAGCACAGCGCGGGGGTGACGGTCACGGCGACGAGGAGGGACGAAAGGATGCTGACGATGTACGCCAGGCCGAGTGGCCGCAGCATCCGTCCCTCGACCCCGGAGAGGAAGAACAGGGGGACGAATACGATCGTGATGATCAACGTCGCGTTCAGAATCGGTCCTTGGATCTCCCGGGCGGCCCGATAGATCAGGGGGAGAGTCGGCGTACGTTCGCCGACCGGCAGGCGCCGATCCTCTCTGAGCCGCCTGTACACATTCTCGACGAAGATGATCGCATCATCCACGAGCGCCCCGATCGCAATCGCCATTCCCCCCAGGGTCATCGTGTTGATCGTGCCATCGAGGGCTCGCAGGACCAGCACCGCGAGCGCGAGGGAGAGCGGGATCGCGAGCACCGAGATCACCGTCGTACGGACGTTCCAGAGAAACAGGAACAGGATCGCGATGACCAGGAGCGCGCCGTCGCGCAGTGCCGTGACGACGTTCTCGACGGCCAGCGAGATGAAGTCCGCCTGCCGGAATATCGATCGCTCGAACGCGACCCCCTCCGGCAGGATCCCCGCGATGTCGTCGAGCTCGGCGTCGATCCGTTCCGTCAACTCCAGGGTGTTCGCACCGGGTTGTTTCTGGATCGAGAGAATCACGGCCGGCTCGGCGTTCACGGACGCGGTCCCGAAGCGGATCTTCGGGCCGATCCTCACCTCCGCGATGTCGCGGAGCAGGATCGGCGTCCCGTCACGGGTCTCGACGACCGTCAGGCCGATCCCCTCCAGGTCGCTCGCCCGACCCAGCCCGCGAATGAGGACTTCCTGGCCGCCCTCACGGTAGACGCCCCCCGAGGCGTTCTTGTTCGATCCCTCCGCCGCGACCAGCACGTCGTCGAGGGTCACGCCATAGGCCCGCATTCTCTCGGGATCGACGAGCACCTGGTATTGACGAACTTCGCCGCCGATCGGGATGACCTGGGACACGCCGGGCAGAGCGAGGAGACGGCGGCGGACGATCCAATCGGCCGCGGTGCGGGCCTCCATGAGGAGCTCGGGGGGAGCGCTCATACCGATAAGCAGGATCTCTCCCATAATCGAGCTGACGGGGGCGAGGATGGGTTGATTCGCGTCCTCCGGGAGGGCCGTGGCGGCGAGCTGCAGCTTCTCGTTCACCGTCTGACGGGCCTTGAAGATCTCGGTACCCCACTCGAAATCGACCCAAACGATGCTGATGCCCTGAGCGGAGCTCGAACGGACGCGACGGACACCGGCCGCTCCGTTGACCGCCGTTTCGATCGGGAACGTGACGAGGCTCTCGACCTCTTCGGGAGCCATTCCGTGGGCGTCCGTGAGCACCGTCACCGTGGGAGCGGTGAGATCCGGGAACACGTCCACGGGCAGGGTCGCCGCTACCCAACTGCCGCCGGCCAGAAGCACGACCGCCGCGACGAGCACCAGCATGCGGTTCTGCAACGACGACCGGACGACCCGGTCGAGGACACTCTCTGGAGAGGGAGCGGTCATGGTTTGCTCCCTAGTGTGGGTGACCGTGGTCGGAGATCTCCTGATCTCCGAACGACGCCAGCCTGACCTGATACCCGCCGATCGCGACGACCTGTTCGCCTGCCTCGATGCCTGAGAGCACGATCGTCCACGTGCCATCGGACGGGCCGAGCCGAACTACCCGACGCTGGAACGCCTCCCCTCCGACCTTCGCGTAGACGACGGGCAGCCCGTCCTCGATCTGGATGGCGGTCGCGGGGACGGCGACGCCGGATACCGGCTCGCCCACCTGCAGGTGCCCATCCGCGAGCATGCCGATCTTCAACCCCTCTTCGGGGCTCGACACCGCGAGATAGACCGGCAGCGTCCGCGAATCGGGGTCGATCACGCTGCCGACGGACACGACCCGATCGGCCGTGTGCGCTCGCGTTCCGCCTTCCACGGTGAACCACGCCCCGCTCACGCCGGACACCGCCTCCGCGTCCGCCGCAGCAACGCGGGCATGCAACCAGAGCGTGCCCGGATTCACGATCGTGAACGCGGGCGCGCCCGCTTCGACGCGCTGACCCGGCGAGACGTGCCGCGCGGCCACGACTCCCGAGATCGGACTGCGAAGGCGGTACGTGTAGTCGCCGTCCTCGCCCACGTCCCCGACGGTCGCCAGGGCGGCACGCGCCACGTCGAGCTCGTGTCGGGCCTCGATGAGCCGTCGTTCCGGGACCGCCTCGACCGCGAACAGACGTTCCGCGCGAGCGACCTCGCGCTCCAGCTCCTCGACGTCTCCGATGAGCCGGGCGTACGAACCGTCGATGGTGGTCGGGGCGATGAGCGCGAGAAGCTGCCCGGAACCCACCCGATCGCCGTGCGCCAGCGACGGCCCACCCGCCAGCACGAGGCCGGCCACGGGGGCGGACACCTCGGCGAGCCCGCTCGGAGGCGCGACGATCTCTCCGATGGCACGAACCGAAGGAGGAATGGCCCGTTCCTCGGCGACGGCGACGGCGAACGGCATGGACCACTGCTGGGCCTTGCCGAACGCGATCAGGTCCTCGGGCGGAGTCTCGACATCGTGCGGCAACGCGTCCTGGTCCTCGAATACCTCGAGTTGGCCGACCGGAATGGCGAACTCCTCCCCACCCACACGGAGCGTCATGTCGGCCCGCCACGTGCCGGTCGCGGTGAGCGTCGGCGCCGCCGTGAATACGCCCGGTCGATCCGGCGTGTTCATGACGATCTCCTCGCGCGCCCCTCCCGGTCCGCGGAGGAGAAGGGTCAGGCTCCCTTCGACGACCGGCCGCCAGTCGTCCAGCCACGTGAGGCTGATCTCCCAGGGATCCGCCTGCTCATCCTTCACGTGGGGAGGATAGGCGACGAACAGCTCGATGTCGTCAGTCCAGAACACGACATTGCCACCCCCGGCGTGCGTGTGGTCCTCGACGACCGCGGCATCCTGCACGGCCGGTCCCGCGCAGGCGGCGATGAATCCCACGGCCGTGACCACGGCGGCGGTTCGTGCAGCGTCTGCAAGCATCATTCGGCGCATCATCGGTTCTCCTCCGGCGCGCGGCCCAGGGCACGCAGCAGGTCGTAGTAGGCGATCCAGACGTCGGCACGGAGTGACGCCGCCGTCATGCGAGTTTCCCTGAACGCCCGGGCCGCATCCAGCAACTCGAGCATGGTCATGTCGCCCTCTTCGTACGCCGCCGAGGCCGCCCGAAGGAGCAGATCGGCGTCTCCGACGAGTCCGTCTCCCGAGCGCTCGTGGCGCAGACGGATCGACGCGTATCGATCGGAAGCGGTGAGGACGTCGTTTCGCGCCTCTCGCCGGCGAAGATCGAGCGCGGCGGAGGCCGCGCTCTGTCGCGCCCGCGCCGCTTCCGCATCGCCCCCACGCCGATCGAAGATCGGCAGCGGGAGCGCGACCTCGAACGCGGCGCCAGAGAAACCGTCCTGCTGGTCCTTGTAGCCGAGCATCACCACGGGGTCGGGAACCCAGCCGGAAGAGGCAGCCGATGCGAAACCGCGAGCCGCTTCGAGAGCCGACGTCGCGGCCTGGAGATCGGGGCGGCCGGTCAACGTCTCGAGGCCCGACCCCACGTCGACCGGAGGCGGCCTCCCCGCCAGCGGGTCGGCGGGTCCGAACTCGGCCCCCTCCGAGGTCGGTACGATCAGAGTCCCGAGACGCCGGCGCGCCGCGGTCGCCTCGAGCTCCGCGACCGCGAGATCCTGATCCACGCGCACCTGCTCCAGTCTCAGGCGGCGCGCTTCGTACCCGGAGATGTCGCCCTCCTCGAGGCGACGCTGGGCGGCTGATGCGACCCGCTCGATGATCGCGGCCGTCTCGCGAAGCCCGATCTCCCGTTCCTCGGCCGCCCACGCATCGGCATATGCGCCGCGAACTTCGAAGGCCAGGTGCAGAGAATCGGCCCTGAACGCGGCGTCGGCGAAGTCGCCCAGGTGAGCCGTCGCACGATCACGAGCGATCGTCCGGCCCGGCCATTCGAGCCGCTGCTCGAGCGCGAGCGTGGTCTCCCAGTACCGGTCGGGGCCACGTGTGAGACTCTCACCCGTGACGGCGAAGGCCGGATTGAAGTAACCCGAGGTCTGACGAGCTTCCCCACGGATCTCCAGCGCTTCGGCGCGAGCGATCCTCAGAGCGAGGCTGTTCTGACCGAAGAGACCCATGGCCTCGTCCATCGAGACCCGTCTTACCTGTCCCGACAGAGGGCAGGCCGTGACGACCGCGAGAGCGAGTCCCAACCAGATATGTCTTCGTGTCGCGCGCACGACACCTCCTTGAACACGCGGCGATTTCGCCGCCGGACGGCGCCTATCGCATCTTTGTGGTTAGATCGTGTGGGGGGGAATCCGTCGCTCGTGACGTCACATACGGGCGTGCGGACCCGGCCGCGCGGCTGCGCGGATCAGGGCAGGATCAAACGGGTGGGGCGCGCGGTCGGCTCGCCGGGGGGGCGCGACTCTCGGACAGTTCCCCCTCGTGCTCGGGCAGATCCGTGATGGACCGGAGCGGCGGAGGCGAGACGAAGCGGACGGCCGAAGCGGCCGGTGCGAAGACGGGGGCGACGGTCCGCTCCAGCTTCATCTCGAGCTCGACGATTACGAGCCCGTGACCGTGGCCGGGCGACCCGAGGTCCGTCGTGACATCGTCGTGATGGGTGTGTCCCTGGACGGGCACACCGACCGCAAGCGCCATCACCAGCAGCGCGATCGAACATGTCGGGGCGAACCGACCCGGTCTCGTTAGCATCACGAGGACAGAGTGGTCAGCACGAGGCTGAATGCGCAACTCGTCGGCGGGTACCCTCGGGCGACCGGCGACAGCGAGGAACGACGATCTCGGAGCGAACGAGCCGGATGACGAAGAGACCGTGGGTGGCTGGATTGATCTCCCTCGCAATGATGGCGTGTGCTGGTGGCGAATCGGCGGATGAGGCTGGGATTACGCGTCTCGACGGGTCGAAAGTCGGGGTCGCCTCGCTGGAGGCCGACATCGCGACAATCATGGAGGCCGCTCGACTCCCGGGCCTACAGGTGGCCGTCATCGACGACGGGGAGGTCGCGTATTCGAGCGGGTTCGGAGTACGGGAAGCGGGGACGACCAGTCCCGTTGGGGCCGAGACCGTCTTTGCGGCGCTGTCCTTCAGCAAGACGATGTTCGCGTATCTCGTGGCCCGACTCGTCGATGAGGGCGTACTCGATCTCGACACGCCGATGGTGTCCTACCTGCCGAAGCCTCTGCACGAGTACGAATTCTATGCGGATCTCGCTCGCGAGGAGCGGGTCGGGCTGCTGACCCCTCGCATGGCGCTCAGCCACACCACGGGGTTCCCGAACTGGCGCTGGTTCACACCTGACGGGCGGTTGAGCTTCATCTACGAGCCCGGTACGCGGCACGGGTACTCGGGCGAAGGGATCTTCCTTCTGCAGCTGGTCGTCGAGGAGGCCACGGGCCGTGGACTGGAGGATCTCGCGCAGGAGAAGGTGTTTCGGCCGCTCGGGATGAGCCGCACCAGCTTTGTCTTCCTTCCGGAGTTCGAGGCGGACCACGCGACGGATCACGATCACTACTTGAACCCCATCGGCAAGGAGCGCAGGGACGAGGGCAACGCCGCCGGCTCGGCACAGACCACCGCGGAGGACTACGCGCGGTTCCTGATCGCGGTAATGGCGGGCGAGGGCCTCTCGGCCGAGATGCGCGAAGCACTGTTCACCCCGCAGGTCCAGACGGAGCACGTCAGGATGTTCGGGCCGCTGAGCCAGGTCCCGGCCCCGCCCGGAGCCCATCTTCCCGCCTGGGGACTCGGGTGGGGGCTCGCGGAGTCGGACCATGGACGCGCGTTCTTTCACACCGGAAACGACCGCGGGGCCGCGAACTACCACGTCGGATTCCCCGAGCAGGGCCGGGCCGTCGTGCTGCTCGGAAGCTCCCAGACGCTCGAGCGGGCCGCGCCGGCGCTCACCCGGTTGATCATCGGTGACACGTGGTCCCCGTACGAGTTTCTCGGCTACGAGCCGTTCGACTCACCGCGAGGACGGCTCGTCGAAGCGATCGCCGCAGCCGGCCTGTCCGCCGGTCGCGTGGCCCGATCGTCGATTGCGGACGAAGACGTGCGCCGTTGGCACCCGGAGGACTGGGCGCTGTGGGACTCCGTCGGCCAGGACCTGGCCGGCCTGGGGCACGCGGAGGCCGCGGCCGAGCTGTACGCCGCCTTCGTGCGGGACTACCCGGAGCGTGAGTTCGGCCACGATCGTCTCGGGACCGCGCTGGCCGGCGTCGGCAGATACGCGGACGCACGCGCCGCGTTCACGGACGGACTCGAGATCACTACGGAAGACCCGTTCTGGTCATCGCTCTACAGCTGGAAGGCCGAGTGGGCCGGAGCGCTGGCCGATCCGGCGGACGTCGGGGAGGCGACCCTGGTCGAGTACGCCGGAGCGTACGACACCCGGCACGTCGACCTGAACGATGGGGCGCTCTGGTACTATCGCGAAGGCACTCCGGACCCGACGCCCCGGCGGCTCTTCGCCCTCGACGAGCGCACGTTCGTGCTCGAGGGAAACGATTCCTTCCGGCTACGCTTCGACCGCGACGAGGCCGGCACCGTCTTCCGAGTCACCGGACAGTACCTCGAAAGCGACGACGATCAGACGATGCGGACTCCCGGCTAACCGGGACGGTGCTTGGCCGTCCCCATCATCGGAGCCATGTTTGAGGATGCTTGAGGACCGTCGCAGGACCGGATCGACGTGATTCCGGCGTGACAGATCACGGAAACTGGCTCGAGGAACGCTCTCTGTGGCAGGTTCTCGGCGTCTACCTGGCCGGGTCCTGGGTCGCCTTCGAGATCGTCGCGACGCTCACGGAGTCCCTGGGCCTCCCGGCGTGGCTGCCGCGCGGAGCGATCGCTCTGATCGCGATCGGCCTGCCGCTGGTGACAACCGCCGTCCTGCTTCGGCGCCGCCACGGGCTCCTTTCCCTCAGGGGGGCGCTGATCATGGGCCCGGTAGCCTTCGCGAGCTTGCTGGCCGCCGGGTGGGTGGTGTCGGTGACGCGCGACGCCAGTGAGCCCGATACCGACGCAGCCGGCGTGCCCAACGTCTACGCGACGCTCGATGATGACCCGCGGCCGGCGATCGCGGTCCTCCCGTTCGCTGACATGAGCCCTGACGGCGATCAGGCGTATTTCAGCGACGGGATCTCCGAGGAGATCCTCGGCGTGCTCTCCCGAATACGTGACCTCCGGGTCGCCAGCCGATCCTCCGCGTTGCGCTATCGGGATCGAGATCAGGACCCCGTGGAGATCGGCGCGGCACTCGGCGTTCCCTACCTCCTGGCCGGAAGCGTTCGACGCGACGGCGAGAATCTGAGGATCAGCGCCGAGCTCGTGAACGCCGACGACGGCTTTCGCCTCTGGTCGCAGACGTACGACCGGCGGCTCGAGAACGTCTTCGCGATCCAGACCGAGATCGCGGAAGCCATCGCTCGCGAACTGAGCGTCCCTCTCGGGTTGAATACCAGCGAGCTCCTCTCGGCGACCCTCGATGTCGCGGCTCACGATCTCTTCCTGAGCGGTCGGGCCGCGTTGAGAAGACGCGGACCCGGGGTCCGTGAGGCGATCACCCTCTTCGAGCAGGCGCTCGCCAGGGATTCGAGTTGGGCGCCGGCCTGGGCGGCCCTGGCGGAGGCCCGAGCCATCCACCCGCTCTACACCGGCGACGGTCGAGAGTCCAGGGATCCAGTCTTCTGGGCAGACAACCTCGACGCCGGCGTGCGCGCCGCCCGCCGCGCCCTCGCGCTGGATCCTCGCAACGCGGCGGCACGCATCGCGCTGGGAGGCATCTACCGTGACCGGTGGAACTGGGCCGATGCCGAAAGCGAGCTACTCGAAGCCCTCGCGCTCGACCCTGACAACCCGGAGGCCCACATCCAGTACGGAGAGTTCCTCTGGGCCGTCGGGCGACTCGACGAATCCCTCGGCGAGACGGGCCGGGCGTTGGAGATGGACCGGACTCCGCTCACGTACGACATCCACGGATTCGCCCTCTACATGAACGGGCGCTTCGAGGAAGCAGCGGCGGCGCTGGAAGCCGGGCTCGCCCTCGACAGTGCCGGAGACATGCACTTCCTGCGGACCGTCTACGCGAACCAGTTGCTCATGCTGGGACGCTACCAGGAAGGACTGGACCGTTTCGGCGATTACCTTCCGGACACTGCGGCCTACAGGGCCATGGGCGAGGCACTCGCGGCCGGAGACCCCAACCTCGTGCCGGATGCGGACGTCCGCGGTCTCTCCCAGACGTGGGCCCTTCTGGGAGAGACAGAGCGGGCGCTGGACGCGCTGGAGAAGCTCGTGTTCGCGATGCCGTTCCGGGTCCAGTACGACGTCTGGGACCCGTTTCTCGCGGACCTGAGGGAGACGGACCGTTTCCAGAACGTCGTCCTGCCCCGACTCCGGCTGGAAGGCGTCGAACCTACCTATGCACCGCCCGATTCGGGGGGATAGCGGGCGCCCCAACCCCTAACGGTTCGTAGACCAGGTCTCCGACCAGCCCTCCGCGGCGGCGACGGCCCGGATGATCTCGGCGTACAGCTGGTGACCGCGCGTGCCGTTCGTGAACACGATCACGCCGTCGCCAGTGACGAGGTGCCCCTCCATGTACGCCTTGTACGAGTTGTTCGCGCCACCGTGCCGGAACCTCAACATGCCGGCTTCACCGGCGATCTCGGGTCCGAGACCGAACTGCGACGGCGCGACCCGCATCATCACGTCCTCCGCCAGCTCGTGGCTGATGAACGGATCCTCCGCCCCGTTGTAGGCCTCGATGAACGCGATCACGAGCTTCGCGTAGTCGGTCGGGGTCGTCCACAGGCCGGACGCGGCGGTCTCAGGCATGGCTTCGTACCCGCGCGGCAGCGCGGTCGGGCGACCGAGCCCGTCGTGTGCCTTCGCGATGTTCCCGTGCGATGCCGGAACGGGGTTCTCGTACGTGCTCCGGGACATCCCGAGCGGCTCGAAGACGAGCATCCGCGCCGCCGTCGGGAAGTCCGTCTCCATCGTCTCCTCGACGACCAGCTGCTCGACCGTGACACCACCGCCCGAGTAGCGGAACTCGCTACCGGGAAGAAGGTCGACGAAGACCGCCGGGTTCTTCGCCGGGCCCGAGCTCTCGAGGATCTGAACGGTCGTCGGCAAATCCTCGTCGGGCTGAAAGTCGGCGAACCCGTGCACGGTCAAGCCGGCGGTGTGCGACATGATCCGGCGAAGCGTGACGGGCACCTGCGCGGTCAGCTCGTTCTCGGGCACCTGCCAGGCCGAGAGGTAATCGTTCACCGGTCGGTCTAGACCGAGGCGCCCCGAGTCCACGAGACGAAGGGTCGCGGCGGCCGCTCCCACCTTGCTGACGGATCCCACGGAAAAGACGGTCTCGGTGTCGACGGGCTCGGACCCGCCGACCTGCAGCACTCCGTACCCCTTCGCCCACGCGACCTTCCCGTCGTCGAGGACGGCGATGCTCACGCCGGGAACGCGGAAGTGGGCCATCCGCTCCTCGAGTGTCCAGCGGGCATCCGCGTCATCCGACTCCGGAGCTCCGCGCAGGCCGCTCTCGACCGCGGCGATTCGGGACTCGATCGACTGCCCGATGAGGGCCCACGGGAAGAGGGCCAACATCGAGACGACGGTCGCCGCGATGCGGCGCCGGGCCGGGTTCGGGTGCACTCGCATCACATCTCCTCGTCGGTATTGGTCACGGCGGACCCGGCGTCGTGCGCGTGCCCCCCCAGACCGGGAATCAACCCGCCCCGTATCCCCACGGACAACAGCCCCACGATCAACACCCCGATCGCGAGTGTCCGACGCCGCCCGGTACTCGGGGCCGCCCACTTCTGAAGCCCGACGGCGACGGTCGCCAGGGCGGGAACCGTCCCGGCCCAGAAGAAGGCCATCGCGAGGGCCCCCAGGGGCGCGCTTCCGAGCGCGACCGGAACCGCCAGGGCGGCGTAGACGAGCCCACACGGGAGCAGACCCGTCGCGATGCCGTATACGAGTCTCGGGAACGACCGGTTCCGCCCGGCTCCCCACTTCGCGAGCCGCCCGAGCCCCGGGATCCAGACGCCCGGTTCGGGAGCCCAGCCGGCGAGCGCCGCCGCAAACCAGACGATCAACACGGTCGAGACCGCGATCCCGACCCAACCGGGCCCGGGGATCGCTCCTCCGAGTCCCCCGGCGAGCGCTCCGAGCGTCGCGTACGTGGTCAGGCGGCCGAGGTGCCACAACACCCCATCGCGCGCCCGAGACCCGCACGAGGCGGCGAACGCACCGCACATCCCGACGCAATGGGCGCTTCCGATGAGGCCGGCGACGAAGGCGCCGAGGAGGACGGGCAAGGCTGTCATGGATTGAACCGTTCTTTCCCGTCGCAACAAAACTGGACTTGATGGTCCATTTATGACAAATACGGATTGAATTGCTAGACTGTCTGCCGTTCAGCGGCAGTGAGACGTACTTCTACACCGCACGGAAAAGGAACTCGAGTTGAGCTCGCACGCGAACGCAAGCGCCGATCCCGTGCCGCCGCAGACCACACCCGCCGCGAAGTACGACGAGGACATCGTAAAGATGTTCACCGTCGCCAGCCTGGTGTGGGGTGCTGTAGGCATGCTCGTCGGCGTCATTATCGCTCTCCAGATCGCATGGTGGCCGGCGAATCTCGGACTCCCGTGGACGACCTTCGGCCGTCTGCGACCGCTTCACACGAACGCGGTCATCTTCGCGTTCGGCGGAAACGTCGTCTTCACCGCGATCTATTACTCCATGCAGCGTCTGCTGAAGACCCGGATGTGGAGCGACAGGCTTTCGCGGTTCCACTTCTGGGGCTGGCAGCTGATCATCGTCGCCGCCGCGATCACCCTGCCGCTGGGGATGACGCAGTCCAAGGAGTACGCTGAGCTCATCTGGCCGATCGACATCGCGATCACGGTCGTCTGGGTCGCGTTCGCGATCAACTTCTTCGGCACTCTGGCGATCCGAAAAGTGAAGCACATGTACGTGGCCATCTGGTTCTACATGTCCTTCGTGATCACGATCGCCGTCCTCCACATCGTGAACTCGATCGCCATTCCGGCGACGCTCTTCCGCTCTTATCCGGTGTATGCCGGGCTCACGGACGCCCTGGTTCAGTGGTGGTACGGACACAACGCCGTCGGGTTCTTCCTGACCACGCCGTTCCTCGGGCTCATGTATTACTTCCTGCCCCGAGCGGCGGAACGACCGGTCTACAGCTATCGACTCTCGATCATCCACTTCTGGGCGCTGGTCTTCCTATACATCTGGGCCGGCCCGCACCATCTGCTCTACTCGGCGCTTCCGGAGTGGGCGCAGACGCTCGGAATGGTGTTCAGCGTGATGCTGCTCGCACCGTCCTGGGGCGGGATGTTGAACGGCCTGCTGACGCTGCGTGGCGCCTGGCACCGCCTGCGGACCGATCCCGTGCTGAAGTTCATGGTCGTCGCGGTGAGCTTCTACGGCATGAGCACGTTCGAGGGCCCGATGATGTCGATCCGGGCCGTGAACTCGCTCGCCCACTACACGAACTGGGTCGTGGGGCACGTCCATTCGGGGGCACTGGGCTGGAACGGCATGGTCGCGTTCGGGATGTTCTACTGGCTCGTGCCACGGCTGTGGAACCGTGAATGGGCGTATCCGAAGCTGCCGACGACACACTTCTGGCTCGCGACCATCGGGATCGTCCTCTACACGGTCGCGATGTGGGCCGCCGGCCTCATGGAGGGTCTGCAGTGGCGTGCGATCAACGAGACCGGCCAGCTCGCGAACCCGATCTTCCTCGACATCGTCTTCCGGCTCGAGCCGTTCTACTGGCTCCGCCTGCTGGGGGGCACGCTCTATCTGATCGGCATGGTGATGATGCTGGTGAACTTCTTCCGCACGATTCGTGGACCCGAGACGGGCTTTCAGGATAGCTCCGCCTCGGCCACTGCCTGAGCGAGGACGACATGACTGACAACACGCCCAATGCAGGCAGCGAGTCCAGATACGGACGGATGCACCGGGACCTCCTCGAGGGACGCGCGGGGCTGTTCGCCGTACTGGCGACGATCGCGATCCTTATCGGGGGTATCGTCGAGCTCGTGCCGATGTTCACGGCTTCGGCCGGACCCGGGACGGCGGATTGGGTCACCCCCTACACGCCGCTCGAGGTCGCGGGACGCGACATATACGTCCGCGAGGGCTGCTACCTCTGCCATTCGCAGATGGTGCGGCCGATGCGCGCCGAGATTCTGCGCTACGGTGAGTGGACGCGGGCGGCGGAATACACGTACGACCGCCCCTTCCAGCTCGGATCGCGACGACTGGGACCGGATCTTCAGCGCGTCGGACAGAAATACCCCGATGCCTGGCACTACGAGCACATGCGCGACCCGCGGACCACGTCGCCGAACAGCGTGATGCCGCCGTACTCCTGGCTTCATCGCTGGCGGATCGACCCGATGGATATTCAGAAGTCCGTGCGGGCTCTCGCGCGCGTCGGCACTCCATACAGCGAGGCCGAGATCGAGGGCGTTCCCGCCCAGCTGCAGCAACAGGGCAACGAGATCGTCGAGCGTCTTCGGACGGCGGGGATCGAGGCGGAATGGGACCAGGAGATCATCGCGATGATCGCGTATCTCCAGCGACTCGGCGTCGAGGGGCGGGAGAACCTCCCGTCGAGCCTCGAAGTCGGGGCGGCCGAACAACCGACGTCGGGTGATCCACTCGCGGGCGGGTCACGATGAATCCGCTGATCCGGGAGGCATCATCGCAGGTGGGGCTCGGCTGGCTCATGGCGATCATGACCGTGGTGTTCATCGCGGTCTTCGTCATGTGGTGCTTCTGGATCTACGCGCCCCACCGCAAAGCACACATGGAGAGCTTCGGAAGACTCCCTCTGGATGACGGAGACGAAGGGTGAGCAAGGATACCAACCGCGTGATGGGTCACGCGGATGAAGCCGATGGAATCGAGGAATACGACAACCCGCTCCCCGACTGGTGGCTGGGCCTTCTGTGGCTCACCGTCCTGTGGGGCATCGGCTACGCAGTGCACTACCACTTCATCGGCGACCGGTCCCAGGAAAGGCATCTGGCCGCCGAGGTTGCCGAAGCCGCGATTCGCTGGCCCGCCCAGACGATCGACGCGTCCCAGTTCGTGATGACCGATGCCGCCGTCGCCGCAGGCAAGGCGGTCTACGACGTGAACTGCGTCGTCTGCCACGGCGCGAATCTCGAAGGCGGGATCGGCGCCTCGCTGGTGGACGATGAGTGGATCCATGGCAGCGAACCGGTTGATGTGATCCGGACGATCAGCGACGGCGTACCGTTGAAGGGCATGATTCCGTGGGGCCCGATTCTGAGCCCCGAGCAGATAAACCAGGTCGCCGCTTACGTTCTCTCGGAGAACGCGTCCGCTACAGGGCAGTCACCACCCGAAGAGTAACAGACTGATGCTGGGCTTCAGCGGAACCCGCGAATGGGTGTATCCCCAGTCCATTCGCGGGAAATTCATGACCCTGCGACGCTTCACGTTCGCGGGGCTGCACGTCTTGTTGTTTGTCGCGCCGTGGATCTACGTGAGCGGAAACCCGCTCCTCCGCATCGACATCCCCGGGCGGACAGTGTTCCTCGGCGGGGCGATCTTCACGGCCGCGGACACCATCTTCCTGCTGATGGTGCTCCTGTTCCTGGCGTTCTCGCTGTTCTTCTTCACCGCCATCTTTGGCCGCGTGTGGTGCGGGTACGCGTGCCCCCAGACCGTCTTCCTCGAGAGCTGGATCCGTCCGATCGAGCTGTGGATCGAAGGCGACCGGCTGACCCGCCAGCGGCGGGATCGCGGCGGGATGAACTTCGATCGGGCCTGGCGAAAGGCCGCGAAATGGGGCCTGTTCGCCGCCGTGTCGTTCCTGCTCGGCATGGCGTTCGTGAGCTTGTTCTCCGGGGCGAGAGAGCTCTGGACCGGCGGCGCCAGCAGGCTCTCGTACACGTTTGTCGGGATCATCGCGGCGGCATGGTTCTGGGACTTCACGTGGTTTCGCGAGCAGTTCTGCAATTACCTCTGCCCCTACGCGCGATTCCAGAGCGCGCTCGCCGATGACGAAAGTCTCATCATCACGTACGACGAGCCCCGGGGCGAGCCGCGCGAGAAGGGAAAGGCCGCCGCGACCGAGGGTCGTTGCATCGACTGCAACAAGTGCGTCGCGGTCTGTCCGCAGGGCATCGACATTCGGGACGGCTTCCAGCTCGAGTGCATCCAGTGCGCCCGGTGCATCGATGCCTGTACGTCTGTCATGGAGCCGCTGAATCACCCGACGCTCGTGGCCTACGGGTCGGTCGCCGAAACCGAAGGGCGGGTCGTCCGGCTCTGGCGCGGCCGTACGTTCGTGTACGCCGGGCTCCTCGCGACGATCGCGGCTTCGACGGCGCTTCTGGCGGCGAACCGGATCCCGTTCGAGGCCACGGTGAACCGGGCTCCCGGCTCGCTCTACTCGGTCGATGAAAACGGACTGGTTCGGAACACGTACCTCCTGAACGTCAAGAACAACGACCCGGATCTCGAGTCGGTCAGCTACGTGGTTACGATCGACGGGATCGAGGGTGCCGAGCTCCTCACGCAGGAGTTCACGCTCGGCCCCACCGAATCGCGTATAGTTCCTCTTGTCGTGCGGGCCCCACGGGCGGCCGACATGCCCCGCTCGGTGCCGCTCGAGGTCCGGATCGGGTCGGAATCGGGAGAGCTCGTGATCCACACGACGTTCGCGTCCGGCGATGACCTGGGAGAGGGGTCCTGATGACGCCAGATCAGAGCGTGGAGCCGGCGACCGAGCGGTCGCGAGGCGCCTGGATTTGGCCGGCGGCGATCATCCTCGCGTTGGCGATCGTGGTCGCCATCAACGCGGCCTTCGCGTTTATCGCTGTCGGTGGACAGGACGAGGTCGTGCCTTCCTACACGAGCGAACCGCGCTAGAGCGAAAGATGTCCGTCGTCGCCGAGGCGCCCCCGACCGTTCCCGTCACATCAGCCTGCGAGCACTGCGGCCTGGCCCTCGAGAACACCGAGGAGCGCTACTGCTGTAGAGGGTGTCAGGCCGCGGCCCGCCTGATTTGTGAGGCGGGGCTGGAGCGCTACTACCTCGAACGCGAGGCGTTCGCGCCCAGACCCGGAGCCGTCGATTACACGCGCTGGGACGATGACACCGCGCGTCGATGCGCTGACGGCTCGCTGGAGGCCCGGCTCGCGATCGACGACCTGCGGTGTTCGTCATGCGTGTGGGTGACCGAGCGCGTTCTCGAGCAGACACCGGGCGTGACCGCCGCGACCGTGAGCTACGCGACGGGGCGCGCGACGATTCGGTGGGACCCCGACCAGACGGATCTGGCCGACGTGGCGAGCAGGGTCTCGTCTCTCGGGTATCGACCGCGGCCGCTCGCCGAGGACGCGACCCCCGACCGCGGGCTTCTCTCGCGTGCCGGCGTGGCCACGTTTCTCGCCGCGAACGTGATGCTGCTTTCCGTCGCGCTGTACGCCGGGTGGTTCGACGGCATGGCCCGGCAATACGAGGCGCTGTTCCAGTGGACGTCGCTCGTCCTGGCCACGCCGGCGGCGCTGTGGTGCGCCGAGCCGTTCTTCCGCGGGGCCTGGCGCGGCCTGAGAGGCGGCGTCTTGCACATGGACCTGCCGATCTCGATCGCGATCGGCGTGCTGTACGGGCACGCGCTGGTCGTGACCCCGGGCGGCGGCGAGGCTTACCTCGACTCCTTGACCATGCTGATCGCGCTCCTGCTGTTCGGGAGGGTTCTCGAGTCGCGCGGCCGGCGCCGGGCAGCCGAGGCCGCCATGGCCCTCGCGTCTCATCTGCCGCCAACCGCCCGACGCGTCAGCGACGGAGTCGACGAGGGCGTCGCTACCGAGGACCTGATCCCGGGCGACCGCGTCCGGCTGGGCGCCGGCGAAGAGGTTCCGGCGGACGGGGTCGTCGACGAGGGGAATGGTTGGATCCAGTCGGCGCTGCTTACCGGCGAGTCGGCGCCGGAGGCCGTGGGAGCCGGCGACTCCGTCGCCGCCGGGACCTGGGTCTCCGATGGCGGGCTCATCATGCGAGTCGTCCGGGCCGGCGAGGACACGATGCTCCACCGGATGACCGAAGAGCTCCGCGCAGCGGGCGATCGCGGGCTGCGTCACGACGCGGCCGACGGGCTGGCTCCCTGGTTCACCGGGGGCACCCTCGTCGCTGCCGCGACGACGTTCGCCGCCTGGTCGCTCCTCGGGGACGGCGGCGAGGCCCTGCGCGCGACCGTGGCGGTCCTGGTGGTCGCCTGTCCCTGCGCGCTGGCCCTCTCGCGTCCCCTCGCGGCCGCGGCGGGACTCGGGGCCGCCGCCCGCCGGGGAGCACTGTTTCGGTCCGGCGATGCGTTGCTCGATCTCGCGGACGTCGACCTCGCCGCGCTCGACAAGACCGGGACGCTGACCGCCGGCGCGCTCACGGTGACCGACGCCCCGGACGAGGCGCTTCGCGTGGCCGCCGCGCTCGAACGGTACAGCATCCACCCCGTGGCTCGGGCGATCGTGGAGGAGGCGCACGCTCGCGACATCCCGCTCGCCCCCGCGACGAACATCCGCGAGATCCCCGGCGTCGGGGTGGATGGGGACGTCGATGAATGCCGGTGGTCGCTGCGCGCCTCGGGACCGGGCCAGGTGTCTCTCCGGTCCGACGATCGCGGGTGGACCCTGACGCTCGGAGACCGCCCCCGGGACGACGCGATCGCCGCGACCCGGCGTCTCGTGGAGACCGGCGTCCCCGTCGCCCTGCTCTCCGGCGATCGAGAGGAGCCCACCGCGGCCCTCGCGAGCGACCTGGGCGTGGCGGACTACGCCGGGCGGATGGACCCGACCCGTAAGGCAGGCTGGGTGCGCGACAACCAGTCCGAGGGGCGAACCGTGCTCTTCGTCGGGGACGGACTGAACGACGGGCCCGCCCTCGCCGCCGCGGACGTCGGGATCGCAATGGGGACCGGCGCGCCCAGCTCCTTGCTCACGGCGGACGGCATCCTCGTTTCCGGGCGTCTCTCCGCCCTGCATGCCTCCATCCTGGTCGCCCGCCTGGCGAAGAGGGCCGTCCGCATGGCACGCGCCCGCTCTGTCGTCTACAACCTCACCGCGGTCGCGGCCGCTGCACTCGGTTTCGTGAACCCGCTGGTCGCCGCCGTCCTCATGCCCCTGTCGAGCGGGATGGTGATGTGGACGGCCTCGGGGATCGAGCGACGAATGAGGAGGACCTGATGTCCGCCGTCGGCTTCCTGCTCCCGATCGCGATTATCCTCGGCGCCATCTTCGCCGTGCTGTTCGTACTCGCGGTGAAGAACGGACAGTTCGACGATCTGGACGACCCGCCGGAGAGGATGCTGAAGGACGACTAGCCGTCGTCGAACGTGGTGAACTCGATCAAACGGAGCGTCCCGATCTCGGTCGTCTCAACGGTTTCGAGGTCCGTGGGGCGCTTCCCGAGAAGGTGCGGGGGCCGGTCTTCGCCGGTCGCTTGAGCCATCGCGCCGATGGCCGCGATTCCCGCGATTGCCCCTGCCAGCACTGCCGATCGGGCCCATCGCGATCCAGACATCGGTGACACTCCATGGATTCGGTTGGCCTTGAAACCGTTTCGCTGGCGCCGCCGTACGTGTCGCAACGCCGTATATGTGTCAATGCCACATATCACCCATGGAGACACCGCCTTGTTCAGCCCCGTCCTCAAGAAAGGGAGCGCCGAGCTCCTGATCCTGTCCCTCCTGGAAGACGAGCCGCTGCACGGATACGAGATCGCGAAGCGGATCGAGGAGCGTTCAAGAGGGCTTCTCGAGTTCCGCGTGTCCTCGCTCTATCCGATCCTCTGCCGTCTCGACGAGCGGGGCTGGGTGAAGGGACGCTGGGTCGAGAGGGACGGCGAACGACGGCGTCGCTACTACAAACTGACGAAGAAGGGGATCACCGCCCTCGCCGCCGAGCGACGCACGTGGCGCGAGTACCAGCGGGCCGTGAACCTCGTCGTGGAGCCTTCCCATGCTTGACTGGAACCGATACGTCCGGGAACGCCTGAGCCTTCCCGACATGAACGCCGAGCAACAGGCCGACATCGTGGACGATGTCGCGACCGAGCTCGAGGCACGCTACGACGCCGCTATCGCGAGCGGGTCCACGCCGGACGAGGCACAGTCGCTGGCCGAAGCGGAGATTGCCGACTGGGACGCACTCGCGACCTCGATCCTCAGAGAGCGCGGGACGTCCGGCGAGGCGAGATCCGAGCGAAGGATGGAGGCCACCGAACGGTACCTGCGGGATCGGGGAACGGGAGGAGCGGCTCTGGCCGACATCGTCCAGGCGGTTCGGCTCTCCAGCCGGCGCCTGCGGCGAGCCCCCGGGTTCAGTGTCGTCGTGCTGATGACGCTCGCCCTCGCGATCGCGGCGAACACGGCGATCTTCAGCGTGATCAACGGCATCCTCCTGAAGCCACTTCCGTTCGATGAGCCGGGAGACCTGGTGTCGATCTGGACGGCGGCGCCGGGCATGGGCCAGCCTCAGATGCCGCAGTCGCCCGCCGTCCACGTAGTCTACGAGGAGGAATCCGAGAACCTCGAGAACGTCGGCATCTGGACCGAGACCGAGGTGACGGTCCTCTCGTCCGCCGGCCCCAGCCGTGAGCCCGCTGCCGCGTTGACGTCAGGGGTACTCAGAGCGCTGCGCGTTGGCGCTCTTCACGGACGGCAGTTCCTGCAGGAAGAGGACTTCGTGGGACCTGTGCCGATCGTCGTGCTCGGTCACGACTATTGGCGATCACGGTATGCCTCGGATCCGGAGGTCCTCGGCCAGACACTCACGGTCAACGGCGTGGACCGGGAGATCGTCGGCGTCCTGCCGTCCGACCTGCACATCTTCGCGATCGAGCCCGCCCTGTACGTCCCCCTCGAGTTCGATCGGGCCGGTCTGTACGTGGGCAACTTCTCCTATCGCAGTCTCGCCCGGCTTCGGCCGGACAGCTCGATCGAATTGACGGCGGTGGAGCTGAACCGACTCCTTCGATCGTCCCTGGACTTCTTCCCTGGCCCGATGTCGCTCGAGCAGCTCGAGGCGGCGGGAGCCGCCACGCTGGTCCGTCCGCTGCGAGACGACGTGATCGGGGACGTCGGACAGACGCTCTGGCTTCTCTTCGGCGGCGTCGCCGTCATTCTGATCATCGCGTGCGCCAACGTCGCGAACATCTTCCTCGTGCGCGCCGAATCACGCGAACGTGAGTTGGCCGTCCGGACGGCCCTGGGCGCGGGCGGGCGTCAGATCTCCGGCGAGTTTCTCGCGGAGAGCCTGCTACTCGGGCTCGGCGGCGGCGTGGTCGGCACGTGGCTGGCCTATGGCGGACTGCGACTTCTCGTCGCCATCGCGCCCGCGGAGCTCCCGAGAGTGGACGAGATCGGGGTCGATGCGACCGTGCTCGTGTTCGCCTTGCTCGTTTCACTGCTCGCCGGCGTGCTGTTCGGCCTCTTCCCGGTACTGCGCTACCGCGGGCTCAGCCCGATGGGCGCCCTGAAGGAAGGCGGACGGGGCGCGGGGGCAAGCAAGGAGCGCCACCGGACCCGCAACACGCTGGTCGTCGCCCAGATGGCGATGGCGTTGGTCCTGCTCGTCGGATCCGGGCTGCTCATCCGGAGCTTCCAGAACCTGAGACAGGTGGACCCGGGGTTCGACTCCCCCGATGACGTGCTCGTGTTTGGAATCAGCATTCCCGGAGCGGAGGTCCCCGAGATCGCGGACATAGCGATCGCGTTCGAGCGGATCTCACAGTCTCTCGAGCAGGTAGCGGGAGTGCGTCAGGTGGGGCTCTCTACATCGCTGCCCATGGACGGCCGTGGTGGATACGATCCCGTGACGGTCGAGGAGTTTCCGCTATTGGAGGGGCAGATGCCCCCGATGCGGAGATTCAAGTGGATCGGGCCCGGGTATTTCGAGACCATCGGGGTCCCCGTCATCGCTGGACGCGAGTACACCTGGGACGATATCCGGAACCTGTCCGAAGTCACCATCATCTCGAGCGCCCTCGCCACCGAATACTGGGGTAATCCCCAGTCGGCGATCGGGAAGCGGCTCGCGGCCGTGGACAGCCGGGCCTGGCGAGAGATCATCGGTGTCGTAGGGGATGTGAGGGACGACGGACTGTCGGAGCCCGTGGTCAAGACGATCTACTGGCCGATGGCGACGGAGAACCTCTACGGGGCTCAGGCGGCAGAGATCATCGACCAGACCCTGATCATCCCCAGGCGCATGGAGTTCGCGATCCGGAGCGATCGGATCGACAGCCCCGGGTTTGCGAACGAGATCCGCAACGCCGTGCATTCGCAGAACCCGAATCTTCCGCTGGCGAACACCCGCACGCTCGAGGTGGACATGCGCGCTTCCGTGGCGCGGACGTCGTTCACGCTCGTGATGCTGGCGATCGCCGCCGGCATGGCGCTGCTACTCGGTGCCGTGGGGGTCTACGGGGTGATCTCCTACGTGGTCTCCCAGCGCACGAGGGAGATCGGGGTCCGTGTCGTGCTCGGTGCACAGAGCGGTTCGGTGCGACGGATGGTGCTCGGCCAGGGTTTGCGACTCGTGGTGGTCGGAATCGGGGTCGGACTCGTCGCCAGCGTCGTGCTCACTCGCCTCATGACGGGGCTGCTGTTCGGCGTGAGCCCGAGCGACCCGCTGACGTACGGCGCGGTGGCGCTGGTCCTGGGCGGCGTGGCGCTGCTGGCGAGCTACATGCCGGCCCGGCGCGCGGCGCGGGTCGACCCGATGGTCGCCATCAGGGCGGAGTAGGAAACCCGGGGGCCGGGTCCCGATCGGGACCCGGCCGTTCCGTTGAAGGTCGGTCTATTCCGCCTTCAGCGCCCGGATCGGATCGACGGTCGCCGCCCGCCGCGCGGGCACGTAGACCGCCAGAGCCGCCACAGCCACGAGCAGGAGCGGAACCCCGATGAACGCCGCCGGGTCGAGCGCGCTCACGTTGTACAGGAGACCCGCGACCAGGCGCGAAGCCACCGCCGCCGCGACGAGCCCTAGGGCCGTCCCGATCAGGGCGAGCTTCATCCCTTCCCGCAGTACCAATCCGAGGACACGACCCCGGTCTGCGCCGATCGCGACCCGGATCCCGATCTCCTTCGTCCGCTGCGCGACGGAGTATGCCATCACGCCGTAGATCCCGACGGCCGCGAGGATCAGCCCGAGTACGCCGAACAGACCGAGAACCGATCCGCCCAGCCGGGCCGGCAGGAGCGCCAACCCCATGTGGTCTTCCATCGTACGCGTGTCGTAGACCGGCATGTCGGGATCGAGGGCGCGCACGGTCTGCTGGAGACGACGGAGCGTTACACCGGGATCGCCGCTCGCCCGCGCGACGATCGCGACTGCCGTCCGAAATTGCTCCCGCTGGGGCATGTAGAAGTACTCGCTCGGGTCCTCGCCCAGGCTGCGGTACTTCCCGGTCTCGACGACGCCGATGACCTCTCGCTCCCCGGAAGAGGTCATGGTCTTCCCGATCGGCGACTCGTTCGGCCAGAAGCGATCCGCGAACTGCCGATTCACGATGACCACGGGGGACCCGTCCGCATCGTCGCGCCGCTCGAAGAGCCGGCCCTCCAGCAGCCTGATGCCCATGGCCTCGAAGTAGCCCTCGCTGACGATCGCGAACTCGATACTCCGTCGCTCGCCCTCGGCAAACTCGTATCCGGGAATCTGGACGCCCTGATCGGACTGGCTGAGGCCCAGCGGTACCGTCGTCGTGAGCGCGGCGTTTCTCACCTCGGGAAGGGCGCGCACTTCCTCGAGCAGCCGGTCGTGAAACGCGCGCGAGCGGTCCTGATCGTACCCCTGTAGACCCGGGTCGACGGACGTGAGCACGAGCGCCCCCGGATCCTCGAACCCGGGATAGATCTCGGTCGCACCCTGCAGGCTCCGCAGGAACAGACCGGAACTGATCAGGAGCAGCAACGACAGCGCCATCTGAACAACGACCAGGCCGCTGCTCATCCGGGATCGGCCCGGCCGGTCGGCCGAGGCGCCCTTCACCGCCGAAACCGTGTCCGGCTTCGCTGCCTGCAACGCCGGCGCAAGACCAAAGAGGACCCCCGCCACGACCGATACGATCAGCGTGAACATCAGGACCGACGGATCGAGCTCGACCTGGAAGTGCCACGGGCCGTCGATCGGCGGTCGAATCCCGCTCAACAGTTTGGTCGCCACGTATGCGAGCCCGAGGCCCGCGAGCCCCGCGATCGCGCTGAACACGAGACTCTCGGTCAGGAGTTGCTGAACGATGGTCCGCGGGGACGCCCCCAGGCTCAGGCGGAGCCCCATCTCGCGGCGACGCTCACGCGCCCGGGCGAGAAACAGGTTCGCCACATTCACGCAGGCGATCAGCAGCAACAGGCCGACGACGATCATGATCACGGCGCTCATGCCGACCTGGGCACTTCGAAACATCGGGTGGATCCCGGCCTCGTTCTGCGGCACGAGGGTGTGACCGAGCTGGTTCTGATACTGATCCGGGAACTCTTCGTTCAGCTGCGCCAGGACGCCGTCGAGAACCCGAGCGGCCCGCTCGACCTCGACCCCGTCCCGCAGGCGACCGATCGACGTGAGACTGTTGCTGCCGCGGGCTTCGATCATGTCGAACTGTGAAACCGCGCGCTGCATCATGAGGGGGACGTAGACCGGGTTATCGGCGAAGTTCACCGGCCCCTTGAACTCCTCGGGGGCGACGCCGACGACCTCGAACGGGTGACCGTTAAGATTCACGAGGCGGCCGATGATGTCCTCATCTCCGCCGAAGCGAGTCTGCCAGTAGGTGTATCCGATCACGATGACCGGGTGCGCCCCCGGACCCCGATCCTCCTCGCCCGGAATGAACGCCCGACCGAGAACCGGTTGCACGCCGTACGTCTGGAAGAAGTTCGCGCTGACGAGCATCCCCATCGTCCGCTCGCTCGACTCCTCGGTCGCCAGCGACAATTCGGTGAACGTGTGCGCGGCGACGCTCTCGAACGCCTCCCCGGTCCTATCGCGCAGATCCTGATAGTGCGGAATCGAGGTCGATCCGAAGTCCATCCCCGGCCACGCCCGGTAGATCTGGACGAGCTCGTCCGGGCTCTCCGTGCCGGCGAGCGGCCGCAGCAGGATGCCGCTGACAGCGGAGAACGTCGCGGCGTTCAGCCCGATCCCGAGTGCCAGGGTCGCGATGGCGGCGATGGTGAACAGGGGGTTCTTCCCCAACATCCGGAAGCTGTATTTGAGGTCACGCCCGACGCGTTCGAACATCTGACTTCTCCGTCTGTGTGGCTCGATTCGTACGCGACTCGGTACGCGACGGCGGGCTCCGAAGATTCGGGCAGCTCCTGCGATCCGGACTCACCCCGGGATTCCGGTTCGGGTTGCGGCCGACTGGAACGGGGTCATGTTTCGTGTCCGGCTGATGGCAACGCCGACCACGCGACACTCAACCGAGAGATTCAGGCATGCGATTCCCGTCAGTCTTCCGTCCCGGCAGGTCCGCCCCCGTCCTCGCGATCGCGCTGCTCGCGGCATGCGGCGGCGAGACCGCCTCGACCCCCGAGGCCGAATCCCAGGAGACCATCGCCGAGCGCGCGCGCGGAATCCACGAGCGCGTCATCACTCTGGACACCCACGCCGACATCAATCCGGGGAACTTCACCGCCGAGCGGAACTACACGATGGACCTCCCGACGCAGGTGACCCTGCCGAAGATGGAGGCGGGCGGCCTCGACGTCGCGTGGTTCATCGTCTACGTCGGCCAGGGGGAGCACACGGACGAGGGCTACGCGAACGCGACGGCTCAGGCGCTCGAGAAGTTCGACGCGATCCACCGACTGACGGAGGAGATCGCGCCCGACCGCATCGGCCTGGCCGTGACGTCCGAGGATGTCCGACAGATCGCCGCGTCCGGCCGAAAGGTCGCGATGATCGGGATCGAGAACGCATACCAGGTCGGCACGGACCTCGGGAACATCGAGGAGTTCGCGCGGCGCGGCGGCCGATACATGTCCCTCTCGCACAACGGCCACAGCCAGTTCTCCGACTCCAACACGGGCGAGCGGGATGACGTGTGGCTGCACGGCGGCCTGAGCGACCTCGGCCGCGAGGCCGTCGCCGAAATGAACAAGTGGGGCATCATGATCGACATCTCGCACCCGTCGAAAGAGTCGAACATGGAGGTCATGCGGATCAGCCGGGCTCCCGTGATCGCCTCGCACTCGGCAGCGCGCGCGATGTACGACCACAGCCGGAATCTGGATGACGAGCAGCTTCTGGCGCTCAAGGAAAACGGCGGCGTGGTGCAGACCGTCGCGTTCCGTTCGTACCTGAACGGCGACAAGCACCGGGCATGGCAGGAGGCCCAGCAAGCCGTGCTGGCCGAGGTCGCGGCCGAGATGGGCTTCGAGATGGCGGACGGTTTCGCGGAGATCCGGGCGATGTCGGAGGAGGACCGCGAAGCATACATGGCCGGGCTCGCCGAAGTGCGCGAGGCGGCGGCGACCCGGATCGCGGCGGAAGTCGAGGCCGACCCGGTAGACGTCGGCGACTTCGTCGACCACATCGACTACATGGTCGAGCTCATCGGGCTCGAGCACGTGGGGATCAGCTCGGACTTCGACGGCGGTGGCGGCGTGACCGGTTGGGACGACGCGTCCGAGACCTTCAACGTGACCCTCGAGCTCGTGCGGCGCGGGTACACGGAGGAGGAGATCGACATGCTGTGGAGCGGGAACCTGCTTCGCGTCCTCGACGAGGTGCAGGCGATAGCGGCCGAGATCCAGGCGGAAGCGCAGGGCTGAGCGAAGCCCGGGGTGCGATCTCAGTCGTCGGGAGGACCGACGACACGGATCGCCCCCGCCTTCAGGAGCGGACCCAGTAGATTCGCCGCTCCACCGTGCTCCACGATCCTGCCATCGACGACCCGATCGATGTTGACCGCCGTGGCCTCGATGGCCTCGCCGGTGGGGGCCATTCCCATCCACTCCCCGAGGTGGGTGCCTCGCATGGTGACGCGTGAGACGACCCACTCTCCTTCCTCGATCTGTTGCTCGACGGTGAGGTGGATGTCCGGGTAGGTCTGGCGGACCCCGAGTACGTGCTCCTTCGCCCCCTCGATACCGAGCGGGTACCGGACGTTGTCGTGGACTTCTTCGTACTCGGGAGAAACGAACCGGTCGATCACGGAGACGTATCCCGTGTTCACGACCTCCTCGTAGTATTGTCGCACCAGCGCCTTGTTCGAATCGCCCATGATCGGTCTCCGGGAGCTCGATGAGTTACGCCGTCAAAGAGATGTACTACACGCTCCAGGGAGAAGGAGCGAACGCGGGACGTGCGGCCGTGTTCCTCCGGTTCGCCGGCTGCAACCTGTGGACGGGGCGCGAGGAGGACCGGTCGACGGCCATCTGCCAGTTCTGCGACACGGATTTCGTGGGCATGGACGGGCCAGGGGGAGGTCGATTCGACACGGCGACGGACCTCGCGCGAGCGGTCGCAGACTACTGGCCGGCCGACGCCAGCTCGGACACGGCCCGACTCGTCGTCTGCACCGGAGGCGAACCGTTGCTACAGCTCGACGACGCTGCGATCCAGGCGCTCCACGCGGAGGAGTTCGAAGTCGCGGTAGAGACGAATGGAACGCTGGATCCGCCGGAGGGGCTCGACTGGGTGTGCGTGAGCCCCAAGGCCGGTACGGACCTGCGAATCGTCTCGGGCGACGAATTGAAGCTCGTCTTTCCGCAAGCAGAGGCGATGCCCGACCGTTTCGTCGATCTCGCGTTCACGCACCGGTTTCTCCAACCGATGGACGGCCCGGAGACCGAGAAGAACACCGCTCTGGCGATCGAGTACTGCATGGCCGATCCTCGGTGGCGACTCGGCATCCAGACCCACAAATATCTCGGCATCGCCTGAGCCGGCGACGCGAGTTCCAGGAGACGCTCGACTCGATGGAAATCTGGAAGGACTTCACCTTCGAAGCCGCCCACCGGCTGCCCAAAGTGCCGGAGGGACACAAGTGCGCCCGCCTGCACGGGCACTCGTTTCACGTGCGCGTCTACGTCGCGGGCGAGCCGGACCCGGAGCTCGGCTGGATCGTCGACTTCGCCGACATCGCCGAGGCCTGCGATCCCGTGATCGAGCGGCTCGATCACTATTACCTCAACGAGATCGAGGGGCTCGAGAACCCGACGAGCGAGGTGATCGTCCGCTGGATCTGGGAGCGACTCCAGCCTCGGCTCCCGAACCTCAGTCGCATCGAGGTCCGCGAAACGTGCACGTCGGGGTGCAGCTACAGCGGCGAGTCTTCCTGAGGCGCGCCTGTCAGCTGGCCAAACGCGCCTTGCTGTCCACCCGGTAGGTGTGCCCCCGCCACTCCAGCTCCGGCTTGATGAGCATCGAGACGATCAGCGGTAGCGCGACCAGGTAGGGCATCCACGCCATCCACAGCAGGTGAATCGGGATCGCCGCGCCCCCGTGCACCCTGTGAAGCCTGACGTAGTGCAGACCCTCCAGCACGACGACCAGGGCCGGCAGCGCCGGGAGCCACGCCGGTCCGATCAACGCGGCTGTGACCGTCAGCGCCAGTGCAACGAAGAAGCTCGTCGCCCGAATCGCGAATGCCCAAACGAAGCTCAGCGGAATCCCGCCCCGTCCGCAGAACAGCCAGCGCCGCCACAACCGCAGGAACGTGGGGAAACGCAGGCCCTCGTTGAAGATCTCCAGGACGTGGGTCCCCATGATGTTCCGATAGCCGTGCTTCGCGAGCTGCGCGCCGAAGAACATGTCATCGACGAGCTGCCCCTCCGCGGCCTCGATGCCTCCGATCGCGTCGATCGCCTCGCGCTTGAACAGCATCAGTTGGCCCATGAGAAACGGCAGGTCCCGCCTCGGGCCGAGCTGCACCTCCATGCTCGCGGTGAGGTACGCGTTGAGGACGATGTGATGCCCGACATCGCCGGCAGTTCTGGGCGCGTTCGGTGTGAGCGGCGGGGCGAATGCCGCGCCGGCCTCCGGGTCGTCGAGAAGGTGGGCCACCAGATTCCGCAGGACCTGCTCGTCCGGCCGTGTATCCGAATCGCCGAACGCGATCAGCACACCGCGAGCCTCGCCCATCCCGGCGATCATGTTGTGGATCTTGCCGGTGAAACGGGCCGATGGAGGACCCGATAGAATCACCCGCGCGTCGCCGTGCCCTCCGTTGCGTTCGTGCTCGGCTACCGCGGCGACCGCGAGGGGATACCCGGGATCGTCCTCATCCTCGAACACGAAGATCGTCTCGATGTCGCCCGGATATCCGGTTCTCAGCGCTGCCCGGAAGTTCTCCCCCTGCCCCGCATCCTTCCCCTTCACGGGACGGATAACTGTCAGGAACGGGTACTCGTCGGGCTCGGCCGGTCGCCCGAGGGGACGCCGGCGCAGGGCACGGACCGAAGTCACGTGATCCCACGCGAGACTGAGCAACGTGACCGAGACGATCACGATGACGACGACCGGGAAGTTCAGCGCGAATGCCATATGCGGAAGGTCCCCCCGGCGTCGGCACTCGGCAACTTCGCGCCGGATCCCGGACCCGCTAGAACCCGGTTCCTCCACGCGGCGAGCGTCTCGGCCTCGGTCATGTCGAGGGCTTCCAGAAGCTCGGCCTGCGTGGTGGCGCCGAGAAGGCGCGAGTAGGCGTCCCGCCCGACCCGCTCCTCGATGAACGCCGCGAGGGAGCCCGCGACACCGTAGCGATAGGGACCGCTCCACGCATCGACGAGGCGTTCGGGCTCAGCCCCGGCTTCCACGGCCTCGCGTGCCCGGCTCGCATGTCCCATCTCGAGCTGCCCGGACACGTGCGTGGCCACCCCTTCCGCGAACCAACCGACCTCCTCCGCCCCGGCGAACTCATCGCTCGGGTTGTGCTGCATGTGGAACACGTGGACGAGCTCGTGGACCACGATATCGCGAACGTGAGTCTCGTCGGCGGGGTCGTGGTCGCACTCCGGGGTCCAATGACGGGGGGACACGAGCACCAGGCTGCGGGTGGCGGCCGCTCCGACCATCCAGCACTGGGTCTGAGGCATGCCCCACTTCTCCGAAGCGTATGCGTCGAACGCGGCGCGGTCCGGGAGGACGATGACGGTGACGGGGTCCGGAAACGATGAGCGGAAGTACGTCTCGATCCGGGCGATGCCTTCCCTGGCGTATCCTTCGATCGAACGCGCGAACTCGGTGTCGACCGGCTCGTATTCGAATCGAAGGCCGGCGGCCTGGGCCTGGAGTGATCCGGGCGTGCCGAGGCCGACGATCAGCGCAGCGAGGGCGATACAGCGCGCGGTCTTTCTCACTGAAGTCTCCTCCTGCCGACGGTTCGCCCGACAGCTCGCCGAACAGCTCGCCGGAAGGCTCGCTTACCGTACGAAGGAGCGAGCGGCGCGGCTTCAGCGCCGGGCCTCTACCCCCGGGGCGCCTCGGGCACGCCGGCCTGCCGTACGAACTCGTATGCGCGCGCAGCGACCAGCATCCCGACGATCGGGGCGGCCCAGTACAGCCAGTGGGCGGCCCACTCGCCGGCCACGACGGCCGGGCCGAGGGATCGGGCCGGGTTCATGGACGCCCCCGTCGACGAGCCACCCATGAGCGATCCGAACGTGACTACGAGGCCGACCGCCAGACCCGCCGTCCCGCCGACGACCCGGTGATCCGTCGCAACCGCGATGATCACGAAGAGGAGGGCGAAGGACAGCACGACTTCGACGAGAAACGCGTCTGTCAGCCCGATGGCGGGGGTCGTCGTGCCGAGCACTTGTCCCCCGAAGATCGCGGCGACCGTGAGCGACCCCGCAATCGCGCCGAGACACTGTGCCAGGACGTACGTCGGGATGGACCCGGTCGGGAACCGTCCGACGGACCAGAGCCCTAGCGTCACGGCAGGATTGAAGTGGGCGCCGGATACATGGCCGACCGCATAGATCATCGCGGCGATCACGGCCCCGAAGGCGATCGCCACTCCGAGCGCTCCGAGGGAGCCGCCGGACGCTGCGTCCGCGGCGACGGCGCCCGTTCCGACGACCACGAGGAAGTACGTTCCGATCGCCTCGGCGAGGGCGCGCCGCGAAAGCTCCGTCACGGGTCGACTACCCGCCGCAGCCCGACATCTCAGAGTGCGCCGTCAGGGGCTCGGGCGCACCGCCGGTAGCCGATAGCGCCAGAGCGAGGAACCTGCCGTGGTGCGACAGCGAGATATCGACGGGCAGACGACGGCCGGCACGCCGGGCGACGGGAATCCCCGCACGCGAAACGATCCGAACTTCGTCTGCAGGCACGGACAACAACCCGGCGATCCGTTCACGAGCCAGAATCCGGACCCGAGCGCTGACGTCGCCCGGCCTCGCACCGGCGCGCACGCGCTCCACCATGGCCGTTTGCACGCCGCGGACTCCTTCGGCGACCAACGCGACCGCATGAACCCAGTCCTCGGCTCCGGTAAAGGTCACGTCGAAGAGGCCCGCGGGGTGTCGAACCGTCGCCCCCGCCTCACCCTCCAACTCGACGGTGAACCGTCGTGGAAGAAACCGCACACCGGGGTCCAGTTTGCCGGCCGCCTTGAACGCGGCCTCCTTCGCGGACCACAGCAGCCACCGGGTTCGGTGGGCCGTGACGCGATCGGCCAGGTGCCGGCGTTCGTGGGCCGTGAACGCTCTCTCGTCGAATCGCGGGTGTATCGCCTGGGGCTGGTTCTCGGGATCGCCGAGATCTACGACGTCATTCCCGACCGGCAAAGTACTTCTCTTCCATCGCTACGAGCTTCTCGGCGATCTGCTTCGAGAAGTCGCGGGACCGCCGCATGCCCGAGTTTTCCGAGACCGGTCGAAAGAGCTCGAAATCGACGTAGAACGAATCCCCGCGGGCCGGCACGGCAGAGTAGGTGAGCTGACGATCACCCCGCATGTACACGACCAGCGCCCTGCACTTCCGGACCGAATTGACGATTCGGCCCATGCCGTGCGCGATCGAATCGAGCTGGAGCCGGCCGGTACGACTGCGCCCGCCCTCGGCGAAGATGATCGCGGTGTCGCCTCGGCGGAGCAGGTACTGCACTCTCTGCAGGACGCCCGCGATGTCCTCGCGCCGTCCGCCGCGTCGGACGGGGATGCACTTGAGAATCCAGACGCCGACCCGGTTGTACCACTTGAACCCGTAGTTCGAGTGCTCGGGCAGGTTCCAGGGCACGCGCCGGTAGTTGAACAGATACCACCACGATCCCCCCAGGGCCCACGCCATGACGGCGGAATCGACCATGGTGAGATGGTTCGCGCAGATCAGGATCGGATCGTCGGATTCCTTGACCATCTTCCTGAACCGCCGGCGAAGGTTCAGCGCATTCGGGATCCGGTAGCGCATGATGAACCGCATCGCGAAGGTCGTGGCCGGAATCCAGAAGATGGACAGCACACGACCGACCGCGCTCTGCACGGCAAGCCCGACCCGGGCCCTGCGGGGAAGATCCAGATCAGGCGCCAAGGACGTTCTAGGCCACTTTCGACTGAATGAGCCGCACCGCGTCGCCGATCGTGTTCACCGCATCGGCGTCTTCGTCCTCGACCTCGATGTCGAACTCGTCCTCGAAATCCAGGATCACGTCGACCAGGCGGGCCGAATTGACCTTGAGATCCTCGAGGATGTTCGTCTCATCCGTCACCGACCCCAACGCATCCTTGTTCTTCGCGTAGCGGCCAATGATCTCGACGACCTTCGACTGTATTTCGCTCGTGTCCATTCGGAAGTCTCGTCCTTTTATCGTGTTCCGGAGGCCCCTCAGTCGGGCCACCTCCGAAAGATGACACATACGTTCACATCTCCGAAACCGAACCCCGCCTTAATGATCGTCTCGAGGCCGGCGACCTCGCGAGTCTCGTGCGGGATCGACGCCGCGAACGGCTCGATATCCGGGTGAACATCCTCACAGTTGATGGAAGCGTGTACGAACCTGCCCCGCAACATGAGAATACACGCGACAGACTCTAACGCGCCTGCCGCTCCCAGCCCATGCCCGATCATCGATTTCGTGGAATTGATGAGCGGGAACGCCTCGGGGCCCAACTCCAGCGCCTTCGACCACGACGCCACTTCGCTCGGGTCCGCGCCGGTTGCCGTGAGGTGCCCGTTGATCGCGTCGATCTCACCGGGCTCGACGCCCGCATCTCGGACTGCCTGCCTGATACACCGCTGCACGCCGGTCGGGTTCGGCGCGGTCATGCTGCCTCCGCTCCGGTGGCCCCCGCAATTCAGGGCACCGCCCAGCACCTCGGCGTAGATGCGGGCTCCGCGCGCCTCCGCGCTCTCGAGACTCTCCAGGTGGAGGATCCCCGCCCCGCTGCCGGGAACGAACCCGCCAGCCGATGCGCTCAGCGGTCGAGAGGCCTTCTCGGGCTCGTCGTTGAACTTTCGGCAGAGGACCCGCATCGAGTCGAATCCGCCCCAGGCATACTGGCTCGCGCCTTCGGTGCCGCCGCAGAGCATCCGATCTGCCAGACCGGCGCGAATCCGCTGGAGACCCTCGACGACCGCCTCGGCGCCGGTGCTGCACGCGCTCGAGTTCGCGGTCACCTGATTCCCGAGGGCAAGCAAACCGGAGACGCGGGCGGAGACCCCGCTCCCCATGACTTGCTCGACCATGGTGCTCCCGAGTCGCCGCACGCGCCCGGCGTCGATCATCGGGACGAGCTTGTCTCCCGCCGTGTCCAGACCTCCGACACCGGTTCCGATGACCGCGCCGGCCTCCCAGTGCACGGTGTCGTCCTCCGGGTCGGGGCGCTCGAACCCGGCATCTGCCCAGGCGTCGATCGCCGCGATGCTGCCGTACCGATGGCTCGAGTTCATCGCCATCAACTCGTCCTCGTCGAACAACGACTCGGCGAGTTCATCCACGCCCTGTGGCACGCCCGCGACCCGACACCCGAACTTGAGCTCGTCGAGCAGCGGAATGTGCCGGATCCCCGACACGCCTCCGCGGAGGGCGGCTTCGTACTCCTTCAGTCCGACACCGTTCGGGGCGACGACACCCATCCCCGTGATGACGACACGTCGACTCACGCTGGCACTCCCATTCCCGCGATCGTGGCCGAACAGACGACGGTCCCATCGTCGAGTGTCATCTCGGCCTCCGATCTGATCTTTCCTCTTCGGTAGAACAGCTTCTTCGCTCTGACGGTCACCCGGTCGCCCGGACGCACGACGCCGGAGAACTCGACTTCTGCGTCCGCGAACAACGCGAGCGTCCGTGTGACCTCGTCCCGGCCGCGAGCGAGCGCGACTAAGTAGATCCCGAGTGCGACCACGCCGACCTGCGCCACCGTCTCGAGCAGAATCACGCCAGGCGTGACCGGATTCCCCGGAAAGTGCCCCCGGTAGAAATCGGCATCGGGCGAGTACCGGTACGTCGCAACGATGTGGTCCTCATCGACTTCGAGGATCTCGTCGATGAATCGGAACGGCTCCTGTTGCGGGAGCAGTTCGAGAACCTCGGACGGCGATAGCGAAACACCGGGGGCCGAGTCGCTCATCGCTCCATCGGACCGCCGCGCGAATGCTCCGACGGCCAGGGGTAGTCCGGATAGTCGATATCGCGAAAGACACCCACCTTGGCGCGCTCGATCGTGTAGATCTCCTGATCATCGACGAGTACGCGTGCGTCGCCGATCGCGATTGCCGACCCCGAGCTCGGCAGATTCTGGAAGCGGACGATGTCGATCTCATAGCGCACGAGTCCATCGCGCGGCCGGATCTGACCGAAGAAATCGACCTCCTGGCACCCCAGGGCGCGCCCGGCACCGACCGCACCGTTCATCGAGCAATACAGACCAATCAGCTGCCAGACCGCATCCACGCCCAGGCACCCGGGCTGCACGGGGTCCCCGAGAAAGTGGCAGTGGAAGAACCACGCATCGAGACGGATGTCCTGTTCGCCTACCATTCGGCCGCGTCGACCATCACGCGACACCTCGGTGACGCGATCCACCATCAACATGGGAGGCAGCGGCAACCTCGTCCTGAACCCCTCCGGCGGGTCATCGATCAACCGGCCGTAGGCGAGAGCGAGGACCTCATCGTGATCCAGGTGCCCGCGTTCGATGTACTCCGAGTACTTCACGTGCCTGCCCCGAACCTCAGCAGGTGGCCCGACCACGTGAGACCCGACCCGACACCGACGACGGCAACGTCATCTCCCTCGCGCCATTCATCCCACCGCATGGACACCACGCTGGGAGCCCCCGCGGCCCCCGTGTTTCCGAAATCGATCACGTTATGGTGGTGTCGGTCCTCGTCGATCTCGCAGCGCGAACACACGGCC
The DNA here is from genome assembly GCA_039587355.1 of Gemmatimonadota bacterium. GTDB lineage: Bacteria > Gemmatimonadota > Gemmatimonadetes > Palauibacterales > Palauibacteraceae > Palauibacter. The sequence continues at coordinate 311,147 of JBDHIO010000001.1, read as the reverse complement.
TCGAGCATCCTCAGGTTCGCCTGATGGCCCACGAAGTGAAGCCGTCGCCCGGCATCCGCGAACTGCTCTTGCAGATCCCTGAGGACGCGTGTCGTCTTCTTGATCGCGAACATCTGGACGGTGCGCCCCTCCTGCCAGAAGTGCTTGAAGTGCGGCACGACGACCTTGTCCCACCCCGCGGGGCTCGACTCGAGCGAGTTCCCCACGATTTCGATCCGTGACGGGACCTTCGTCGAGACGACCGCCGCGGTCGTACCATCTCCCCACAGCACGGCGCCCGAGCGGTCGGTGTAGTTGACCGCCGTCGTGAGGCTCTCCGGCGTCACGAGGAGGATGAACTCGGGCAGCACCTCGGGACGCATCATCGAGAGCATCCGGAGCGCGACGTGATAGCTCGTGCACGCGGAGTTCATGTCGAAGGACGGCGACTCGATCCCGAGACCCGCCGCGACCTCGCACGCGTCCGCCGGCGACATGTTGTCGGGGTAGCAGGAGCCGGCGATGACCATCCCGATATCGCTAGCCTGGATCCCGGCGCGCTCGAGGGCCATCTCGGCCGCGCGACGGCCGGTCTCGGCGTGGTTGTACTCCGCCACCTCGAGGGCCTCGCGGTGATCGACGTTCTGGGTCTCGCGGATGTAGTCCAGAGGCAGAACCGTTCGGCGCGACCTGATCCCCACCCGCTCGGCGATCCAGTTATCGTCCGTTCCGATGTCCAGCTCGGCGAGAAACTGGTTGGTGATCTGGTTCTCCGGGTGAAAATGACCCAGTCCATGCAGGTAGACCGTCATCGCGACAACCCGGAGACGTGCTCGCCGCCATCCACGCGAATGACCTCTCCGTTCACCCAGCGCGCTTCAGGGAGCGAAAGAAGGTAGATCACGTCTGCCACATCCTCCGGCGTCGTGAGTCGACGAAACGGGTTCTTCATCCGTGCTTGGGCCTTCAAGTGGGCACTCCCGGGGATCAGGCGAAGGGCCGGCGTATCCGTGACGCCCGCCTGGATGACGTTGGAGCGGATGCCGAAATGGGCCATCTCGACAGCAATCGAGCGGGAGACGGATTCGAGCGCCACCTTCGCGGCCGCCACAGCGGCGTATCCCTTCCACGCGACGGTGTTCCCTTCGCTCGTGAGCCCGAACACCCGCGCATCATCCGCGAACAGGCATCGCGCGTGCAGGTCCTGCGTCCACGAGAGGAGGCTCGTGCCCATCGCATGGACCGTGCGCGCCATGTCTTCCTCCTCGAGGAAGTTCTCGGCGCTGTAGGCCGGCGGCGTCGCGATCCCCACGACGCCATCCACATTATCCTCGAACAGCTCGTCGGCGGCCTCCGCGAGATCGTCCGCATCGACGGCGAGCCGGTCGGCGAGGCGATCGCGCGCCGCGGTGCCGAGGGATTCCTCGGGAGCCACCAGCTTGAGGTTGCCGAAGGCGATGGAATGGAGCACCACGCGGACGCGGCCGGTGGTCCCCAACTCGGATGCGAACGTGTCGAGTATCCCGGCACGTCGGTCGGCGCTCAGCGCATCCTGATTGAACGTGAGAAGTGACACTCCCCGCGACCTGATCGCCTCGAACTCCGGCTCGATCCGGCTCATCGCTCCACGTCGATCGCGGTGGACGATGCAGACGTTGAGTCCTTCCGCGGCAAGCTTGTGGGCCGTAGCCAGGCCGAAACCGCTGGACCCGCCGAGGATCAGCGCCCATTCGGTGTCGTCGAAAGTCTGTGGTGGCATCGAGAGCTCGGCTCTCCTGATCTATCAGAGCGCCATGCCGAGGAATCGGCCGGCGGGGCGGACAACCCCGTACAATCGCGCGAGGTCGGGCCTCGCGGGCGTCACGGACGTTACTGCCTGAACCGCGTCTTTGCGATGCGCTGCCACCCTACCGATCGCCCCCCACGGGCCAGGCGACGCGGAACCCCACGCTGAAGTACCTGTGCCCCGCCCGAAAGCCGTTGCTCCGGTTGCTCGCCCGCAGAAAGAACGGATCATCGTCGAACGACCCCCCGCGCATGCGGCGCACCTCGTCGTTGATCGGTGTCCGGCCGGTGTCGAACCAGTCGGGAGTCACCCACTCCCAGACATTCCCGGCCATATCGTAGATACCTTCCGGGGTCGCCCCGTCTGGGTACGTCATCACGGGAACTCCGCCCCGCGGACCGCACCCTCGGAAGTAGGCTCTGTCGCACGTCGGGGAGTCGTCACCCCACGGGTACCATCGCCCCTCCGGCCCGCGAGCCGCGAACTCCCACTCGGCCTCCGTCGGAAGCCGGCCGCCGAGCGAGATGGCGTACTCGAGCGACTGCTCGAACGTGACGTTGACGACGGGATGAAGCTCCTCGCCGGCCGCCACGTTGTGACCCGGATCGAACCGGCGATACTCCTGGTTCGTGACCTCATGCTGCTGCATCCAGAAGGCACCAACGGTCAGGTTGCCCAGGCCTTCGCCCAGCGTGGAACGGGGGCCGCGCTTCACGGTGTCCGGCGCCGGGTCGTCGCGCCCGCTCAGGCGGCCTGCGGCGATGAGTACGGCCGGGTTGAGCGGGTCGTTCGCGCCGGGCGGCCGGACGTCAGGCTCCGCCACGGGGTCGTCCCGGAGAACCACGTATCCGATCGCCAGTCCCACGGCACCCAGCAACCCGACAACGAAACGGGTTCGCACGGGTCCGGAACGGGCGACGCCGCGAAGCTCGGTCACGCTGAAGTCAGGACAGCATCACGAAGTAGACCGCCACGTACGCGAGAACGAAGATGCTCCCCGTGATGCGGTTGTGGACCCGAGACGCGGCGAGCACGACCCCCACGAGCCCCATCGCGAAAAGCGCGGTGATCGATCCGGCTACCGCGAGGCTGGCGGTCACGGCCGTCGGGAAGAAGAGCGGCCCGATGCCGATCGACAGGGTCGCGTCGACGAAGCTCGACCCGAGGGTGTTCCCCATCGCCATTCCCAGGTGCCCGCCCCGCAGCGCCGTCACGTCGACGACCAGCTCCGGAAGCGAGGTGCCGATCGAGGCGAGGAAGAAGCTCAGGAGGTACTCGGGAAGCCCCAGTAGCGCCGAGATCTCGGCGAACGCCGTCACGACGACGGCGGAACCGATACCGACCAGCGAGAGATGGAGCAGCGCCTGAAGCCCGTGCCGGACCCGGTGATGAGAACCGTTGCCGTCCACGGCGGCCTCCGACCCCGCCAGCTGCCGAATCAGGACCAGGGACCCGATGATCCACATCGCGACCAGCACGGCACCGTCGCCCCGCGACAGGTCCCCGTCCCGCATCAGCAGCGCCCCGACTCCGAGTGCGACCATCGTGACGCCGCAGACGGCGATAACACGCATCGGTCGCACGACGAACTCGCCTACGAAGAACGGCAGCAGGCCGAGGACCAGCGTCGCCTGCGTGATGACCGATCCGATCGAATCGCCCGCATTCAGGTCGCCATGCCCCGTGAAGCTCGCGACCAGTGAATTGGCGATCTCGGGAAGATCCGTCCCGACAGCCAGCAGCGTGATCCCGACGAAGAACGGGGGGATCCGGGTCGCCTCCACGAGCTTGCGAGCGTGATCGACCGTCCGCGTGCTGGCGAACAGGGTGAGAACCAGCCCGGCCACCAGAGCGGCGACCCACGCGAGCCCAAGAAGCGGTGTGGGCATCACGCCGTCGGGAGCCACCCGAACCGGGTATCCGCGAGGAGAACGACGAGGAGGCCGACGTTAACGAAGAGCCCCGCCTTCGTTCTCGGAAACTCCGTGAGCGTGAGGACGATGGAGAGACCCGTGCAGGCGAACCCGAGCCCTCTCCACCAGGGCTCATGCGTGAGCACGCCCATCGCGGTAGCGGCGAACCCGACCGCGACGACCAGCCAGAGGATCCCGACGAACCGGATCCCGATGTCGCCGAGGTCGATCATGCCGCCGAGCACCGTGGTCTTGTACGGCACCTCGGTCATCTCGAGGATACGCCACGGCGCGACGAATCCCACGATGTGAGCGATCCCGTGCAGGACCAGAACCCCTGCCAATAAGCCTTCAGCCAGTGAGGGCATCACGAGGCGACCGGCCTCCTCTCGATTCGCAGACTATTCCATAACTAAACTGGGGATGTGTTACCCTTCTCGCGAGACGAGGTCGCCACCTCGCCTCGAAGACTCGGTCACGATGACACCGGAGCGATGATTTGAAGAACCGACTGCGGCACTTCCCGCGCACGATTCTCGGCGTGGGGCTGACCTCCCTGCTCTTCTCGGCGTGCGGGGGTGCGGTTCCCGACGAAGAGACGGACCGGACCGCGGACGACCGGTGGCGACCGATGATGGAAGTCGTCGTCGCGCACATGGAGCTGTCCCCGGGCGAGCGGGTGTACGGCGCGGGTCGACCGGGCCTCTTCGATGACCTCCCGGGGGCCCTCGCCGCCGAGGTCGCCGCGGCGGGCGGGACGTACGTCGGGACGCTGGGGCCCGACGGACCGTACGGCGCTGCCGGAGAGCCCGACTTCATCGACGCCTCGCGGGGTCTCGGGCGACGGGAACTCGTGGAGCTGCTCCGGGACGTGCCGGTCGGCGTGATGCTTCCGGGGACCGGGGACGCGGATGCTCCTTATGGCGCGATGAACGACCTGCTCGACGAGGGGCCGAGCACCCACCGCGCCGTCCACTTCCACTGGGGCGGCGCATACCAAGTGGAGGATCGGTCGATCCCCATCGGAGCAGAGGCGGTGGCGGAACCCGCCGCCGAGCCGCGCGCGGACGCAGTCTATCGACGCGCGATTCTCGACGTCGACTACGAGGCGGTGGCCGCGGCACAGCAGGCGTTCGCGGCCGCCGCCCGATCGGGCGAGGTCCACGTGACGACGCCCGCCGGGACCGATATCCGGTTCCGGATCGGCGACCGGCCGGTCAACCGGCAGGACGGCGACGTGTCCGCGGATCGTGCGCTCCAGGGACGGATCATCATCGATCGACACGTCGAGTTCCCGATCGGAGCGCTTCGGGTCGCCCCTCTCGAGTCTAGCGTCGACGGGGTAATCGCCTTCCCGCGCTCGCTGTGGGGCGGCGTGATGGTCGAGGATCTGGTCCTCACGTTCGAAGAAGGAAGGATCACGGGGATCTCGGCGGCCGGCGGCGAGGACGCGGTACTCTCGGAGCTGGCATCGGCCGGCGAGAGCGCCGCCTTTCGCGAGCTCGGCGTGGGATTCAATCCGGAACTGGCCGTGCCGGACGTGGACCCGTGGCTGCCATACTTCGGATACGGGGCCGGCGTCGTGCGGCTTTCGCTCGGGGACAATTCCGAGCTCGGCGGAGACGTCGGCGGCGGGTACGTGAGGTGGGTCTTCTTCCTCGACGCCAGGGTCACTATCGATGGTGACACGTGGGTCGAGGGGGGGCGGATGGTCCCCCGGGACGACTAGCGACCCTCCGGGGAGACCTAGCGACCGGCCGACCGCGGGGATCGCTGGAGGGCGTCGCGAGTAGAATATCGGAGCCTCTCCACAACCACCGTGGCATCGCCGTACCTTCTTCGGCCGGTCAAGTGGATGAGGACACGAACTCTCGAAGGTGTGCACATGAAGAACATCGGACTAAGGCCGTTCCGTCGCGTGACGATGGCGGCCGCCATCGCGCTCGTCATGGGCGGATTCGCCTCTGATGCGCAGGCCCAGGCCTGTGAGGACGTGTCAGGCGCCTGGAGCATCGATCTCACGTTCCCGGGGAACCCGTCTCAGACGGTCACGGTGACCCTCGAGCAGGCGGACTGCGGCGTCGAGGGAACGATCGTCGGCAACAACGAGACGGCCATCCAGGGCGGCACCGTCGAGGGCTCGATGTTCAAGTTCACGACCACGGTCCCGACCGGCGATGGCGGCACCCTCGCGATCGCCTGGGAAGGCACCGTCGATGGCGACGCGGTCGCCGGCACGTTGACCGCCGACATGATCGGCGTCATCGAGTTCACGGGGAAACGCGCCGACTAGACGCGCCCACAGGGGCTGGGCCCGGGCGGTCAGCCCACCCGCAGCGCGAGTGACAGGATAGCGAGCGCCACGATCACGCAGTTCGCGACGAAGGACGCCGGTCCGACCAGCACGGCCATCGGCCCGGTGAAGCGGTGCAGGATCGCCCTGGTCGCAACGACCTTCCCGATCTCTCCGTGCAACGCGTAGGCTTCCCGCAGCGTCCGCAGAAACCCGCCACTCTCGATCTCCGCACCGCCCTCTCGCCGCACCTTGTCGAGGACCCTGCTCCCGCCCTCCGCGAGCCCCGACTTGATGGCGAGCAGCCTGTCGGGCAGCTCGAACAGCTCGCGCACGGCGCTGGCGAGGATCCACAGCCCCAGTTGGGGAACGGCCGCCATCGCCAGCCACGGGACGGCGAGCCAGCGGACCCATGCGTGCGCGCTGCTCCCGAACCACAACCACGCGAGGACGAGCCCGGCTCCCACGGAGCTCCAGAGTACGATTCGGAGGACGGCCGGAACCCGGCGGATCCGACCCAGCCAGAACAGCAACGCGGCAACGGTGCGCTCGCTGCGTTCGCCCCGCCCCGTCTCTACGGGTTCGGTCATGGCTTCGCTCCTGGTGAAGTAGGCCGGGGCCGGACCCCGGGTGTCAGCCATCCCCGGGGGTAAACGTTGATCAAGGGTAGGCTCACACAAGGTCCGGAGACCGGATCGATGAAATACCGCGCCCCTCTCTACCCCCTCGCGCTCTCGCTCGTGACTGCGTTGCTGGCCGCTACCGGGGTCGCAGGACAGGCTCTCACCGAACGGACGCCCAACCTGGCGGGCCCATGGGTCGGGTCGCCGTGGCACCTCCACTTCCAGTTCGCGCACCGGTTTCAGACGGTAGGTGACGACACCGATGTGAGCGACATCTTCGGAGAGGCCGAGATACGGAACTATCCGACGTTCGACCTCGCCCTGGGGCTACCGGCCAATCTCATGACCGGTGTCCGGTACAGCTCGAGGTCGCTCGTGTCCTTCAACCAGCCGAACGAGTGGCAACCCTACCTCAAGTGGGCACCCATCCGTGGAGGCGGCCAAGAGGCCGGCGTCTCGGTGATGACGGCGTGGAACGCGGCGAACAAGAGTTTCGACGCAGAAGTGTCCGGGCAACTGAACTTTGGGCCGACCTTCGCGATCGCGTCCGTTCGCGGATTCACCGACCTGTACGGCGGGCTCGCGGATTCCGGGGAGGGAAAGGCCCTGGGTTTGGCTGGCGGGGCCGGCCTGCGCGTGAACCGCTACGTCACCATCGCGGGCGACGTGTCCGGCGTGCTGACTGGCGGAGAGCGAGACGGGAGGCGCCCGAAGGCGGGATGGAGCGGAGGCGTTCACATCGGCATCCCTTACACCCCGCACACGTTCTCGATCATGGCCACGAACGTGACCAGCGGGACCCTCCAGGGAGCCAGCGGAGTCATCGCCGATTTTCCAAATAGGGTCTACTGGGGTTTCGAACTGACGGTGCCCTTCAGCGGGTTCGCCCGCTGGGGGCAGATCCTCGACCCGGACGAAAGGGCGGATGAGGAGAACGCGACGGCGCTAGCCAGCGGCGAGGCGGTCATCGAGATCGAGATCTCCGTCCTCTCGTTCGGGCGGGACCGAATCGAGATCCCGGTGGGCTCTGTGGTGCGCTGGGTGAATCGCGACCCGGTCGCTCATACGAGCACGTCGGACACGGGTGAGTGGAGGTCCGCGGCAATCGGCCCCGGAGAAACGTTCACCCGTCGATTCACGGAGGTCGGGGAGTTCCCCTATCACTGCCTGCCGCACCCATTCATGACGCAGGTGATCGTCGTCACGGGACGATGATCGTCGGGCCACAGGAGATTGACCCTAGCCGTCCGAGAGGGCGGTCCACCCGAAGGGAGTCAACATGAAGAGACGCGACTTCGTGCAGCTGGTGCCAATCGCGTTCATCGCAGCCGCCTGTTCTAGCGATCCGTCCGGGACGGGCGGGAATCCGCCGCCCGCCCCGCCTCCACCGCCACCTCCGCCTCCACCCCCACCCCCGGGCGGCATCGGCGCGAACATGACGATCGAGGACAACGCTTTCGTCGATCCGTCCAGCCGCCGCAACTCCAACGCGTCGGTGACCATCAACGCGGGCCAGGCCGTGCGTTGGGCCAACACAGGCGGCACGCTCCACACCGTCACGTCGACGTCGGTGCCGGGAGGCGCCGGCAGTATCGCCAGTGGCAACATCAGCCCCGGAGCGGTATTCGATCACACGTTCACGGTCGTGGGCACGTACGTGTACCGGTGCGACCTCCACCCCGGTCAGATGTTCGACTCCACGGTGATCGTGCAGTAGTTGACGCCGAAACCCGCGGCTCCTGACACCCGAGCTACCCTCGCTGCTTCCACGGCCCCGGTCATGGTTCGGCCCCCGGTGGGAACCTCCCCGGGGCCGTTCCCCGGCGGATCAACCCGGTATGCCCCCGAAGCCGGCTCGAATGCTCCGCCAGTTTCGCTCGGCGTCACTCATGAACTCGATGAACGTCGAGCTCGTTGCGATACCGGAGAAATGCGGATCGGCGCGGTATGCCGGGTAATTGGGGAAGCCGGTATCCGACGCGCGGCGTAACAGCTCCACCGCACGTTCGGCGTCGCCGATCTCGGCCGATGCCGCCGCGGCATAGTGGAAAGCGTGGTGCTGGTGGGAAACGGAGCGAATGCACCCGATGGTGTTGGCCACGCTCGACCTGGCCACCTCGACATCGCCCTGTCGAGCCGCGATGAGTGCGTCCCCTGCGTGAAACAGGGCGTCTTCGCCGAAACTGAGCCGGGCCCGATCGATCGCGCGCCTGGCGGCATCCAGCTCCCCGACGTACGTGAGGCCCAGAGGGTACCAGAGCTGTGTGAAAATGTTTGACGGGTCCACGGTCAGCAGCGTCGCGTAGTGCTCGGCTCCCTGCTCGAAATCGCCCCTCCAGGAAATGACCTCCCCCAGAATCAGACGAGCGAGCACGTCTTCGGGCTGCTCCTCCAGAGCCCGAGTCACCCAGTACTCTGCCTCTTCATGTAGGCCCACGTGGGCCAGGACGGCAGCATACCACATCATCCCATCGTGCGGCGGCGCGTGGTGTCGACAACACGCGCCCAGGTACCTCAGCGCGTCTTCGTTGCGGTACCCCTCGCGCGGCGACCACAGCAGCCGACCCTGGGCCGACCACGCCTCTGGATTCCCCGGGTCGAGCTTCAACGCGTGGGCAACCGACACCCCGGCTGCCTCGTGCCATTCATCCGTTGGCTCGAAGAGGACGGCCATCAAGAGTTGGGCCCCGGCCAGGCGGGCCCAGGCGTCCGCGAATTCGGACTCGAGGAACAGAGCGCGTTCGAGCTGTTCGATCGCGGTCCGCGTATCGTAATCGGTCACCCGCAGGAGTCTCTCGCCGGCGCGCAGGTACAGCTCATAGGCCTCGGAATCGAGGCCGTCCCGAGGCTGCGCGGGCGCCGGCGGAGGGGTCCCGTGAGGCTCCTCGACCGCCAGACTACCGACGATGTCTTGTGCAAGTCGGTCCTGGAGCTCGAACAACTGCCCCATCGACGCATCCCGCTGCACCGAAAGCAGCGTGGCATCGGAATCCGCATCCCATGCCTGAACCTGCACGCGAAGGTTCGAGCCCAACTTCTGAATAGTCCCTTCGACCAGCACCTGGGCGCCGAGATCGGTGGCGACGCGGTGAGGGTCATACGACTCCTCGGCATATCTGGTGACCGCATTGGCCGGCCGAACGGCCAGTGTACCCGGCTGCGCCAGACCGTGCGCCACCGCTTGTGCGAGCGCCAGCCGGAGGAACTCGTCATCGTCAGTGCCGGCGAGCAGCCGAAATGGAAGCACCGCGACCACTCGCCTCGTCTGTGCCCCGGCGACGGCTCGGCTCTCGAGCCCGGCAATCGCCATCTCGAAGTCGACCTCGGCTTCCTGTGCCGATTCGTGTCGGTCCGCGGGCGAGATGGATAGGGATCGGGCGAGGACCCGCATGAGCTCAGGAGGCTGAGTGCGACTGAGCTCCTCCACGACGGCCGACTCCGCGTTGAGCGCCTGCCCCACGACGGCCAGTGCCGACGTTGAGCGCCTGCCCCACGACGGCCAGTGCCGACGGGGCGTCGAACGGACGACGCCCGGTGGCCAGCTCCTGAAGCACCACGGCGAGGGAATAGAGATCTGCCCGGCCGTCGATCGGCTCACCGCGCATCTGTTCGGGGGGCATGTAGGACAGGGTGCCGGCGATCTCGCCCGGCCTAACAAGATCGCTCGAACTCGAATCAGCCACGTCTCCCGCGCGAATCGTCTCGGCGACCGTGCGAAGCGCCTCGAGGTCCCGGTCGTCCGTTCGGCGGGAGACGCCGAAGTCGAGGATCTTGAGGGCCCCGTCGGCCCTCACCATCAGGTTTTCCGGCTTGATGTCGCCGTGCACCACGCCCGCCTCGTGCGCCGCCCTGAGGCCCCGAACGGCGGCAAGCCCCAGACGGGCGACCGCGAGCGGATCATCGCCGAGCCGACCCACGCTCCGCCTGAGCGTCTCGCCTTCCACGAGCTCCATCACGATGAACGACTGATCTGCGTGATCGACGACCTCGAAGATCGTCGCGATCGAGGGATGGTTGAGCGATGCTGCCGCCCGCGCTTCAGAGGAGGCCCCGGTTAGCACCTTGATGGCCACCTCCCGATGGAGGCGCTCGTCGAACGCCCGGTACACGGCGCCCATCGCCCCTTCACCAAGCGAGGTGCGGATCTCGTACTGGGCTATCGTTTGACCGATCACCGCAACGCCTCTCGCGATGCGAGTTCACCTTCCGCGAGACCACCAGTCGCGTTAGAGGACAATAGAGCGCACTTGCGACCTTGAACACGGGGGGTCTGGTGGCGGCCTGCATGGATAGTCGGCTTTCAGGGCGGCTCTTTCTGATCCACCCCGCGATTCACTACCGTTTATACTGGTGTCCACCGTGCCCGAACCCCGGATGAGCCCCGGTTCCATGCTGAAACGGCCAAAGGAAGGTGTCTCACCCGATCCCGGGTCGCCGGAGTGTATCGGCCCGTATCGCATCATTGGCGAGTTGGGGCGCGGGGGAATGGGGGTCGTCTACATCGCGGAGGACGAGCGTCTCCGTCGACGGGTCGCCTTGAAAACCCTCGGGGCCGACTCGGCCGTCGAGCGCGATAGGCTGTGGCGCGAAGCGCGCGCTGCAGCAGGCATGAACCACCCGGGGATCTGCCAGGTCTTCGATGTCGTGGAGGAAGAGGGCAAGCTCTGGGTCGCGATGGAGCTTCTCGAGGGCCAGGGGCTGGATGAGATCCTTCGCGAGGGACGGATGTCGGTCGACGACTCGATCCGGACGGCTATCGAGATTCTCGAGCCGCTCGGGTTCCTCCATGAGCGCGGACTGGTGCACAGGGACCTCAAGCCCTCGAACATCTTCAAGACCGACGTGGGCACCAAAATTCTCGACTTCGGTCTGACGCGCGGCATCGAGGAAAACACCGACACGCGCCTGACCGCCACGACGTCGATTGTCGGCACCCCGCGCTACATGGCGCCCGAACAGTGGCGCTCGAACGGGGTTGGTCCCTGGAGCGACCTCTTCTCGTTCGGCGCGATCCTGTACGAGATGCTGTCGGGAGAGTACGCGTTCGACGGCGATGACCCGATCGACATCTTCCACGCCGCCGCACACGAACAACCGCCGCCGCTCACCGGAGCCCTCGGCATCGAGGCGATAGACGCCGTGGTTCGGAGAGCTATCGCCAAGAACCCGCGTGAGCGTCACGCCTCCACGAGCGAGCTCGCCCAGGCGCTGGAAAAAGGGTTCAAACGGATGCGGGCGCTGGAGACGACAGGCTCGCGCAGGGCCAAGGGCAATCTCGCCGCCGCCACAGTGCAGCGTTTCATCGCCCTGCCCTTCCGCCTGCTGAGACCCGATCCGGACCTGGATTTCCTGTCGACGAGCCTGCCCGAGGCGATCGGCACTTCGCTCTCCGGACTCCGGCATCTCGTGATTCGGTCCACACAACTCGCCGGAGATGATCCGACAGTCGACCTGAAGAAGCTCGCTGCCGAGGTAGAGGTGGACTACGCGCTCTCCGGCACGCTCATGCGGGGCGGCTCCCGGCTCCGGATCAACGCGCAGCTTCTGGAGGTCCCCGCCGGGACCGTGGTGTGGTCGACCCAGGAGGACGCCGCGATTGAAGATCTGTTCAAGCTCCATGACGACCTTACCAACAAGATCGTGGAGGGGCTGGCGATCCCCCTCTCCCCCGAGGAGTCAGCACGCCTGAGTCACGAGGTAAACGTCGAGTCGCGAGCGTACGAACTCTACCTCAGGGGCCTGCACATGGCGGCCGAGGTCAAGACAACGACGGGGCTCCTCGGTGTGCGCGATCTACTCAGGGAGAGTGTCGAACGTGACGACGGGTTCGCTCCGGCCTGGGCGCTCTACGGTCGCACCTGTCGAGTCCTCGCCAAGTACTTCGCTCCTGACAACGAGAAGCACCAGCGCATCGCTCGTCAGGCGTTCGACCGAGCGTTCGAACTGGATGCCGATTCGCCCGTCGCCCACAACTACTACACCTACTACCAACTCGAAGAGCTTGGCGATCCCCTTGGCGCGATGAACCGGCTCGTCGCGCTCGTGTCGAGGGGAACGACCGACGCCAACTACTGGGCGGGGCTGGTCCCGGTGTTCCGGTTCCTCGGACTCTATCAGGCCTCCCTTGCCGCTCATGAACGGGCGAACACCCTGAGTCCGAGGATTCCGACAGGAATCCTCTACACGCATATGCAACTCGGCGAGTACGAGTGGGTCGTCGAGCACGCCACGGAACCCGTTCTCACGGCTTCGGCGCTTGCGACGCTGGAGCGAGACGGGGACGCGCTCGAATTGCTGCGGAATGACAACCTGTCCGAGGTCGAAGGTCTTCGGACGTCATTCCTCGGATCTCTACTGGCCGCGCTCGAAGGCCGGAAAGAGGATTGCGAGGCCCAGTGCCGGAGCGTCATGGCTCAGGGGCTGAGGGACCCCGAGGCGATCTACTTCTTCGGGCGAGTGGCGGCGCGTGCCGGGCTTTCGGATCTCGCGATCGAGATCACTGCACAGGCGATCGATCGCGGATTCTGGTCGATTTGGGCGCTCGAAAAGGATCCCTGGCTGCGCCCGCTTCGCGACGCGGCGAGATACGACGAGGCTGTGGCCCGTGCCCGGGTCGGACACCAGCAGGCGCTCGAGGGATTCCGCGCTGCGCGTGGCGGAGACCTGCTGGGGGTCGATGAGGCGGGTTCCTGAACCGACCCCGGTCTGAGCTCGAATACATCGATCTCGTGCGAGTAGTATGTGGCGTAAGACTACGCCATCAGATCCGGGTAATCCCATGTACACGACGTGCATGTTCTGCAACAAGCCGCTCGGCGAGAACCAGGTCGTCGAGCATTTTCCCGTGGGTCGGCGTCTCGCGTTCGACTCGGCTCGCGGACGGTTGTGGGTCGTTTGCCGGAAGTGCGAGCGCTGGAACCTCACCCCCATCGAGGAACGCTGGGAGGCCGTCGAGACGTGCGAGCGTCTCTTCGAGTCCACGCGCATCCGCGCATCGACCGAGAACGTGGGAATCGCTCGGCACCGCGAGGGTCTCGAGCTCGTGCGAATCGGGGAACCCATGCGTCCGGAGTTTGCGGCGTGGCGGTACGGCGATCAGTTCGGGCGCCGGCGAAAACGCGCCATTCTTTATGGCGTGGGGGGCATGGCGGTGTTGGGCGGGGTGGTGATCGGCGGCGCCGCCACAGGCGTACTCAGCGGCGCCTTGCTGGCACAGAGCGGCAACTTCATCAACGCCTGGCAGAACGGGCGGACGCTCGTGAAGCTGCGGACCGACGACGGGCGGGTTCTCAAGCTCAAGAACCCCGACCTCCTCGGCACGCGACTTCGCGCGCCACAGGAAGACGACGGATTCCGGATCGAGGTGCGAAAGGGCAAGAAGAAGGAGTGGTTCACCGGTGCAGAGGCGGAGCGGATGGTCGGCAAGATCCTGCCCCGGATGAACCGCACGGGCGGCAAGAAGGACACCGTCCAGGACGCCGTCTCCCAGATCGAGCACCTCGGCCACCCCGAGGCCTTCCTCTCCGACGTCGTCACCGGCGACCGCTTCAAGGACAAGAAGGGAGTCCCCGGTTACGTAAACAAGATGCCGACGCCCACGAAGCTCGCGCTCGAGATGGCGCTCCACGAGGAGCAGGAGCGACGGGCCCTCCAGGGCGAGCTCAAGGAACTCGAAGCGGCCTGGAGGGCCGCGGAAGAGATCGCCTCCATCGCCGACAATCTCCTGCTCCCCGAGGGCACCGACGAGTTCCTCCAGGAGAACCGGGCCGACTAGAGTCGACCGGAGCATTCAGGATCTCAGAGCAGTGGCTCGATGACCTCGTCGAGCTCGGCCTTGAGCGTGACCATCTGGTCCTGGCCCAAACGGCGGCCCACCGCGCCCGCCACGTGGATCAACCCGATGACCGGGAGTCCGATCCATACGGCCCAGTACCCCCAGGACGGCTCGTCCGATGCCCACTGCACGTATCCGAAGATCGCGCCCAGAACGACCAGAAACGCGACCGCGAAGTAGAGGAACATCAGGAACGTCCACACCTCGGGGTTGGGCGCGAAACGCCCGAACAGCGTGGATCCGTCGGTGGCGTCTTCCGGCGGATCGACGCGGATCGAGAGGTGCGGTGACCAGAGTCGGCGGTCGTTGGCCGGGACGTGGATCTCGGCCCACCTGCCCTTCCCCATCCACCGGCCCTCGAAGCGGTCCTCCAGGGCCAGGCGGTCGCGGATCGCCTCGATCGCCGTCCTTCGGTCCGGCTTCAGGGCAACCGTGAATGTCGGTCTCAGGCGTCCGGCACTCATGAAGTCTCCTGGGTGCGGTGAGGCGGTCTTTGCCGACCGGTCACGGTCGCATGGGTAGTACCGACCGTTTCCGGCGCGCAACCCGGGCGAGCCGCCGTCCAGGGGGGCACGTCTTGCCGCGGCCGCGTGGCGGGCTTCACCGTAAGTGCCACAAGGTCCGTCCATCCCAACCGAGGAGACCCCGATGGCGACGTACATGACCGTCTACCACCTGTCCGCCGATAACCGCAACGAGGCGATCGCTCGTTTTCTGGAGGGAACCGCGATGCAGCCGCCCGAGGGCGTCACGCATGTAGCTCGCTGGCACTCTGCCGGGGGCGGGATCGGGTGGGGGGTCGCGGACACCGATGACCCGAAACTGATCGCCGAATGGCTGATGCAGTGGTCGGACATCATCGAGTACGAGATCTATCCGGTGATCAACGACGAGGAGTTCGGGGAGATCATGGTGAAGCACGGCCACGGCGGCTGACGACCGACAGCTCGAAGCTGTATCACGAAGCCGGCGCCCGGCATCTGGCCCGGGCGCCGGTCGGTTGTTCAGAGCTCGACGCGATCATCGGCCGGTAGTCGTGGCGGGTTGGGCAGTTCGCCCACAAGTTTCGGTCCATGTCAGACCCCATCCTCCGTCTCAACGCTGCCCTCGAGGGTCGCTACGCCGTCGATCGCCGGCTCGGCGAGGGCGGGATGGCGACGGTCTACCTCGCGCACGACCTGCGGCACGATCGACCGGTAGCGATCAAGGTCCTGAAGCCCGAGCTCGCCGCAGTCCTCGGTGCGGAGCGCTTCCTCTCCGAGATCAAGACGACGGCGAATCTCCAGCACCCGCATATCCTGCCGCTGCACGATTCCGGTGAGGCGGACGGGTTCCTCTTCTACGTCATGCCGTACGTGGAGGGAGAGTCGCTGCGCGAGAAGCTCGATCGCGAGACGCAGCTCCCGATCGACGAGGCGGTGGCGGTCACTCGAAAGGTCGCGTCTGCCCTGCAGGCCGCTCACGACCAGGGCGTGGTCCACCGCGACATCAAGCCGGCGAACATTCTCATGGCGAGCGGCGAGCCGCTGGTGGCCGACTTCGGGATCGCGCTGGCGGTGCAGCAGGCAGGGGGTGGTCGGCTGACCGAGACGGGTCTCAGCCTCGGCACGCCGCACTACATGAGCCCCGAGCAGGCGACGGCGGAACGTGCCCCCGACGCCCGAAGCGACGTCTACAGCCTCGGGTGCGTGCTCTACGAGATGCTGACGGGCGAACCGCCCTTCACCGGACCGACGGCGCAGGCAATCGTGGCGCGACTTCTCTCCGCGGACCCCGCACCCGTGACCGAGATCCGGAAGACGGTGCCTCCGCACGTCGCGGGAGCCGCGCTCACGGCGTTGCAGAAACTGCCCGCCGACCGGTTCGCCTCCACCGCCGAACTGGCGAGGGCCCTGGCGGAGGAGGGATCCTTCGCCTCGGGAGGCCACCCCACGGCCACTGATGCGTCCCGGGGCGCCGGGAGTAGCAGGACCGGCACTCTGCTGCCGTGGGCGATCGCCGCGGTCGCGGTGCTCGGGCTCGCGGCGACGCTGCTCACGCGCGGTTCGTCGGAGGAGGCCGAGCCTCGCGAGCACCGATCGGTCCGGGTCACGCTGCCCCCGCTCGACCCGCCCCTGCGGGGCGAACTCGCGTTCTCGCGCGACGGGAGCCAGATCGTGTACGTCGGAGGCCGGCCCCTCGAACCGAACCGACTCTGGGTCCGGTCCCTCTCCGATCCGGAAGTCCGCGTCCTTCCGGGAACGGAGAATCCGTTGGGAGTGGCGGTCTCATGGGATGGCCGCTGGGCGACGTTCTGGGCCGACTCGGCCATGCGGAAGGTGTCGCTGGACGGAGGCTCGCCGCTCACGATGGTCCGAACGTCGAACCTGCCCAGGGGCATCACCTGGACCGGCTCCGGGGATGTGGTACTGGGGATGCTCTCGGGATCGGGACCGCACGGCATGCCCGGGCTCGCCCTGTTGCGCGACGAAGCCGGTGCCCGGCCGGACACGCTGACGGTGGCCGAGGGAATGCACCACGATCCGGTGCCGCTCGACGAGTCCACTGTCCTGTTCCTGCGCATGCGCGGCGGGCTGGAGATCGGGGTGGCGTCCCTGGACACGGGCGAGTGGGAGGGCACGGGCCTTCGCGGGCGTCCAATCGGGGTTGCCGACGGCATCCTCCTCTACAGCGTAGGCGGAATCAGCGACGGGAATCTGATGGCGGTCCGCTGGGACGAGGAGACCCGCCGCCCGATCGGAGAGTCGATCGTCGTGCCTGGCATGCCGTCCGATTTCCAGCGGGCGCAGCTGTCGGCCGACGGCACGCTCGTCTTCACGACGGCGGTGAACCGGTACGAAGTCGTCGTCGTCGGTGAAGGGGGGGCGGAACAGTCGCTCCAGCCGGGCGAGATCGTGAGCGAGATCTTCCCTCGCTTCTCTCCGGATGGGCGGACCCTGGCGATGGGCGCGGACTTCAGGGGCATTTCGGACGTCTGGCTATACGATTCTTCCGCTTCCGCCCTGACGCCGTTGAGCTTCGGGTTCGATGCGCACTCGGTGGGCTGGACGCCTGACGGAGGCCGCGTACGGGCCGGGCCGAGCCGCGTCGAGACCATGTGGAACCGGCCCGCAGATGGAAGCGAGGAGGCCACGGCTGACTTCGAGATCCCCGAGGCGGTACAGGGCGGTCGCGGAGTGCTCGGTGTCGAGGCGTCGCCGGATGGGGAGACTCTGGCGCTGGTGAGGAATGTCAGTCAGGTCTTCGGAGCGTCCACCTTCGATATCGTCCTGGTGAGCCGCGCCGACCCGGCCACGGAGATCCCCTTCGCGACGGGCCCCGCCGACCAGAGGCAGCCGCGATTCTCGCCCAATGGCGAGTGGCTCGCGTACACGTCCGATGAATCGGGGCGCTACGAGGTTCACGTCCGCCAGGTAGGCGGAAGCGGCGCTCGACGGCAGGTGTCGCGCGGGGGCGGCCGACAGCCCGTCTGGTCCGCCGACGGCGCGCGACTCCATTACTGGGTCGGCGACCGGCTCGTCGCGGTGGACATTACCGACTCCGGTTCTTCCGGGCTCGAGTTCGGAGCAGAGCGGACGATTCTCCAGGGGACATACTTCCAGGGGGGCAGCCGCGCCGTGACCGCCACCTACGACGTCTCTCCCGACGGCAGCCAGGTCGTGCTCGCGCGGCAGGTGGGAGAGGGAGGGAGCCTCACGGTGTGGATCGACTGGATGCACGAGCTGCACGCGCTGTTCGACGACCTCGAATAGCCCGACGCCTGCTGCCCCACCCCGATCCCGACCGGTAGAACGGTTGGCACGGGGGTGCGGACCCGGACGCAGCGTCCCGAACCGGTCGGCCCGGTGAGACATCGTGTCCCCCCGAAGCGCGCGTGACGACGCTCTGGCGATCACCGTCCGACGGGAACGACCGGGTTTCACGCGGCCATCCCGCCGATGGGGCCTGTCGCACGGCTCGGCCCGATCCGTGCGGCTCGTGCCTCGGGGTGTGCTTCATCGTCCGAACACGGAGGCGGTCATGAAACCAAGGCGTATCGTGCCGCTCCTGCTCGTCACTCTTGGGCTGGGCACCTTCACCGCGTGTTCGTCGCTCCAGCGCATTCGGGTGGAGACCGATCCGGTGGGTGCGAGCGTCTACCTGCAGCGCCGCGGCGAGATCGAGGTCCATGGGCGCGTTGCCGGAGTGGTCGGAGGCGTCGGGCTCGACACGTTCGAGGAGGAATTCACGCTCCTCGGCACCGCTCCCATCGACTACGAATTCGAGCGAAGGGTCCGCGAGGTCTCCGTACAGAGCCCGGACATCGGCGGCGAGGTCACTCGCCATTACCGGGAGGGGACGATCAGGATCGAGCGCGAGGGATACCGCCCCGTCGTGCGGGTCGTGCGCTTCTCGGGCGACGACATCGTTCTGATCGTGACCATGGAGCCCGTGCCCTCGCGCTGACGCGAAACCCGGCCGGCCGCAAACGCCGTAGATGGGCTGCGTCGACTTCGCGCCGCTCGTGGCCCCGCGCCTCGAACTCGATCCATCTCGCGACCGGTGAGACATGAGGTTCACCCGGAGATTCCCGAGGACTCTGATCGGCTGTGCGTTCCTCCTGTACGGGGGCCTGCGACTCTTTGTCGGCCTGGGGCTCGTCGGACAGTCGCTCGGCCTCCTCGACATCGCGGCCTTCAATGAGCCGCTCGCGGACGTGGCCTCGTTCCTCACCGAGAAGGCCGACCGCACGCTCGTCCCCGTCAGCCCGCTGGGGTACGTCGCCTACATCGCGCTCATGGGTCTCGTGCTGTCCGCCGGTGCGATCGGCGTAGTGCGGAACCGAGGACTCGGTTTGCGACTCATCGGTGTGTTCCTGGCGCTCTACGTCGGTCTGTTCGTGAACTTCCTGACGATCAATCGGAAAGTGTCGCACCTGGCGGTCTGCTCGATCCTGTTCCTGGTGCTGGTGTGGCTCGACCGACTTCCGGCGCGTGCTTCGCCCGTGAGCGACGTCTGACCGGAGCCCCCGGCGAATTGGCCGGGCGCGTGGCGGGTCCGGCATGACGGCTCCATGTTGGACGCCATGAGCGATGCCATCAGTCGTCTGAACGAGGCGCTTTCCGGCCGGTACACTCTCGAGCGCGAGCTCGGCGAAGGCGGGATGGCCACCGTCTACCTGGCGCACGACGTCCGGCACGACCGGCCCGTCGCGCTCAAGGTGCTGAAGCCGGAGCTCGCGGCGGTCATCGGCGGGGAACGGTTCCTGACCGAGATCACGACGACCGCGAAGCTCCAGCACCCGCACATCCTGCCGCTGTTCGACTCGGGTGAGGCGGGCAGCTTCCTCTTCTACGTTATGCCCTTCGTCGAGGGCGAGTCGCTCCGGGAGCGGCTCGATCGCGAGAAGCAGCTAGGTGTAGAGGAATCGCTTCGTATCGCGCGAGACGTCGCCGACGCGCTGGACTACGCTCACCGTCAGGGCGTGATCCACCGGGACATCAAACCGGCGAACATCCTGCTGCACGACGGACGCCCGGTCGTGGCGGACTTCGGGATCGCGGTGGCGATCTCGGCCGCGGGCGGCGGACGACTCACCGAGACCGGGATGAGCGTCGGGACTCCTCATTACATGAGCCCCGAGCAAGCCACCGCCGAGCGCGACCTGAGTCCACGCTCGGACGTCTACAGCCTGGCCTGCGTGCTCTACGAGATGCTCGCCGGGGATCCGCCGCACGTCGGACCGACGGCGCAGGCCATCTTGATGCGGATCCTGACGGAGGACCCGCGATCGGTCACGGACGTGCGGAAGGCCGTGCCCCCGCATGTCTCCGCCGTGCTCGCGAAGTCGCTCGAGAAGCTACCGGCGGACCGCTTCGAGTCTGCCGCCGAGTTCGCCGCGGCACTCGCTGACGAGAGCTTCGCACACACGAGGGTCGCGCGCGCGCAGGACGCGCCGACCTCAGCCCCGGCCGCAGTCGGCGCGACCGACGGGGTGAGCCGGTCGCTGTTCCTGGGGGTCGCCGGCCTGGCCTTCGCCGCCTTCGCGATCGCCGCGTGGGGCTGGATGCGCCCCGCACCCGAGACCGATTCCGGCGCACCGACCCGGCTGCCGATCGAGCTCGACATGCCGATCCAGGACGAGGACGAGATCGTCGTCTCGCCCGACGGTTCCCGCTTTGCCGTGGCCGCGACTGTCGATGGCGTTCGGGCACTCTACTGGCGAAGGGCGTCCGAGGATGCGTTCCGCCTGATCCCCGGGACCCAGGACGCCGAGGTCCCGGCGTTTTCGCCGAACGGGGAGTGGCTCGTGTTCCGCACGGACGCCGACGTCCTGCTCAAGGTCTCGCTCCTCGGCGGCGCCCCCACCCCTGTGGTGCCCGCCGGCCCGGTGGACCCCCGCGAGCCCTCGTGGGACGAGGAGGGGACGATCGTGTTCGGGGGGCCGGATGGCGTGTTCCGCGTCCCGGATACGGGGGGGCAGCCCGAGCTCCTCTACGAACTGTCGCAGCAGCTTCGTAAGCCCTCGCTCCTGCCCGGCGGCGGCATCCTCGGTGCAGATCGAGGCGGCGCCGGCGTCACCTACCTGGCGCCCGGAGCCGACACGGTGCAGGTCCTGATCCCCGCGGGCCTCGACCCGAAATTCATCTCGACCGGACACATCCTCTACGCCGATGCCGGCGGCGGCCTGTGGGCTGCCCCGTTCGACCCGGAGCGCGGCGAAGTACTGGGCGGCGGTGTACCGGTCCTCGACGGCCTTCGGGTCATTCGGGGCGTTCACGCCCGGTATTCCATCTCCCGAAACGGGACCCTCGTGTACGGGTCGGGCGGGGCCAGCGGCGCGATTGGCCGCGGTGAACAGATGGTCGTGGTGAGCCTGGACGGCACCGCGACGCCGCTCCCGCTGGATCCGCGCCAGTTCTCTGATCTGCGCTGGTCCCCGGACGGAGGGTCCGTCGTGTACGCGGAACCCGATGGGAATCAGGGAAACGAGAACATCTTCACGTACGATGTCGAGCTCGGAACGACCCCCCGACAGCTCACCTACGAAGGCGACAATTTCCAGCCCGTCTGGTCTCCGGATGGGACGAGGGTGGCGTTCGCGTCATCCCGGGATGGGTCGGACGCCCAGGACCTGTACGTGAAGGACGTCAACTCCGATGCTCCCCCGCAACTGCTCCTGACCCTTCCTGGCTCGCAACGACCGGAGCACTGGCCCGATGACACGACCCTCGTGTTCAGGACGGGGAACCCCCCGGACCAGTGGATCGCAAGCCTGGCCGGGGACAGCGCCGTCGCACGCGAATACCTGTCGTCGGAAGATGCATTGTTTGCGCCCGCCGTCGCGCCGGACGGTGAGCTGGTGGCGTACCAGGATTGTGGGACTCCGGGCTGCGACATCTACGTACGCAGCTTCCCGACCCCCGGAGCGCGCGAGCGCATCTCGACGGGCGGCGGACAATCCCCGTTGTGGTCTCCCGACGGTGATACCGTCTATTTCTGGACCCCTGACAACAGCGGATTGAGGTCCTTCGTGGCCGCCCGTGTCGACCGCGGTCCCCCGTTCGTGGTGACGGCCCGGGACACCCTGTTCGCCGGTAGGTTCAGCCCGTTCGCCATGGATCTGCACCCCGATGGAGACAGGCTCATCACGCTTCGGCCAACCCCCGGCGCGATGGACGCGGCGGCCGTCCCCATCGCCGCGGAGCGGTTCCTCGTCGTCGTCAACTGGTTCGAAGAGCTGCGAGAGCGGCTCGGGGACAACTAGGGGTCCACAGGGAGCGCCTCGTGCTCTTCTACGTACCGATTGCCGCCGGAATCGTGCTCCTGATGCTCGCGGCCGCACTGCTCCGTGCCCAGTCCGGGCACGACGCGCGCCGTGCGTTCAGCCTCGTCCTCTTCCCCCGGGGGCTCGCCCTCATTGCGCTCGGGGTAACGTTCACCGCCCCCACGATCCCGATCGCGCGGCTCGGTGCCCTGCTCTACCCGGTCTTCTGCCTGGCGACAGTCGTGGGGATCATCAACTTCCTCGCGGCATACCCGGCGCCGAGGAGCTGGCTTTCGCCGGGGCGCCGCCGGGCCTTCGTGTTCGGGTCCTTTGGCCTGCTCGCGCTGACTGCGGCCTTCTGGCCCAGTCTGATCCTTCTACCCGGGCTCCCGGCCTCCCCGGACACGCTCGACATGGTCGCGTGGCTTCGCGGGAGTGCACTGACGCCCTTCGGCCTTGGGCCCACGCTCCTGGACCTGACGTTCGCGATCCCGGCGGTGGTGCTGGTCCGTGACTGCCTGAAGACCCGGAGCGGAAAGCGGAGGGACACGCTCTTGGTTGTCAGCCTCGGATTCTTCGCGCCCGCGGCCTGCAGCTGTCTGATCGCCGGCGCGCTGCTGCAGATGCGGAGCACGATGCCGCGGCCGCCGGAACCCGGCGTATTCAACTACATCGAGATGGGCCTCTTCGTGGTGTGGTTCGTCGTTCTGGGCGGGTTGCTGGCCTACCTGACGATTCGGGCGCTTCGAACGCGAGACTCGCGCACCCGGCGCGAGGCGTCTCTGTACGGACTGGTCCTCCTCATCTCGACGGCGCTGGGGGCCGCCACGTCGAAGATCCCCACTCTCGAAGGCGCGATTCAAGGCATTTCGGCGATGGTGGGATTCTGGTCCGTGATCGGAGCGGCAACGGTCACGTACGGCGTCCTCCGTTCCGGGCTCTTCGACATCGATGCGAAGCTCAAGATCTCGATGAGCCGCAGCTCGGTCGCCGCGGTCTTCGTGGCGGTCTATTTCCTGGTAAGCGAGGGTGCGACGGTCTGGTTCTCGGGCATCGCGGGGTCCGACTACTGGGGGATCATCGCGGCGGCGGCCTTGCTCCTGGCACTACAGCCCATTCGGACTACCGCCGAGCGGATCGTCGAGCGGCTCATGCCCGGAACCCGTCCGCTGGCTTCGCTCTCCCGCGACGAGGCCGCCCACTTTTATCGAGAGCACGTCGATCTGATGTGGATGGATGGACGGCTGTCCCCCAAGGACCGTATCGTGCTGGCGAAGCTCCGCGAACAGCTCGGCCTGGACCCGGCGGCCGCGGAGGAGATCGAGCTGGCCGTGCTCGAGCAACAACCCGCCTGACCGCTCTGGACCCCAGAACCAGGATCCCGACATGACGTTAGCCCCCGCCCGGGGACATCTCCGCCTTCTGGCCCTCGCGCTGACGGTCGGTATCGCGGCGTGCGAGCCGGCCCCGCCCGTCGAATCCGGGACCCTCGAACACCCATTCCCGGCGGATCCGGATCTGTGGCCCCGGATCCGGGCCGAGCGCATCCAGACGCTCCTCGGTCCCGCGATGGAACGCGGCGGGCTGGATGCCTGGATCGTGATGGCCCGGGAGAACGCGAACGACCCGCTCGCCGCCCACATCGGGGCGGAGAACGCGGGCGGCCTGGCCGCGTTTCTGTTCTTCCGCCGCGAAGACGGGTCCGTCGAGAGCCTCGCCCTGTCACCGGTCACCGAGTCGACCGCGCTGGCCGAGGTCACTCCGCTCGACTCCGTCCGCGCGATCCCCAGGGGCACGAACGTGTACTCGCTCGTCGCGGAAGAGATCGCCGCGCGCCAGCCGGCCAGAATCGGGGTGAACAGCGGTCCGAGAAGCGTGGCGGACGGGCTGTCGTGGACGCAGCGCGAGGCGCTCGAGCGAGCGCTGGGACCCGATCTCTCCGCCCGGCTCGTCCCGTCGGCGGACATGGTGGTCGAATGGCTCTCCGTGAAACTGCCCGAGGAGGTAGAGATCATGCGGCGGGCGGCCGTCATCACCGAGCAACTCGAGCTGGAGGCGTACGCGACCATCATCCCGGGAGAGACGACCGATGCGGACGTCGCGCGTTTTCTCAAGCGCCGCATGGCCGAGCTCGGCGTCACGGACGGCTGGGCGCCGGACCAGAACCCCAACGTGAACTCGGGCCCGGACCGGGGGCATTCCCATTCCACCGAGAAGGTCATTCAGCCCGGAGACGTCATCCAGACCGACTTCGGGATCAAGGCCCACGACCGGTGGGTGACGGACATCCAGCGATTCGCGTACGTGCTCCATCCGGACGAGACGGAGGCCCCGCCACAGATGCAGGAGCGCTGGGAGGAGGCAAAGGCGGGAGGGCGCGCCGCCTTCGACGCGATGCGTCCCGGAGCGACTGGTTGGGACGTCGACCGCGCGCAGCGTTCACGCCTCGAGGAGAACGGTTCGATCCCGATCATCTGGAGCACCGGGCACCCCGTGGGCTACTGGGCGCACGACCTCGGCCCGAGGCTGGGTGGGTCCGCAAACGGCGACCCCGCCCGGGGGGACTCATCGAGGCCCCTGAGGGTCGGTCAGACGTTCGCGTTCGACGGGTTCTACGGGTGGCTGCGCGACGACGGATCGACGAAGACCATCTCCGTCGAGGAAATGGCCGTCGTGACCGCGGACGGCGCCGAGTACCTGATCCCGCCGCAGGAAAACTTGATCCTGATCCACCCTCGCTGACGTCGACGGTCGAACGCTCCGACGTGGCGGACGGGGCATTGCTCGCTTCATCTTACGGCCATGTCTGACGTGATCGAACGACTGAACGCGGCCCTCGAGGGCCGTTACGCGATCGAGCGCGAGCTCGGCCAGGGCGGGATGGCGACCGTCTACCTCGCGCGCGATGTGCGACACGATCGGTCGGTCGCGATCAAGGTGCTCAAGCCCGAGCTGGCCGCGGTCATCGGGGCCGAGCGCTTTCTCGCCGAGATCAGGACCACCGCGAACCTCCAGCACCCGCACATTCTCGCGCTCTTCGACTCGGGCGACGCGGACGGCTTTCTCTTCTACGTCATGCCGTTCGTGGACGGCGAGACGCTGCGCGACCGACTCGATCGCGAGAAGCAGCTTCCCGTCGAGGACGCGATCGCCATCGCGTCGGCGGTAGCCGGCGCGCTGGACTATGCACACCGGCACGACGTCATCCACCGGGACATCAAGCCCGCCAACATTCTGATCCACGACGGACAACCGGTCGTGGCGGACTTCGGAATCGCGCTCGCGGTCTCGAACGCCGGCGGAGGTCGCCTCACCGAGACGGGGCTCAGCCTGGGCACGCCGCACTACATGAGCCCAGAGCAGGCGTCCGCGGACCGGGACCTGACGGCTCAGTCGGACGTGTACGCGCTCGCGAGCGTGACGTACGAGATGCTGACGGGGACCCCGCCGTTCTCGGCGCCCACCGCGCAGGCGGTGCTGATGCAGATCCTCACCGAGGAGGCGAAACCGGTCACGACGCTGCGGAAATCGGTCCCGCCGCACGTCGAGTCCGCGATCGACAGGGCGCTTGAGAAGCTCCCCGCCGACCGATTCACCTCCGCCGAAGGGTTCGCCCGAGCGCTCGGAGACCCGTCGGCCACGGAGGAGAGGCGAGCAGTCCGGTCCGCTGCCGCCCAGCGCCCCGGGTGGCAGCGGGTGGCCTGGCCGGCAATCGCACTCCTGATGACGGGAGTCGCCGCGTGGAGCTGGATGGTACGCCCGAACGAGACGACTGGCCCGGTCCTGCGAATGGGCCTTCTGGAGGAGGGCCTCCCCACCCTGGGCTCGACCGGCGCCGGAACCGTAGCGATCAGTCGCGATGGCAATCAGGTCGCCCTCATACACTCCGGGGCCGACGGTCGGGCAGCACTGAGTGTGCGGCCGTTCGACTCGTTCGGACGGCGTCTGATCGCCTCGGCGGAAGTGATCGGCTCGGTCGCCTTCTCCCCGGATGGCGATGCACTCGTATTCCACGACGGCGAGTCGATTCGGACCATCTCCCTCGAGCCCGGGGACCAGGCGTCTCAAGTCCTCGCGCCGAGCTTCGATCTGACGAATCTACGCGGGGTCCACTGGGATCCCGATGGCTACGTCTACTTCCAGGACACGGACTACAATCTGCTGCGAATCCCCGCCGCGGGGGGATCGCCGGAGACCCTGTGGAGGCCCGCCGACGGGCGCATCCTCGCCCCCAACGCGGTCCTTCCCGGGCAGGAGGCGGCCCTGGTGGAGATTTCGGCGGGACGATTCAATGGGGCCATCGCGGTCGGCGTCCTCGAGTTCGAGACCGGACGCCTCGACACCCTCACGGTAGGCGCGTTCCCCCGGCTCGTCGACGAGTTCGTCATCTGGATGGACCTGGAGTCGGAGACCCTCTACGGACAGCGGTTCGACGTGGCCACACGCCGGTTGACGGGGCCGGCCCGGGCGCTGCTCGACGGTGTGTACACCAGCCGCTACGCGTGGCTCTTCGACATCTCGAGCACGGGCACACTCGTCCACCAGGTCCTCGCGCGGGCGGACGAAAACCTCATCTCGGTGTCTCGCACCGGTGAGCGCACGGAGACGGGGCTCAGGGTGCCTTCGGGCCTCGGGCTCCGCCTCAGCCCGGACGGCACACGCGTGGTGTTCGAGACACAATCCGGCGACGGGTCCGATATCTACGTTCTCGATCTCTCGTCGGGAACGCGGAATCGGATCACGTTCCAGCAAACCGCGTATTACCCCGCCTGGAGCACCGACGGAACGCGAGTGGCGTACTACAACATCGTGGACGGCGTGTACGACCTGTACTGGAAGAACGCGGACGGCACGGGGATCGAGGAGTCGCTGCTGGCCAGCCCCTCCAATGAGATCGAAGTCGTATTCTTGCCCGGCGGAGAGCAGATCGTGGTCCGGCAGGGAGATCGAGGCCGCGCGGACGTCAGCGACATCTACGTCTACGACGTTGGCGACCCGGACTCGGGTCGACCGATCACGGCCGGAGAAGGCAACGCGGTCAGCCCGATGGTCTCACCGGACGGGCGCTACATCGCCTACGCGTCCGACGAACTCGGGGTCGCGCACGTGTTCGTGCGATCGATCGAGAATCCGGATGAGCTCCACCAGATTTCCGACGTGCCGTCGGGCGAGCCCTACTGGAGCCCGGACGGCACGGAACTCTTCTTCCGGACGACGACCCGCCTCGTGGTGGCCCCCATCTCCCTCGAGAGCGGATTCTCGCGACTCGGGCCCGCCGTCGATCTGTTCGACGTGAGCGATCTACTCGGGAACCCCAACCATACGAGCTACGCGGTCCTGCCGGACGGCGAGACGTTCCTCTTCATGAAGAACCCGCGCGTGGTGGAGACGCGCGTCGTGATCAACTGGATGGACGAGGTACGAGAGCGGATGGCGCAGTAGCCTCGCGAGGCCGCGGCGAGGCCTCCATGTTCTGCCCGAGCGACCGGATGCAACCAGAACCACGGAAGGACGAAGCATGAAGAAGACGTTGTTCGCGATCGCACTCACGGCCGCATTCGCCCTGCCGGCGACGGCGACGGCCCAGACGTTCCCGACGGACGACCCGGTGATCCAGCAGATGTGGGCCGAGGGCATGGGCGAGGGCTCGCAGGTGTACGAGCTCTCCCAGGCGCTTCTCGACTCGATCGGCCCTCGCCTCATGGGCACGCCGCAGTACGACGCGTCGGGTGACTGGCTGATCGCGAAGTACGCGGAGTGGGGCATCGACGCGGTGAAACAGGAGTACGGGACGTGGACCGGGTGGAATCGGGGGACGACTCACATCGACCTGATCGCCCCCCGCGTCCGTTCGCTGAACGGGATGATGCTCGGGTGGTCGCCCGGCACGGATGGCCCGGTCGAGGCGGACGTGACGATCCTCCCGCAGTTCGCCGACGCATCCGAGTTCGAGGCATGGCTCCCCAGTGTCCGCGGCAAGGCGGTCGCGGTGTCCTTCCCCGAGCCGAGCTGCCGGGCCCCGGAGTCGTGGGAGGAGTACGCGACGCCGGAGTCCCTGGAGCGGGCGCAGCAGGAGCGTGCCGCGGCGGCGCGTCTCTGGGGTCAGTCGGCAGGCGCGGCGGGCCGTGACCACGTCGCGCGCATCGAGGCGGCCGGGGCCGTCGCGGTCCTGACCAGCCGATGGTCCGGGGGCTGGGGCGCAGACAAGATCTTCTCGGCATCGACGGACGAGATTCCGAGCCTCCACCTGAGCTGCGAGGACTACGGACTCGTGGCGCGTCTCGCGCAGAACGGACAGGCACCCCGCATCCGTTTGGACGCGCAGGCCGAGTTCCTCGGCGACGTGCCCGCGTTCAACGTGGTCGGCACGATCCCCGGCACCGAGCTACCCGACGAGTACGTCCTCATCAGCGCCCACCTCGACTCGTGGGATGGGGCCTCGGGTGCGACGGACAACGGGACCGGCACGATCATGATGATGGAGGCAATGCGCCTCCTGAAGACCGCCTATCCGAACCCGCGTCGCACGATCGTCGTGGGGCACTGGGGCGGCGAGGAGCAGGGACTGGTCGGGTCGACCGCGTTCGCGGCGGACAACCCCGAGATCGTGGACGGCATGCAGGCGGGCTTCAACCAGGACAACGGGACCTGGCGCGTCGACTACATCCGGATGCAGGGGTTCACGAAGGCGGGAGAGCACTTCGCTCGCTGGTTCTCGGCGATTCCGCACGAGATCACCAAACACATCGAGCTCGACATCCCGGGCATCCCCGAGGTCGGCGGCAGCGACCACATGTCGTTCATCTGCAAGCCGGTGCCGTTCTTCCGGTACCAGTCCAACTACCCGGACTACCGGCAGTACACCTGGCACACCAACCTCGACACGTTCGACAAGATCATCTTCGACGACCTGCGCAATAACGCCACGCTCGCGGCGATGACGGCGTACATGGCGTCCGAAGACCCCGAGCGGGTGTCCCGGGAAACGCGCGTGCTCCCGACGACCCGGTCGACGGAGCCACGGAACACCTCGCGCCGCACGATGAACGGTGGCGCGGTGGGAGAGTGGCCGCAGTGCCGCCCCCCCCGCCGGAGCGCCGGCGGCCAGTAGCCGCACTACGGGTCTGCCCTGAGAACCGAAGGGGCGCGGAGTCGACCTCCCGCGCCCCTTCGGTTCATCTCGGCGTTCCGTCCTCCAGAATCGCGTCCCGCTCGCCCGTCATCTCCCAGCGCGCGAGCACCGTCGGGATCACGCCCGCGTCGAAGAAGTCGTCGAAGAACGACTCCACCGTGAAGTCCTCTCCACGCTGCAGCGCCACCTCGGCCAGCAGTTCCTCGATCTGGATCTTCCCGGTCACGTAGCTCGTCCCGTAGCCGGGCTGCCGCAGGTACAGGTGCTGCTCGCCCCGAACCAGGGCGCCGTCGGGCAGCCAGCCGCGCGGCGTCCACGTCATCGCGTGCTCGACCGCCTCCTCCATGGTGTACTCGTTGCCGTGCAGCATCAGTCCGCTCAGTCCCCTGGCGGCCCGCTGGGCGAGCATGATCCACACGAGCTCTCGCGACCGGGGGCGCCCATCGATGTGGCCGGCATGCATGAACATCTCCTCGACGCCCGTCGCGAGTCCCTCGGAGCGTGCATCGTAGATGTTGGAAAGTGACGGGACCGCCCGAATCGGGCTTGGATGCGGCGCCTCCCGCATCGCGGCGAGTTCGATCCAGTGATGCATGTGCGGCCGGAACACCAGCGGATCGCGGTAGTTCACCTCGCTGAAGAAGTTTCGGACCTCCCCGGGCTCGGCGGGCGAAAACGATCCGTTCACGGCCCGCAGCGCGGGGTCCATCCAGGCCTCGATGGTGTGAATGCGCTCGTCCCGCAGGAAGCGCATGTACTCATCGACGGATTCGTTCAGACGCGCGTCGTACTCCTCGGCGGAGGCGATGCGCTCGAGCTCGGGAAGATCGCGGTTGCGGTTCTCCTCGAGACGCAGTGAAGCGTGCGACCGGGCGAGCTCGCGCCGCAACAGCGTGACCTGTTCCTCCCAGGTGTACGGCACGAGGTGGACGTTCTGCATGTACCACGTGTAGTTGTCGCGACCCACGCCCGACGGCCCCGTCTTCGAGGGGGCCTGCTCCTCGAGCCACGCCCGGAAGGACGCGCTCGCATCCCGCGCCGCGCCGATCGCCGCATCCAGATCCGCGCTCGTCCCGGCCACCCGTTCGGCGAGATCCTCGAGGTCGGCGATCTGGCCGTCGAACGAACGGTACCCTGCCAGCCAGAGGTCACGGGCGTCCCCCGTGAGGTTGGTGCGCGCCTGGTTCAGGAGCGCCGGGATGGCGCCGATGCGGCCGGCCAGCTCGGCCGCGTCGTCATCGGAGAGCGGATAGTCGTAGGTCCAGAGGTCGATGAACCCGTGGATCGTGGGACCCTCGTGCGCGGGTACGTCGCTCTCCGCGGCATAGATCGACGCGTAAAACGCGGGGTCGCGGGTCCAGGGCTGCCGCACCCTGTGGTCGAAGTCGAGGCCGTTCATCTCGGCCCGGACCAGGTGCCAGTCGATCTGCTCCGTGATCGGCCAGTCCGCGGGGTCGAGGGCCGCCAGCCGTCCCTGCCAGTCGCCGAGCTCTTCGTGTTTCCCCCCCATCGCGGCGGCGGAGTAGTCGGGCACGCCGTCCACGAACTCGGGGCGCTCGAAGGCCCGCCACTCGTCGAACAGCGCGACGAGGTCCGCGTGGGTCCCGCCCTGTGTCTGGACCGGGGGTGGATCGGCGGTCCCGCAGCCTGCGAGAAACAGGAACGCGCCGAGGGAGACCGGGTTTCGGGTCGAGACGGCGGGACGCAACATGCGGGTCTCCTTCGAGGATCGGTGAGTCCGCGGCGAACATGCGGGGGTGTGCACGCCCGCGGTCTCGCGAGTCTGCCGCAAGCCTCGACGTCGCACAACCACCCCCTTCTGGACGGCGGAGGGCTGGTTGCCCGACGGCGGCAGACATAACGTCATCCTAGACGATAAGGAGGTCTCCCGTGCTCGTGCTTGTCTCCCTGCTCCTGCTGGTGGTCGTGCCCTCCCGGCCCACGGCCGAAGCTGAGTTCGTCGGTCGGGTTGTCGTGGAGTGGCTTATCGAGGAGGACGCCGATCGTACCATGCGGCTTCTCGAGAACTTCGCTTTCCGCGATTCTGGCGGAAAGGTCTGGGAGGTCCCCGCGGGGGCCGAGGTCGACGGGGCTTCGATCCCGGTCACCCTGTATTCGCTCATCGGGCCTCCGTTCGTAGGCGACTATCGACGTGCCTCCGTCGTCCACGACCATTTCTGCCGCGAGCGCACCGAAAGCTCGAAGGACGTTCACCGGATGTTCTACGAGGCCGTGGTCGCCGGGGGCGTACCCCGGCTGCTGGCGAAGACGATGTACATGGGCGTCGCCGGATTCGGGCCCCGGTGGGAGACTCGCGTCACTCGTAACGGAGTTTCTCGCGTCGTCTCGATCCCGCGACCGGCGCCGGACAGCACGGTCCTCGGTGAGCTGGAAGCCTGGATCGGGGAGAGCGATCCAGACCTCGACGAGATCGACGATCGTCTCGCTCGCGTTCTCGGAGAGACCGCCGATGAGGCCGGTTCCTGACGCCCTCCCCCGGGCGGGGATCCCGTTGGCGTTCTGCCTGCTGATCTGCCTCCTCTCGCCGCCGGCACTGGCGGCTCAGGACGTGGACCGTGGGGAGGGCTCGATGCAACAGGCCCTGATTCGGGCCGCCCGGGCCGGACGTCCCGCCCTTCTCCAGCAAGCGCTGACAGCCGGCGCGGACCCGAACCGGCCGACCGAAGACGGAGTCAGCCCCCTCGAGCTGGTGATTCGGGCGGGGGAATCCGAGAGCGTCGGCATTCTCCTGGACGCCGGAGCGCACTGCCCCCGACCCGGAGTCGCCGGCGGCGGCGGGCTCCGGGACGTCCGGGGTGAACCGGTGCCCGAGGGAGCACTGGCCATCGCGGCTGCCGCGGGGAGACGCGACCTGCTGCTGCAGCTTCTCGGACGCTGCGAGCAAGAAGATGGCGCCCCGGAAGGGGAGCCTGCCGAAGGCGTCCGCGGTTGGACCGCGCTTCAGTGGGCCGCGTCTCGTGGGCACGGTGAGATCATCCAAGCCCTCACCAGCGTCGGGTTCCGGCTGGATGCTGGCCACGCGCGAGATGAGACGCCGCTGGCTCTGGCATTTCGTCAGGGGCACCTGGCGGCGGCACAGGCTCTCGTGGAGGCCGGGGCCGATGTGCGCGTGTCCGTCGATGGCAGGGTGACACCCCTTCACGCGGCCACGGATGCGCAGCTCGTCTCCCTGGCGGCCGGAATCTTCCGGGCCGGGGCCGATGTGGAGGCCGTGGGCGAGGACGGCCGAACGCCGATCCAGGTGGCGTTCGATCGGGGAGAGGACGAGCTCCTGCAAGCCTACTACTGCGTCGCGTCCCCCTCCTTCAAGGAGCGACACGGCGACCGATTGGCAAGCAGTGCTCTCGCCTGGGGGGATTCCGCGATCGCGGACTTCTTCGCATCGCCTGCGTGCGAACCCGACCGGATCTCCGGGCTCCTCGAGGCAGGGATACGACGCGAGGCAATGACCGACGCGGCGCGGCGTGGCGCCGCGAGCGAAGTCGCGCGGCATCTGGATGAGGGAGCGGCCGTCGACTCTCGCGACCGACACGGTGCAACGGCCATGCTGCTGGCAGCGTCCTCCGGCGACCAGGAGACAGTGAGGCTCCTCGCCACCCGGGGGGCGGACTGCTCCGCTCTGGGGCGGATCTACGATGGCAATGTCGGCGCGGGGTGGGGGTCCGTTCTGTCACTTGGCGGTCAATGGATCGGCGCCCCTCTCGCGCGCGCGAGCATGCGTGGCCACCTCGATGTCGTCCGGTATCTGGTCGAGAACTGTGGTGTCCCCGTCGACGAGCGCGAATGGGACTCGGCGGAGGATCAGCAGATCGGCTGGACACCGCTTCAGCGCGCCGCGTCCGAAGGACACGCCGAGATCGTGGACTACCTGCTGAAGCAGCAAGCCGACGTGGAGGGGGACGGTCATCGGACCCCTCCCGTAATGCTGGCCGCTCGGAAGGGTCTTCTCGACATCGTCCACGTGTTGCTCGACGCAGGAGCCCGGGTGGATCACGCCTTCCGGCTCGAGACGTCACTCCTCTATCTGGCGGCCGTCGCGGAGGAGACCCTTCTCCGGCAGGCGTATTGCGCCAGCCCCGCGCCTTTCCGCGACCGACATGAAGCCGAGCTGCGGGATGTAGTGCGGGCTGAGGGGGACGCTCACTTCCTCCTCTTCCTCGACGATCCGACGTGCGAACCCGAGGCCCTCGCCGACCTCGTGCGGGCCCATACGCGACTTCGCATCGCGGGGGATCGATACCGAGACGGGCGGTTCGCCGAGATGGAGGAGCACGCGCAGGTCGCGCTCGATGTTCGAGGCCGGATCCTCGGCGCCGACCACCCGGACGTTGCGGAGGCGCTCAACACGTTGGCCGTCGCCCGGCTATACCGCGGCGACTACTCGAGCGCCCTCGGCCTGCACGAACGCGCGCTCGAGATCCGTCGCGGTGCCTTCGCGGCTGACGACCCACGGGTGGCGATCAGCCTGAACAACCTCGGTTTCGCCTACGCCGCGATGGGGGACCACGATCGAGCGCTGCCGCTCTACGAGGAGTCTCTCGCGATGCGCGAGCGGGCCAGCGTAGGAACGGCGGAGGACCTCGACCGTATCGGTACGGCCCTGAGCAATCTCTCCGACCTTCACGTCGCGCTGGGAGACTTCCGGTCTGCTTTGCCGCTGCAGGAGCGAGCGCTCAGCATGCGTCGCAGGAGTGCAGCCCAGGGGATCGTCGACAATTCCGCCCTGGTGTACGAGAGCCTGCTGGATCTCGCGAACATCCGGTCGTCGTTGGGAGACCACGACGTGGCGCGCCGCCTGGGTGAAGAGGCCCTCGATGCTCTGGGGACGCTTGGTGAGCACGCGGACGTCGTGAAAGCCACGAGCACCGTGGCCGGAATCCGATTCCGCGCAGGGGACCTCGTGGAGGCGCTCTCGCTCTACGAGAGTAGCCTGGCCATGCGAAGCCGAGTTTACGGTGACGCACACCCGACCGTGGCGCCGGACGCCGCCGGAGCAGCGCGGGTCGCATTCGGCCTCGGGCTCGACGATCTCGCGGTGCAGCACACCCTGCACGGAGCCTCCACACTGTCGAGAACGCTTCTCGAGCTCCTGCCCACCCTGTCCGTCGCCGAGCAGGCGGCGCTCCTGGACCGGGACGTTCCGCTCTATGCGGATCTGATCTCCCGGCTGGCCGAGCGAGCCGAGTTCCACGAGGGCTACGGATACCTGCTCGGTTGGAAGGGGGCCCTGCTGCGCGGGATGCGCTCACAGCGACAGTTCGACGGACTGCTGTCCGATTCGCGACTGGGCGGTGAGGCAGCGGCCCTTCAGGAGGTGCGCGCTGCCCTCGGAGCGTGGTTCTATCAGGCGGGGCGCATTCCGCTGGCCGATTGGCGCGCCCGAAACGACAGCCTC
This sequence comes from Gemmatimonadota bacterium, assembly GCA_039587355.1. Taxonomy (GTDB): domain Bacteria; phylum Gemmatimonadota; class Gemmatimonadetes; order Palauibacterales; family Palauibacteraceae; genus Palauibacter. The sequence goes on along the minus strand of JBDHIO010000001.1, from coordinate 276,424 downwards.
TCGTTGCGGAAGGAGCGGCTCGAACGGAGCCTCGCCAGTGCGACGGCGGAGACCGAGCCGGCTATGGACGTGGCGGATTCGGGGCTGGAGGCGCTGCGACAGGCGCTTCTGGGCGATGAAGCGCTCGTTGACCTCTATCGGCTGGGAGACCCCGACGACCCCACACGAGACCGCTACGCGGCAGTCGTTACCGGTCAGACGGCATATCCGCGCTACGTCGAATTGGGTCCCGCCGGGCCGATCGACGAGGACATCGCGAGCTGGCTCGACCGGGTGGACCGCCTGCGCGAGGATGGGGAGATCTGGTCCGTTCTCGAGGAGGACCTGTGGCAGCCTGTCCGTTCTGCCCTTCCGCCCGGCGTCGGCCGGGTATGGATCAGCCCCGATGCCGCGCTGGCCCGCCTCCCGTGGCACCTGTTCTCGGAGTCGCACCAGTTCGCGCTGATCGGATCTGCGACCGAGCTGACGGAACTTCGACGGTCCCAACGACAGTCCGCAGGCGCGGGTCGCAGCACCGTTGTCGCTCTGGGGGATGTCGACTTCGACGCCGCATCGCGAGCGGACGCAGCACGCCATCCGGAAGACTACCTCCCACCCCTCCCGGGGACCGCCGACGAGGTGATCCGAATCGCCGAGCTCGGCGAGAACGCCGGGTTCCCGGTTCGGACCCTGACGGGCGACGCGGCCACCACTGAGGCGCTCACGAGTGCTCTTGCGGACGCCGACTATGCGCACCTCGCGACCCACGGCTTCTTCTTCGAGGCCTCGCGCGAAGAGACGGGGAACGTCGCGAGAGCCGATCTGAGTCCCCCGGACGCGACTTTGTCGCCCGACGGAAGGGCAGTCGGAGGAGGTCGGAATCCGCTGGTCGAGACGGGGTTGGCGCTTGCGGGCGCCAGTCGTCGCGACCCGAGCAGCTTCCGTCCGCTCGGACGCCTCACGGCGGAGGAACTCGTCAGCCTGGATCTTTCGTCGCTGAAGCTGGTCACGCTTTCGGCGTGCGACACCGGTCGCGGCCGCGAGGTCACGGGACAGGGTGTCATCGGACTGCAGTCGGCGTTCTCCGCCGCCGGCGCTCGATCAGTGCTGATGTCTCTGTGGAAGGTGGACGACGAGTCCACTGCCCTGCTCATGAGCGCCTTCTACCGGGGCCTGTGGGAGGATGGGCTCACTCCAGAGACCGCGCTTCGGCGCGCTCAGGCGGCGGTGCGCGATCACCCGAGCGGCGTCTTCGTCGCACCGGCCTTCTGGGCCGCGTGGACCCTGGCGGGAGAAGCATGGTGATGAAGGTCCGGGTTCCAAGGTCTCAGCTCGGTGGCGCCCTCGTTGCGGCCCTCTCCGTGGTAACCGGGGGGTCTCTGTCGGCGCAGACCCCGGCTGCGGTGCTGATGGAGGCCGACGCCCCCGTCACCGTGTTCTTCGCCACGGGAGACCAGTTGGGGGCACCAGCCCCGTTTCTGGCCCTGAGCCCGGGCGACTCGGTGGTCGTGGGGGGCGATGGATACGCTCTCATCCTCTATCCCGGCGGACCCGCGAAGGTGTGGCCAGGCGAAGCTCACGTCGTTGCCGATGTGAGCACGGGCGCGCAGGAGGCGGAGGGCGAGACGCTCTGGCAGCAGATCTCGACCACGGTGGCTGCTTTCGTCGGGGCACCCGAGGAGCGCCCCGCGGAAGCCAGACACGGTGTCTCGCGGGCCGACGGGGACACCGGGGTTCACGTGCTCGTGAGGGACGGAGCGACCATTCTGGCGACACGGCCTCGATTCCTCATCGCGCGGGACGAGCGACGGGCCGACGACGAACCAATGGAGATCGTGATCTTCGGGGGCCTGGACCCTCGGCGCTGCTGGCGCGGAGGAACTCCGCATTGGGAGGGCCTCGCCGTGGGGTCCGAGGTCACCGTGGGCTCCGTCGACCGCGCTCTCGAGAACGGTGAGTTCTATCGGATCCAGATCACGGCGGAGGACGGGGAGCGAGACAGCGCCTGCTTCCAGGTCGCGGACGAGGACACGCAGGAGCGTCTCCGTATCCGACGGGCACTGATCGCAGAGGAGTTCGCTGACGCGACTCAGTCCGTCGATGTACTGTGGAGCCTCCTCCTCGCGGGCGAAGGGTTCGAGGAAGACGCGCTCCAGGCCGTGTATTCGGTCCTGGACCAGCGGCCGATGACGCCGGTGGAGATGCTGCTCCGAGACTCCTTGCGCGAGCGTATCATGGCGGGGCGCCCGTGACCCACGGTGACCGTTCCTCTTCAGCCGAACGACTGAGTCTCTTCGTGGGGCTACTGGGCCTGGTGGGGATTCTCCTGGGCATCGCCTACATCCCGAGCGAGGCTCTCGAGGATCGACTCCTCGACGCGCGCTTCCGCATGCGCTCCAACGCACCTGCCGGCCACCCGGACCTGCTGTTGGTGGCGCTGGACGAGAAGTTCGCGGCGCGACACGACTACCCGACCGTCACACCTCGCGGCTACCTGGCGCGCGTGATCGAAACCTCGAGTCGGAGCGGTGCCCGCGTGATCGCGCTGGACATAGCTCTCGTGGCTCCCGACACGCTGAACCCGGAGTTCGCGGGGCTTCGTTCGGCCCTCGCGGCGGCCCCGTCGGCGGTGTTTCCGAGTCTCCTGTCCGTTCACGGCACTCGTGCCGCTACTGCTCCACTGTTCGATCTCGCGGCCGAGCCGAGTGTAAGCCTGCGACCCCTCGGTCCCAGCGGATTCGTGACGTTCGTCGACGGAACCCGGCCGCGGATGCGGCTCCTCGCGAGACTCGAAGACCGGACCCTGGCGGCGTCATTCGCCTTCCGAGCGGTCCAATCCCATCTGGGACTCGTGGACCCGGCGCCGGCGACCTGGCGCCGCGATGGCGGCTCCATCCGAGTCTCAGAGCCGGCGGCCAACGCCGTGCTCGACGAACTCGGCCTTCCGGCCCTCATCGGCGAGGCTGATGATGGGCCGGCCGCCGGACCGATCAACTTCGTCGGGCCTATCGGGTTGGGCAGCGACATCGGGTACCTCTCGTCCGAGGACCTTCTGTCGTTGTACGAATCCAACCCCGCGCTCGGTCAGGCGACGTTGGGCGGAAAGCTGGTGGTTGTGGGCGCCATGCACGCCGGCGCGCAGGACCGGAGCTTCGAGAGCCCCTGGGGACCGATGTACGGCGTGGAGGTGCAGGCCAATGTCATCAACAGTCTACTGACCCGTGAATTCCTGAGGGACTGGAGCGGCGCCGGTCCCCGCATGGCGCTCGCGTTGATCGGTTTGCTCTGCGCGGTAGCGGGCGCGCTCGCGTTCGCGCGAGCCCGCAGCGACCCCGTCGCCCTATTCGTGGGGCCGCTCGTCGCGATCGCGTTCCCGCTCGTCCTCACGGTCGCCGCCTTCGCGTTCTTCGACGCGCCTCGTGGCACGATCATCCCCATGGCCCTTCCCCTGAAAGCCTGGCTGTTCGGCGGCGTCGCGGCTTTTTCAGTGGCCGCCTACAGGGGTCGCCCCGGGGTAGCTGGCGAGGCGGTGCAGGCGGGCGCCGCCTCGGCCGCTCCGGTCGCCGCCGAGGCACCTGCGCCGGCGCCCGAGTCGATCCCGGAACCACAGGCCCCCGCACCGGAACGACGAATCGACTCGCCGAGCGAAGATGAGTCGGAGAAGGGACAGGCCTCGAGATCGACGCTGGCACTCATCGCGGGCTCTATCGCCCTGATTCTCGTGTCGATGACGAAAGGGCGGAAGAGAGACGACCAGGACCCTCTTTAACCGCTGCGGCCGGCCGGAGAAAGGCGGCTCAGTTGAGTTCGTCGAGACGCGCTTGCGCCGCCCGAACGATCGGTCGCAGCTCGGGGTCGGCACCGCCGCAGCGACGAACGATCCACTCGTAGTAGCTCGCCGCCTGCTCCGCGGCGCCCGGGCTCGTCGAGCAGGCGCGCCAGGAGACAAGGGTCGGGAAGCGGCAACGCCGGATTCGGCGGGCGCGCCCGAGCATGGCGGCCCGCTGACAAGGCCCCGATCTTGGTCGGTGTCCCGACGAGAGTCAGACGCGATTCCGCAAGGACGGCCAATGAGCCTCTTCAACGAGCTCAAGCGACGAAAGGTGTTCCGCGTGGCGGCGGTATATGCAGCCACGGCATTCGTCGTGCTCCAGGCCGCCGACCTGCTCGTCGAGGCGCTCGGGGTTCCGAGTTGGGTCCTTACCGCGACGGCCATCCTGACGATCGTCGGCTTCCCGCTTGCGCTGGTGATCGGGTGGGCCTTCGAGGTATCCCCGCAGGGCGTCCGCCGCGCTGACGACGAGCGCCCCATCGCGGATGCCGGTTCGGCCGGGTCCACGCCTCTCCTGGGGCGCGTGACAATCGCTGTCGTGAGCGGACTCCTGCTAGTCGGGATCGGCCTCGGAGCCGGGTGGTTTCTCGGATCGGATGTTATCGGCTCGGGGCCCGCCGACGCATCGATCGCGGTGCTCCCGTTCGATAACCTCGGCGACCCGGAGAGCGACTACCTGGCGGCGGGGCTACACGGGGACGTGCTGACTCAGCTGTACAAGATCGGCGCGCTCCGAGTGATCTCCAGGACGTCCGTCCTGGGCTACCGGCCGGGCGAGCACAACGCGCGCGAGGTCGCCGAGGAGCTGGGCGTCTCGACAATCCTCGAGGGCACCGTACGACACGACCCCGCGAACAACCGCATTCGCCTGGTGGTTCAGCTCATCGATGCGGAGGCGGATGAACCGATCTGGGCCGACCAGTTCGATCGAACCCTCGACGACGTCTTCGAGATCCAGAACGAACTCGCCCTCAACATCGCCCGCGAGTTGCGGACCACCCTCCAGCCGGCGGAGACGCAGCGAATCGCCGAGCGCTCGCGCCCAACGACGGAGGCGTGGGACCTGATCCTGAGGGGACGGGAGCTCTACGCCCTCGACGTGGAGCGGAACCAGGCGGCCCTGCGCTACTTCCGGCAAGCCACTGAGGCCGATCCGACGTCGGCGGAGGCATGGGCGGAGCTCTCGAACGCCTTGGGGCAGCACCTCCAGTTGGGAACCGGCTCGAACGCCGACCGCGACTCGCAGTTGGTCTATGCCGAGCGAGCGGTGGCGCTCGATTCCGACCTCCCCCTCGCATATCGGGCGCTCGGGTTCGCCCATTCGACCGCCGCACGTGCTTCGGCCACGGAAGCAGCGTACTCGAGGGCGCTCGAGCTCAGCCCGAACTACACGCTCCCGATGGTCAATCTCTCCGGGCGACGCTGGAACCGTGGCGAATGCGCCGAGGGCATGCGGCTCGCCGCGCGCGCCCACGAGCTGTCACCGCTGGATCCCTTCCCGGCCGGGCACCTCGGAGACCACAACGCGTGCATCGGGCGGTGGAACGAAGTGGTCCGGTGGTTCAGCGTCGCACGTTCGATCGAGCCGAGCTGGATCTGGGCCGACTTCTTCCAGGCGCTGTACGGACTCGGGTTTGGGCTTGACGCGGAGTCGGCGCAGACTGCGGAGCGGTTCCTCGCCCGCGCCCCGTCGGAGCCCACGGCACTCCTGGTGTCGGCTGAGGTCGCGGTGCTGCTCGGGCAGTGCGACGCAGCAGGGGAGTATTCGAGCCGGCTCCTGAAACTGACTCCTCCCGACTGGTACTTCATGCGAGGGCATGCCCTTGCTATAGCGACGCGTGACTATTGCCGCATGATCCTTGGAGAGCGGATCGACGATCGGGATCTGCAGGCCGCCATCGAGGGGGCGGAGCGGCGGATGGACGCCTCCGGCGATGCCCCCTACGCGACGAAGGCGCTCCCGATCCTCCATGCTGTCGCGGGCGATGCGGGGGCCGCGATCGACTGGCTGGAGCGAGCGGCACGACTCTCCGGGGCGTCACAGATCGGCCGGTACGAGCGAGACCCCCGACTCGAGTCGATTCGGGACGACCCGCGATTCACCGCCGCCATGGACGAGGCTCGCGGCAGAATCGCTCGCGAGCGCGCGGCAATCGAAGAATGGGAGGCGTCGGCGGCTCCCTTCGCGAGGGACGACTCTCCCTGAGGCACGCGTCCATGACCGCCACCCGCTGGCTTGCAGCCGGCACACTCGTCCTGCTCGCGAACCTTCCAGGCGGCGCGACCCGGGCGCAGACCGCCTCCGTCACCGTCCGGGCCGAGAGCGAGCTCGGACCCGTCGAGGGCGTCCGGGTCGAGGCCTCGGGCCTGGTGGAACTCACGAATCCGCAGGGGTCGGTGGTTCTCGCCCTGCCGCTCGGCGAGCACCTGCTCGAGGCCAGCCGCATCGGGTTCGCCCCGGTGCAGATCCAGCTGGTCCTAGCCGTCGCGCGGGACACGACGATCACGATCATGCTCGAACTCGAGGCCGTCGAGTCGGAGGACATCGTCGTCACATCGGGCCGTTCCGAGCGACGAATCGAGGAGGTTTCCATCCGCATCGAGGTCGTGGGGCGCGAGGAACTCGAGGAGAAGCTCCTCATGACGCCGGGCGACATCGCGATGCTGCTGAACGAGACCGCCGGGCTGCGCGTGCAGCCCACGGCTCCATCGCTCGGGGGCGCGAGCGTGCGCATCCAGGGACTGCGCGGGCGGTACACGCAGATCCTGACAGACGGCATGCCGCTGTACGGCGGCCAGGCGGGCGCGCTCGGACCACTGCAGGTCCCGCCGATGGATCTGTCCCGGGTCGAGGTGATCAAGGGGGCAGCGTCGGCGCTGTACGGTCCCACCGCGCTCGGCGGCGTGGTGAACCTCATCTCCCGCCGACCCGAGCCGGCGCGGGAGCTCCTCCTGAACGCCAGCTCGCTGGGGGGCGGTGACGCCGTCGGTTGGTTCGCCGATGAACTGACCGAGCGGTGGGGGTACACCCTCCTCGCCAGTGGCCACCTGCAGGGGTACGCCGACGTGAACTCGGACGGCTGGGCCGACGTCCCGAAGTTCCAGCGTTTCTCGGCACGTCCCCGGTTCTTCTGGGACGACGGGAGGGGGAGCTCGGCCAGCTTCACCGTAGGCGGCATGACCGAGGATCGGACGGGAGGCACGCTCCCCGACCGCCTCACCCCCGCCGGCACGCGTCACACGGAATCGCTGGACACACGGCGCGTCGACGCGGGGTTCATCGGACAGAAGCTCCTCTCCGGCGGACAGGTCCTGTCCGGCCGAGCTTCCGGCTCGCTGCAGAGTCACGACCACCTCTTCGGCGACACCCGCGAGAACGACGAACACCGGACGGGGTTCGCGGAGGTCGCGCTGTCGGGTCAGGCGGGCCGCCACTACTGGGCTCTCGGCGCAGCGATCCAGCACGATGCCTACAGGCACGACGAGTTCCCGCAGTTCTCGTTCGACTACACGGTCCCCGCCCTGTTCGCGCAGGATGAGATGGAGGTCGCGGACTGGCTCTCGCTGGCCGGGAGCGTCCGGTACGACCACCACAGCCGTTTCGGCGGGCACCTCAGCCCCCGGGTCTCGGCGCTGGCGCGCGCGTCGGAATGGACCACCCGGATTTCGGCGGGTACCGGGTTCTTCGCACCCACGCCGTTCACCGAAGAGGTCGAAGCGGTCGGCCTCTCGCGCCTGACGCCGCCTGGCGACCAGGTCGTCGAGCGCGCCCGAAGCGCGATGGTGGACGTCGGACGGAGCTTCGGCCCCGTCGAGGTCAACGTGAGCGCGTTCGCCTCGACCATCGACGATCCGATTCAGACGGTCCGTAACGGCGACGGCACGCTCACCGTCCGAAACGCACCGGACGGCTCAGTGAACACCTGGGGTACCGAGGTCTTCGCCGCCCTGCGGCAGGGCCCGTGGCGGCTGATCGGATCACATGCGTACCTGCGCTCGACCGAGCCAGACCCGCAGGAGACCGGACGACGGGAGGTCCCGCTGACGCCCCGACACGCCGTGGGCATCGTGGGAGCGTACGAGGAGGAGGGCAAAGGACGGGTCGGTGTCGAGATGTACTACACCGGTCGCCAGGAGCTGGATGACAACCCGTTTCGGACGGTATCGAAGCCGCACCTGATCGTCGGCCTGCTGGTCGACAGGCGGTTCGGTCCCTACCGCCTGTTCGTGAACTTCGAGAACGTTCTCGACACGCGGCAGACCCGGCACGACCCGCTACTACACCCGAGCCGGACGCCCGAAGGGCGCTGGATCACGGATGTGTGGGCGCCGCTGGAGGGGTGGGCAATCAACGGAGGCGTCTGGATCAGCTTCTAGGAGGCTGCTGAAGGACCCTGGTCCCGGCCATTGATGCCTCAAGGCGGTGCCCGCCCTCGAAGCGGACACCGCCTTGAGGCTATGGCGTCGAACGACCCGTCAGGGCATGCGCTCACTACGAATGATGTTCGTCGCCATGTTCCAGCGGTGCTGCCAGCCGGCCGTCTCCCGGATGAGACGCGAAGTGACTTCTTCCCCCGGGCGACGCTGGGCAACGAGCGTGAACCCCGTCGGCACGTCGCGGGCCGAGAACACGAAGGTCTGCTCCGCGTTCGCCTGAACGGTACCCAGCAACCGTCGCCGCCCCCCCACTGCCTGGGAGAACACCTGAACGGTCACGACGGGGATCCAGTTATTCCGCACGACGACCACGACGCTCTCGGCCGCTGCTTCGCCGAGCGTCATGTCGGGGTTCCGGGGCTCGGGCGTCGTGCCGCCACAGCCCGCTCCGAGGAGCGCCGCGGCCAGAACCAGGGTCGATTTACTCATCGAGTTCTCCACTGTATCGGTCAGGTTTCGATCCCGACCGCCGGCCGGTCAGGGGAAGGCCTCATACTCAGAACGAGTAGACGTTGCACCCTGCTACGCCCCCCGGGCAAGAGGGGACGTGGGAGAAGGAGCCGCCCGTCGGAACGTGCCCGGCAAACGCTCGCTCAGAACGATGTTCGTCGCCACGTTCCAGGTCCCGATCGTGCCAGCGGACATCGGACTGCAGATGGTAGGTCCACTCCCGGCTCCCGGCCGCCGTCCCGACTCTCCCATCGCCGGGCCAGTTTCGGTTCCAGATCGCCGTCCGGCGGGGTCGGGGTCGATCCGCATACGCCGACGATCGTGGACGCGACGAGGAAGCGAAGCACTGCGACCGACGGCGGAAACTCCAGCTGCCGCCGCTCCCCATCATCTCTGCCCGGGACTCACCCTAACCCGGTGGAGGTTATAGAGAGGATCCGCCCGCCAGGGGCTCGAGAGGCCCTCGACTCCTTTGCGAACGACGAACATCGCAGGACTCGGGAAGAGGAACGTCGCCGGGGCGTCCTCTCGAAGGCGCGCGGCAAGCTGCTCCAGTGCCGCTTCCCGGGCCTCCGGTCCGCGCGCCTCGAGAATCGCCGACACGTCTGCCGCGGCAGCATCGCTGCGGTAATTCAGGAGGTCTCCCTCTCCGAAGAAGGCTTCGAGACGATACTCGTTCACGAAGACGATGACGGCCTGGAAGTCCCCGTCACGCCAGCGATCCCGGATCATTGGAGTCTCCAGAGTGGTGATCTCCAAGTCGACACCTATCCGACGCAGCCGGTCCTGCACATAGACGCCCGCCGCAGCGACCTCGCGTGGAACCAGCAACTCGATCCGGGCGTGGTCGCGGCCGCGGTCGCGCACTCCGTCGCCGTCGGTGTCATGCCAGCCTGACTGGTCGAGAAGCGCCTCGGCCAGGGCCGGGTCGAACGCCACGGGGGCTGGAAGATCGCCCCGGCGCAGCTGCCTTTCGCTGTGCAACGCATCGAGAATCGGCAGCTCGTCCGGATAGCCGAGTACGCCGATCAGCTCGCGCCGATCCAGCGCATGTGTAAGCGCGCGTCGCACGCGGGCGTCCGACAGGAATGGATGCGCCTGGTTCCAGAGAATCGCGCGGACCCCGCCGAACTCCCAGTAGACCTCGAATCGATCGTCCTCCGCGAGTTGCCGGGCGTCGGCGGACGTCGCCCAGCCCGCGACATCGACGTTGCCGCTCATCAATTCAGTGATCGAGGCCTCCCCGAATTTCAGCACCACCCGATCGACCGCCGGCGATCCGAGCATGTACTCGGGATTTGCCTCGAAAGCCATCATGGTCTGGGGAACGTGACGTGAGTACCTGAAGGGCCCGGTTCCCACGGGCTGCGTCCAGAACTCCCAGGACGCGAACTCGTCGGGTTCCAGCTCGCGGAGTCGGTGCTCCGGATAGATGACCTGATACGGGTCCAGTAGCCCGGCCGCCTTTCCGTTGGGGTCCGACACCCGGACGGTCGTGTCGTCGAGTGCCTCGACGGTGGTCCCTCGCGGACTCCACCCCACCCTCGGATCCTGGAGCAACGCGACGGTGAACGCCACGTCTCGAGCCGTGAACGGAGTGCCGTCGTGCCATGCGACATCGCTGCGCAAGGTGAACGTCCATTCGCCGTAATCGGGAGAATGCGTCCAGCTTTTGGCGAGACGCCCCCCGAGCTCGCCGTCGTCGCGCCACTCGACCAGGGCATCGAACATCAGAAACTGCGCCGGCATCGACCAGTAGGGGCCGAGGATCCTTTCGTCCCCGGGATAGAGCACGGTCAGCGTCGTCTGCCCGGACCCAGGCTCCAGACTCGGGACTTCCCCGGAAGAGCACGCCCAGAGCAAGAGCACGAAACAAACCGCTGTCGCCCCCTTGCACGGCCAGGGGGTGCGGGGCTGTGCGTCGTCTGATCGAGCCATCGGTGCGTCCTCCGTGACACGGTTTGTCGGGCCTCCGTGATCGTAGACCACCCGAATGGACCCATCAACACCAGCACGACTAGCCTCCGGAGGTGATCGACACGCGTCGAGTCGGAGGACACGTTGAGCCCGGTCCTCGAGCTGCCAGTGTTGCTTCAGAACCAACTCAGGTGCGTCGGCGTCGCGATGGAGATCCGGCCCGTGGAGCCAAGCGACGTTCGGTGGCACGATGGCGTTTCGGTCACGGCTCGCGACGTGAGGCTCACCGTCGATCTCTACGGTCACCTCGACGTGCTGTGGACCACGCCGGGCACCATCGAGGCCACCGTCGTCGATGACACGACGTTCACGATCCCACCTTGGCGTCGGCCGGCGGCGAAGCCATGTTGGACCTCATGCAGGATGACATAGGTCGTCTGAACGAGGCCCTCGCGGGCCGATACCGGGTCGAGCGCCAGCTCGGCGAGGGCGGCATGGCAACGGTGTACCTCGCCCAGGATGAGCGGCATGATCGCCCGGTCGCCGTGAAGGTGCTTCGCGCCGAATTCAGCGAGGCCATCGGTGCCGAGCGCTTCCTCGGAGAGATCCGCACCACGGCCAACCTCCAGCATCCCCACATTCTGCCGCTGTTCGACTCGGGAGACGCTGACGGCCTTTTGTTCTACGTCATGCCGTACGTCGAAGGCGAAACGCTGCGCGATCTTCTCGATCGGGAGCAGCGGCTATCGATCAGCGACGCGGTCGAGATCACGCGCGAAATCGCCGATGGCCTCGGGGCGGCTCATGACGCCGGCATCGTCCACCGGGACATCAAGCCCGCGAACATCCTGATTTCCGGTGGGCACGCAACCATCGCGGACTTCGGCATCGCGACCGCGTTGAGCGAGGCAGGCGGTGAGCGACTGACGCAGACCGGCCTGAGCCTGGGCACGCCGCTTTACATGAGCCCCGAGCAGGCGGCGGGCGAGGCCCGCGCGGACGTCCGGAGCGACATCTACGCCCTCGGCTGCATCGCGTACGAGATGTTGGCCGGAGACCCGCCATTCACCGGATCCACGTCGCAGGCGATCATGGCTCGAAAGCTGGTCGAGCCACCCCGCGCGCTCCGGCCGGTTCGGGATCAGGTGCCGGAGCACGTCGAGGCGACGATCCTCCGCGCGCTCGCGACAGTTCCGGCGGATCGATTCGCCTCCGCGAGACACTTCGGTGCCGCGCTGGGCGATCCAACGCTCGGCATCGACACCGCGCCCTCCACCGGCCGGCCACCGCGACCCCTGTGGCGGCGGGCGATTGCCGTGGCGTTGGTGACGGTCGCTGCGCTGCTCGCCGCCGTCTGGGGCCTCGGATTCATGGAGGAAAGCGGCAGCGGCGTCGATACCGCACAGATGTCGCTGCGACCCCTCACGAACTTCGTCGGCTGGGAGCACTCGCCGAGCTGGTCTCCCGACGGAAGCCTCATCGCCTACAGCCACATCGTCGGGGGGGACGCGGACGTCGCGACGCTCTCGGTCGCCGGCGGCGAACCGCACATCCTGACCGAGCACAGTCCTGCGGACGAGTTCGGGGCGCGCTTTTCCCCGGATGGTTCTCGCATCGCCTACGTCTCGGATCGCGGGAACGGGTCGGACATCTACGTCATTTCGTCGACCGGGGGCACCGAGCAGAAGATCACCGAGACGAACATCCCGTTCTTCGAACGTCTTAGCGCGTGGGCGAGCGCCCTCGGAGCGAACGCCTGGTCGCCGGACGGCGAGGAACTGGCGTTCTCGCGGCTGCACGAGTCCGGGGAAGTGGCGATCTGGAAGGTGAACTTCGCCACGCGGGAAGAGACGCGACTCACAACACCGCCGACCGCCGCGGAGGATGGCGCCGCTTCGTGGGCGCCGGATGGTCGGACCATCGTCTTCGTCCGGACGCACACGGGCAGGAGCGCCCTGTGGCAGGTCTCGCCGGAGGGTGGCGACGAGTCGCTCCTCTTCGATGAGTTCGTGCAACACCCGTCGTGGTTTCCCGATAGTCGTCACATCGCGTTCGCCTCACCGAGAGGCGGCGCGTTCAACCTGTGGGCTCTCGACACTCGGAGTGGAGACCTCCGCCAACTCACGCAGGGGGCCGGAATCGATTGGACCCCCGCCGTGTCGCGCGACGGCGCCATCGCATACCAACAGTTCGGTCACGAGATCGAGATTCGTTGGGCCGGGTTGGACGCTGCAGACGATTCGGAACACGAGCGCCTGACGACGTTCACTGGCGCGAACTTCGGCGCCCGTACATCACCCGACGGTAGTCAGGTGCTGTACTACTCGAATCGGGAGGGCAACCACGATCTCTGGGTCCTCGACCGCTCGAGCGGACAGCACCGTCAGATAACGACGGACCCGGCGGCGGATCGACTCGCCGACTGGTCACCTGATGGATCCGAGGTCGTCTTCATGTCCAATCGGGGTGGGGCCGTCGGTCTGTGGATCGCCGACACAGAGACGGGAGTGACGCGGCCCCTTACGGACCACGCCCTCCCCTGGGAGAGCCACCAGGCCGAGGCACAGGGGGGGCCGAGGTGGTCGCCGGACGGACGACTCATCGGTTACCTCGCTCCGGCTGACGGTGAGGCGGCCATATGGGTCGTCGAGCCGGACGGCGAAAACCCCCGACCCACCCCGATCACGGGTGCGCGCAGCTTCGGCTGGTATCTCGACAGCGACCGTGTCGTGTACACGCGGCGAGCGGATAACGAGTCCGGGCTCGTCGAGTTACGCGCCGCCCACCTGGCGACAGGCGAGGACGTCCTCCTTCGCTCGGGGCCCCTGGCGGAGATGGCCGTGTCACGCGACGGCCGGGCCGTCAGCTTCGTTCAATCCCCAAGCCATTTCACCATGAATCTGTTCGTCCTTCGGCTGACCCCTCCGGATCCCTCCAACGGGCTTCCCCGCGGGCTCGGGGAGCCACGGCAGGTGACTTTCGGAACGGACTGGCACGTCCACAATGGGGGGTGGGCCCCGGACGCGACCGGGGTCGTCTACTCGAGGGATCGCGACTTCGCGGACATCTACGTCCTCGAGCCTTCGCCCGAAGGGAACTAGCTGAAGTCCACGACCTTCGTGATCCCGGCCCCATCACGCTTGTTCACGCACGGCGGCAGTGGACATGTTCGGACAGCCCGGGATGAGGCTGTCACCGGAAATCCGTCGCTCTCACTGCAGGAGGCCCGATGCCGAGCTACTCGATACGAGTGAACGGCGAGACCCGCACGGTCGAAGCCACGGAGACGATGCCGCTGCTGTGGGTTCTGCGGGACCTCATCGGCCTGACCGGCACCAAGTACGGCTGCGGACGATCCCAGTGCGGAGCCTGCACGGTCCACCTCGACGGCGAGCCCGTCCGGTCGTGCCGGACCCGGGTCGCGGCGGTCGGCGATCGAGAAGTGACGACGATCGAGGGTCTCTCGCCCGACGGATCGCACCCGGTCCAGAAGGCGTGGGTCGCGGAGGAAGTCCCGCAGTGCGGCTACTGCCAGTCGGGCCAGCTCCTGGCCGCCGCGGCGCTCCTCGAGCAACACCCGCAGCCCACCGACGCCCAGATCGACGAGGCCATGGCCGGGAATCTCTGCCGCTGCGGTACATACCAGCGGGTTCGTCGCGCGATTCATCGCGCAGCGAAGGAGGGTTGAGCCGATGACGACCTCGAGAAACTCGCACGCCCCTCCCGTCGGGCGGGCCGACCTCGACCGGCGCGACTTCGTGAAGCTCGGAGCCGCGGCGGGCGGCGGCCTATTCCTCGGCGTCCGCTTCGCCTCGCCGGGCACGCTCGCGGCCGCGCCCCCGATGATCGATGCCGTGGACGCGACGGGCTTCCAGCCCAACGCGTTCGTCCACGTCGCCGAAACGGGCGACGTATCGATCTGGGTGGGGCGATCCGACATGGGCCAGGGCGTCCGCACCTCGCTGCCCATGATCGTCGCGGACGAGATGGACGCGGACTGGGACAGGGTGACGTCCGTCCAGGCGGACGCGCATCCCCGGAAGTACGGGCGCCAGATGACGGTCGGCAGCACCAGCGTGCGAGGCGGCGCATGGATGCCGCTTCGACAGGCCGGCGCCGCTGCGCGCGAGATGCTCGTCGGGGCGGCGGCGGCCGCGTGGGCCGTCCCGGCCGGTGAGTGCCGCACCGAGAACGGACATGTGATTCACACCGCCTCCGGTCGGCGGGCCGGATACGGCGAACTGGCGAACGGGGCTGCGGCGCAGCCGGTACCCGAGGAACCGAAGCTCAAGGATCCGGAAGAGTTCAACCTGATCGGGACCGATGTCCCGTACGTCGATACGGATCTGAAGGTGACGGGACGGGCGGGCTACGGGATAGACGTCCGGGTGCCCGGGATGAAGTTCGCGACGGTCGTGAAGCCGACCGTGCTCGGAGGCCGACTCCAGAGCCTGGACGACAGCGTGGCCCGCGCGGTACCGGGGGTGCAGGACGTCGTGCGCATCTCTTCGGGCGTGGCGGTCGTGGCCGACCACACCTGGGCCGCTTTCGAGGGGGCGCGGGCCCTCGAGTGCACCTGGACCAGCGACTTCTCAGGGAGTAGCGCGGAGATCTCGGAGCACAACGCCGAGCTTTTGAAGGGGGAGGGGGCGATCGCCGTGAGCGACGGAGACGCCGCTGGAGCGATCGCTTCGAGCGCGACCGCGATCCAGGCGCACTACGAGGTCCCCTACCTCGCCCACGCGACGATGGAGCCCATGAACTGCACGGCCCACGTACAGTCGGACCGGTGCGAGCTTTGGGCTCCGACCCAGAACCCCCAGGGGGCGCAGAGCATCGCGGCGGAGCTCACGGGTCTCGACATCGAGCGGGTCACCGCGCACGTGACCTACCTGGGCTGCGGTTGGGGGCGACGCTCCCGCACCGACTTCGTGGAGGACGCCGTAGAGACGTCGATGGCCGTGGGCGGACCGGTCCAGGTCGTGTGGACTCGCGAAGAAGACATGCGAAACGACCAGTACCGTCCGTCATCCATGGTACGCTTCGGCGGATCCGTGGGTGAAGCGGGACGCCTTTCCGCCCTGACCGCACGTGTGGCAGGTCCCCCGCTGCTGGTCTCTCCCGGAGGCGGCCGCCGCGGATCCGGCGTCGACCGGAACGCGGTCGACGGCATCGTGTCGATGACGTACACGATCCCCAACGTCCACATCGACTACTGCCGATCCAGCATCGAGGTCCCGACCGGCTACTGGCGTTCTGTCGGCCCATCGGGCAATACGTTCATGCTCGAGGGGTTCATCGACGAGCTCGCCCATGCCGGCGGGCGGGACCCGCTCGAGTTCCGGCTCGAGATGCTCGACAACCACCCGCGGATGAAACACGTCCTCGAGAAGGCCGCCGAGATGGCCGACTGGGCCTCGGGACCTCCGGCCGGTCGGGCCCGGGGCATCGGCATCGTAGAGGACAAGGGCGGGATCGTCGCGCAGATCGCCGAGGTGTCGGTGACGGATGGCCGGGTACGGGTCCACCGCGTGTGGTGCGCAGCCGACTGCGGGCAGATCATCCACCCCGGCATCGTCGACGCACAGCTCGTGGGCTCGGTCGTCACGGGCCTCACCGCCGCGCTCTACGGCGAGATAACGATCGACGAGGGAAGAGTCGTCCAGAGCAACTTCCACGACTACGAGATGCTCCGAATCGACGAGATGCCGGAGGTCGAGGTGCACATAGTGCGCAATCGCGAGGCGCCTGGAGGAGCGGGCGAGCCGGGGGTGCCCCCGATCGCACCGGCCGTCGCGAACGCGCTGTTCGCCCTGACCGGTCAGCGGATCCGAAGACTGCCGATTCGTCTGAGCTGAAGGGCGCCGTCGCACGGCGCGGGCGGGCGCTCGTGACCGAGTCCGATGAGGCGACGGGATCGAGTTGGCAGCAACTGACGCCGGCTCCATCTTCAGCGCCATGTCCGAACCCATGCTTCGTCTGAACACGGCCCTCGAGGGCCGCTACGCGATCGAGCGCAAGCTCGGCGAGGGAGGGATGGCGACCGTGTACCTCGCGCAGGACGCGCGGCACGACCGACGCGTGGCCATCAAGGTGCTCAAACCCGAGCTCGCCGCCGTTATCGGGGCCGAGCGATTCCTCGCC
Organism: Gemmatimonadota bacterium; assembly: GCA_039587355.1. Taxonomy (GTDB): domain Bacteria; phylum Gemmatimonadota; class Gemmatimonadetes; order Palauibacterales; family Palauibacteraceae; genus Palauibacter. The sequence goes on along the minus strand of JBDHIO010000001.1, from coordinate 259,665 downwards.
GAGATCCAGACGACCGCGAACCTGCAGCACCCGCACATCCTGCCGCTCCACGATTCGGGTGAGGTCGACGGGACGGTCTTCTACGTCATGCCCTTCGTCGAAGGCGAGTCGCTCCGCGAGCTTCTCGATCGCGAGAAGCAGCTCCGCGTGGCCGAGGCGGTACGCATTTCCTCCGAAGTAGCCGATGCGCTGGACTACGCTCACCGCCAGGGCGTCGTGCACCGGGACATCAAGCCGGAGAACATCCTTCTCCACGACGGCCGGGCGCTCGTCGCCGACTTCGGGATCGCGCTCGCAGCGAGCCGTACGGAAGGCAGCCGGCGCATGACCGAAACCGGCATGTCGCTCGGAACGCCCTACTACATGAGCCCCGAGCAGGCGATGGGCGAGCCGGACATCGACGGACGCGCCGACATCTACGCTCTGGGGTGCGTGCTGTACGAGATGCTCACCGGTCAGCCGCCCTTCACCGCCCCGTCGGCGCAGGCGGTGGTGGCGAAGCTGCTCTCCAACGAGCCCGAGCCGGTCACGGATCTACGGAAGACCGTGCCCCCCCACGTCGCCGGCGCGACCCACCTGGCGCTCGAGAAGCTCCCCGCCGATCGGTTCGCCACGGCGGCGGACCTGCGGGCGGCGCTGGCGGACGAGACCCGGGTGACCGGAGGCGTCCCGCACGCGAAGGCCCGGGGCGGCTTGGGCAGCGTGATTCCCTGGGCGGTGGCGGCCGTGGCCCTCGTGGTCGCCGCGTTCGGCTGGCTCACGCAACGCGGCGGGTCCGTGGCGACCGACACCCCGCTTCGCGTCGCGCTTGTCCGATCGGGCGCCGCCGGAGATGCCACGCCCGGGGTGTCCGCGTTTCTGGGGGGCGGTCGGCTCACGATCTCCCGCGATGGTCGCACGATCGTCTTCGTGGGACGCGACGACGGCGCCCCGCGCATTTATCGGCGCTCGCTCGATGACCCCGAGATCGTGGCGCTCGCCGGGACCGAGGGCGCGTCCTTCCCGGCGATCTCTCCCGATGGCCGGTCCGTCGCCTTCGTCAACGCCGACGGCGGGGTATCCCGGATGTCGCTCGACGGTGGCGCGCCGATCGAGGTCGCGAGGCTCGTGGCCCCGCCGATCGGCATCAGCTGGTCGGGGACGCACGGCCTGGTGCTCGGAATGCTGGGATACGTGGACGACAGCCCCGGCATCTCGATACTGGGCGCGTCGGGCGATACGACGCTGCGAATCGTGACCGGACCGCCCGAGTCGGAAGGTGTATCCTGGGGAATGCACCATAATCCCGTGGTCTTCCCGGACGATGAAACTGCGGGATACCTGGACATCCAGACCGGCGGGGTCGTGCTCAGCACCATCGGGCTCTCGGACGCCGAACCGCGCCGTACGGACCTGCCTGCCCGACAGGTAGTGGGCTGGAGCGACGGAGTGCTGGTCTACGTGGACGGCGGCGGCGTGTTCATGGCCGCCGGGTTCGACCTCGAGAGCGGGACGGTTACGTCGGGCCCGGTCGCGATCCCCGGGATCCCGACCGGCGCGACCGATGGTGTGCTGGCCGCCAACGGCAACCTGATCTTCCAGCGACGTCCGACCCACTACGAGGTGGTGCTGGTCGACCCTCGGGGCAACGCGACACCCCTGGTCGAGAGCGATAGCACGACCCGATTCCGCGGGCGTTACTCGCCTGACGGCTCGCGCGTGGCCATGACGGGCGACTTCGGAGGGACCGTCGGGACGTGGCTCTATGACATCGCGACGCGGACCCTGTCACCGGTGCCGGTCGGGTACGGCCCACGGTCGATCAACTGGACGCCCGATGGCCGACGTATCGTGACCGTGGATCACCGAAGGCCGATCCACTCGACGGCGACGGACGCCAGCGACACACCCTCCGTCTTCGCCGAGATCACGGACCGACGTCCCGACGCACTCGATCTCTCTCCTGACGGCCGGCTGCTGGCGGTCAACACAAATCTCGCATCGAACCCGATGCTGACAGAGTTCGACATCGTGCTTCTGAACGTCGACGACGGAACCGTCACCGATTTCGCCACGAACCCCGCGAACGAGGTCGCCCCGCGGTTCTCCGGAAACGGCCGGTGGCTGGCCTACGCATCGAACGAGTCGGGACGCTACGAAGTCTATGCGCGACCCGTGGGCGGCGGCGGGCGCGTGCAGATCTCCGCAGGCGGAGGCTCCGAACCCGTGTGGTCTCCGGATGGCCGCCGCATCTACTACCGCCTGGGACGAGCGTTCATGTCCGCGGACGTGTCGGGGACGGACACGAACCAGCTGACCGTGACCGGAAGGACGAGGCTGTTCGAGGGGGAGTTCTACGGTGCCGGCATCGAGGACGCGACGGCCGCGTCGTACGACATCACGCCGGATGGATCGCAGTTCCTGTTGGCCCGCGCCGTCGGAGTGGCGGGCCCCGAGATCATCCTGTGGACGAACTGGCTACCCGGGGTGAAGTCCCTGCTCGAAGACGAGCGCTGACGCACCACCCCGGGGAGCAATCCAGAAGCGACTCGGTCGAGCGTGAACGCCTAGCGGCTCGACCAGTGAATGTGGCGGATCCTCCAGCCGTCGGGGGTCCTCACGAGAACCAGTGTTTCTGTTCCGCGCGAGTCGATCTCCCGGTCGCGGACGGTCCCCGTCTTCCTGTCCTCCCTCATGTACAGCGCCATGTCACCCTGAATCACGACCTGATCCGAGGTTGTCTCCGACTCCACCGACTGAAGGAAGGAGATGTCGCCTCGCAGATGACCGCTACGGTACTGGGCGCGGGTCTCAGCGTGACCCCCTTCGTAGATCCGCACGTCGGGGTGAAGCAGACGGATGACCGTCGTCGAATCGCCCGCGCCCAATGCTGAACGAAACGACTCTACGACTTCACGAACCGCCCGCTCGGCGGATTCGGCCTCCTGGCCGCGTACGGTCGCGGGACTCAGGATCAGACATGCGGCGACGGCCAGGATCGGAATTCCGGTTCTTCGAAACGTCACGACTGGGCTCCTGTTGTTGGGAAGGTCTCATCACTGCCTGGGGGGTCGATCGTGCTTGGAACTCCTGCGAGGTCCGGCTGACGTCTCACCTGCGCTGCACGCCAGAGAAGGTAGATGGCCGGGATAACGAGTAGGGTGAGGGCCGTCGCGGTCAGCATGCCCCCGACCATCGGCGAGGCGATCCGCTTCATCACATCGGCACCGGTCCCCGTGCTCCAGAGAATCGGGACGAGGGCAGCGATCACTGTCCCGACGGTCATGACCACCGGTCGCAGGCGTTCGAGAGCTCCCTCCCTGACGGCATCGACGACGTCGTCTCTGGTCCGGAGCAGACCCTCTTCCCGACGGCGATCGAACGCCTCGTCGAGGTAGATCAGCATCACGACCCCCGTTTCGGCCGCGACTCCAGCCAGTGCGATGAAGCCGACCCAGACCGCGACGCTCGTGTTGTAGCCGAGCAGCCAAAGAAACCAGACACCGCCGACGAGTGAGAACGGCAGGGCCAGCATCACGATCAGAGATTCCGCGACGCCGCGGAAGTTCAGGTAGAGGAGAAGGAAGATGATCGCGAGCGTGATGGGCACCACGACCCCCAAGCGCTCACGCACGCGCTGCATGAACTCGTATTGCCCGCTCCACTGCAAAGTGTAGCCGGTGGGAAGGATCAGTTGCTCGGCTACGATCCGGCGGGCGTCTGCCACGTACGTTCCGACGTCGACGCCCTCGATGTCCACGAAGATCGTCGTTACGGGAAACGCGTTCTCCGTTTTCACCGCCATCGGTCCCTGGATCGCCTCGACCGTCGCGATCTGGCCGAGGGGGATCTGCGTTCCATCGGGGGCGGGGACCAGAACCTCGCGCAGCTTCTGCAGATCGTCGCGCAGCTCTCGGGGATAGCGCACGTTTACCGCGTACCGCTCGCGACCCTCGACCGTCATCGTCGCATCCATGCCGCCGACAGTCGCCATGATGGCCGCGTGCACATCACCCACGTTGAGGCCGTACCTCGCGGCCTCCTGCCGATCGATATCGATGTCCACGTAGAAACCCGAGACCCCGCGCTCGGCGAACGCGCTCCGCGTTCCGGGGATGTCCTGCATGATTCGCTCGACCTGTTCGCCGAGTGCCTGCAGGGTATCGAGGTCCGGACCGAAGATCTTGATCCCGACCGGGGTCCGGATGCCCGTGGCCAGCATGTCGATGCGCCCCTTGATCGGCATCGTCCAGGCGTTCGTCACGCCGGGCAGCGCCACGGCCTGATCCATCTCACGCAGCAGCTCGTCGTACTCGAGCCCCGGACGCCATTCGTCCCTCGGTTTCAGCGTCACGGTGGTTTCGAACATGTCCAGGGGTGCGGGGTCCGTCGCCGTTTGGGCGCGGCCGGCCTTCCCGAGAACCGTCTCGACCTCGGGGAACGAAGCGAGCACGCTGTCCTGATAGCGCATGATCTCGCGCGCCTGTGCGATCGAGACGCCCGGCACCGTGGTCGGCATGAAGAGGATGGACCCTTCCTGGAGCGGCGGCATGAACTCGCTGCCGAGCCGCTGCCAGGGATAGATCGTCCCGATCAGAATGAGGGCGGCCGTGCCAAGCACGACCCACGGGCGACGGAGCACGAACGAGAGAACCGGGCGATAACACCAGCGAAGAAAACGGTTCACCGGATTCTGCTGTTCGGGTCGTATGCGACCCCGAACCAGATAGCCCATCAGGACAGGTACGACGGTGACCGCGAGCAGGGCCGAGCCGGCCATCGCGAAGGTCTTGGTATACGCGAGCGGCTTGAAGAGACGCCCCTCCTGCTGCTCGAGGGCGAAGACCGGGAGAAAGCTGAACGTGATGATCAGGAGCGAGAAGAAGATCGGTGGCCCCACCTGCCGGGCGCTCTCGGACACGATCTGCCAGCGCGACGTTTCGGGGTCCGCCCGTTCGAGATGCTTGTGCATGTTCTCGACCATCACGATCGCGGCATCGACCATGGCGCCGATCGCGATCGCGATCCCACCGAGGCTCATGATGTTCGCGTTGACCCCGATCAGCCGCATGACGATGAAAGAGATGAGGATCCCGAGCGGGAGCGTCACGACCGCCACGAGCGCGGAGCGGAAATGCAGCAGGAAGGCGGCGGTCACCACGGCGACGATCAGCGACTCTTCGAGCAGCTTCTCGCGGAGCGTGTCGATCGCCCGATGGATGAGATCGCTCCGGTCGTAGGCGGGAAGCAGCCGGGTTCCGGCCGGGAGCCCCTCGTTTATCTCTCTCAGGCGCTCCTTGACCCGATCGATCGTCGCGAGCGCGTCCGAACCGAACCTCATCACGACGATGCCCGCCACCACCTCGCCCCGACCGTTGAGGTCCGCCGCGCCGCGACGAGGAGCGGGACCGACCTGCACCATCGCGACGTCGGATACTCGAATCGGAGTGCCGCCGGGCGTCGCCCCGACCGCGACGTTCTCGATGTCCTCGGTACCTTCGAGATACCCGAGGCCGCGGATCATGTACTCGCGGCCGCCCATCTCGAGGACGCGGGCGCCGATGTCGATGTTGTGCGCCCCGATCGCCTGGGCGACTCGCGTGACGGGAATGTCGAAGGCGCGCAGCCGTTCAGGGTTCACCTCGACCTGGTACTGCTTCACGAATCCGCCGAGGCTCGCGACCTCCGACACTCCCGGGACCGCCGTGAGCTGATACCGGATGTACCAGTCCTGTAGTGTCCGTAGCTCGGCCAGGTCCAGGCTGTCCGACTCGAGCGTGTACTCGTAGACCCAACCGACACCCGTCGCGTCGGGGCCGAGGGTCGGCTCGACGCCGGAAGGCAACTGCTGCCTGATGCCGTTCAGGTATTCGAGAACGCGTGACCGGGCCCAGTAAATGTCTGTGCCGTCCTCGAAGATTACGTACACGAGGCTCAACCCGAAGAACGAGAACGCGCGAACGACGCGAGCTCCGGGAACTTTCAGCATCTCGGACGCGATCGGGTACGTGATCTGGTCTTCCACGATCTGAGGTGCCTGCTCGCGGAAGTCGGTCTGAATGATGACCTGCACGTCGGACAGATCGGGGATCGCGTCCAGGGGCGTCGTGGTCATCGCCCAGATGCCGGCCAGCACCAGACCGGCCGTCGCCAGCAGAACCAGAAATCGGTTCCGCAGCGACCAGTCGATCACCCACTCAATCATCGTGACCGTCGTGCTCGGACGCCGTCGCGGTGTCGGGCTCCGCCGGCTCGATAGCTGACCCGTGCCCGGCGTGTTGCATTCCCGGCATCGCACCACCCGTCGCCCCGAGGCGAGATTCGGCATCGACGAGGAAGTTGGCGGACGCGACGATCGTCTCACCTGGCGTCAGACCCTCGAGGATCTGGACCCGGTCCCCTGCCCTCGCACCCAACACGACTTCACGCGGCGACAGCATTCCCTCCGCGTCCCGCACGAAAACGAGATTCCGCTCGCCGGTGACAATCACGGCATCCAGCGGCACCGCGACGTCATCCCGGATTGCCTGTACGTCGAAGAAGACCGTCGCGAACATTCCCGGCTTGAGGCGAAGGCCGGGGTTCGGCACGGTGATGCGCACGCGGTTGGTGCGGCTCTCCACCTCGACGGTCGGATAGACGAAGGACACCGTGCCCATGAGGTGTTCCCCGGGATAGGCGGCGACCTCGATGTGCGCCTGCGAGCCAGTCTCGACGAACTGCAGGTCCTGCTCGAACACCTCGCCCTCCACCCAGACGGTCGAGAGATCCGCCAGTCGGTACAGCCTCATTCCCGGCGTCACTCGCTGCCCTTCGAATACGTCCTTCTCGAGCACGATGCCGTTCACGGGGGCGACGAGCGTGAGGGTCTTCGTGACCTCTCCGCTCTCCTCCAGCCCTGCGATCTGGTCCTCCGTGATGTCCCAGTACTCGAGCCGGCGGCGCGCAGCGGACAACATCGACTGCGCGTTTGCGTACGCCTCGCCGGCGGTCGGGTCGATCCGACCGGCCAGGCGCCGGGCGGTGAGCAGCTCCTCCTGCGTGGCGACCAGTTCGGGGCTGTAGATGGTCAGCAGGGCCTGACCGCGCCGGACTGTTTCGCCGGTGGACGCCACGTGCAGTCGTTCCACGAACCCATCGATCTTCGGCGTGATGTCGGCGATATTCGGCTCGGGCGCGTCGATTCGGCCCACCGTCCGGATCGTCCGGGCGACGGATGCGCGACCTACGGTGGTGTACGTCACGCCCAGAGCTCGCTCCTGATCGGCCGTGAGGTGCACGACACCCCGGATTGCCTGCGCGGTATCGACCTCGGGGGGCGTCGCGACCGCCTCCGGCATGTGCTCGCTGTGGTCTTCGGCCTCCGGCACCGGTTCTACCTCGCCGCCGCATGCCAACCACACCAACAGGCCAAGCAGCCAGGGGTGCGCCGACGATCGCCGCGCGCGTCTTCGTGACGTCATGGCACTTCCTCCAGGGGGCCGCCGACCAGCGCCTCGAGCGCGGCTACGGCAGCGTGATAACTGGCAGTCAACCGAACGGTCTCGATCTCGTATCGGTTCACCGTGAGCTCGTTCTGCACGAGCGTCATGAAGTCGACCTGTCCCACCCGGTAGGCTGACAACGAGGACTCTACGGCCGCGCGAGCCTGGGGAACGATCGACGTCTCGTAGAGGGTCGAGAGGCGCCGGGCGCTCTCGGCCTCGGCATGAGCTTCCGCGATTCTCGCATAGGTCTCGTTGACGAGATCCCGATAGACCGCCTCCTGCATGGCGAGTCCGGCGGCAGCCTCGTCGCGGGCCGCGAGCTGCTTCGAACCCGCCCACAGCGGGATGTTGACTCCCACACTGAGGCTCAGCATGTCGCTGAACTCGGGGCGGTGAGAGTACTCCGCCATGAGCGCGAAGTCTGGATAGATCGCTCGCCGGGCCGCGTCGACACCCGAACCTGCGGCCTCCACCACCTGCTCGGCAGCCCGCAGGGCGGGTCGCGTCTCCTCCGCGACCGAAGCCAGCCGATCCACGCTGGGAAGGGCCTCTCCCGGAGGCTCGAGCTCGAGGGCCGGAACGGCCACCCGCGCATCGCGACCGAGCAACGCGTTGAATCGGGCCGCCATGGCGAGTCTCCGCTGCTCGATCACGATGATGTCTTCGGTCATGCTGGCGACCGCGACCTGGGCCTGGAGAACATCTGTCTGCAACCCGGTACCCACGGCATACAGGGTATTCGAGACGTCGAGAAACTCGCGAAGAAGGTCGCGGGTCCCTTCCATGATCCCCAGTGCCCGGTCCATGTACGCGATCTCGAAGTAGAGGGCTTTCACTCGAGACAGAAGGAGGACCTCGGACTCGTCGGCCGAAAGCTCGGCCGCCTCCGCGAGGTGCGCGGCACCCTCCTCTGCAAAGCCGAGCTTGCCCGGCCAGGGCAGCGTCTGACGCAGCTGAAAGCTGTTCATCGTCATCCGCTCCGCCGTCCCGAACCCGTCCAGCGGCCGGTTTTTGAGGATGAACGCGAACGCGGGGTCCGGCAGTGCACCCACTTGCGAGACTCGCGCGTCGGCAGCGTCCGCGTGAAGCCGCGCCGCACGGAGCGCCGGATTGGCCGCACGCGCCTCGGCCAAAGCCCCCTCCAGCGTCAGGTGGTCAACGACACGATCTTGCGCGTCCACAGGCACAATGACCGCGAAGCTCGCCATGAGGGCCAGAACCCACCGGTTGGGTCCTCGACGGGGCGTCTGCGATCGGATTCGATGTCCGTCCAGTACCATGCGTTCCTTCCTCGAGAATCGGCCGATAAGGAGAAACTCGGATACCGTTGGCCAAGAGATCACGAAGCCTGGATTAAGAGATCTTCACGTTCGGCTCAGGAAGGGTTCAGGCTCGGAAGGCCATTCTTATCGTTAAGCGGGGTTTCCGATCCGCCGAGGGTGGGTTTCATTCCGACTCGTGGGCTCTGACCGGGAGCGACCAGCGTTGAGGATCCTCGTCGTCGAAGACAACAAGAAGGTTGCCAGCTTCGTGGAGAAGGGGCTGCGCGAAGAGGGGTACGCCGTCGATGTCGCGCACGATGGAACGGACGGCGCCCTGAAGGCCGCCGTCTATGACTACGACCTGCTCGTATTGGACGTCATGCTGCCGGGGAAGAGCGGGTACGAGATCGTCCGTGAAGTGCGTCAGGAGGGTAAGCGCGTGCCGGTTCTCCTGCTAACCGCGCGCGACGCAACCGAGGACGTCGTCAGGGGCCTCGACGCGGGGGCGGACGACTATGTGACGAAGCCGTTCGCGTTCGACGTGCTTCTCGCCCGAATCAGAGCCCTTCTGCGTCGTGGCGGTGGGCAGAGGCTAGAGCGGCTGTCGTACGAGGGCATCGAGTTGGATCGCCTCCGCCACGTCGTGACAGTGGGAGGGACCAGGCTCTCTCTCACTCCCAAGGAGTTCCAGCTCCTCGAGCACTTCATGCTCTATTCGGAAGAGGTGATCCGCCGCACCGAGTTACTGGAGAAGGTCTGGGATCTGCACTTCGATCCCATGAGCAACGTCGTCGACGTTCACGTCGCGAACCTGCGGAAGAAACTCCACGTCGCGTCGGAGCTCACCTTCATACACACGATTCGTGGGGTAGGGTACATGCTCAGCCGCGACGAGCCCTCATGAAGCGTTCGTTCCGCGGGCAGCTCGCGACCCGCTTCGCCGTAGCGATGGTGGTGGCGGCGTCAGCCGCAGCACTCGTGGGGTACCTGGCCCTCCGGGCCGTGCTCAACAGACAGATCGACGCGAGCCTTCTCAGCGTCGCCTCGATCCAGGCCGTCTCCGTGACGGACGATCCGACCGGTCAGATGCGGTTTCAGGAGTGGGATCTCACTCCCGAGGAAGCTGAATCGCTTCGCGACCTGAATCGATACGCACAGGTCTGGAATGAGTCCGGCGTCAGTCTGCTTCGGAGCCGATACATGGTCTCGGACCTCCCGCTCGACCATGAGCTGCTCGCGGCCGCGAGCGAGGGGCCTGTATGGCGGGAGGACGAGTACGAGGGCCAACCGATTCGGGCTCTCTATTACCCGCTGTCGCGGCAAGGCGCACCCCACATCGAGCATGTGCTCGAGGTTGCCGCCCCGCTGGCTGCACGAGATAGGACGCTCCAGCTCGTGCGCTATTTCCTCGCCGCCGTGGTGATCATCGTCGGAGGCGGGACGTTCGTTGGTAGCTGGTGGCTGGGCGCAAGCACCGTCCGGCCCGTTCACGAGATCATAGATCAGACCGAGGCGATTGGAGCCGGCACCCTCGGGCACCGCATCAGCGCCCACGCAGACATACGGGAGTACGAGCGTCTGGTGGGTGTCCTGAACACGATGCTCGACCGCATCGATGAGGCGTTCGAGACTCAACGACGTTTCACCACGGACGCGAGCCACGAGTTGCGTTCGCCTCTCACCGCACTGAGAGGCGAGTTGGAACTGGCGCTCAGGCGGGAGCGATCCCCGGACGAGTATCGGCGCGTCCTGGACAGCGCTCTGGAAGAGGCCGAGCGACTCAGCGACATGGCGGAGAATCTTCTCACGCTCGCGCGCTCCGACGCGGGGGCGATCAAGCCGCGCCTGGCCCAGGTCGATCTCTGTGAACGCGTCGCCAGCGTGGTCGAGCGACTGCAACCCCGAGCCACGGCGCGGGACGTCGCCCTCACGGTCGCGAGCGAGGGTCCCTTACGAATGGTGGGCGATGGTGCCCTGCTCGACCGACTGGCATGGAACCTCACCGACAACGCGCTGAAGTTCGCGCCGCCTGGCGGACGCGTGGAGGTTGCGCTCACGACGCGGAACGGGAACGCCGTCATCACGGTGAGCGACGACGGCCCGGGCATCCCCCCTGAGGACCTCCAGCGGGTGTTCGAGCGCTTCTACCGCTCGCCAGAATCTGTTGATCCCGGAGGATCAGGCCTGGGGCTGGCGATCGTCCGGGCGATCGCCAGGGCGCACGGGGGACAGGCGCGGGTCGAGAACCTGGCAGAGGGAGGGGCCGCCTTCACCGTGCTGTTGCCCCGTAGTGGCCCGCAGGTGGAAGCGTGAGGGGGGGACTGAAGGCCGCCTCTGCGACGGGGAGTTACCCTCAGATCCTCTCAAGGTGCGCCGGGAAGCTGCGGGTTAAGGACACTTCATGCGGCCTTGGCCCACCCTTCATCCGGCGAGGCCATCCTTGTTGGAGACATCTGTCCAGACACCCTATCCCTGATAGAGCCCCATGAACCCGAAGACCGGCCTGAGGATCAAACGCTTTCACCGCGCGCTCGGCCTGTTGGCCACGATCCCCATCATCGCGTGGATCCTCTCCTCCTTCGTGCTCCACGGCGTCGCCCTGGTGCTCCCGAACGGGCTGCAGGGGGTGTACGAACTCGAGCCCTATCACACGGGGACTCCGGCGCTGGAGGACGAGACGCTGACGCCCCCTTCGTCGCTCATGGACCATTTGCGACGGGACGGACTCGAGCGCCTCTACTGGCTCCGTCTGGAACCCCTGGGAGGAACTCCAGCCTACATCGTGAAGCCGGGGCCGTTCGACCTGGAGCGAGTGTACGACGCTCGAACCCTCGAGCGTCTCGACCCTCTTCCGGACACGCTGCTGCGCGAGGTCATCGACGATCAGCTGACGGATACCCACGCCGCCGTGATCAACGAGGACGACGAGTTCAACCGGTACTACACCGTCGACCGGGTGCCCGCGGTCGAGGTGGAGATGGACGGCGAACAGCCGTCTCGGCTCGTCTTCTCGCGGGCATCGGGGCGGATCCTGCGACGCACCGACCCGCTCGCGTCGTGGTTCGAGACGGCATATCGGAACATCCACGTCTGGCAGTGGGGAGACAGCGTTCGTCTCTTCACGGCGGTCCTCTATTCACTGGCCGGCGTCTCGCTGCTCGTGGTCTTGCTGGGGTACGTTCTGTGGTGGACTCGTCGCGAGTCCCGCAAGCGATGGACGCCCGCGGTACGCCGGAGCCGGCGGGTTCACGCCCGGCTCGCCCCCGTTGCCGGCCTTCTGCTCGCGACCCAGATGCTCGTCGGCGCATACCTATGGTTCAATCTCGGCCTCATCGAGCCGCGCTTCAGGGGGCAGGGGTCGTTCAGGACCGACTGGGCCGGAGGGATCCAGACGACCGAACGGCTCGCCACGCCCTCGACGATCGCCGCCGCCCTGCCCGATGAGGCCCGTGCGTCGGGTCGACCGATCCAGCGCTACGAGTGGAGGGCGATCGGAGACCGACGGTTCTGGATCGCTTACCCTGAGCGAAATGCGAACGGCGCCCTGATCGACGCCGGAACCGGTGAGTCGCTGGATCGCCTGTCGCCCGAACTCGCCGCCCGGGCCGGACGAGAAGTGGTCAATGGGGAACCAGAGGGAGCGGCGGTCGAGTCTGACGAATACTGGATGGACTTCAACGCCCGGGTCCCGACGTACCGGTTCCGGTTCGCTGACCCCGACGATTCGGACATTCACATCTCACAGTTAACCGGCGAGGTGGTGCAGCGGCGACCGGCGATCTGGCGAGCGTTTGGACCGTTCCTGGCGTATCACACCTTCGGATTCACCGGGAATCCGTGGTTCGACACGATCCTGCTGACGGCGCTTCAGCTCACCGTACTGGTCATGGTAGCTACGGGTTGGGCCATGGCTCGGCGGGTGCGGAAGACTTCGTCCCGCGATCCCGCCCCCTAGCGCCGGCCGGTCACTTCACGCGATCCGCCAGGGCTCTATCATAGAGTACGGTGTACGCACGCCGTCGAATCCAGTCGCTGATCGCGGGGTGCGGCAGGAACCCACGACCATCCGCATCGTACGCGAGCCCCTTCAATACCTGGGCGTAGGGCCCAAAGCCGGAAAGTCGAAACGGGACGACGACAACACGTTTCCCGTCAGCCGCATGGTCCGCGACCCAGGCCCGTATTCGCGGCTCGGCGCGCTCTCGTTGTTCTGGCCAATCCTCCCGTAGTGTGGCGACACCAACATCGGCGAAGCCATGGCGTCTAACTGCCCTGGCGGCCGTGGCCATACCCTCGAGGATCCGCTCGTTCGCTCCCTCGTTCCCGCTCCCGTGCCCGATCATCAAGACCACCTCGGAGTCGGGCTCGCGACTCAGGTTTTTCGCGCGCTCACTCAGGATCGCGGCGGCCTCGGGCCCATCGATCAGCCCCTGGTCGTCCAACTCGATCACGCTCGAGACCTCGAGTGGCTTCAGTGTCTCCGCGCCTCCATGGAAGGCCGAGCCGGACGGTGGCGGATCAAGTCGCTTGCCTAAGAGAAACTCGGTCTGATGTCGGAACGACTCGCCCGAGACGAAGAGCCGAACGACGACGATTCGGCGCACACCGGACGCTTCCAGCTGGTCGATCGCCTCCTGCAGAGTCGCCGGATCCGCCATCCCGAACGCGATTCTGGTAGGGAACTCGGATTCAAGCGGGGCTACCGCGTCCCTGACCGAGGCGTTCCACTCGTCGGTCCCCCCATGGGCCATTACGAGCACTCCGTCGGCAGGATCCCAGACCCGCTCGTTCTCCAGCATCGACGCTTCCGTTGTGGAAGGGGCACTCACTCCCGTGGTGGCGCAGCCCGCTACGGAAACGGCGATCGCCAGTAGCCCCACATATTTCCTGTCCAACAACGCCCAAGCCTCCGGACCACGAATCGAGTGGATCGGACGGTGCCTGCCCGGCCGATTGTCGATAATGATTCCCGCTAGTTGATAACCAGTCTCAACTAGCGACGAAGGGTATCGTCCCTTGCCGCGATCGGCAATGGAGTGTTCGATGACTGGGGGCGGTCCCGGATGATCTTGTCCGGGGAGAGCGCACAGGCGCTCATTGCCGCCATGCCGAGATCGGGTGCAGAATGGTAGCGATCGCCCCCCGCAATGGAGTAAGTATGGGCCCGAGGGTCTGGATCTGTGTCGCGCTTCTGTCGCTGCCCGCCTCACTCCTCGCCCAGTCCGCGCAGCCCACCGATCGACCGCCCCTCATCGACCTCCATGTACACACTCCGATGACCGAGGGCCCGGTCGCCGAGTCGCTCGAGACACTGCGATCGCGGTTAGGGCGGATCGACAGCCTGAACATCAGGGCAGTCATGTTGACGGGCGTACCGGACGTGCTACACCCGTGGCGCGATGTCCTCGAGGAGCACGTCACGGTCATTCCCGGCCTGCTCTTCCCGTGCATCGAGGGCCGCGCCGTAATGCACGGTCGACCGTGTTTCGAATCGGGTGGCGACTGGCCAGACATGGCTACGTTGCGAGCGGACATCGAGGCCGGGCGCGTGCAGGCGCTTGGCGAGGTCACGACTCAGTTTCTCGGGATGAGTCCGTCGGACGACGCATTCGAGCCATACTTCGCGCTCGCGGAAGAGTACGACCTCCCGGTCTTCGTCCATATGGGCCCCGCGTTCCCCGGAGTCGCGTACCCGGGGGCCACGAACTTCGTGGTTCCGAACTACAGGGGTGCCGCCGGCAATCCTCTGCTTCTCGAGGATGCCCTGCTCAGGCACCCTGGTGTGCGCGTCGTCGTCGTACACGCCGGTTGGCCGCGGGCCGACGAGATGGTGATGACGCTGCACCAGTATCCGCAGGTCTACGCTGAGATCGGGCTACTCCAGTACACGGATTTCTTCCCGCGGGCCGAGTACCACGCATTCGTCGAGCGACTCGTTCGAGCCGGCTTCGCCGATCGGATCGTGTTCGGATCGGACTCCGGGCTGACGAGCGGAGTCGAGGTGGGCATCGACGCCGTGCTCGAGGCGGACTATCTGACGGACGATGAAAAGCGGGCCATCCTTTGCGACAACGCCGCCCGTCTTCTGAGACTCCCCGAAGCGACATGTCGCTGACACCGGCACGGCCCTCGCCCGAATCCCGCGACTGGAGGTTCAGTGGAACAGCAGGATGTTCTTCTCACTCTCGGTGAGATCGCTGCCGCCTTCGTCGGCTTCTCGACGATCGTCATCGTCTTCAAGTCGAGCCGCTCGGAGCTACAGCGACTGCGTCTGCGGGGGGTGGCGGAGATCGGGATCGCGGCCCTCGTGGGGGCGTTCCTCCCCGTGCTCGCCACCGGATTTGGGCTTTCGGGTCCAAGTGTCTGGAGGGTCAGTAGCCTGATCTTCGCTCCGATCGGCCTCATCGGGTGGATTCTCTGGGCGCGGACCGTGGCTCGAGCCGGGTATCGACCCGCATTCGGCACGTCGACTCTCGCCCCGGATATCCTCGCGAACGTGGTCGGCCAGGTCCTGCTGTGGTGGAACGTGGTGAGCCCATCGGAAAGTGCGCCGACTAGATACGTCGCGGCCTTGATGGCATTCCTGCTGATCGCGGCAATGAGCTTCGTGGCTGCGGCTTTTGGTCGAACGGCAGAGGACGGACGCGATTAGGGGGAGGCCCCGAGGCCGACTCGCTCCCCGGCCAGCTCCACGATCGCGAGGAACTTCGGCACGTATTCGCGGGTCTCGCGTGGAAGATGCCCCGCCTCGATCAGCTGCCAGTAGCTGTCCGAACCGCTGGTCTCCAGCGCACGCGAGACGCGTGTGGGACCGCTGTTGTAGGCCGCGGCGGCCAGCTCCCACGTCCCGAAACGGTCGTAGAGGTCGCGCAGATAGCGCCCGGCAGCCTCGGTGGAGAGGCGCCAGTCAAGACGCTCATCGATGCCGTCCTGGATGGTCAGGCCGTACTGACGGGCGGTGGGCTCCGTGAATTGCCAGAGACCGACAGCCATGGCCGGACTCTCCGCGGCGGGGTCCATGCCGCTCTCCTGGAGAGCGAGATAGAGGAACTCGGGCGGGACGCTGTGGGCCGCGAGGATCGGGAGTAACTCGTCCCGCCAGGGCTCGGGTCGAGCGAGGTACGCGTCGAGAAGACCCCCAGGGGTCCGCCGAAGATCGCGCCGCCAGATCGACACATGACGAGCCGCGGTGGATCGATCGTCCAGAGTGTCGACGGGAAACCCGCGCATGTGGGTGAGGGACTGAGCGGCGGAGATGCTCCGGGCCGTCTCGTGTCCGCCGACGGCGAGCCGACCGACGCCGTGGCCCAGGCCAAGAGTGGCGGCGATAGCCACGCCGATCGCCGAGACCCTCGACAGCCTCTGCGTCTGCGTCAGAGCTGCCAGGCAGCCGCGCCAGTACTGATCGTCTGTTCGAAACACCCCGGTCCCCCGCATCTATGCCCTCTCGCGCGAACTTCGTCGCGACGCTCGTGCGGTCGCCTTGCAGGATCGGGGACCTCGGGGCGTGCCAGCGTGCAACCGCCCAACCGACAGGGACTTGTCCACTCACAGGGAACGGGGGGATTGGCGCATTGTCGCATCGACGCGACTGTAATCTCGGGGTGAACGGCCTCGAATCCCTGGAGCGGATCCGGTAAGTCACCGTGGGCGCTGCCCCTCCGATACAGGCCGACGGGGGAGGCTGTCCGGCCCAGGGGGTGTTGCCCCGCCGCAATCCGTTGTGCGACAGCGACTTGGGCGGTCGCAGGGAGCGTCGGAAAGCGCGGCCTGCCCGACAGACACTATCCGATCACGTCACGTCCCTCCGCGCACGTCTTCCGCCATCACATAGAGACACGGCACGACCAGCAGGGCGATCGCGGTGACGAACAGCGCCCCAAAGCCGAGACTGATCGCCATCGGCACGAGAAAGCGGGCCGCCGCCGAGTCCTCGAGGATCATCGGAGCCAGACCCATGAACGTTGTGAGCGACGTGAGAACGATCGGCCGCAGACGTCGGGCGCTCCCCTCGATCACGGACGGGATCAACGTCATTCCCTCCGCCCGGTAGCGGTTGACCGAATCCACCAGCACGAGCGAGTCGTTCACGACGATCCCGGACAGCGCGATGATCCCGAACGCGCTCACCATGCTGAGTTCGAATCCCATCACGAGGTGACCGATGACGGCGCCCACGATGCCGAACGGAACGGCGGCCATGACGACGAGGGGTTGGAGGTAGCTCCTGAACGGGATCGCGATCATCGCGAACATCAGCAGCATCGCGACCAGGTACATCGGCCCGAGCGAGCTCAGGTTGTCGTTCAGCTCCTGCGCCTGCCCCGAGAAGCGGGATTCTACGCCCGGAAAGGACTCGCGCATCTCGGGGAGGATGTCCCGGGTCAGTGAGGCCATCACCGGTCGGGACGACGCCACTCCGAACGCCAGTTCGCCGGTCACCGTGGCGATGCGCCGTCCGTCGTCCCGATTGATCTCGGTCGGCGAGCGTCCCCGGCTGACATCGGCCACGTAGGCCAGGGGCACGGTTCCTCCGTCGGGCAGGCCCACGAGCAACTGCTCGATGTCGTTCTCCGAAGCCCGCTGATCCTCGGGCAGGCGCACCATCACTTTCAGCTCGTTTCGGCCGCGTTGCTCGCGAAGCGCTTCGGCGCCGAAGAACGAAGAGCGAATGGCTCGGGCGACGTCGGTGCTGGTAAGACCCCACGCGCGAGCCTCGTCGCGGAGTCTGAAATCGAGCTGCGGCTTCCCGTCGGTGTAGGTGTTGTCGACGTTCACGAGCGAGGGGAACTCGCGGATCCGCGCTGCGAGATACTGGGATGCCCGCGCGAGCTGGCCAGGGTCCTGGGAGCTCAGCTCGACGCTCACGGCCGACCCCGCACTGGGCCCCTGCGTCGAGGTACCGCTGATCTTCACCACCTCAACGCCCGGCATCGCGGGCAAGGCATCGCGCCACCAGTTCTCGAACTGCACCGCATCGAAATCACGTTCCGCCGACGGGACCAGCGCGACTTCGACCGAGACGAGATGGCTGCCCTGAGAGCGGGCGCTCGATCCCCCCGAACCCGACCCGAGACGAGTCATCACGCCTCTGACCGCGCCGTCCCCGCCCGCGCTCTCGATCGCGGATTGAAGCCCCCTCTCCAGCTCGGCCTGGACCACGCGCGTGTTCCCGAGATTCGTGCCGTAGGGCAAACGGGCGCTGGCAGTGACGACGTCCCCGGGGATCGGTGGGAAGAAGTTGAATGGCACCAGACCCGCGGCCACTGCGCCGCCCGTCACGATCAGCAGCGACGTCGCGATGGCCACGGTCAGGTAGCGCGCCTCGACGGCCCGTTTCAGGAAGGGCTTGTACCTCTGCTCGATGAAGTCCGAGAGCCAGCGACTGACGTGCCGTTGTCCACGATCGATCGGGGCGAACGCACGGTCCCACAGCCCCTTCTTCCCGCTGCGATCGTGAGACAGATGGGCAGGCAGGATGAAGAAAGACTCGATCAACGAGAAGAAGAGGACCGCGATCACGACGAGCGGGATCAGGCGGAAGACCTTTCCGGTCACGCCCGGTACGAAGAGCAGAGGCGCGAAGGCGACCATCGTCGTCAGCACCGAGAACGTCACCGGCACCGCCATCTCGCGGGCGCCCATGATCGCGGCCTCTGCCGCCCCCATTCCCTCGGATCGTTTCGTGTAGATGTTCTCGCCCACGACGATCGCGTCATCGACCACGAGACCCAGCGTGACGATCAACGCGAATAGCGTTATGACGTTGACGGAGAGATCGGTTGGCACCATCACGAGGAAGGCCCCGAGGAAAGAGATCGGGATGCCGAGGGCGACCCAGCCGGCCAGGCTGTGGTTCATGAACAGGCCCAGCAGCAGCAGAACGAGAACCAGCCCCACCGCCGCGTTGCGGAACAGGAGGTCGATTCTCTCGCGGAGCGTCTCCGAATCGTCATTCCAGGTGGACACCGAGATCGGGTCCGGGAGTCGCAGGGTCAGCTCGGCCGCGTACTCCCGCACCGTCTTGGCAATCGCGGTCGGGGTCTGATTGCCGACTCGGAAGACCACGAGCTGGATCGCCGGTTCACCGTTGTAGTAGAGGGACTGGTCCGTGTCCTGGAAGCCATCGCGGACCGTTGCAACGTCTCCCACCCGGAGCTCACCGCCGCTCGCATCCGCCCGAATCACGATGTCCCTGAACTCCTCCGCGCGGCGCCTGCGATCGACGACCCGTACCAGCACCTCGCCGCTCGTGGTCTCGACCTCGCCTCCGGGGATGTCCACCGAGGCTGCCCTTACCTGCTGAGCGATGCCGTCGAGCGTGAGATCGTACGCCTGCAGGTCCTCGCGCCGGACCTCGATGCTCATCTCGAGCGGTCGGCCGCCAGTCAGATCGACCTGTGTGATTCCGGGGATGGCGAGCAGCTCTTCCCGGGCTTCTTCGCCCAGGGTCTGCAAGGTCTCGAGATCCTGTTCGCCCGAGAGGATGATGGAGATGACCGGCTGTCGCCGTCCGGCGGCCGCGATGGTGGGCCGCTCCGCCTCGAGCGGAAAGGACGGGATTCGGTCCACGAGGTTCGTCACGTCGGCGAGAACCCGATCCAGCTCGGCCCCCAGCAGGAGCTCGATCGAGACCGATCCGGACCCTTCGCCCGATACGGACGTGACGCGTCGCACACCCTCCACGCCTCGGACTGCCTCCTCGATGGCCAGCACGATTCCCTGCTCCACCTCGGCCGGACTCGCGCCCGGGTACGGGACGGACACCGTGATCAAGTCGAGATCGAAGGCCGGAAAGACCTCCTGCTTCAACCCTGCAGTCGAGAGAAAGCCGCCCAGCAGAATGACGAACATGAGGAGATTCGCCGCCACCGGGTTTCTGGCCATCCAGGCGATGGGGCCATGTCGTCCCTCGAATCGGTCGATCAACCGTCGCCCCGAATCGGCTGTACTCGCGTCCCCTCGACGGGTGCGATCAGCGGGCTGGTGACGATCTCCTCTCCAGCGGCGAGGCCCTCGCGTACGAATAGCGCGTCGTCGTCAGCCCACGCGGGTTCGAGCACCCGGCTCTCCAGGGTGCCTTCGGGAGACACTACCCAGACCGTGTTCCCGTCGTACAATGCACCGCGGGGCACGCGCACGACCGACTCCGCGGTCCTCCCCTCGATCTCGGCCTCGACGTTCGAGCCGGGCAGCAGCGGCAAATCGCCACCTCCATCCAGCGGGTCGTCGATCATGACGATGACCTCGGCACGGCGCGTCTGCGGGTCGAGCCGATCCACCAGTCCGACGACCCGGCCTGCCCGGTCGATCGTCTGGCCCGTTCTCAATCGCTGCTTCACGATCGCGGCGCTGCCCGGCACCTCGATCAGTGCGAGATCCTCCAGACGCACCGAAAGCGTGACCCGAAGCTGGTCGGTGCCGACCAGTCGAGCGATCGTCGTTTGGAGCCCGACGACCTGACCGACATCAACGGATTCCTCGATGACGGATGCGTTGAACGGAGCCCGAATCACGGTTCTTTCCAGCTCGAGCTCGGCCCTCGCGAGGGCGCTCCGGCTCGAGAGGAGGTTCATCTCGGCCGCGGCGCGCTGACTCTCTCTCAGCACCAGCGGGGACGGTTCGCCGCCGTCTCCGAGGATCTCCCACTCCTGGAGGGCCGTTTCCTGACGCGCGATCTCGAGTTCGACCTCGAGCTCCGCGCTCCGCACCTGTCCCCGTTGCTGTTCGAGCGCGAGCTCGAAGTCACGAGCCTCGATTCGGACGAGCACGTCGCCGGCCTGTACTCGTCCGCCGGGGACGAGCGCGCTCGAAATGAAGTCCACGCGCCCGGTGACTTCGGGGAGCACGGTGATCTCGCGGGCAGGAGACGTGACCCCGCTCACCGACACGGTCGCCTGCGCTGTCTCGACCTGAACCGTCTCGGTTCGAACCGTCGGAACCGCCCGCTCCGGAACGAACGCCTCCGAGCGCGGTGCCAGCCGCACGAGCCCGACCGCGATCACCAGCCCCCCGACGATGACCGCGATCGGGAGCAGAAATGCCTTCCGCGGGCGACTCATGACACCTCCAGCAAGCGCGCGCGAATCCCGGTGGTCCAGGGCCCGCCCATCGCCTGGCGGAACTCGATCCAGGAACCGAGCAGGCTGCGCTGGGTGCGAATGACGCTCAATTCGGATTGCTGCATGCCATCCATCGCGACCAGCACGTCGAGTACCGTGGCGAGCCCCGCGAGGTACCTGCGACGGGACTCCTGAAACGCGCGCTCCGAGGCCTGCAACTGCTCCCGCAGCGCCTCGAGCTGTGCCTGCTGCTCTTCTCGCTGGATTCCGGCCGACATCGTTTCCGCTGCCGCGTCACGACGCAGCTGCTCATAGGACGATCGGGCCGCTCGCTCGTTCGCCGAGGCCTCCCTCGTCCGGCCCGAACGATCCAGCCCATCGAACAGCGGGAGCGAAACACTCAATGACGCACCCCATGTAGACTGCGTCGTCGTCCCGACGCTTCGGAAGAACTGCGAACCCGTGTTCGCGGACAGGTCGATCGTGGGCGCATAACTCCATTTGGCCTCGGACACTCGCACACCCGCCGCGTCGAGACGGTCCTGGGCGCCGCGGAGATCCGGCCGCGCCGCGGGTTCGGAGAAGATCGCCTGACCAGCTTCGTCCGGCACCGCCGGTAGATCCGTCCCCAGCGCGACGGTCGTGGCCGTGGGGTCTCGTCCGAGCAGGGATTCCAGTCGCGTCTGCGCCAGCCGTAGTTCCGCGCGGGCGGGAGGCAGCGTGGAGCGCACCGTCGCCACCTGCTGTCGCTGCTGCAGCACGTCGAGCGCCGTGCCCTCGCCCCGCTCGAACCGCAGCTGAATGACCTGCGCCAGGCGACTGCCGGACTCCACCTGCTCTGTGATCACCGCCACCTGGCGAGCGGCCGCCACCGCGTCGTAGTAGGCGGTCGCGACCTGTCCGATCAGATCCAGCGCGACGCCGTCCTCATCACCCCGCCGCGCCATCTCCTCCAACCTGCTCGCCTGCATCGAGCGATACTCCTGGCCCCACGCGCTCAGCCGGTAGCTGGCCCGGGCGTTGATCGACCCGGTGTAGAACCGTGCAGGGAGGTCCTGCACGTCCCCTCCCTGGGGGATCCCGCCGAACTGGAACCCCAGACCGTCGATCGGCCCGGTGTTCGCCTGACCGTCGACGGAAAGGGTCGGGAACAGGGCTGAGCGGGCGCGTCTCGTCTGGGCCTCCGCCTCGAGTATCCGCTCCACCGCCGCACCCAGATCTCCGTTTGCCGAGACCGCGACCCTCAAGAGCTCCGTCAGACCCGGATCTGCCAGTTCATCCCACCACGGGGTCGCGAATGGGTCGGCGCCGGCGACGGGGCCCTGCTGGGAGACCAGGTCCCCGGCGAGCAGCCCCGTGAGCAGGAAGACGGCAGCCATCCCTCGTATGGCCTTCCATCGCCGAAGCAGTCTCATCGAACGGGATGTGCGCGGCTTCATCATTCTCTTCTCTCACCGTACATGGCGTCAGGATCACGGCTCACGCGCCGCGCCCCCATTGTCACACTTTTGTCCAATAAAAGCGAGCCCGAACATTAGACGAATCATTGACGTGCACCTAGGGCGACCGGGCGAACTTGACCTTTCGTACCCGGCCACTCGACCAGGTGAACCCGGTCACCTGGCCGCCCGAGTCTCGCTCGAAGGTGATCCAGTCGCCCCCCGCCCAGAACCCATCCTCGAAGGCGGAGCGGAACTGCAGGGTGTCCTGTTTCCGGTGGACCAGGGCGAGTACGGCCTCTCCTTCGCCGGCTTCCACGCGATACTCGGTCCCCAGCTCGTCCGACCAGTAGGCGCCGAGGTAGGGGGACGGATCGACATCAGATACGAGGGGACCGATCCGGTCGAAGCGGAGGCCGTCGGTGTCCATGTGTGTCACGCGACCCGCTTCCATCCCCAGCCTGAACGTCTGACCACCCGGCCAGAGGCGGAACTCGTCCTCGCCGTCCGGCACGACCAGCGCCCCACCCCCGTTGCGCCCGATCCCGCCCTGGCCGCGCGCCGCACCCTCGTGGACCCACAGGTGGATCGGACGGTCCTGCCGCGGGTCGCGATAGAAGCCCGCCATGGCCTCGAAGGTCTCGGCCCAGCGGTCGTTGTCGACGTCCGGCGCCTCACCCTCCTCTTCAGTGACGGGGTCCAGGTGGTCTTCCAGGATGACGTCGGCGACCTGCCTCACGTACAGGCCCGGGTTGGCACGGGCGAAGTTGCAGAAGCTCACGATCCCGACGTCCAACTCGGGGAGGCGCATGTAGTGCGTCCGGTACCCGGCGTCGCCCCCAGCGTGACCCACGGTCATCTGACCGCGGTACGGACCCACGGTGATCCCATGGGCATACGCGATCGTGTCGCCGTTGGTCAGGACACCCCGGTCGAAGAAGCGCTGGTATACCGCTTCGTCGCCCAGCGTGTGGTTGCGCAGGTTGGCGTCCCACTTCGCCATGTCCTCGACGGTGGTGAAGAGCGACGACGCACCGACGATCGCGAAGTCCGGAATCGAGATCTTCCACCCCTCATCATCCCAGTGGCGGTATCCGTAGGCGCGGTCGGGCACGATCGTCTCGTGGTCATCGTGGAAATGCGTGCTGGACATCCCCAACGGCCCGAAGACCCGTTCCTCGGAGAACTCCTTCAGCGTCTGCCCCGTCACGCGCTCGACGACGGCCGCCAACAGCGTGAACCCGCTGTTGGAGTAGAGGTACTCGGCCCCGGGGTCGAAGTTGAGCGCGGTCTGCCGCGACATGACTTCGATGGCGTTCTCCTGCGTGACGAGGTCCGCCTCCCAACGCCACCCCGCCATGATGAGGAGCCGCCACTGGTCACGGATCCCGCTCGTGTGGTGGACCAGATGACGCAGCGTGACCGGGTGATCGTACTCCGGGATCTCGGGCACGTACTTCTGGATCGGGTCGTCCCATGACGCGCGCCCCTCGGAGACGAGCAGCTCGACGGCGAAAGCCGTGAACTGCTTCGAAATCGAGGCGATGTGGAAGACCGAGCGGGGTTGCAGCGCGATCCCGTACTCGAGGTTCGCCATCCCGTAGCCGTTGGCGTACGCGATTTCCCCGCCCTCGAAGACGGCCACCGTGCAACCGGGTCCGTCCATTCGATTGAAATCCGCGAAGACCGAATCGATACGAGCCGTGGGTAGCGACTGCGCGACCAGCGGGGCGGCCGCACCGAGGGTCGCGGCGACAGTCAGGGCGAGTGTGCGAAGCGTCATTGGATCACCTGGACGGGGAGAGAGAGGCAACCCCGAAGAAGTGGTTCCCCGGTTCACCGCGTGTCAACAAAGATCTCCGGTCGGTGCCTCCCACGTTTCAGCTGAAACGCGTTGATGCGCGATTCATGTCGGCGAACGTCGTCGTTACGACGAGTACTGCGCTACGGAGACCAGGCGAGCACATTGTCGGCATGACTCTTGAGAACCGAAGCGGCATCCCGTGGGCTCGAATCCTCGCGGAAGGGGCGGTGATTATCATCTCGATCCTCCTCGCGTTCGGGATCGACGCCTGGTGGGACCGGATGCTGGAACGACGCGAGGAAGGCGACGCGATCGAGGGTCTCGCGGGCGACTTCCGCGAGAACGTCGCCGGACTCGACGAGACGATTCGACACCACCAGGAGACGCTGGACCGGCTGAGTCGGCTGGCCGCCATGTCGCCGGCGGAGCTTGCAGCCGTACCAGGCGACTCCGCGGACGGGTTCGTGTTCGCTATCGTCGCGCCCTGGACGTTCGACCGCCAGGATGGGACCCTGGACGGGTTGATCGCTTCGGGGGCGCTCAACGTTCTGCGAGATGTCGAGCTGCGGAGCGACTTGCTTCGCTGGGTCGCGCTCGCCGACGACGTCGCCGAAGAGGGAGCAGACGTGCGGGCCATCGCGCTCAGGACGATCGACCGCGTGGCCGAGCTCGGAGGTCCCTGGCAGGAGACGTCGCTTGGCGTCACCCCGGAACTCATGGAAGCGATTCGTCACTTCCCGCCCCCTGACTTCACGGTCGTGGCCGGCGATGAGGAACTGAGACGGCTGATGCGACAGAAGCGGCAGCGAAGCATCGTCTACCTCGCCGAGTTGATCCCGCTGCAAGAACATGCGGAGACGGTGCTGCACCGGATTGAATCCCGGTAGCCGGTCTTGATGTCCGCTTTCCTGGCTGCCTGGCCGGCGCTCGCAGGGTGCGGCGGGCTCATCTTCATGGAACTGAAGAGGTGCGTCGATGAGAGCTGAGATCGTAGAGACCGGTCGATCCCGACCTGCCGTGACGAACCGCGAAAGGACCTGACGATGTCCACAAGTGTCCGACGTTCGATGAGCCGCCTCACGCTCGCTCTTCTGTCACTCGCGGCGGTACCGGTGACGGCAGCCGTCGCGCAATCGCCGGACATAGACCCGCTGCCGGCCCCGCCCCGGGCCGAGGGTGACGGTCCCTACGAACGGCTGATTATCCGCAACGCCATCCTCATCGACGGGTCGGGCGCTCCGCCGCGGGGGCCGGTGGACATCGTCGTGGAGGGCAACCGGATCGCCTCGATCGTGAACTCGGTGGCGGTCGCGGGGATGATGCGGGCTGACGACACGCCGCAGGAGGCGAGCAGGGAGATCGACGCCACCGGAATGTACGTCCTGCCGGGCTTCGTCGATCTCCATCTACACTCGGGCGACACGCCCAAGACGCCGGAAGCCGAGTACGTATACAAACTCTGGCTGGCGCATGGCATCACGGCCGGTCGCGGCGTTCCCTTCGCCTCCTTCGATTTCTCCCTGAGGGAGAGAGATCGCAGCGCACGCAACGAGATCACCGCGCCCCGGATGTTCTCGTACCACATGCCGTTCAACGAGTGGGAAGGGACCATCGAAAGCCCCGAAGCGGCGCGTGCCTGGGTACGGATGGCAGCGGAACGGGGGGTCGACGGCCTCAAGCTCGGTGCCTACCCGCCGGACATCATGACGGCACTTCTGGACGAGGCCGAGAAGCTGGGGCTGGGCTCGACGGCTCACCTGGGCCAGACGGGCGTGGCCGAGATGAACGCGATCGACGCCGCCCGGCTCGGGCTCGGCACGGTGACGCACTTCTACGGCATCTTCGAGTCCCTCTATGACGATGTCGACGTTCAGCCGTGGCCACCGGGGATGAACTACAATGACGAGCAATGGAGGTTCGCCCAGGTCGCCCGGCAATGGAACTTGATTCACGGGCCGGGCACCGAGGAGTGGGACGCGCTGCTCGCGGAGTTCCTGGCACTGGACGTTACGCTCGATCCGACCATGACGACGTACATCGCGAGTCGCGACGTCATGGCCCGGCGGAATGCCGATTGGCATGAGCAGTACACGCTGCCGTCCCTGTGGGATTTCTACCAACCGAGTCGGATCAGTCACGGATCCTATTACTTCGATTGGACGACCTGGGACGAGGTGGCCTGGCGAAACTACTACCACGTCTGGATGCAGTTCCTCGACGACTACAAGGACATGGGCGGGCGCGTCACCGTCAGTTCAGACGCGGGGTACATCTACAATACGTTCGGGTTTTCGACGATCCAGGAGATGGAGCTGCTGCAGGAGGCAGGCTTCCACCCGCTCGAGGTGATCAGAGGGGCCACGATGCACGGCGCACAAACGCTCTTCGCGCCGACGGGCCGCCCCATCGAGTTCGGTGTGGTGCGCGCGGGGCTCCTGGCCGACCTGGTGATCGTCCCCGAAAACCCGATCGCGAACCTCAAGGTCCTCTACGGCACCGGGGCGATCCGGCTCAATGAAGAGACCGGCGTGCCCGAGCGAGTCGGTGGGATCAAGTACACCATCAAGGACGGCATCGTGTACGATGCGAGGCAGCTGTTGGCGGACGTCGCCCGGATGGTCGAGGAGCAAAAGGACGAGCGAGGCATCACGCGCCTGCCGCGGGTGACCTTCCCGGTCAGGCGACCTTAGTCGATGTCTCTAACCGCCCGAGAGCGGATCCCCGTCCAGATCTTCGATGACGCCGATGAGATCGCCACCGTCATCGCCGCCCGGATCGTGGACCTCGTGCGGACACGGGCCGCCGCTGGAAGAACGGCCGTACTGGGGCTGGCGACGGGCTCGACGCCGGTCGGTATCTATCGAGAGTTGATACGAGCCCACCGTGAGGACGGGCTCTCGTTCGAAAACGTCGTGACGTTCAATCTCGACGAGTACTTCCCCATGCGTCCCGATAGCATCCACAGCTATCACCGCTACATGCGGGAGCACCTCTTCGACCACGTGAACATCCCAGAGGAGAGCATTCACGTACCGCGAGGCGATCTCTCCGCCGACGCCATTTGGGAGCACTGCGCCGCCTTCGAGGCCTCGATCGAAGAGGCCGGGGGAATCGATCTCCAGTTGCTGGGCATCGGCCGCAGTGGTCATGTCGGCTTCAACGAACCGGGCTCGGGACGCGAGTCTCGCACTCGCCCGATCTTCCTCGACACGATCACGCGCGCCGATGCGGCGTCGGACTTCTTCGGCGAGCCGAACGTGCCGCTCGAGGCGGTGACCATGGGCGTCGCCACGATCCTGGAAGCGAGGGAGATTGCACTCATCGCCACGGGGGAGCACAAGGCCACCATCATCCGACGAGCCGTCGAAGACCCGGTCGACTCGGACGTGGCCGCGACGTTCCTTCAGGGACACCCGAACGCGACCGTCTACCTCGACGGAGCGGCGGCCGCTGAGTTGACGCGCGTCTCCACACCCTGGCTGGTGGGCGCGGTCGAATGGACCGTCCAGCGAGAGGTCGAGGCCGTGACCTGGCTGGCCAGGCGCGTCGAAAAAGCCGTCCTGAGGCTCGGGAATGGCGACTATCGCGACAACCACCTCAGTGGGCTCCTCGCACGACACGCCGCCGCCGAGCCGCTAAACGGCCTCGTGTTCAACACGCTGATCGCCAAGATCCGGGGACGGTCCAAGCTCCCGACGGGCCGCCGCATCGTCGTGTTCTCCCCTCACCCGGACGACGATGTCATCTCGATGGGGGCGACCCTGGCCAAGCTCCACGAGAACGGCAACGAGATCACCGTGGCCTATCAGACATCGGGCAACATCGCCGTGTTCGACCACGAGGTCCGCCGGCATCTGACGTTCCTGTCCCGGATCGGTGAGGGCTTTCCGCGCATTGCCGAGAAGGCTCGGGCGTTCGAACAACGGATCGACGCGGCGCTGACCGCCAAGGGTCCCGGTGACGTGGATGAGCCCGATGTCCGGACGCTCAAGCGGCTCATCCGTGAAACCGAAGCGATCTCTGCGCTGGAGACCTGCGGGATGGGCGCGCAGCACGCCCGGTTCCTCAACCTTCCGTTCTACCGCACCGGCGCCGTCAAAAAGCTCCCGATCACGGATGCCGACGTGTCGATCGTCCGAGACGTGCTGGACGACGTGAAGCCCGACCTGGTGTTCGCCGCGGGGGACCTGTCGGACCCCCATGGCACCCATCGGCTATGTCTCGAGGCGGTGCGGCGCGCACTGGACAACTATGACGGTCCGGCCCCGGAGCTATGGCTCTACCGCGGGGCCTGGCAGGAATGGCCGATCACGGAAGCGTGCGTGCTGGTGCCGATGTCCCAGTCGGACCTGCGACGAAAGATCCTCGCGATCTATCGGCACCAGTCGCAGAAGGACGAAGCGCTGTTCCCGGGTCCGGATCCGCGCGAGTTCTGGGAGCGGGTTCAGGATCGGAACCACGCCACCGCGGTGGAACTGGAGCAGCTGGGTCTGCCTGCGTACCACGCGATGGAGGCGTTCGTCGTCGAGCGAGAAGGCCAACGAGTGGCGAACCCGCCCGTCCCGACGAGCAACCTGGCGGATCTCCAGATGGCCGAGACCCGACCGGAGAGGGATCCCTGAGCGGTGGACGGAGCGACGTCGAGTGAGGCTCGGCTACCCCGCGACCCGATAGATCTCACGAGTTCCCTCGACGAGCAGGTCGTGGTACCCGGCCATTATGGCCTTCGCGTCGTCCCGGCCGAACACGCCTTCCTCGAACTCCTGCGCCGCTTCGAGTGATTCGTATTCGTGCTGGAGAACGAGCGTCCAGAACGGGGCGCCCGTGTAGTCGCTATATAGACGGAAGGGCTCGAGACCCATCCCCGTGATGAGTTCGTTGATCGCCTTGAACTTGTCGGTGAGCTCGCGGACTTTCCCGGGGTGGCACTGAAGAACTTCGCGGATCATGTACATCGAGTCGCCTCCTACTCGCGGACCAGGCCATCCTGATCGAAATGGTGGACGCACCAGTGCGCCCAGGAGTCCTCGAACGCCATCTCGATCGGACCAGTGACCTCGCTCCTGCCAAGCCCCAGGTCCGCGTGAGTGAATTCGAAGCTTCCCTTCGGACGCGTGATCCCGATGTGGTAGGGCTCTCCGTTGAACTCGTTGATGATCGGATAGCCCTGGCTCGACAGGACGCCTGGAATCTCCACGCTAGCGGTCCTCTCCTCCCGGTTCGACTCGAGTCGTATCGGGAGGAACAACGTGTCGCAGAAGTCCGAGATCATGGCCCCGAAGACCGCGAACATGTTGCTGAACGGGGCGCAGGCCTCGCCAGCGACGATCGTCTCGAGCGCTCGGCGCTGGGCTTCGTCGGCCCGCTCGTCGACGACAATCAAACGCTGGCCGTTGCCGTCCTTGATCTCGCCGGGCCACTTGTAGATCCCGGCCCAGTGGAGACCCGCCAGCGGGGTGTCGTTGAAGTGGCCGTCGGCCACGCGACCGACGAACGCCGATTCACAGTAGCCGTGTGTGCTGGGGAGATTGAACTGGCAGCCGCAATTCACCGCGCAGTTGCAGTTGTCGTATGTGTCGCTCTTGAAAACCCATTGGTCCGCCACCCCGTGATCCTCCTTCTTCGCTGTTTCGCGATCGGATCCTCGGAACCTCTCCCGACGACGGTCTCTCTTCACGGTAGCGTGACGTCCGGCTCGCGTGAAGGCCTCGCGAACGGGCCGGCGGGTGAACGCGCCGGTGCAACCCGTGGCGGGAGCGACCGGGGGGCGGAGCTCGCGCCCCCCGATCCCGGGTTCAGTTCCCCGGCGCCTGCTGCCAGAGCTCGTCCCGGTGCGCCCGGAACATCCCGAACACCTCGTGGTCCAGCGGAAGTGCCGAGAAGAACGCCTGCTCGACCTCGTCGAAGTTGTCCCACTCGTCGAACAACCAGGAGAACTTCCAGTTGTACTCGCCACCGGTGTTGTGGGTCTGGATCACGAAGCCCCGAACCAGGCCGTCGTCGATCGCCTTCTGCGCCACGGGTACGAAGTGATCCTGCCACAGCTGCGTCCACTCGGGCAGGTCACCGAACGGGACCTGGAACTTCGCCTCGTAGAGGTACTGGGGCGGGCCATCGCCAGGCGTGAGGTTGACGAGTTCCATGTTGAAGATCTCGTCTTCGTGTGCGCGAATCATACCGTTGACGGCCCTGAACTCGTCGGGATGGGCCTCGGCGTAGCCTCCGAGGTACTCGTCGAGGAAGGTCTCGAAGTTCGTGTCCGCGTGGCCGATGTAGGTTTCGCGGAGGGTGTACTCACCGCCCGTGTGGTGCATCCAGATCCCGTGGCTGTTGATCATGCCCTCCTCGACCAGCCGGTCCAGAATCGGCACCGCATACCGCTGACGTGCCTCCATGAACGCGGGGATGTCGGAGTAGGCGATGTTGTACAGCGCGATGTAGATCCGGTCTGCGGCAGGGCCGTCCTGACCCTTCAGGCCGGGCGCGGCAAGGGCGAGCAGCACGATGGCGCACAGCAGTCGTCGAAGCATGTAGGAGCCTCCTGTTCGGGTGGTACTTCGCCGCCTCTAGTCACGTAGAGATAGGAACATCGAGATCATTCGGGAGATCCACCAGAGGCCGAGCGCCCGCATCGGCCTTTGCTCCAGTGGGCGCACGCGCTGCCACGCAGCGGGCTTGGCGCGTTCCCCCCTTGCCGACTATTCCTCGCCGCCACCGTAGGACTCGGCCGTGAACCGCTCGCTCTGGCGGAGGGCCAGCAGAAGCGCCGAGATGAGCAGGAACCCGCCACCGGCCATCCACGGAATCGACACGAAGCCGAACACCGACATGTAGCGCCCCGAGCACGGCGGCCCCGTACCGCAGGAACCGACCTCCAGCGCGGGCCTGAACTGGATGAAGACGTGGTAGACCGAAATCATCAGGCCGATCACCGAGACGGGTAGCGCGTAGCGCCACACGGCCGCATCCGAGCGGAAGAAGGCGACCCCGAGAATCACCACCAGGGGGTACATGGCGATCCGCTGATACCAGCACAGAAGACAGGGGGCGAACCCGACGAACTCCGAGAAGTAGAGGCTCCCTCCCATGGCGAAGATCGCCGTGAGCCAGGCGAACCCCAGTGCGTCACCCGTGTGCCTCACCGACAATGCGCGGATGCGGTCTCGGCCGGCCGAAACCGCGAGGGCACCCATCAGGAGCACCCCGACCCCGAGAGCCAATAGCGTCAGGAATGCGAGTAGCTGGGCAACCGCAGCGTAGTTGCTCACGCGAAAGTCGGCTCCAGTTGAATGGTGGAAGCGAGGGCTCGACGGGCCCGTCGTCGCTGGCGCGGCGACGAATCTACCACGATGGGGCTGACCGGGGGACGTTTCAGCTGAAACGTGTTGAGAGGGCGTTCATGCCCGGCGGGACGGTTCCGCCCCCCACGCGTGTCCCCCTTGGGGATCAGCACGCGCATCCCTACCTTCCGCGGCGCTTCTCCCGGACCACGACTCACGCGTCCGGCCGAAGTCGAGACTCTCCTCCTTCCAGGGAACGACCATGTCCGCGAACTGCCGCCTACTCACCACCGCACTGCTGGCCACGCTGGTCGGCTGCCAGACCTCCGATTCCTCGTCCGGGTCGGCCACACTCGAGACTGAGCAGCAGAAGGCCAGCTACGGCATCGGCCTCGGCATGGGCCAGCAGCTGCAGCCCGCCGCAGACCACATCGACATGGCCGCGTTGCGTGCAGGAATCGAGGACGCGGTCGCTGAGAGCGAACAGCGGGTTTCCGACGAGGAGATCCAGGCGGCCATGCAGGCGTTCAATGAGACACTTCAGGCCGAGTTGGCGGCCGAGGCGGAGGCCGAGGGTCTGAGGAACGCGGAAGAGGGCGCCGCGTTCCTCGCGGGGAACGGCGCACGCGAGGGCATCGTCACCACCGAGAGCGGTCTGCAGTATGAAGTCCTGCGGGAAGGGGACGGAGCGCGACCCACCCTCGCGGACCAGGTCACGATCCACTACCGCGGCACACTCATCGATGGGACGGAGTTCGACAGCTCCTACGGGCGCGGCGCCTCGTCGACCTTCAGCCTCAACGGCGTGATTTCGGGGTTCTCCGAGGGACTCCAGCTGATGTCGGTGGGCAGCCATTACCGGTTCTACATGCCCGGCAATCTCGGCTACGGCCCGAACGGAAACGCGCCGGACATCGGTCCGAACGCGGCACTGATCTTCGAGGTCGAACTGCTCGAGATCCCCGAATAGTCAGTTCGCGGTCCGTCAGCCGGGCTGACGATCGGATCGAGGCCCGGGGGCGCTCTCGTCATTCGAGGCGGATCTCGATGACCTCCGAGGCTCTACCCGTCGCCGACAGGTAGAGCCCTGCGCCGCGTGCGCGGCGGCGCGCCCTCCGGCCTCTCTGACCGCTCATCCCGTTCAGCCCACGCAGGACGTCCCGGCGCGCGATGAGGCCAACGAGGCGTTCCCCGACCACCACGGGGAGTCTCCGGATGCGGTGCGCCAGGAATACGTGCGCGATGGAGTAGATCCCGGCCTCGGGGCCCACGACGTGTGCCGGACGGCTCATGAGCGTGGAGACGGGCTCGCCGAGCGGCAGGTCTTCCTGCGTGTAGTCGCCCGTGGCCGTCACGCGGAGGCAGTCGTGCTCGGAAAGCAGTCCAACCAACCTGCCCTCGCTATCCACGACGGGCGCTCCCGAAATCTCGTGCCGCACGAGGATGCGGATGGCCGCCGCCACGGTCGTCTCCGGGCGGATCGCCACCACCGTTCGGGTCATCAGATCATCTGCCGTGGGCATCTCGACACTCATCGACCACTCTCCCTTCGTGTGCAGTCGCAGTCCTGTCCGCACCGACCGCGCGGTGCGCCGCGGCCGAGCAGCACCCCGGCCGACAACGCCAGGACGCCGAGAGAAAAAACGACCACCGACGCCAGAATCGTCACCATCGCTCGTTCCTCCCTCCGTCCTCCACCATCTCCTGGCCCGTACGCTCGCGGAAGGCCGTCGTCGCACGAGCCTGGATCCCCTCTTCGGCGGGCAACAGGAACAGGACGGCGAGCCCCTCTCGCTCGGCCAGTTCGTACCCCTCCGATGGCCCGAGTACGCTCAGCGCGGTCGCCCATGCATCGGCGTCGGCCGCGCGCTCGTGAAGCACGCTCACGGATGCCCCCCGCCACGAAACTGGCCGCGCGGACCTCGGGTCCATGATGTGCCCGATCCTCAGTTCCCCCTCCTCCCGGAAGTTTCGGTAGTCCCCCGAGGTCGCGAGCGCCTCGTCTACCAGATCGAGGGTGAGGAAGACCTCTCTCTTCTCAACTAGAGGCGCTTCGATCCCCACTCTCCAGGGGCTGCCGTCCCGCTTCGCGCCCCCCGCTCGAATCTCTCCGCCGATCTCCACCATGAACCGCGACAGGCCCAGCTTCACGAGCGCCTCGGCGATCCGATCGACGGCGTATCCCTTGGCCACGCCGGAGAGGTCCAGCTCGATTCCGGGCTCGAGCCTTGTCAACGTCCTCGCTTCCGGGTCGATCGCGATGCGGGTGTGGCCTGCGTGATCGGGCCTGCGCTCCGCGACGTACCGCATCGACTCCCTCGATTCCCGATCACCTTCGGAGCCCTCCGGGCCGAATCCCCAGGCGGCGACGAGCGACCCGACGGTCGGATCAAACGCGCCACCGGAGCTTTCGGCCACACGGATCGCGACCTGGATGACCTCCATCGTCGCCGGACTGACCTCGAACGGCGCCGCGCCGCGGTAACGGTTGAAGGTCGAGAGCTCCGATGTCGGATCCCAGGTCGACATGAGATCATTGACCTCGTCCAGAGAGGCCGTCACGGCCTCGCGAACCGCCGTCACGCGGTCCTCGGACAGGACCTCGTCGATGAGCACCTCATAGGTAGTACCCATGGTCGAGCCGTCGAATCCCCGCATCGCAGGGCCCGACCGCGAAGTCGACAGGAACAGTGCGGCCATGACGGCCACCCCGGCCACGAGCAGCCCGACCTGCCGGGCGCCCGGACGACGGGTGGGTGAAGCGCCTTGGGGGCGGGCCCCCGCCCTATCCACCGAAGTCATCGTACATCACCTCCCGCGGGTCGACCCCGATATCGAGCAGCATTTTCCGGCACGCCTGCACCATCACGGGAGGCCCACAGAGGTAGTACTCCACGTTTTCGGGGGCGCTGTGATCTGATAGATACTCGTCGAACAGAACCTGGTGGATGAAGCCGGTGTGCCCGTCCCAACGATCATCCGGAAGCGGCTCCGAAAGCGCCAGGTTCCAACTGAAGTTGTCGTACTCCCGCTCCAGGCGATCGAACTCTTCGACGTAGAACGCCTCGCGCAGGCTACGCGCACCATACCAGAAGCTGATCCTGCGCGACGTCCGGATGCGCTCGAGCTGATCGAGAATGTGCGATCGCATCGGCGCCATCCCCGCCCCTCCCCCGACGAAGACCATCTCGCGAGCACTGTCGTGCGCCAGAAAGTCCCCGAACGGGCCCAGAACCGCCACCTCCTCGCCGGGAGACAGACCGAACAGCCACGAGGACACGACCCCGGGGGGAGCGTCCGTGCCGGGCGGCGGCGTCGCGATGCGGACGTTGAGCGTCAGGATGCCTTCCTCTCCGGGGTAGTTCGCGAGCGAGTAGGCCCGCGTCACGGTCTCCTCGTTGCGCGCCTCGAGGTCCCAGAGGCGGAAGCGGTTCCAGTCCGCCCGGAAGCGCTCGTCCACGTCGAAGTCCGCGAACCGCGTCTCGAAGGGCGGACACACGACCTGGATGTAGCTGCCCGCCCGAAAGTCGAACCGTTCGCCCTCCGGCAGGTCGAGCACGATCTCGCGGATGAACGTCGCGACGTTTCGATTCGAACGGACGCGGCACGTGAGATGTCGGGCAGAAAAGATCTCCGGCGGCACCTCGATATCGAGATCGGATTTCACCTTCACCTGGCAGGCGAGGCGCCATCCGTCGAGCGCCTCGGCACGGCCGACGTGCGCCGCCTCTGTCGGCAGCAGTCCCGGCGCGTCGGCGAGGACACGGATGCGGCATACCCCACACGTGCCCCGCCCCCCGCACGCCGACGGAAGGAAGACGCCGCTGGCGGCAAGCGTCTCGAGCAGTGTATGACCTGCCGTCGCAGTGACGTCGTTGGCCCCTCCCCCGTTGATGACGATCCGCACCGGACCCGAAGGGACGAGGAACGCGCGTGCCCCCAGCAGGATCGAGACGAGAACGAGCGTCACCACGGTGAAGGCCGCGACGCCGAACAGGACGGTCGTCATGACCCCGCCCTCGAGTCGATCGACGCCCGGGAAGTCACAGCGAGATCCCGGAGAACGCCATGAACGCCATCGACATCAGGCCCACGACGATGAACGTGATCCCCAGTCCGCGCAGGGCGGGAGGCGGGTCGCTATACCTCAGGCGTTCCCGGATCGCCGCCAACAGCACGATGGCGAGGGCCCAGCCGATGCCCGACCCAAGTCCGTAAACAGCGCTCTCCGCCAGCGTGTAGTCACGTTCGACCATGAACAGCGACCCGCCGAGGATGGCGCAGTTCACCGCGATCAATGGGAGGAATACCCCCAGCGCGTTGTACAGCCGCGGGGCGAACCGATCGATCGCCATCTCCACGATTTGTACCGTGGCCGCGATCGTCCCGATCAGGAACAGGTACGTGAGGAAGGAGAGATCGAGGTCGCCTCCCCCCGGCACCCATGAGAGCGCGCCCGGTTCGAGCAGGTATCGGTTTATGAGCTGGTTCAGCGGGACCGTGATCCCGAGCACGACGACCACGGCCGCGCCGAGTCCCATGGCGGTCTCCACCCTCCGGGACACGGCCAGGAACGAGCACATGCCCAGAAAGAATGCGAGCGCCAGGTTCTCAACGAAGATCGCCTTCGTCGCCAGACTCAGATAATGCTCGAACACGGAATTCCTCCTCGATCTGCTCCGGCTTCCACCAGCGCAGGATCCAGATGAAGCACCCGATCAACAGAAACGCGGCGGGCGCCGATACCATGAGCCCGTTCGGCTCGTACCAGCCGCCATCGGCCACCGGGCGCAGGAGCGTGAACCCGAACACGCTTCCCGAACCCAGGAGTTCCCTGAAGAAGGCGACGAAGAGCAACACCACCGAGTAGCCGAGGGCGTTGCCGAGGCCGTCGAGGAAACTCCGGCCGGGCGGGTTCTGCATGGCGAAGGCTTCGGCCCGACCCATGATGATGCAGTTGGTAATGATCAGCCCCACGAACACCGAAAGACGTCGCGAGATGTCGTAGGCGAAAGCGGTCAGAATCTGATCGGTCACGATCACCAGCGACGCGACGATCGTGAGCTGTACGATGATCCGGATGTCAGACGGGATCCGCTCGCGGAGCAGGCTCACGGCGACATTCGACCCGATGAGCACTCCAGTCACAGCGAGACTCATCGCGAACGCCGTTGCCAGCTCGGTCGTGACGGCGAGCGCCGAACAGACACCCAGGACCTGTAACGCGATCGGGTTGTTCTCGAACAGCGGATCGACGAGGACACCACGCGATGCCGGCTTCATGGCGCCCCCGTTCCCTCCCGCACCCTCGCCAGGTACGGTCCGAATCCGTCCCACCCCAGCCAGAACCGAACGAGGTGCGTGACCCCACGTCCCGTGAGCGTCGCGCCGGCCAACCCGTCGACTTCGAACGGCGCCGCCGATGGGGGTGGTGCCGGTCCCTTCACGACCTCGATTCGGGGCTCCCAGTTGTCGTCGAACGCCTGCCGGCCCTCCCAACGGGCGCGCCAGACCGGATCCTCGATCCCGTCGCCCAGACCCGCCGTCTCGCCGTGTTCGTAGAAGTCGATGCCGCGCACCTCGCGGGTATCGGGCGTGAGTGCCAGGTATCCGTAGAGCGTCGACCAGAGACCCTTCCCTTCGATCGGGAGGATGATCCCGGCGACCGCCCCAGCCTCGACCCATTCGTAGACGACCGCATGCACGGGGAGCCGCGCGACCCCTGCGTCGTTCGGGGGCGCGAGGCGACTTCGGCCGGGATCCTGTGCCGCGCGCCGCTGATCGTATGAGGCGATGTCGATCTCGGGGGCTGCTTCGCCCGTGGCCAACTCGATCGCGACCGGCCGGATGCGCGCTTCGAACCGCGCGTCGACCTCTTCTCGCGACAACCGCTCCCCCGGGGCCACCAGCTGCGCGACGGTCAGCACCTTCAGCCGACGGTCGAGAAGCCGGTTCGCCTCCTGCCGATCACGCAGAACTACCGCGGATCCGGCAACGAGAATGGAGCAGACGAGGCTCAGGACGGCCGCGAATCGAATCGTGGAGGCCGGGCTACGACGCAAGGCGGGCCTCCCTTCTGCGGATGTTGGCGCGGACCACGAAGTGGTCGATCAGCGGGGCCAGCATGTTCATGAAGAGGATCGCGAGCATCATCCCCTCCGGGTAGCCGGGATTCAGGACCCGGATGAGGATGCAGAGGAGCCCGATTCCGAACCCGTACGCCCACTTGCCCCGGTCCGTGAAGGCCGAAGAAACCGGATCCGTCGCCATGAACACCGTGCCGATCGCCCATCCACCCAGCACGATGTGCCAGTGAAACGGGACAGCGAACATCGGGTTCGTGCTCGACCCGATCGCGTTCAGTCCCGCTGCCATCACGAACGTGCCCAGAGTCACGCCGGCCATCGTGCGCCACGAGCCGAGGCGAGTGACCAGAAGCAGACCGGCACCGACCAGGCAGGCGAGCGCCGACGTCTCCCCCATCGAGCCGGGGATGACCCCGAGGAACGCGTCCAACCAGCTCGCGCCGTCGAGCGCCCCCGGCGTCACGGACGCGCTGGCAAGCGGGGTCGCCCCGGACAGTACGTCTGTTTGGCCCAGATCCGCCGCGACCCAGACCGCATCTCCGCTGATCTGGGCCGGATATGCGAAGAAGAGGAACGCCCGGACGACGAGCGCCGGGTTGAGGAAGTTCATTCCCGTGCCGCCGAACACCTCTTTCCCGAAGACGACTCCGAAGGCCGTTCCGATCGCGACCTGCCACAGCGGAATTCCCGGCGGGAGGATCAGGGGAATCAGCGCCCCCGTGACGAAGAACCCCTCGCTCACTTCGTGCCGGCGGACGGCCGCGAAGAGGATCTCGATTCCCAGTCCGGTCGCGAAGGTCACGATGAGCACGGGAAAGAAATAGAGAGCGCCGTGGAACGCGCACAGGAACGGGTTCGAATAGTCGAAGGGCAGACCCAGCCCCGAGTAGAGCGCCGTGCGCCAGTCGTCCAGCGGAGTCGCGCCCTGCGCGATGGCGTACTGGGCCTGAAATCCCGTGTTGTAGAGGGCCATCAGGATGCACGGCACGAGCGCGATGACAACGAGGCCCATCACCCGCTTCAGATCCATACCGTCGCGGACGTGCGGCGCCGTGCGGGCCACTCGAGGCGGAGAGTAGAAGACCGTGTCCACCGCCTCGAACAGGGGATGGAGACGCGCCAGCCGGCCGTCCGCTTCGAAGTGCGGACGCAGCCGTTCGAGACCGCGCCGAAGCATCGAGCTCATCGATCGGCCGCCAGTCGTTCGAGGGCGCTTCTCAGGACGGGCCCGAAGTCGGTCTTTCCAGGATCGACGAAGCTCACGAGAGCCAGATCCTCCTCGATCAGCTCGAGCGCCCCGAGCTTCTCGGCCGTCTCGTCGTCTTCGGAGAGCAGGGCCCGCAGCAGGAACGTCGGCAGGATGTCGAAGGGCATCACCTGCTCGTAGGCTCCGATCGGAACGATGGGACGGCGGGCGCCGTTCGAGCTCGTGGTGAAGTCGAACCCGGGCCGTCGTCGGAAGGCGGACCACTGCACCGGCAGGACGGAGAAGGTCCGAGTACCCGGGCGCAGCCAGCGAAGGAAGATGCGCCGCCGATCCTCTGACACGAGCGTCAGCTGGAGATCGTGACGCCCCATGTATCCGAATACCGCCCCGGTCGCTGCCTTCCCGGACCACACCGAGCCCGAGATCACCCGAACGCCGTCGGCCTCCGGGTCCACGGTTCGCTCACCCGCGAGCAGGTCGGCGGTGGCGGCCCCGATGCGCGCCCTCAGAAGCCGCGGTCGAGAGACCCCTTCCCCGCTCAGAGCGATGACCCTGTCCGTCGAGAGACGCCCGGTCTCGAACAGGCGACCGATCGCGAGCACGTCCTGGTATCCGATCGTCCACACGGAACGCTCGCGCCCCACGGGCAGAAGCCGGTGAATGTGGTAACCCGCCGTCCCCGCCGGGTGTGGCCCCGCGAATTCCTCGACGGACACGGGAGCCGACACCCGGGCCGGCATCGCGGACCCCCTGCGGACGCACAGGTACGTGGGCCCGTCCGTCAGACGGGCGATGATGGACAGGCCGAGGTCGAGGGTCTCTGCGTCGGGTGCCAGCACCACATCCGGATCGGGCGCGTGCGGGTTCGTGTCTATCGCGGTGACGAATACGGCCGCCGGCGTCTCGTCAAGCCGGGGAACCTTTCCGAACGGGCGGCTGCGCAGCGCGGCCCACAGTCCCGATTCAGCCAGCAGTTCTCGGATGCCAGTAGCGTCCCAGCGGTCCGCGGGCTTAGACACATGGCTTTCGAACGTGCGGAAGTGCTCAGCCCTCGGGTCGAGGGAGCGTTCGCCCTCGGTCAGTTCGATCACGATGGACTGGACGGACCGGCGTTCGCCCAGGTGCACTGCGGCGACCGTTCCCGCTCCCGCAGCGGTGAAGCGGACGTCGGCGTTCGACCGATCTATGCAGAGCGGGTCCCCGCGCCGGACGCGCTCGCCCCCCTCCACGACCGAACGAAGCGTGACGCCGGGGAAGTCATCCGCCACCAGTGCGATGCGTCGAATCCGCGGCCCCGGGTGGATCTCCTGGACCGGGGAGTCCGGAAGCGGGAGGTCGAGCCCCTTACGACATACGTGGAGACCCACGACCACCCTCTCCGCCCGGTCCGCAGGTGCGCCCCGGGGGACGTTCCTCGCCCACTCGAGCCCGCCTAGGAATACGAGCCGGCGATATAATCCCGCATGTATTCGTTTGCGAGCTCCGATTCTCGAACGAGAGCGCCCAGAACATCGCGGGGCGTGAGCACCGCGACCGGACGGCCGTCCTCGACGACCGGGATGTGATTGAAGCGATGGGTCCGGAAGCGCTCCTTCACGTCCTCGAGTGACGTCTCCGGCGTGACCGTCACGACATCTCGAGTCATCACCTCCCGGACGTCATCATCGAATCCGTCCACCCCGCGCTTGTTCAGGTGACCCATGACGTCGCGGATCGCTACCACACCCACGAGCCGCCCGTCGTCGAGAACGACGAAGCACCGTACCCCGGACGTGGCGAATCGCTCGATGACCTCTGAACGATCCCTTCCCGGCTCCGCAGCATGCTTGCAACGTTCATCATCGCCGACCTCTGAGTCCTGAGGATTACGACAGGCTCCGGTCACATGATAATGAAGGGAACGTGCCAGCGGACGACCCTCGCCGGTGCGTATCGAAGTCCCCGGGGACACGGGCCCCCCGGGATCTTGCCGCTCTCACGGGGCGCGTCGGACCATGCGTACGCGGGACAACTTGACCCGAGCGTCCGGGCCGACTTGTCCCGCCCGGGTGCAGGGAGAAGGCGGGTGAGCGACCAAATGGCGCACGGGGGCGGAGAGGGCCTACGGGACCTTCGTGACCGTGAGGAGCCCGGTCCCCGAGGACGGTGGCGAACGCGGGCACCCATCGTTCATGTTGCTGTCCATGCGTGAGCGAGCGGGTCGGCTGAGCGCCGCCGGTGAGGAGGGACACTCGATCCAGCGAGAGGAGTGCAACCGGGTGGCCGGTGGATAAGGACGGACGCGCCCCCATCCCGTTCTTCCGCGTCCTCGTCGAGGGACTGGTG
Source organism: Gemmatimonadota bacterium (assembly GCA_039587355.1). Lineage (GTDB taxonomy): Bacteria > Gemmatimonadota > Gemmatimonadetes > Palauibacterales > Palauibacteraceae > Palauibacter. The sequence goes on along the minus strand of JBDHIO010000001.1, from coordinate 218,734 downwards.
ATCGTCGCCTCGATCCTCCTCGCATTCGGGATCGAGGCGTGGTGGCAGGGACGGGAGGAGCAGGAAGAGGCGCGCGACGCGCTCGATATCCTCCAGCGCGATCTGACCGCGGCGACGGAACAGCTCGAAGAGCTCGTTCAGTTCGCCCAGGCTGGATCGAACGCCTCCCTGCGAGCCTACGTGGCCCTCGGAGCCGACCCGGAAACGGTCGATCGTGACTCCGTTTCCGCCGACCTGATCCGAAGTCTCTCGCGGCGCACGATGCGGCTTCCGCGCGCCGGGTACACCGACCTCCTGAGCACGGGAACCCTCGGGCTGATCGACGATCGAGAGCTCCGGGATGCGGTCGTCCAGTTCTACGAGCAGGCCGAGCGCGCAGAGACGATCTTCGAGAAGAACTCGGCCCAGTACATCGATGGCTACCTTAGTCGACTGCTGGTCGCCGGCGGACTGATCGCGGTTCGCCCCATAGGTGTCGGCGTGCCCGCGCAGATCCTCCGAGACGAGATCATTCAGGAGCGACTGGGAGACTACGAACACCCCTCCGACCCGCTCTGGAACCTGACGCACGACGCCCGCGAGTGGGACCAGCTACGCAGCGCCCTTCTGTCGATGTCCCGAGCAACCCAGATGCAGGTGCTTCGCCTCGGTGCTTTAATCGAGCTGTGCGACGAGCTCTTGGCCCTCCTCGAGGCGCGGGTCAACTCATGAGTAACTGGCCAGAACGACGGAGCCGCCGTGCTCCTCGGCTCGCTCTCGCGTTCATCGGCGTGATGCTCGCGGGACAGGCCGAGGCGTCGGGTCAGTCTTCGACCGATGAGGAAGCCCTGGCCGCGTTGATGAGCGAGGCCGGCATACCGGGGGCGACCATCGCGTTCGTCGCCGACGGCGACGTGATCTGGGACGCGGCAATCGGCGTTTCAAACGCCGGTTCCGGGACGCCCGTGACGGCGACCACGGTCTTCGAGGCGGCGTCCCTAACGAAGCCCGTCGTGGCCTACGCGACACTCCGGCTTGTCGAGCGGGGAGCGATCGACCTGGATGCGCCGCTTCGATCGTATCTGAAGTACGAACGGCTCGAGCACGACGCGCGGAGTCACTCGATGACGGGGCGTCATGTTCTGAGCCACACGACCGGGCTCCCGAATTGGGCGCGCGGCGACCAACTCGCCACCCGCGTGGCACCGGGCGAGCGGTGGGGGTATTCGGGCGAGGGGTTCGTCTACCTCCAGCACGTCCTCGAAGTCGTGACGGGTCTCTCCCTCCAGGAGCTGCTGGACCGCGAGGTCTTCGAACCACTCGAGATGACAAACTCCAGCGTCATCTGGCGCCCGGCGTTCGATGTGACGGCGGCGACCGGGCACGACGAAGAGGGCGACCCGGTCGAGAAACGCCGGCCTGACCGGGGAAACGCGGCGGCCAGCCTTCACACCACGGCGATCGATTACGGGCGCTTCCTCGCTGCCGTACTCGAAGGGCGTGGTCTCGAGCCTCGGACTGTCATCGAGATGCTCTCCCCCGCGTCCCAGGTCGAGCAGGCGCGCGGAGGAGAGGAGCACGCCCTGAATCTCCAGTGGGGGTTGGGCTGGGGACTCCAGAACGGGGACCGGAGCACCGCGATCTGGCACTGGGGCGACAATGGCACCTTCCGGTGCTACGTGATCGGGTATCCTTCGCAGCGCAGCGGCCTCGTCTACTTCACGAACAGTGAGAACGGGCTCTCGATCGCGGAGGACCTCGTGTCCCGCTTCTTCCCCGACAGCCACCACGCGGTCCGCTGGCTGTCGTACTGACGATGGACTGGAATGCCGTTGGAGCGCTCGCGGAGGCCGTTGGAGCGGCGGCGGTCGTCCTGTCGCTCCTGTACCTGGTCTCTCAGGTCCGTCAGAACAACGAGCTGCTCCGGTCGGGATCGCGACAGGCGCTCGTCACGAACGATGTGGGTTCCCTCAGGGCGGGTCAGGAGATGGCGGACGTCTTCGCGAAGCTGGTTTCCGGAGCGCAACTCTCGGCCGAGGACCAGCTGCGTATGAGCTTCATGTACGCTCTCGATCTCCGAAACCGCGAGTTCGAGTATTTCCAGTACCGGAACGGGCTTCTCGATGAGGAGACGTGGCTGGCGTACCGCCACGTTGTCCTGATCAATCACTCGACGGGTCTCGGGAAGAAATGGTGGCGCGAGATCGGACGAGGTCTCGTCGACCCCGAGTTCTCGGCGCTCGTGGACACTCTTCTGGCAGACGCCGAGCCGGACCACACCTACCGGCGAATGGCCACCTGGGCGGACGACTCCGGCCAGCCGGTGACGTCCGCCCAGTAGCCGTGGGGCAGCGGCAGAGGTCCCCCGCGCCCTAGACCGGCGCGGCGTTCAGTGGTTCCGCATGGCTCGCCCCGCCGTGACCTCGCTCGGATGCCGACGCACGCACCTGTCGGTAGATCACGAAGCATCCCCAGGCCGCCAGAAGCAGTCCCATGGTCGCCATCTGGAGTTCCACGCCGGGCGTGAACGTCCCTTCTATCCCGCCGTTGGCCCACAACGCCGGGAAGTTGAAGACGATGTGGAGCAGGACCACCGTCCAGCACGAGCCCGCAGAGAGACGCACACCGGCCAAGATCAGGCCCATTCCGAACGCGAATACGGCCTGAGCCATGATCACGGTCGCGGGGATGCCCGACGCGATCCCCAGCAGGTGGATCGATCCGAACGCCAGCGATGTGGCGATCGATCTCGCCCAAGGCCCCAGGTCGGATAGCCCTTCCCAGAGGGTTCCACGAAAGATGATCTCCTCCGTGGTGCTGCCCCCGATCACCAGGAGGGCGAGGCCGGCCACCATGGCCAGACTCGTGTCCAGATCCTGAGCCCCGGCGAGCGTCAAACCGGCGAGGAGAAGGAATGGAATCCCCCACCACATGCTCCGAAGCCGCACGGGCGCTCGAAAGCCGGCCTGCCGGAGCAGCCCCGTCCGCCAGAGCACGGCAAAGAGGATCAGCGCGAACACCACTTCACCCAGCGGATAGATGCCAATGCCGGTAGTCCCCAGATCTCCAACCAATCTCGGAGCTACGAACAGCTTCCACACTGCGAAGAGGGCTGCGAAGAGACCGGTTATGCGGAGGAGCGGACGCGTATCCGCCGGTTCCGTTCTTGATTCGGTGCGCATGGCGAAGACTCCTGTAAAGCAGTATCTATATGTGAACAACTATTCACATTATATGTGAATACGAATTCGCATGTCAAGATGGGAGTCAGGTGCTGCATTCTCGCGAGGAATCCGGGGTGGTCGCCCCCAAACAGAGCCGTGGACACGAGACCCGCGCCCGCCTCGTCGACGCCTGCCTCCGCCTGGTTGAGGACCGTCCGTTCGAACAGATCGCCATCGCCGACATCGCGGCCGAAGCCGGCATGAGCGTGGGCAACTTCTATCGCCGCTTCCGGAGCAAGGAGGCGATCGTCCCGGATCTCTTCGACGCCTATGAAGCCAGGTACGCGGCCTTTTCCGCGGAGCTCGAAGGCGTCGAGGAGTTCCGGCACCCGGACCTGGACGTTCGGGTCGGGGCCCTCGTCCACCACACGATGGCAATGTTTCGCGCGAACCGGGGGCTGATTCGGTCCCTGAGCCTGTTCAGCCAGTTGCACCCTGAACTCGTGCCCGCGGCCGCCGTCGATCGCAGGGGGCAGCTCCTGAATCGCGTGGGCGAGCTGTTCGAGGGGGCGGGGCCGGGCGATCTGGAGCTGAAAGGCAGGGCCGCCGCGATGTGCCTGGTCAGCACGCTACGCGACCAGGTGGTCTACCCGGACCAGGCCCCGGCGGCGGCCGTGGATCTCGACGACGACGAACTCGCGACACAGCTGGTGAAGATGGTGGTGCAGTACGTGACCGGGCCCTAGCCGGCGCAGGCTTACCGAGGCCTACTCGCTGAGCGCGTAGCGGGTGTGGTACATCTCCTCCAGGTTGCGGGGCATGAAGACCAGGAGCGGTGTGCGCTGGGTAGGAGAGTTTTTTTTTCGTTGTTCTCGGGATCCGCGGGGCGTTCGCCATCGAGGATTGGAGCGCGAGGCGAGCTGATCGGGCGCTCGAGCTTTCATACCTGGAGCAGCTCAAACTCGACCTCGAGTCCGACGCCGCCGAATGGACGAGAAGCGGTATGCGGCCCTCCACAGGGCGTTGGCCGTCAGGCAGGCCATGTCGGCCGCGGGGCTCGAGCTCGAGCCTATGGAGTCACCACCCTTTAGCGTGCCCCTCGATCTTTCCGACACGCTGACGAGAGCATCGGGCGCCCCGATGCGCGGGCCCCGGGGGCGTGCCCTCAGCCGGCACGGGCTCGCGATGACCTTCGGTGTGGCCACCGCGAACACACAGATCGGCGACCTGGCCGCACCGATCCAGGGCGACGCCGAACTTCGAGCACTCTTGCTGCAGGTGCGATACGGCGCTCTCTGGCGAATTGGTCGAATGGAGACGGTGGCCAGACCCCGACTAGAAGAAGTGCTGACACAGGTCGAGGCGGAACTGGGGAGGGCCCGTCGCTAGAAGCCGAAGCTGGCGTGGCAACGGCTAGAGCGAGCGTCTACCGGGAAGCTCTGCCCCATCCGCCTCACTGCATTGCAGCGAGGGCTGCAAGGACCTGCACGGCGGCTCCGTCCAACCTTCGTAGTCCGACGAGATAGTCGGCCAGCACGTTACCGGCGGTCTCGAAGCCGCTGTAGAGTTCGCGTTGATCGAGAAGGGCGACCACCTCCCTTGCACTCAGCGCCCAGTCCTCGGGATACGAGAATCCCGTATTTACACTTCTACGAGTTCTCGAAACTGTGCCCGGCCCTCAAACCGCATCCCCGCACCCGGCAGGCCGAGTCACCCGTCGAGCAACGCGGTGGCGCTCCCCCATCTGATGGGTGCTCGGTTGGCGCGCTGACCTGGCCGCCGCAGGTTGGGGAACATGATCCCCTATTCGCTGGACGAACCAGGCGCGGGCGTGATACGACTCATCCTCGACGCACAGGCAGCTGCCGCCGCCGGCTCGGGTACCGAGCTCGCGGCGGCCTGGCTGCAGGGCGGGATTACGCTCGGGCTGGCGCTGATCCACCTGTACGTCTATCGGCGCTATCGCAAAGCCTACTTCGGCTATTGGGCGCTGGCATGGGCCATCTATTCGCTCAGGCTCGGCGCGATCATCCAATTCATGCAGACGGACGATCCGATCTGGCTGTACTGGCACCAGGTCGTGACCGGGCTCACGGCACTCGCGCTCCTCTGGGCAACTCTCGTGTTCGCTCAGCAGGCTGCCTGGCGTTGGCGATACCTTACGCTGGCGCTATTCCCGATCGTCTGGTCCTACGTAGCGATTTATCAGCTCGACAACTTCCTGCTCGCCGCGGGTCCGGCCGTGGTCTTTCTGAGCGCCGCCACCCTCTGGACGGGTGTCTCGCTGCTCCGGCATCAACGGCGGGTCGCATCGGCCCCGGCACGTCTTCTCGGGTGGGCGTTCGTGCTGTGGAGCCTGCACCATCTCGATTATCCGTTCCTGAGGGCGCAGGGCGCCTGGAATCCCTGGGGTTACTACCTCGACATAGGTTTCGAGCTGGTCATCGCCGCCGGTATCCTCCTGCTCGTGATCGAGGAACAGGACCGCGGCCTGAGCGTCCTCTCGAATCTGGCCGGCGACCTGCAGGCGGACGGATCAGAAGGTGACGTGCTCAGCGGCCTTCTTCGACGACCACTCACGCTCTCCGGTGTCCGTGGCAGCGCACTGTACCTTCGTGAAGCAGACGACGGCGGCGTGTTCGCGGCAGGAGAGGGATCATGCGCGTCGTGGCCCGCCGAACCCCCGAACGAGGCGGTGGTGGAGTTGGTCGACGAAGTGCTCGCCACGGGCCGTCCGGCGACTTCGGCCTCAGGGTCACGGCGACGTGGCGCAGGCGTGACGATCGGTTCGGACCTCCCGTTTTCCGCGGCACTCCCGGTGTTCGAGGGCGAATCCGTGACGGGGGCGATCGTCGTGCGAGGAGAGGCGCGTGATCCGTTCACGGCACTCGACGAAGACTTTCTGGTCGCCCTGGGGCATCAAGTCGGTGCCGCCCTGGCCCGGAGGGATCTTGTCGAGAGGCTGAAGAAGCGGACGAGCGAGCTTCAGGATCTCACGGCTCGGATGCTCGAGCAGCACGAGGCCGAGCGCCGGAGGCTTTCGCGTGAGCTGCACGACGAAACCGCTCAGGTGCTCGCCGCAGTAAAGCTGCAGATCGGCCGTGCCCTCGAGAGTGCTTCGGGTCCCGAGGCGGAGGTCATGCGTCGGGCTTCGGAGATGGTGGGCTCCGGAATCACGGGCGTGCGGCGGGTTATCGACGACCTGAGACCGGAGCTTCTAAACGACCTTGGATTTAGAGCCGCTCTTGCTGCGCTCGCGTTCCAGTTCGAGCGAGACTCCGCGATCGACACCAGCTTCGTCGCCCCCGATGAGGTGCCGGAACTCGACGCCAGGGCCGAGCTCGCCGTGTTCAGAGCGTTACAGGAGGGTCTTGCAAATGTCGCGCGCCACGCCGACGCCTCGCGGGTCGATGTGGAACTGAGCCCTGTGGGAGGAGGATTACGCCTCACGGTGGTGGATGACGGTCGGGGCCTCGACGACCGTCAGGCCGCGCGAAACGGGGGCGGGATCGTGGGGATGAGAGAGCGGATAGAGGCCCTTGGGGGCCAGGTCGCGCTCTCGTCGTCCCGACCGGGCGCTCGGCTGACAATCACGCTTCCCTCCGAATCGCATACCGGGTCATGAGCAAGCCGATCCGAGTGGTGATCGCCGACGACCACGTGATGGTCCGGGAAGGTGTGCGACACGTACTGGACGACGCCGACGACCTCGAGGTGCTCGCCGAAGTCGCCGACGGGCCTTCGGCGGTGGACGCGATGGAGACGCACAGACCAGATGTCGCCCTCATCGATCTGACCATGCCGGGCACCAGCGGATTCGAAGTGGTGACGGAGACGAGGGAGCGCAGCCCCCGCACGCGTGTGATCGTGCTGAGCATGCACCAGGACCAGGACTCGGTCTCGGGAGCGCTGGCGGCGGGTGCGCATGGATACCTGCTCAAGGACGAAGCAGGTCCGTCGGAGATTCGGGCGGCCGTTCGGAACGCTGCCGAGGGTGGCCAGCCGTTTTCCCCGGGCGTCGCAGCGATTCTGGCCGGGGCCTTCAACCGGGATCACGGCACACCAGTGGACCTCCTCGAGCGACTGACCGCGCGCGAACGACAGGTGTTGGCGGGGATTGCTACGGGCATGAGCAACAAGGGGATCGCCGCCCGACTCGAGATCGGTCGTCGAACGGTCGAGACGCATCGGGAGAGCCTCATGCGCAAGCTCGATATTCGAACGGTGGCGGGACTGACACGATTCGCCATCGAAGCCGAAATCCTCGACCTCGACGCTCCGTAGTTATACGGAGCACACATGCCGTAGTTCTTCGGATACCGACTGCTTCCGTCTCCCGTAGCGTATGTCCGTGGGGCTCACCGCCCCGGGATACCAACGCTACCGGAGTTCCGACATGGCTTCATTCCTCACCAGGCGAGGTGGGGCGGTCTCGCGAGCCGCCCTTCTGATTTTCTCGATATTCTCGGTGGCCGCGCTGCCCGCTACGGCCCAGGAAGAAGGTGCCCGCCGAGACACGGTTGAGCGCCGTCCGATCGAGGTCGCCCCACTCGTCGTGACTGCGACGCGTGAGCCGCGTGCCAGCTTCGAGCTCGCGGCTCCGGTGCTCGCGCTCGATGCGTCCTCGATCATCCGCATCGCGCCGAACACCACCGCCGACCTTTTCCGCGACCTGCCGGGCCTCGACCTGAGCGGCGTAGGACCCAGCCAGACCCGCCCGATCATTCGGGGACAGAAGGGCCAACGAATCCTCCTGCTCGAAGATGGCCTACGGCTGAACAACACGCGCAGACAACAGGACTTCGGAGAGCTCCCTGCCCTGTCTGACGTGAGCAGCCTCGATCGGGTGGAAGTCATGAGGGGACCGGCGTCCGTCCTGTACGGGTCGGATGCGATCGGCGGTGTGGTCAACATGATCACGAATCCAACCCCGCCCCGCGCCGGGGGAGACGTGTTCAACGGGCGCCTCCAGTACGAGTATCGCGGAGCCGGAAGCCAGCAGCAGCCGAGAGCGGACATTGCTGCGCGCGTCGGAAAGCTCGGCCTCACGGCATCAGGCTCGTATCGCGACGCTGAAGCGTATCTGGCACCCGCCGGCACGTTCGGTGAAGTGACCCTCGCGAAGGACGCACTCGTCAATGACACGGGCGTCCGCGACCTGAATCTCGCGTTCCGCGGGAGCTACGACTTCGACGCCCGGCACTCGCTACTGGCCGGCGTCAGCGTCTACGATGCGGAGGATGCCGGATTCGGGTTCGTCAGCAACGACGATCTCGGGACGATCGGTGACCCTACGGTACGCATCCTCTACCCGGAGCAGAACGTCGAGCGCTTCACGCTCGGGTACCGCGGCGCGGACCTCGGCACGGCTGTCGCGGATCGCATCGACGTGAAGGGATTCTACTCCAGCAACGAACGCCTGTTCGATCTGGACGTATTCATCCCGTTCTCGCCGCAGTCGCCCGACGCCGGTATCGCGATCGAGTCCAGTAACTTCACCGACATTACAACCACCGGGTTCAGGTTCGAGGCGGCCAAGCTCGCTGGCGACATCGTCCTGCTGACTTACGGCATCGACTACTTCAACGACGACTCGCGCAACACTGATCGAAGCAGCACGAGCCTGATCGGTGCGGGGCCACCAATGCCCCCGGAGGTAAGTGAGACTCCGCTCGTGCCCAACGCCGACTACCGCAGCACGGGCGTGTTTGCGCAGGCCGACTTCCGATTCCTCGAGCGGCTCTCGATCATCGCCGGAGGCCGATATCAGGGCATCTCGGCAGGGACACGAGACACGCCGAACTCCGTGGTCCCTCCAACCGACTACTCGGCGGACGCCTTCGTGGCTGCCGCGAACGTTCTCTTTTCCTTGACCGAGAACGTCAACCTGGCCGCCAACGTGGGGAGTGGGTTCCGGGCGCCCAACCTCATCGAGCTGTTCTTCGAAGGGCCGACTCCGGAAGGCGCGGGATTCCAGCGACTGAACCCCGACCTCGAGCCAGAAACCAGCTTAAACGTCGACTTCGGCCTGAAGTTCGAGACGTCGCGCCTCGCCGGAGAGGCTTTCTACTTCCGCAACGAGATCAGGGACGGGATTCGTCCCGTGCCCACCGGCGAGACCGTGGGGCCGTTCGACGAGTTCCAGAACGTCAACATCGATGAAATCCGCTACCACGGGGTCGAACTGGCCGCAGATGTCCGTCCGATCGACGCGTTGACGATCGGCGGCAGCTTCTCCTGGTTGGATGCCGAGGACACACTCGACCCCATGAACCCGATCGGGGAAAGCTACGCCACGAAGTTCACGTCGCGCGTCCTCTACGTGCACCCGAGCGATCGCTTCTGGGGCGAGTACCGTCTCCGTGTAAGCGGCGAGTCGAGGGATGGCCAGGCGATCTCCGGCCCCGTCGGGAATGTCTTGCCGGGCTTCACGGTACACGACGTCCGCGGCGGAGTCCGTCTGCTCGAGCGCGGTCGAACGCGCACAGACGCGCTCATCAGCGTCACGAACCTGACGAACGAGCTGTTCGCTGAGGCATCCAACGCGAGCTTCTTCCGCCCGCAGCCGAAACGCGCTGTGCGCGTCGGCCTCGCGGTCACGTTCTAGGAGACCGCGTGCCCTCTTTCGTTCACTATCTACCGATTGCGACCAGCGTCTTCGCCGCCTGGTTCGGAGTCGTCATTCTCCGGCGGTACTTCGATCGTCGGTCCGGTCCACACCTCGCGTGGTGGGGTTTCGGCGTGCTGATGTACGGCGTCGGAACCGTTACGGAGTCGCTCACGACGCTGTTCGGCTGGAGCGAGCCGGTCTTCCGGACCTGGTACATCTCAGGTGCGCTGCTCGGGGGCGCGCCGCTCGCACAGGGAACCGTCTACCTGCTGCTCCAGCGAAAGACGGCGAACCGGCTGACGGTAGCCCTGATCTCCGTAGTTGCGGTGGCAGCCACCTTCGTGCTGCTCACTCCGATCGACACTGCGGCCGTCGAGAGTTATCGACTGTCGGGAAGCGTGATGGAGTGGAGCTGGGTTCGGGCGTTCAGCCCGTTCATCAACCTTTACGCCGCCGCTTTCCTGATAGGAGGCGCGGTCCTTTCCGCTGTCCGCTTTCACGGCGTCGACGGCATGCGCCACCGCTTCGTGGGCAACGTCTTCATTGCAATCGGTGCGCTGCTGCCCGGAATCGGCGGATCCTTCACTCGCTTCGGTCACGTGGAGGTACTCTACGTAACTGAGCTGATCGGAATCCTATTGATCTATATAGGATACCGGTTCAACACCCGAGCGGTCGCGACCCCGACCGCCTCGGTGGCAGCGACCTCGTAACGCCAGCACTTTCCCAGACCCGGGAGAATTCGGTCGCGAAGCAGACGGAGGATCGCGAAGCCACCGGATGTCAATCCCAACCTCATGATCCGCAGGCCTGGCGCGGACGGGCCCGATTATCGGATTCTCCGGTAAGGTTATGGCATGGGTACAGGCATCTCCGGCGTGCACTCGGGTCGGACGGAGGGGGGAAACCGGGATGGAAACCCGTCCGGATTCTCGTCAGATGACTCGACGCTCGAGACACTGGCCGATTGTCTTCCAACCAACGCGACCGTTCGATCATCTTGATGGTGACCCCTGCGAGGCTGCTCATGAGCGTCCGGAACGTTATCTCGGTTTGCGTGGGGTGCCTGTTCATTGTGCCCCATGTCGGCATTGCCCAAGAACGACTGGCGCGCGCCGAGGTCGTCGAGGACGTGCGGGTCTTCATGGGCGCCCTGGAAGGGACGCACCCCGACCCCTATGCGGCGGTCGGTGGCAAGCTGGAGTTCAAGCGGCTTGTGGGCGAGTTGATCGCAAGCGTCCCGGCCGAGGGCCTGGATGCGGTCGGCGTTTACAATCTTTTGCGGCCGTTCGTCGCGGACCTCGGCGACTCGCACACGGGCCTCACCCGACCGGCTTCGGGCGACCCGACCACGACCGGTCGGCTTCCGCTTCGATTCGCGATCGCGACGGATGCGATGTTCGTGTCGGAGGCCTCGAGGGGGCTGGAGGACCTGATCGGACACCGGCTGGTAGCCGTCGAGGACGTCCCGGTTGCACGACTCGCCGATTTGGCCGCCGGCATCTTCCCGGCCGAGAACCGCTTCGGACGCCTGAGAGCAGTTTCCCGAGCGGTGCGGTCCGTCGCCTACAGCCCTGAACTGGTAGGGCGACGCCTGGATGCGCTGCGAATCCGGTTCGAGGCGCCCGACGGGACCGAGACGGTCCGAGTCATCCCGTACGTGGACCCCGGCGTGCTCTCGCAGGCCTGGTGGTCGCCCGGCCCGGCTGCCGGCCCGGACCCCGGCCAGGGGCCCATCTGGTGGCGGCACCTGGAGCCTGAGGGGGTCGGCTATCTGAGGCTCGAGAGTATCGAGGGCGCCGAGGCGTTTCGCGAGGCCCGAGACCGTCGCGACCTGCCGGATTACGTGTCCCGTTATTATCAGCGGTATCTGGGTCGTGATGCTCCCGTGGACCTGGATCAGGCGCTGGACGGGATCCCCTGCTTCACGAACACGGTCACGGAGCTGTTGGAGGCGATGCGAGCGAACCGATCCACACACCTCATCGTCGACGTGCGCGGGAACGGTGGCGGCTGGTCCTCGCTCATGGAGCCGCTATTCCTATTCCTGTTCGGGGAAGCCTACCTCGATTACCCGTTTCCCGATGTATGGGTGGACGTGGCGTCCCGCCGGCTGATGGAGATGAACGGCTGGACGGATGAGGACCTCGCCGCGGCCTGGGGACCGGATGTCAGCCCGGGGGATTATCGGTTCCAGGTCGCTGGACCGCCGCGCGGTACGCTCGGGCTCGCCGAGTATGCTGACCGGCTCCGCAAGTTCGGGTGCGGTTTGGCCGAGACCTTCGAGTCGTTGGCGGGCGCGCCCCTGCATATGCCGACCGTCGTCGTACTGATCGACCCGGACACGTTCAGCGCCGCCTATCATGTGGCCTACCGGCTCTGGCGCCTGGGGGCATCGCTGGTGGGCGTCCCTTCGGCGCAGGCCGGCAACGCGTTCACCAACGTCATCCGCATCGAGTTGCCCAACTCCGGGCTGACCGGATCGATCGCCCGGTCGATGCAGATTTTCTTTCCCGAGGACGACGACCTCGGTCGGGCGCTGACGCCGCAGTTCCCCATGTCCTGGTCAGACTACGCCCGGCATGACTTCTCGCCCGACAGTGAGCTTCGTCACGCGCTCGAACTGATCAGTAAGGGCCGGATCCCCTAGACCCGAGACGGGGGGCGTGCCGGATCGGTCTGGACCGCGGGTGCGCGTACCTGGTTCCGGACAATCCGGAAATCACACGTGATTACCTACGCGCGGCGAGGACTCGGTCGAGGATCCGCTCGCTGTGCGGTTCGAAGGCGTTGTATTGGCCGGCGAAGACCGTGACGACGAGTCGCTCGCCGGGAACCACGAAGAGTCGCTGATTCCCGTTCCCGACTCCCGCCAGGACCCGCTGACCAGACGGCAGGTCACCGACCCACCACTGATACCCATAGCCCCAGACCCCCTCGTCGCTCCACTCGCCGATCTCGGGTACGTGACGCCGCGAGGACCGACTGACCCAGTCCTCGGGCACGATCTGTCGTCCCCCCCAACGACCACCGTTGAGGTAGACCGAACCGAGCTTCGCGAGATCTCGAGCTGTAAGCCGGAGCCCCGACATGGCCGCGGGATTGTCCGGCGTCCAACCGCCGGGCCCGAGCCATTCGAAGTTCTGGATCCCCAACGGCGCGAAGAGCCGCTCGCGCGCGAAGTCGTCGATCGTCTGGCCGGTGAGCCGGGAGATGATCGTCGCCAGCACTTGAGTCGAGCCACCGCTGTAGTACCAGGTCCCCCCGGGCGGATGCGCGATGGGACGACTCAGCACCGCCGCCGCGGGGTCCGCCGCCCCGTACAACCTGAGCTCGTCGTTCGTCGAGTCCGTATAGGGGACGGTCATCTCGTTCCACTCGAGACCGGCCGTCATGGTGAGCATGTGATGCAGGGTGATCTCACGCTGCTCCTCGCCGACATCCAGTTCGGGGAGGTACTCTGCCACCGGACGGGCCAGGGCAGCATCGAAGTCGTCAGCCAGAGCAATGCCCAACAGAGCGGACGTAACGCTCTTGGAGATCGACCGCAGGTCGTGAAGACTGTCCGGCCCCATTACCCGCGCCGGAATGGCGTCTCCCCAACGCTCATCGGGACCCGAGAAATAGCGTTCATAGACGAGGACACCGTCGTGCTCGACGAGGACAGCATGCGTGTTGGGGAACTCCCCGGCCTCGATGTCCTCAGCCAACTCGTCCAGCGCTTCCGGATCGAAGCCAGCTGCCTCCGCATCCCCAACGACCCAGTCCCGCGCCTCGGGGAGGCTGTCCGGCTCGTCGGAGCTGGCACAACCGACAAGTAGAAGCGCTCCAAGCCAGACCACCCTCGACCTGCGAAGCTCATCGGCTAGCATGGCATTCCTCCTGAATCGCCGGGAAAAGAATCGCGCGAGGTCTTGAGCGCCTGAACGTCCGAACCCGTCGGGTGCTGGAACACCCGCAGGTCGAACTCCGGAATGCTCGCGAGCAGGTGATCGAAGATGTCCGCCTGGATCGCCTCATAGTGAGCCCAGGCAGTGTCGGAGCTGAACGTGTAGACCTCGATCGGGACGCCGTGGTCCGTGGGCGCCAGCTGGCGGACGAGCAGCGTCATGTCCTGGTTCAGCTGATCGTGGTGACGCAGGTAGGCCAGCACATAGGCGCGGAACGTCCCGAGATTCGTCAGCCGCCGGCCGTTCACGAGGCTCGCATCGTCGACGTGTGACGTCTCGTTGAAGTCGCGCAACTCTTCCTTCATCCGCTCCAGGTATTCCCGGATGAAGTCGATCCGGCCAAAGCGCTCCAGCATCTCCTCATCACAGAACTTCACCGAGGTCATGTCGAGGTTGATGGCTCGCTTGATCCGGCGTCCCCCCGACTCGCTCATCCCGCGCCAGTTCTTGAACGAAGTCGAGATCAGGGCGTACGTGGGGATCGTGGTGATCGTCTTGTCCCAGTTCTGGATCTTGACCGTCGTCAGGGCGACATCCAGCACGTCGCCGTTGGCTCCATACTGCGGCATCTCGATCCAGTCTCCGACGCGTACCATCTGGTTCGCCGACAGCTGGATGCCCGCGACGAACCCGAGGATCGAGTCTTTGAAGATCAGCATGAGGACGGCGGTCATGGCGCCGATGCCGCCCAGGAAGAACCCCGGGTTCCGGTTCAACAGGACGGAGAGGAGGAGGATCGCCCCCACGATGTAGAGGATGATCTTGAACACCTGCGCGAGCCATCGGAGCGTCACCCGCTCTGCGACCTCGAACGTCCGGTAGATGTCGAGAAGCGCGTTCACGAGCGCGTCCAGACTGAGCACCGTCATGACCAGCATGTAGGCGAGCGCCGTCTGCTGGACGAAGGTGGAAAACGTCGACGCCGCGCCGAACACGAGCGGCGCGAGTACGTAGACGACGACGGCCGGCGCGACCCGGGCGAGTCGCCGGAACACCTGGTGCCGATGGAGGATGTCGTCCCAGTCCGTCGAACTTCGCCCGACCATGAACGAGACGAGCCTCATGACCAACCGACGGGTGATCGCGTCCGCCGCGGCGGCGAGGATCGCGATTACGACGACGCCCGCCGCCCCGGCGACGAAGGGCAGCCAGCCATCCGGGATACCCGCCGACGAGAGCGCCGGCGTCACGAGGTCGAGCCAGGGCGATGGGTTCACGACGCCACTCAGGAACCGTCCGGGGCAAAGGCCACGCGCCATGCCTTCATCCTGCCGTCTCCACCGGGCCTGAGCGTCAGTTGGAAGTTGTTTGCCAGCGGCTGCGCGGAGCCATCGGGCAGCGTGAGGGTGCCTCGGGCCACGCCATGGAGGAAGACGGTGTCGCCGGAAACAGCCGCCTCGCCGTAGTCGTGCCCGAATTCCCAGGATCCCATTTCGAGGAGGGCAGCGTACATCGCCCGGCACGCCTCGGCGCCTTCCACGAGTGGTGAGTCCGGAGCCATGACGACGATATCTGGAGCCATGTTGCTCATGATCGCGTCCAGATCGGCGGCGGCGACGTTGCCCTCGTGCTCCGCGATAACGGCCTTGGCTTTGGCGACGAGGTCCTCGGTCACGAAACCTCCCATGGTCGGTTGGGGCAGTTGTATTCCGGATTGTGAGCTTGGTAGGGCGCCAGGAGTCAGCGAAACCGGGCTCCGGCCCACCACGTAATCTGCTTCGGCCCCGCCCTGCTCACCACCACGTTCACAGAGCCGGCTCCATCATAGAGGGGAGGACCGCATGCAGCCGACCGATGTGCTCCTCCGGCGTCTATCGTACGAGCCGGACGTCCGTCAGGAGCGGCACCACCACGAGCAGACGACGCTTACCCTCGTCTTCCGCGGATCGTTGAACGAGGTCGTGGGCAGCGCCCACGAGGAGGCCGGTCCGCTCAGCGTGGTCTTCAAGCCCGCGGGCACCGACCATGCGAACCGAATCGGACCGCGCGGCGCCGCGACGGTCCAGGTCGAGCTGCCGCCGGACTTCATGGACGCGTGCCCGGGCGGGGACGAGTGGAGTTGGGCCCACGGCGGGAGCGCCGCCCGGCGGTTTCTCGCGCTATGCGCCGACTGGAGCGAGGCGGCGGACAGTCCCGGCGATCTCGCCGATCGTGTGTTCGACGTGCTCGCGGGCTTCGACGAGGGGCCGAACGGCACGACGACCGCGCCGCCGCCGTGGCTCGATCGGATCGTCGAGGAGTTGGAGGACACGTTTGTCGCACCTCGCAGCGTTCGCGACCTGGCCATGTCCGCTACGGTGCATCCCGTGGCCCTCGCTCGCGCACACCGCCGGCACTTCGGGTGCTCGATCACCGATCGCACCCGTAAGCGGCGGGTTCGCGAAGCCGCAGACCTTCTCGGGGCGCCGGACGAGTCGCTGAGCACCGTGGCGTTCGCCACGGGTTTCTCCGACCAGGCTCACCTCACCCGTGTCTTCAAGAGAGAGACGGGCACCACACCGGGCCGTTTCCGCGCGCTGCTCGCCAGCTAGGGTTCCAAACGTTCAATCGCTCCGGCTCCCTGCAGGTCATCATGTTCGATGCGCAGAGAACGAACCGCATTCGAAGCAGACATACGGAGGAGTCGTATGAGCGAGAATAGAGGAATCCGGACGGACAGCACGCGGCCCGCGTCACGACGGCTATTCACGTCGGCCCTGGCCGTATCGACCGCCCTGCTGGCGACCGCCGGGGTCGGGTGTGCCGCCCAGGAGGACGCCGACTACGGGGAGTTCGGGGCGCGTCTGGAGCGGTTCGTCGAAGAAGCCATGGCGCTCGACGCATCCCCGGGGATCGTCATCGGCGTGGTCCGCGGCGATGAGACCCTGTATCTGGGCGGTTTCGGGTACGCGGACCTCGAGACGCGACGGCCGGTCACGCCGGAGACCGTCTTCTACATCGCGTCTTCGACCAAGTCCTTCACGGGCATGGCCGGGGCGATCCTCCACGAACGCGGCGAGCTCGATCTGGACGCTTCGCTCGCCGACTACATCCCCGGCGTCCGGCTCGGTGGAGATCTGGATCCGGCGTCGATCACGTTGCGCGACCTCATGACCCACACGCACGGCATCGAGAACACGGGGCCCGTGACGTTCCGTCTCGCGTTCTCGGGCGACCACACCCACGACCAGCTCGTGGCTCTGCTCGCGGCCCATGGCGCGGCCGACTCGGGTCGCGACTTCGAGTACGGGAATATCGGGTTCAACGTGGCGGCGCTGGCCATGGACGAGGAACTCGGTGTCCACTGGAAGGACGTGCTCGAACGGGAGATCTTCGCCCCGCTCGGGATGCGGTCCACCTCTGGCTACATATCGCGCTTCGACGAGAGTCGCCTCGCGATGCCGTACGGGTTCGAACCAGATGGGTGGGCGCGGCTCAACTACACGAAACACGACTCGAACATGCAGTCCGCGGGCGGCCTCGTGACGACCGCCGTCGATGCGACACGGTGGCTCCGGGCGCAGCTCAACGACGGCCGCCTGGGCGGCGAGCAGATACTGGACGAGCACGCCGTGGCCGCGGCCCATTACCCATACGCCGAACAGGATGACTCCTACTTCAGTTTTCAGCGCACCGGCTACGGCCTGGGCTGGAACACCGGCTCATACGATGGGGAGCCGTTCACTCACCACTTCGGCGGGTTCAGCGGATTCCACTCCCACATCTCGTTCATGCCCGAACACGATGTCGGTGTGGCGATCTTCCTCAACACGAGCGCGGCACCGTTGGCCGACCTCGTAGCTCGCTACATCTACGATTCGCTGCGGGGCGTGCCGGACGTGGAGCAAAAGTACCAGGACGAGCTCGAGCGTTCGCAGGGGGCCGTAGAGGGGGCCAGAGAGAGGGTCCGGGCGGATCGAGAGAGGCGTGCCTCACGACCTCAGGATTTGCCATATCCGCTTGAGAGCTACGCCGGAGAGTTCCACAACGAGGAGCTCGGCACGATGGAGTTCCGCGTCGTGGACGGGCACCTCGAGGCCACAATGGGTCACATGCAGAGCGCGGTCGAAGTCTACGACCGCGATCAGAACATGCTCAGGGTCGAGCTGACCGGAGGCGGCTCCGTGGTTCCGTTCGTGTTCGAGGCGGGCAACGACTCGGCGGTGGCGCTTCAGTGGATGAGCCGCCGGTTCGACCGCGTGTCGCCTTAGGGGCGCGTCACGCCTGGCCCGCGCATGGGCTACCGTCCTTCATCGTCGATTCGCAGGTTCTCGACAAACGCAGGGAAGCGAGGGGTGTCCGGCAGACGGCCACGGTCGTTCGGTATTCCCCCGACCCGCCGGTGCGCCGCGAGATACGAGATCTCGGGATGCAGATAGGTGATCGGGATCTCCGCTTCGATGATCTGCCACAGTTCCCGCAATGGCACATCCGCCTCATTCTGATCCAGCGTGGTCCAAGCGATATCCCGGAGTCGCGTGACCTCGGCGTTCTGATATCCGGTGATGGGGAATCTGCCGAACCACTCGATGTAGTTGTAGCGCTGGATCGCCGCGTCGAAGTTGTGCTCGCGCGTCCTCTGCCGTAGCGCATTTCGGTCGTACGTGCCGACCTCCATCCGGACCCCCAGGCGTCGGAACTGATCCTGTATGTACACCGCCTGCGCCGAGGTCGGCCCGGACGTGAGAAGTGTGAACCCGAAGTCCTGTCCGTCCCTGTCCAGAATTCCATCGCCATCCGAATCCACCCACCCCGCGCCCGCCAGCAATCGGGCGGCACGCTCCGGATCGAATGGCAGGGGGTCCGGCACCAGGCCCTCGTGGTGATGACGCGTAAGTACCGGAACATCGAAGATGGGGAGATCGTCGGGATAGTTCAGGAGCCGGTGCAGTTCGCGACGGTCTATGGACATCGTGAGAGCCCGACGCACATCAGCGTCCTGAAACAAGGGGTTCCGGTGGTTCCAGGCGATGGCTATCTGCATTCGCTCATCTCGATAGTAGATCCGGAATCGTGGATCCCTGGCGAGTTGCATCGCTTCCAAAGGCGTGACGCGGGTCGCGACGTCAACGTTCCCGCTCAGTAGTTCGGTGACACCGTTCCCTCCGTACCGAAGCACGACTCTCTCGATGTCCGGCGGCTCGCCGTAGTAGTCCGGATTCGCCTCGAGTTCGGTCATGATCGACGGAATGTGGCTCACGTACCTGAAGGGACCGTCTCCCACAGGCTCGATCCAGAAGGGCCAGCTGAACAGCTCATCGAGATCGAGGGATCCCAACAGGTGCCTGGGGTGCATGCCGAGCCAGTTGTATACCCAGACCTTGGCGCCAGGTGGGTCCGGAAAGGTGATTCGCAGCGTGTGGCTGTCGAGGACCGTGATCGTGTCGAACCAGCGGTATTCGTAGCCAACCTCCGGGTGGGCCCATAGCTCGAGGCTGAACTTGATGTCCTCGGCCGTCACCGGCACGCCGTCACCCCACAGCACACCTTCGCGAACGTGGACCGTCCACTCGGTGTAGTCGGGCGTGTGCTCCCAGCGATCCAGGAGTCGTGGTTCGGGATCATCGGAATACTCGTCGCTGACGGCCAGGTGGAGGAACACGAGAGGACCCCAAAGCCCGAGCGGGCCGAGCGACCGTTCGTCGGCATCCGGCACATGTATCACCAGTGTGGGACCTTCGGCCCCGTCCCCGCCCGCGTCCCGACCGCATTGCACGGTGGCCAATGCGACGACACAAATGCAGACGGCTCGGACACGTCGGTTGGATCGACACATGGCTCGACTCCCTGGAAACACGGGCACTTCGGTCGCCGATCAATGTGCCCCCGGGGTGCAGGATATGCGACGACCGATCTGTTCGGTGGCGGATCGGAGCCGTCCGGCTTCATGTTCCGGCCACGCTCCTCCCGCCCGGGGCGGAGCGAAGACGACTCACGAGCACGAGCGAGGTGTCCAGAAGATGATGCGCCGACGCGAGTTCATCGCGGGGGTCGCCGGCGCGGCGGCCCTGGGATTGCCCCGGGTTGGCAGCGGCGCCGAAGCGGTGCCGACCCTGTCGCTGCTCCCGTTCCTGGCCCGACCCACGACCGATTCGATCTTCGTCACCGCGAGGAACGGGGACACGGACGCATCGGTTCGTCTCGAGGTGAGCGGACCGGGGGACGACGAGATGCGCGCGGCCGGAGACGATCGGCAACTCCCGCCGGGAGCCTTCATGGACTGGACGGTCGATGGCCTCGACGGGGGCACGACCTACGACTACCGCCTCATCTCAGGTGTGCCCGGCCGCCAGCCGCTCACGGTCGCGCGCGGCTCGTTCACGACCCAACGGGTCGGCGAAGAGAGTTTCACCGCCGCGTTGATGACGGATTCGCACACGGGCACGTTCCCCGAAGGTGGGCCTCCGGTCGAGGTGCTGGACGATGTCGTCCGCAACGTGCGCCGCGAGCAGCCGGAGTTCGTGCTGGCGCTGGGGGACAACGTCGCCTGGAACACCTCCCGTAACCGGCCGCAGACCGATGACGTCGGCGCTCGCCGCGCGTACACGATGTACCGCCGACACATGGCGCCTCTGACCATGTCCTGCCCCCATTTCGGTCTGATCGGCAACTGGGAAGGGGAGACGGGCAAACTTCCCGGCGAGAGCACCGACATGGTGGCCGATGTCCGAAAGCGCTTCGCCCCGAACCCGGACGACACCACGTACCCCCAGGGGGGGAGTCCGGACGAAGACTACTACGCCTTCGAGTGGGGGCCGGCGCTCTTCGTCATCCTGAACGTGCAGTCATACACCGAACCATCCGGCGAGATGATCAACGCTGCCGCCGACGTGACACTCGTCGAAGACTGGACACTCGGAGGAGAGCAGTTCGCGTGGATGGAGCGGACGCTCGAGCGATCCGACCACCCGTTCAAGTTCGTCTGTATCCATCACTCGGTCGGAGGCAACGCGGGGGATGAGTCCAACACGCTCTACGGCCGTGGCGGAGCAAGAGCGGCCGATGTCGGGGAGCAGCGCCTCTTGCACGAGGCCATGCGCGAGTTCGGCGTTCAGGCCTTTTTCTATGGGCACGACCACGTGTTCGTCGATGACGTCGTGGACGAGATCCACTACGCACTGCCCGGTAGCTGTGGCGCACCATGGAAGTTCGGGGCCGAAGCTACCGGGTACGGGCGGTACTGGGGCGATTCGGGTCACGGCCGGCTTCAGGTCCGGCCCGACCGCGCCCGGGTGAGCTTCGTCAACCAGGCCGGACAGGTCATCCACGAGTTCGCTATGCTGCCACGCTAATACGGGATAGCCGACTTTGGGGACGAGAATCCGGATGGGTTTGCACACGTCGCGAGAGAAGAGCGACCGGGGCGGGGCTCTGCGACCCTCCGGCCGCCGGGCATCGGTGGCGTTCGCATTGATTGTCGCCCTCGCGTGCGGTGGCCCCGAACCCGGGTCACCCGTCGCGGACGGAGAGCACGCTTCGTCGAAAGTCACGCTGCTGATCGAGGCCGACGAGCGACTCTTCGGTCCGTACTGGAGCATCGATGCATGGTTCCTGATGTTCCTGCCGCTGGCCACCTACGATGCCGACGGAGAAATCACGGCCAGACTGGCCCGAAGCTGGGAGCGCTCGGAGGACGGGCGAGTCTGGACTCTGCACCTGCGGTCGGACGTTCGCTGGCATGACGGGATCCCTGTCACCGCCAGAGACGTCGAATTCTCTATCGACCTGGCCGGACACCCCGACGTGCTGTTCGACAACGCCTGGTACGACGTCGACTCGATGTCCGTCCGAAACGACACCACATTGACGATCTTCTACGGGCGGCCCAGAGATGCGCGAGACACGTGGATCGTTTACTGGCCAAAGCATCTGCTGGAGGGGCTGGACCCGGCAGAGTTCTACAACTGGGACTTCTGGACGGAGCCGGTCGGGAACGGACCCTACCGTTATGTCCGACACATCCCGCAGACGATGGTCGAGCTCGAAGCGAACCCCGACTTCTACGCCGGAGAGCCGACCATCGATGAGCTGGTGATCCAGTTCGGCGGGGGGAATGGGATCATCGAGATCCTGAGTGGAAACGTCGACATTCTGACGAACGTCAACAGCACCGACCTTCCGAAGATCGCGGCCGATCCACGTTTCGAGGTCCATCATTTCATGTTCCCCGAGATCCCGTGGCTGCTGACCATCCGGTGGAATCACGAACGTCCGGGCCTCGACGACGCGCGGGTACGACAGGCACTCACGCACGCCATCGATCGTCGCGAGCTTTCCGCGCTCCTCAACCTGCCCGGGGACGTGCGGCTGGTGGACGTCCCGTTCACGGGGCGGCAGTACCGACGGTCCGAGCTCCCTCCTCCACTCGCGTTCGACCAGGAGCTTGCACGGAGGCTGCTCGACGAGGCGGGTTGGACCGACGAGGATGGCGACGGCGTTCGTGAAAAGGCGGGGAGTCCGTTCGAGTTCGAGGCGATCGTGGTCCAGGGCGGATACGAATCGCAAGCTGCGGTCTACGTGCAGGAGGCTCTCGGCGAGGTCGGCGTACAGATGCACGTGCAGACGCTCCAGAACAACGTACTTCGTGCCCGAGTCGGCGAGGGTGACTTCGACGCCGTATTCACGCCTCTCTTCAATCACGTCGACGGACATCTCGGGCTGCTCGGCGGAGGGTCGATCTATGAAAGTGTGGGCGCGGGCCCGGCAGGCATCCCGGGCTACCGCAACCCGGACGTGACCCGACTGCTGCTGTCGGCCAAGGAGACGGTGGATCCCGCCTCGATCGACTCGATCTATCGTGCAATGTGGCCCTTCATACAGGCCGATCTGCCGATCACGGTGCTTCACCCTCAGGCCCAGACCTATGTCGTACACCGACGGATTCAGGGTCTGGAGGGCCCCTTCCGATCGGATCCGATCCGGTTCATGGAGTTCCTTCGCGTGGAGGAGCCTCCCCAGAACTGATTACCGTCTGTCGCATTCACGAAGTCTACGGCCCCAAACGCGGGATGAGACGATGCTGTTGAGAAATCTGGCTTGCATGTCCAGCCTCGAGACGCTCATCCACGTAAGCCGCCGCTCATCGTTTACTTGCGTGTGTTTCGTGGCGGGCGCCTTGCTCGGCTGTGACCGCGAGACTGGCCCGGCTCTACCCGGGGAGTCCTCCATCACCGTTCTCCAGTGGGGGGACGAGCGGGTGATGAGCGAGGTCAACTGGGACCTGTCTCCCAAGTTCCTCATGTTCCTGCCGCTGACGGCTCGTAACGAGCGGGGCGAATTGGAGGGGCGGCTGGCCAGGAGCTGGGAGCATACCGCGGATTTCAAGACGTGGACGATCCACCTTCGATCTGACGTAAGGTGGCACGACGGGGTCCCCGTCACGGCCCACGACATCAAGTTCACCCTGGACCTCAGGAATCATCGCGCCGCCCTCAGGGGGCTTCCGACCGACACGGTCGAGGTCGTCGACGACAGTACCTATACCGTCACATACGCCAGCCTTACCAACGACCCACTGGACTGGTGGCGAGTCTACTACCCGAAGCATCTGCTGGAGGACCTGGACCCGGAGAAGATCGGCGAGTGGGACTTCTGGATACGGCCGGTGGGGAACGGCCCTTATCGATATGTCCGTCACGTGCCACAGACGTTGATCGAACTGGAGGCCAATCCCGATTATTTCCGAGGAAAGCCGAAGATCGACCGCGTGGTCCTCAAGCTCGTGAACAGCTCCTCGGGGCCACTGACGGAGCTACAGAGCGGAAACGTCGACGCCATGGGGGTCGACCTCGCGGCAGCCCGAAACCTGGGGGAGGACCCGCGCTTCGACACCTATTTCATGGTGAGCGCCGGCGCGACCATCTCCATCGCGTGGAACGAGGCGTACCCAGCCTTCCGAGATCCCAGGGTTCGCCAGGCCCTGACGCGGGCGATCGACCGCCGCGAGTTGCACGGCCTTCTCGACCTGCCCGGAGATCTTCCGGTCTATGACGTCCTCATGTCCGACGGGCAGTTTCGACGAGGCGCGTTTCCGGAGCCGCTTCCGTATGATCCCGAGCTGGCCGGGCGGCTGCTAGAGGAAGCCGGGTGGCGCGACCTGGATGGCGACGGGATCCGCGAGCGTGAAGGCGTGGAGTTTCGATTCACGACGATCTTGCAAGGCGACGAGGCCAATCGGGCGGCGGTCTACCTGCAGGCCCAACTGAGCCAGGTGGGCGTGCGGATGGAGGTGCGACCGGTGGCAGTGCTGGGCGACCTGGTGCGGTCTGGCGACTTCGATGCCGTGCTCTTCCGTTTCTTCCACGGACTCGATCACGGCAACTGGTCGTCGGGCCGGTTCCTGGGTGAGGAGTCACCGATCGGCTACCGGAATCCCGCCGTGGACTCGCTCATCGCTTCCTGGCGGGGGACGCTGGATGACGCCGAGCTGGATCGGATCTACCAGGCGCTCTGGCCGATCCTCGAGCAGGAGGCGCCGATGACATACCTCTATCCGGACGTCTGGTCGTTCGCGGCACACAATCGAGTCCGCGGACTGAGCAGCCCGTGGCGGGCCGACCCGGTGCTGTTCATGGAGGACCTGTGGATCGCGGATGAGCCCTGAGGGCGCACATGATGATCGGTGAAGGCGGCATGGTCACGGTCTACCTGGCCTAGGACATGAAGCACGACCGCAAGGAGCTAACCATTGAAGTCCCCCCTTCTCGCGCTCTCTCTAGGCGTGTTGATCGCTTGCGCCGGCGAGCCGGGCGAGTCTTCGTCGGAGATCTCCGACGCCCCCGCTCAACTGGTTTTGAGTTCGACGCCCCGAATGTCCCTCGAGGGCTTTGACGAGCGCCCCGAGTACAGCTTCTCGGTGGTTTCAGACGGCGCATTCATCGGCCCGGACCGGTTCGTGATCCTGGATGCGCAGGGTCATGAGCTCAAGATCTACTCGACCTCGGGCGAGCACCTTCACACGTTCGGCCGACAGGGCGAGGGACCAGGAGAGCTCGGTCGGCTCCCCGAGCTCCTCGCGAGTGCGGACGGCACGATCCGTATCTGGGACGGTCTGCAGCAACGCCTGACTGTGTTTGATGATGAGGGGCGGCACGTCACGTCCACGCGCCCCATGGAAGGGGTCGATATGCGGTTCGTCCGATTGGCCGGGGCTCTGTCCGACAACCGCGTGATCTGGAAGCAGTCGGGTCAGAGTGGCGCGGGCGCCGACGCGCCGGCCGGTGAGTACCGGGACACCGTCTTCCATGTACTGAGAGAGGCCGACGGGGTGTCGGACACCCTGGCGTGGACATTCGCTTCCGAAGCCTTCAGGACTACCTCAGACGGCCTGAGACTTTCCACTCCCGTCCTCTTCGGGCGAGAGGGATTCGCCGTGGTCGGCGGAGAGCGTCTGGTCTACGGCGTCTCGGATGAGCCGCTCCTGCTGTCGAAGAACCCGGACGGATCCGACGGACCGTCCTTCGGGTGGGACATGGAGCGTGACCCCGTGTCGAATCGGGAAATCGACAGCCTTCGGATGGAGAGCGCGGCGCCCTGGGTAACCCGCCAGCAAACGGGGGGACCTCAACTCGTCGCCATGGCGGGCGCCCAGCTCGGCCTGATCGAGTCGGCGCCCGTGCGTGAGTCACGTCCTCATTTCACGGCGGTCCACGTGAATGGAGCGGGGGACGTTCTCGTCCAGCGTGCGACGGACCTCTTCTCCGGCACGCGGGAGTGGCTGCTGTTCGGCAGCGACGGGTCCGAAGTTGGCTGGTTCTCGGCGCCGCGGGGCTTCGAGATACTGGACTTCACGCTGAGCGAGGTCCTGGGGTACACACTGGACGAGCTGGATCTCCCGACGATTCAGATCCGTGACCTGGAACGTGACTGACGCGGGGGAGGACATGGTATACAGGTTCAAGGCTCGCAGGTGAGTCGGCATCTACGCTGGGCGTGGCTCGTGATCCCGGTGGCGATCATGCTCCTGTTCGAGCGAACCCTCGTCTGGGGCGTGTCGACGCTGCTGACGGCCCGCCCCTCGATCGCCCCGACCGTCCTGTTCTATGTGCCATTCTCGGCTTCGTTGCCGCCGCTCCTGCTCTTCGTGATCTGGTGGGGCGCCCGGCGGCGAAACGACCGTTTTGCCCTCGTATTCGCCGAGCGGCGTCGACGGCTCGGCGACATCGGGCTCGGTCTCATGCTGGCGGTGCCGTGCATCCTGATCTTCATCGGGTCTCTGACGCTGCTGCAGCGGCTTTCGCTCGCCGAGATCGACTTCTCTTCGTTCACACTCACACACCACGTGTACTTTTCCACGATCGGCGCGCTGGTGCCCGGGGTCACGGAGGAGATCTATTTCCGGGGATTCCTCGCGAAAGCCCTCGACGATCTGTCGCCGGCAACCATCGTGCTACTCACGAGTCTGTCTTTCTCGCTCTGGCATGTGCTCACCCCCTCTTACTTACTGCACACGTTCCTGATCGGGCTCGTGCTCGCCGTCGCGTATC
Organism: Gemmatimonadota bacterium; assembly: GCA_039587355.1. GTDB lineage: Bacteria > Gemmatimonadota > Gemmatimonadetes > Palauibacterales > Palauibacteraceae > Palauibacter. The sequence continues at coordinate 192,567 of JBDHIO010000001.1, read as the reverse complement.
ACCGGACGGGTCGGATCCTGCCAATCGCGGTCGCTCACACGGCCGCGAACGCGAGCGCCGGCGTTCTGATCCTGAACGGCGTGATCTAGGCCGGACGCCAGATGCCCGGACCCCCTGCTCTCGGACCAACGCTGCCACGGCTAGACCCAACCTCATCACCGCGAATTCAGGAGACCGCATGACACCGGAGAACTCAGCTCCCCCTTCCCGCGCGCATAACCGGCTCTCCCGATCGGCTCGCGCCGCGGCGACGCTGACGGTGGCCGCCCTCGGCGCATTCCTGGCCGTCTCGCCGGGCGCGGCGCTGGCGCAGGACGCCGGCCTGGCGGGTCTCGAGTTCCGCACGCTCGGACCGTCCACGATGAGCGGGCGAATCGTCGACCTCGAGGTTCTGGACGTGGATCCGGATGTCTTCTACGTCGCTTCGTCGACCGGCGGACTCTACAAGACGACGAACCGCGGCATCACCTTCGAGTCGCTGACGGACGACCTTCCCACGCACTCTATCGGAGACGTGGCCGTGCACCCCGTCGACACGGCCCGCGTGTGGCTCGGGATGGGCGAGCGCGCGAGCCGCCAGTCGTCCTCGTGGGGAGATGGCGTGTGGCGCTCGGACGATGGCGGGGGCACGTGGACCCACGTCGGGCTCGAAGACTCGAAGCACATCGGACGCATCACTCTGCACCCGGCCGACCGCAACGTCGCGTTCGTCGCGGCCATGGGTCATCTCTGGGGGCCGAACGAAGAGCGCGGACTGTACCGGACGCGCGATGGCGGCGAGACCTGGGAAAAGGTGCTCGGCGTCGACGAGCACACCGGAGCCGTCGAGGTCCAGATGGACCCGCTCGATCACGATGTGCTGTACGCGGCGACGTATCAGCGCGAGCGGCGCCCCTGGGGATTCCATGGAGGTGGACCCGGGAGCGCCCTGTGGAAGTCGGTCGACGGCGGCGACACCTGGACGAAGCTGACCAACGCGGGTCTCGACAACGGGCTTCCCGAGGGAACGATCGGCCGGATCGGTGTCTCGATCTACCGATCGGACCCGCGGATCGTCTACGCGTCGATCGAACAGGGCCTCCGCTACAACGCGTCCACCGCATACGAGGAGCGACTCGCCGGGGTGTATCGATCCGAGGATCGTGGAGAGTCCTGGGAGTACATGGGCGACTGGAACCCTCGCCCGATGTACGCGTCCCAGATCCTCGTGGACCCGTCCGACGACCAGCGCATCTACATGGTGAACACCTACTCCTGGTCGGATGACGGAGGGCGGACGTTCACCGCGCCCCGGCAGTCCCTGCACGGCGACGATCGCCTCATGTGGGTCAACCCGAACGACTCCGACCACGTGATGAAGGCCGACGACGGCGGCCTCGGGATCTCGTACGACCGCGGGGTCACGTGGTGGTATGCGCGGCATCTCCCCGTCAGCCAGTGGTACCGCGTCAGGGTCGACATGCGGACGCCGTTCTGGGTGTACGGCGGACTGCAGGACAACGGGACCTGGGCCGGCCCGTCGGCCACCTACTCGACGCGAGGAGTCCTGCACGACGACTGGCTGAAGTGGGGCGGTGGCGACGGGTTCCTCGCGATCCCCGACACGACGGACCACCGCACGCTGTACGTCGAATCGCAGTACCTCGGTCTGTCGCGCGTCGACATGGTCACGGGAGAACGGAGCGACATTCGGCCCGGAGACCCGACCGGGGCGATCGGCGCCCGGCGAAACTGGCGCACGTGGCCCGATCTCGACGATCCCGAGGAGCGGCTCGGGAACGCCATGGAGCCCGCGAACTGGGACGGCCCGTATACGGTGTCGCCGCACGACGCGAACACGATCTACGCGGGCACGCGGAGGTTCTGGCGTTCGCGTGATCGAGGCCAGACGTGGGAGGATCTCGGGGATTGGACGACCGGAACCGATCGACGGACGCTGGCCATCATGAGTCAGGCGCCTACCGACACGACCCGTTCGCTCGACGACGGGATTCCCTACTGGCCGACGCTGTCGGCGCTCGAGGAATCGCCGGTCGAGCGTGGCTACATCGTGATCGGGACGGACGACGGTCAGGTACTCGTCTCTCGTGACGAAGGAGAGTCGTTCACGAACGTCACCGACCGCCTGCCCGGCGCCCCGGAGATGATGTGGGTGAACACGGTCGACTTCTCGCGGACCGTGGCGGGCCGCGCATACGTCGTCGCCAACAACTATCGCAACGACGACTACGGCAACTACGCGTGGGCGACCGAGGACTTCGGCGCGACCTGGCGCTCGATCGCATCAGGGCTCCCCGACGGCGTGGTCACCCGCACGGTTCGAGAAGACCCGAGGAATTCGTCGGTCCTCTACATGGGGACCGAGATGGGGTTGTTCTATTCGAACGACTCGGGGGCGTCCTGGACCGAGCTCCGCGGGAACCTCCCGACGATGGCGATCAACGATCTGGTCGTGCACCCGCGCGACAACGACCTCGTGCTGGGGACCCACTCCCGCGGGATCTGGATCCTGGACAACGTGAACGCGCTACAGGAGCTGGCGGACGTCGCGGGGTCAGCCCACCTCTTCTCGATGGAACCGGCCGAACAGATCCGGTATCGATCGGACGGGGGTCATGCGGGCGACGCGGTGTTCTACGGCGAGAACCCGCCCGCCGGCGCGATCATCGACTACTGGCTGGCGGATGAGACCGACGACGTGGCGATCACCATCCACGATTCGGCGGGAGAGGAGATCGCCAGCGTGTCGGGCGCCGACGGGGCGGCGGGATTCAACCGCGCGACCTGGAACCTGCGATACTCCGAGCCAGCGATCGGCGGCGCGGCGAGCCGATTCAGGCGTCCGGGGCCGCTCGTCGTGCCGGGCGAGTACACCGTCCGGCTCGAGGCCAATGGGGGCGCGAGCGAGCAACCTCTGGAGGTTCGCGAGGACCCGCGGATCGCCGCACGAGTCTCGGAGACCGATCGGAGAGCGTGGACGGAGACGCTCCTCGAGATCGGCGAGCTTCGACGGCGGGCGCAGGCGCTCTCGAGACGGGTCGCGCAGGCCGTGGCCCGGGCCCGCAATGAGGACGGCGCGTCCGACGATCTCACGGTGCTGGCGAGAGAGGCGAACGAGCTCTCGAGTCGGATCGGCCGGCTGGAAGGCGAGGCCTCGGGCATCGTCGGTCCGCTCACGGGCGAGCAGGCGACCCAGTGGCAGTACTACCTGGAGATGATCCAGACACTGGAGGCCGAAGCGGAGGACATCCTACCCGGCTGACCGCGGGTCGGGGAGGGACAGTCAGGGTACCGGGGCGGCGCCCGCCAGCCTGGCCCGACAGGGAGCCCGGGTGGGAGCCCTAGTACCGGTTGGTCCGCTCGAAGTAGGCGACGAAGTCGGGATCCAGCAGAGGCCTGTAGGTCTCTGCCCAGAACTGCTTGAACCACGGTTCCCTCAACTTGGGCTGGACCATTCCGTAGGACCCGAGCGAAGCCGAATCCAGGACCCCCTCCCGATACTGGAGGTAGACGGTTTCGAGGCGGAGTGTCAGGGCGACAGCAGATCTGAAGATCCTCATCTGATCCTCGGGCGACAGACTCGAGACGAACTCCTCTGTCCACTCTTGAGTCCAGAGCCGGTTCAGGTCCGGGTCGGTCGTCAGCTGCATCACGAAATCGATATTCTGAGCCGAGGCCTCCCTTCTAGCCTCCGCCCGCGCCACCGCGTTGCTGTCACGGATCTCTATGGCGACGAAGACCAGCCCGAGGATTACGCTCAGAGCCGCGACAGCTTCCACCGTGACCGATCGGCGCGACGCCCGTTCCGGGAGCTTCACGGCTACCCTCGCGGCCGGGATCTGAAGAACTCGTGGTAGTGCTCGCGTAGGGCTTCCCGGAGCACGGTCTCGAACGCGAGAAGATCGAAAGACTGCTGTTTCGCGAGCGAGCTGGCGAACGGCGATCGGTCGAAGCAGCGGACGAAGATGGTCGGCTCTTCCGAACGACCGCGGAGCAGCATCCCCGTTCGCAGGTTCACGACAACGTCCGGTCCGCAGAGCACGTACACCGGGGTGGCCCTACCGGCGTCGAGCGTCGATTCGACGGTGTCCCACGTTAGCGGGTCGGTGACGTCGAGGTCGAGCGCGGTGATGCGGACTCCGGGCTCGGTCGCATCCTCACCGAACTTTCTCAGTTGGGTCGAGGCATCGGGATCGACGATGACGACCTGATCGAGCTCATCGACCGCCTCTCCCAGAAGAGTCTCCAGGATCGTCTGCCCGAACCGCCCGAGTCCCGCCAGCACGACCACGTCCTGTTGTGCGGTCTCATCGAAATGGATAGCCAGGCGGGTCTGGTACAGATACGAAGCAACGATCCGATGGGTATTGAACCCGGACGGGGCTGGGGCCTCGGTCTCGAGACGAGCGACTGGCCGCAGGAGCGACAAGTCTGCCACGTGCATGGCAATCGGCAGATCCGCTTCCTCCCCCTGAGCCCGCCAGGCCACTTCGAGATTGACGAGGTCGTCATCGGTGACCACGACAAGGCCGGCAGCACGCTCGAGCTGAGTCGCCGCCAAGGTGGCAGCTTCCGAGATATCCCCCTCCAGAAGCTCGACCCCGGGCGGTGGCGGGCCGGTCTTCTGCCGAGCGACCGACAGGATCGGCCGTTCAGGATCGAGGCTGCGAATCCCGTCGACGTAAAGAGAGGCAATCTTTCCATCCCCCACGACCACGAGGTGATCCTGAAGTCGACGCAGTTGGAACCACCGGGGACGCACAAGCTTGAGGAGCGCCTCAGCCACGGCGGTCGTCGTGACCGTCGGCGCCAGGAAATAGGCGATCCACAGCGCGGCGCGGCCTGGCCAGGTGCCACCGGCGGGAAGTCCGAGGTCCAGTCCCCCGAATACGAAGAGGCCACCGGCATAGTAGATCCACGCGATCCACGAGTCTTCAGCTAATTCCGGCCGCTCGCTGGTTACGACCCCACTCGCGAAAGCGACCACGCACAGGACGAAGACCAAACCGATCGCCCCCACCCGCGCCGAGACGGAGAGGCCCGCAAGGACGGACAGGCCGCGATGCCAGGGCCGTTTCCGGCTCGACATCAATCGTCTTGTCCCACGGCCGCTCGGGTGAGCGAGACAACCGCGTCTCTCACGTCCGCATCAACGGCCGCCACGAAGGGGCCTTCGTGTTGTACCGGGTCGATCGATACTCCCTCGATGTCCACCACGTCACCTCCGGCGCCTCGCACCAGCAGAGTCCCGGCCGCCAGGTCATACGGTTCGGCGGGTCGCCTGGACCAGAGATTCACGTATGCGAATGTTCCTTTGGCCGCTTCGAGTAGCGCCCACGAGGGTGAGCCGCCGGGAGACCGAACCATCCTGACGTCTCTGGCCTTCCAGGCCGTGTATAGCGACTCGACGAGCGGCCCGGCGGCGGCGGCGGGATGGACGTTCACCAGCGCCCCCGCGGAACCGATTCGAGGCAGCGGCAGATCCTGAGCAATGTCGCTCTCGCCGAAGACCGCGAGTTGAAGCAGCCGGGCGGACTTCCCTCCCCCGGAATACGCGATCTCGCCAGTTGCCGCGCTGCCGATCAGACCCAGAAACGGCTGCCCGTCTCTGAACGCCGCGAGTGTAGTGCAAAACGTCTCGGTGCGCCCGAGAAAGGCCCAGGTCCCATCGATCGGATCCATTGCGACCGCCAGCCCTTCCGCTGGCAGAGTCCCACCGGTCTCCTCGCCCAACACTGCGGTATCCGGAGCGAACTCGGCCAACCGGTTTCGGAGTAGGGTTTCGACCTCTCGCTCGACGAGTGTGGCCGGAGACCCGTCGCCCTTGAAGTCCAGGCCGCTCGCTTCGGGGGCCAGTCGCAAGGATCGGATCAACCGTCCGGCTTCCAGCAAGATGTGAATGCCGAACGCAACCCAATCCTTTTCTTGAAGTTCGCCCGGCGATGGCGCACCGGCCCGACTCCGAAACACGTCGAGACACCCGCGCTCCAACTCATTCCATGGCATCGCGATCATCCAGTCCTGGCAAGCAGGTCCTCTCCGACCCCGGCGCCCAAGCGGCCGGACTCGACGAGCGCCTCGACCGTTGAGCGGATGAAGAGGGCCTGACCGGAGGGCACTCGATTCACAGTGTCTGCGTCGAGCGGCCACCACTGGATTTCGTCGAAGTCTCCACCCGGCTCGAATGAGATGGGGGCGCCCGACGCGTCGAGATGCAACATGTAGGCTCGACTCTCCACCCACGCGTGGTCCGTCTGTCGGCGATCATACGTGAAATCCTCGAACACGATGACCGGGTCGACCTCCCCTGGCTTCCACCCGGTTTCAGCGGCGACCACCCTGTTCAACGCTTCCCCGGAAGCCTCTCCTGACCGCACGAACCCTTTGGGAACCAGGAGATCGACCTCGTCGGCAGTTCGGCCCAAGAGGATCTCCACCTGCCCGGCGGCTCCGCTCTCACGCGTGATGACCGCCGCTACCGAGAGATTGCGACCCCACAGACCCAGCTTCCCGCGACCCGCGATCCCCGTGCGGCCACGAGGGTTCAACGGCCGTCCCGAGTCGTCCTTGAATCTTGTGTCGCGGATCCGGTCCTCGTCCTGCACGAACTCGATCTGCTCCGGATCCGCCCATGCGTAGGAGCTGACGGTTTCAGCGGCGCCCAGGACTGCCTCATCGACGTGGTATGGAGGATCGTATCCCGGACAATCCAGTACCCACGGAGCCTCATCGATCGAGACTCTGAGCCGCGGCGGATACGACTTCGGACGCTCGGCTCGGATCTTCAAGTGGAAGTCATCGGCGATCAGGTCGAACACGAGGCCTTCCACCGAATACAGCGCGTGCATGAGCTGCGCGAGCTCGCATTCACCCCTCTCGCGCCGCTTATCGAAGCTGAGCGTATGCAGGGCATACCGGAGCAGCGCCGCCCGATACACGACCCAATCCTCCTCACCCTCGGTCTTCAAGTCGAAACAAGCCGCCCTGATCCGCCCGATCGCTTCGTAGATCTTTCGATACCGGAGGTCCCACTTCACGAACTTCAAATCGTCGGGAAGATTCTCGCTGGGAGGCGGCAGACGGTGTGAGAGGAAAAACTCCTCGAGGCGCTTCAGGCGATCCAGATCATCGACGTCGAAGTCCTTGCTCATCACGAACTTCGCGTCGTTCTCCAGTTTGGCGAAATCGAGCTCCAGCGGTGCGAGGTCGCTGTGGGTCCAGTCGATGAACCAGATGTTGTCGCCGTCGTCACAGATGATGTTCGCGAGGTTCAGGTCCCCGTGGGTGAGACAAACCTCGCTGTCGATCCCGTCTTCGTTCGAAGCGACGAGACGCAGGAGCTTTTCGATCTGGGGGACGTTCACCCGGGGAGCCTCGGATTGGGTATCCTCAAGATAGCTCAGGATGACATCTGCGTTTTCGCGGAACCATACGGCCTGTTGCTCCGCGTGGAGGCCGAAGGCGCGGTACGGGACGACCCAGGACGAATAGCTGGTATTGCCGTACAGCTTTGTGCTGACGAGCGTCAACGCCTTGCTCAGGCGCCGAAGGAAGAGCGCGAGTCCGTCCTCCCCGTCGGCTTCCTCGAACGTGTCCTGCAATGTCTGAGGCCGGCCTTCCATGGCCGCCAGGTCCATACCCACGCCCGTCCAGTCTTCGACCGTGACGGGATACCCGAATGTCGGGACGTGTTTTCCGAAGAAGTCCTTGACCTGATGATAACCGGTCAGTTCCCGGCGCATCGCCGAGAAATCGTCGATCTTGAGGACCATCGGCTCCGTGCGGGCCTCGCCCTTCCACCCCTCGGCGAGGAATAGCAGGCTTCCGCTGAACCCCCCGGCCAGAGGGCGCAGGTCGGCCGCCGTCCAGTGCATGCACAGCAACTCGACGATCCTTCTGCGCCCGCCCTCCAGAGCTTCTCGCGCCTCGGCCGGTTCGATCGCGCACGGGCGTCTGTCGAGGTCGCGGAGGATTGACGGATCGAGACCCGCGAACTCTGCGGTCTCGTCCAGGTCCAGCAGCACTTCGATCCCGGCTCCCGGCAGGTTGTGTCTCAATGCAGCGTAATGTGCTTCCTGCGTCACGCTGGCCACGAGATGGGAGGACACGGCCACGCGCGGACACCCGAGCACACTCTTGAGGAAGGAGGCGATTGCCAGGATCCGACCCTCGGTGTTGCAGCCCAGGACCAGCACGCGCGTGTCCGGCCACTCCCCCGCGGAATCCGCCGCACCGACGTGGCGGCCGAGTTCCGACCACGGGAGAACGTCGGGGGACGACGGTATTCGGATCGCACCTTCCGCAATCTCTTCAATCGGACCGACGACCGCTGACCCGACGAGCGTCGCCGAATGCTCGTCGTCGACCCCAATCACCCCATCGTCCTCCACTTCCTGGTCCAGCAGGAGGAATCGCGGACCGTCGGTCTCAGCAGCAGCTATCAGAATCGACCGAACAAAGCTGGGGAGCGGTCCGTTTCCGTATTGCTTGCCCGCGCCCATCAGGCGCTCGATCTCGCGCCTCCCCACGTTGGATCTCGAGGTACGAAACGGGTACTCCAGACTCAGGGCGTCCCTGGTGAGCCCATCTCCGATTACGATCACCCTCATGGACGAAAGCCCGATGAGGGAGCCCACGCGCACACCTTCTTCACCGCGGTCACAGGACGACTCCGTCCAGGACGAGTGCAGAGAGTCGGTCCGACTTCTCGGAAGAGATCGTCTTCAACACGTTTCGAAACTCCGGGTAATCCGTACGGATGCGGTCAAAATCGTCACGCGTGAGGGCGAAGAGCGATCGTCGATACCGGCGGGCAATCCGCGATCGGTCCGTGACTTCGACGCCTCGACGCCGATAGCTAGTTCTGAAGTTGAGGAGAACATCGAGCAGGAAAACGAGATCGATCGCGTAAATCACAAGCGACCCGATCGCGTCCACCCGTTGCGCAAAGGCAACCTGATAAGGGACGAGCAGGCAGCTGATCAGAATGAGAAGCAGGATGCCGAGATCCCAACGCATCCTGAACGTCGACCCGCGCGGGATGACCCGGTTCATCGCTCAGTCAATATACACGGCTTCCCGGCCGGTCGGCGCCGGCACCCCCAGCGGTCAACGGTACCCCGTCAGAATCCAGCGAGCGCTTCCTGCTCGGAGGCGAAGACGTTCAGGATCATGCTGAAGCCCGAGATCTCGAACACCTCGTTGACCGTCTCGTTCAAATTGCAGAGGCCCAGGCTACCTCCCTGGCCCCCAAGTTTCTTCGCCGTCGCCAGAAGCACGCGGAGACCAGCGCTCGAGATGTAGTCGAGGTCCTTGAAGTCTACAAGCACCCTGGCAACCCCACGCTCCACGAGTTCGTCGATTCGATCCTGGGCTTCAGGCGCAGTGTTTGTGTCCAGATTACCCTGGAACCTAACGACCGAGGCGTCACCTACTTCGTCGACTGTGATCTTCACGCAGACTCCTTCTCCATCGTGTTCTGTGAAAGGTACTTGACCAGCACGACCACGTTCTGGTTCGTGCGACGTGTGTAGGACACTTCGTCCATGAGGCTCTCGACGAGGTGTATGCCGAGCCCTCCGATCTCACGGCTGGCCACGTCGGATCCCTTCTCCGGGGTCCCACGGCCGAATGGGTTGAACGGGTGTCCGTCATCTGATATTCGCACGGCGATGCGATCCGAAGACAGCTCGATGTGGATTTCGATGACGTGCTCTTCGTCGTCGTTGTATGCGTACGAGATCACGTTGTTGAGCAGGTCGTCGAAGACGAGCTTGAGGCTTCGGCGGACTTTCGAGTGCAGACCGTGCGTCTCGGCGAACGTTTCGAACGCCTCATTTACGGTGTCGATTTCTTCAAAGGTATTCCTCGCCTCGAGCTCCAGCACGTGTACGTCCGAAGCCCCGCGGGCGCGGCCCTCGAACCGCACGGCGAGCACGGTCACGTCGTCGGCTTGTTCGGCTTCCGCCTGGAACCGCCAGACGTCTTCAGTCGAAGCCGCGACCAGGCTTTCTACAGAGTCGAACTCTCCGGAGTTCAACACCTCGACAAGACGGTCCTCCTCGTAGAGGACACCCTGGGGGTCCATCGCCTCGGTGACCCCATCCGTATACAGAAACAGGTGATCGCTCCGTGCCAGGGCCTCTTCGTCCTCTCCATAGACCAGACCTTCGAGGGCTCCGATCACGGGTCCGTGCAGCCGGTCGAGACGAACCAGTTCTCCGCTCGCTCGCCTGAGATAGGGCGGGTTATGTCCTGCGTTCGTGTAGACAAGCCTCCCTGAACTGACGTCGAGTATGCCGAGCCACAGCGTCACGAACATTGCCGAATCGTTACCGTCGGCGATCTCGTCGTTGACGTGCGTGATGATGCTGGCGGGTGAGAAGTCGTTCGTCGCGCGGGACTTGATGAGAGTCTTGGTGACCGCCATGAACAATGCCGCTGGAACTCCCTTCCCCGACACATCTCCCACACAAAAACAGAACCGATCCTCATCGACCAGAAAGAAATCGTAAAAGTCGCCTCCCACTTCGCGGGCAGGCTCCAGAGTAGCGAACACCGTGAACTCGTTGCGGTGCGGATACGGCGGAAACTCCAGCGGGAGCATGCTCATCTGGATGTCGCGCCCGATATTGAGCTCACTCTCCATCCGCTCTTTCGCGGTCGTCGTTCTTCTCAGGTTGTCGAAGGACTCCTGGAGTTCCTGATTCTTTACAGTGAGCTCGCGCATCAGCGCGTCGCGATCCTTTTTTTCGATCATGGCGCGAAGCGCGCGGAGCCGGGGCTCCGCAAGCGCCCCGTCCCGCACCGATCTCAGCTCCAGCCGCAACTGAAGGACCGACTTTCCATCAATCGTGACTCGGCGGACCGTGTCGAAGAAGGCGGGCGGAATATCGTCTTCCAACCGAACATCGGTGCCGATAAACGCCAGAACGAACTCGGGTCGATCACGGTCCACATCGAGACCGAGATCGAGACGCGCATCGCCCGACATCTGATTGACGACGCGAAGAAGTTGCGATGTCGCTGATGCGATGCGACCACCGAGCATGCCTTCATCCGAGAGAGCTTCCACGGCTCGCCGGATCTTGCGCCGCGCTTCTCGCACGGAGCCGTCGGTGCCGCACCGGATCGTGCCGAGCTCGATCACGTCCGAAACCGGCACGCGACGCACGTGGCGTCATCATGACTCTTGCCGAACCGCTTGATGATCGTCTCGACTACCGTTTCGGGCGCATGATAGCGCAGCTGAGGATATCCGTCGAAACCCGTGCGATCGGACACTCCGTCCGTGTGCATGAGGAGCACCTCGCCCTCCGACAGCTGCGCGGATTCCACTCGAACACGGACGACACGCCCACCGACCGTACCCGGTGCCGCTCCGATTCGCACGGCGCGATCCCCTTCGATCCGGAGCACCGTGTTGCCGATCGCGCAATAACGAATCATGCCCGAACGTATGTCGATCGAGCACAGTGCGACGGCCGCTCCTACGGTTTCGCCCAGACGCTCGTCCAGTTGGAACATCAGACGTTCCAGGTCGGCACTAGGCTCTCGCTTTACGTACCGGGTGGCGGCCTTCGCCGCGATGTTCGCGTCGCGGCCGTGCCCGAGGCCATCGACCACGGCGAACAAGACCCCGCCGTCGACTTCGACCCAGGCGACCGCGTCGCCGCTCACCAACTCGCCGCGGCACGGACGGTTGACCGCCGCGACCTCGAGCGCCCGCCCGTCAGGAGACGAGGTGCCAAAGGTCTCGACGTTGCGAACGGTGCCACGCTCCGCAAACGCCTCGCTCCCCGAGGATGGCGCGATCTCCAGGCGGGACCGCGCATTACCGACCCGCCGACCCCATTTGGAAACCGTGACGGTTGTTCCATGTCCGACCTCCGACTGGACATCGAATTCGTCCACCATACGCCGGACGCCGGGCAGGCCCAAACCCAGCGTGCCGCTGGAGCTGAAGTGATCCTGGAGCGCCTGTTCCAGGTTCTCGATCCCCGGGCCGCGATCGGTGACGGTCACCCGGACGCCGCGGCGCCCCGAAGCCTCGACTTCCTCGATCTTGACCTGCCCGTGATCGGCGTACTTGATGATGTTCGTCGCGAGTTCCGAAACCACGGTGCCGATCGCCCGACTCTCCGTCTCGCCGAAGTCCAGATTTCGCGCGAATTCGGTTGCCGCCACGACCACGTGCGTCACATCCGGATCCGTACGGACTCTTAGCACGGTCCTTCGACCGAACGAAATCACCTACTCATCGCCCCTCACGGGCGACGACTCCTCGTCTTCGACCTCCAGATCTTCCTCGTCGCCCACGACCGGCTCTTCACCTCGCGCGAGGAGATCCCGCATGCGCTCGAACGCATCGTCCAGTGTGGCGGTCGCCTCGACCCCGTCGGTATCGGCCCCGAGATCGATCAGCGCCGAGACGACACCGGGCTGTAGTCCCGAGAGCACGGTGACCGCGCCCATGAGGCGCGCCATGCGCATCGTGTCCCGAATGGCGCCGAAGTCAGTCGCGTCCATCACCTCCACCCCGGACAGATCGAGGATGACGCCTCGTGCTCCCGAGATTCGGACGAACTCGAGAAGTTCGTCGCGAAAAGACGAGAGGATCTCGTCATCGAGGTCGACCTGGATGGAGGCGACGACACATCCCTGCGCCAACTGGAGAGGGATTCGAGAGCTGGCCTCCCCGCGCATGGTCAGGACGCCGCGCCGCCTTTCCGCCCGATCGAGTCCACGGCATCCGCGAGAGCGTCGCGCATGGTAGCGGTCGTACGCACTTCGCCAACGTCGATTCCTAGATCGACGATAGTCTGTGCGATGGCGGGTGAGACGCCGGAGATCGTCGTCTCGCACCCCATCAGTTTAGTGGCTCGCGTAATCTTGATGAGGTGGTTGGCGACGGCCGTGTCCACGACGCCGACGCCGCTGATGTCGAGAATGAAGATCCGAGCCTGCGTGTCGGCGATCTTCATCAAGGTCGCGTTCATGATGTCGCGGGACCGCCTCGAGTCGATGATGCCCACGATGGGCAGGAAGAGGAGGCTCTCCCAAATCTGCGTGACGGGAGTAGACATCTCCATGAGCGAACGGGACTGCGCCGTCAACGTCTGCTCGATGAGGTGGTTGTATGTTTCCACTACGATCGCGGTATCGAAATGGAGAAGCTTGACGACGGCGTCGATAGTGGCGGCCCGCTCCGAGCCTTCGAAGTCACCGTCTCTCACGATCTCGCTGAACAGTTCGTGAAACATGTTCATACCGGCGAAGTATGTGTTGAGCGAGAGACCAATCCGTGCATGAGCTTCGCCAACCAGGCGGCGGCGATTCACATACTCCTCGTCCACGGCACCGGCCATGAACACTTCCCAGTAGTCTATCTGAAGCTTCTTCACGCGTTCCTCTGTCGTCGGATCGGAGAAGAAGTCCTCGTAATCCGGCAGGCCCCTGAGCCACTCGTACCATCGCTCGATGAGCTCATCCATATGCGTCACGGCCTGCGTGCCGAACTTTCGGATTCGATCCATGTCTTGCTCATCGATCCGGTAAAGATCGACGATCTCTCGATAATCCGAGAAGTGAGTCATCATCTCCCTCGAAGCATATGTTGAGTTTTCCCCGTCTCCCACATTCTGGCTTGCAACCCGCCGCCCACGCCTACCGGCCCTGCACCGCGAACTCGACCGCATCGCGGAGCGTCCGCGCGGTGGTGACCCCCTGCATGTCGATATCAAGGTCGGCCAACCGACCCGCCAGCTCGGGACGAACCCCAGATACGATCGCGTGCGCGCCGAGAAGTCGAACGGACTGAGCGACTCGAATCAGGCTTACAGCCACATCTTTCTCCAGGTCCGGAACGCCGGTCAGATCCAGTATTGCATAGCGCGACCCATTATCGTGGAGCTGCTGAGTCAACGACTCCCGCAGGCGATCGCACCGAGACTGATCCAACTCGCCAACGATCGGAAGCACCACCACGTCATCCTGGATCGGGATCAGGGGTGTCGACAGCGCGTCGATAGATCGATTCTGCCGCTCGATGAGGTCGCGGAGCGAACGACGCATCACCTCGAGACTGCGGGCCAGATCACCGATCTCGTCCCCGCGGTCAACCGTCACCTTGGTCTCGAGGTGCCCTTCGGCCAACTCGCTTGCCGTAACCGAGAGCGCCCGGATCGGGCGCGTGAGGTTGCCCGAAAACCAGAAGGCGAGCGCCCCTAGCAGCGGCAAGAGCCCGGCGAGCCAAAACAACATCCGGCCTCGCTGCTCGGCGACCGGCGCCAGCGCCTCACTCGCGTCGATCTCGCTCATGATGACCCAATCAAGATCGGGCACATCGAGCGGGCGGAAACTCGAAAACACCTCGACCCCCCGGTAGTCGAGGAATCGCGCTACTCCCGTCGCCCCCGAAAGAGCGAGCTCGGTTCCCTCGGTCTGAACCGGCTGAAGTCCTATTGCGCTTCCCTGCGCTTCAATCGAGTGCAGCGTGGCCTCGGGCACTCCCGCGCCACGAATGGCCTCCAGGTATTCCTGCTGCGCTTCGACGAGAAAGCGCGACTCCGTCCTCAGGCGCTCATCGGAACCGACCAGATACGTCTCCCCTGTCTCGCCAAGTCCCATAGATCGCCAGTCGCGACCACTCGTCATCACGTCGTTGATTCGGTCGATGGGCAGCTGGAACACGAGTACGCCCGCGACATCACCCCCGTCCATGATGGGCGACGAGATGAACGATGCTTGCGCTCCGTACGAAGGGTCGTAGGGCTGGAAGTCCTCCAGGCGGGTGAACTCGTTGACGCCGGCTCCGAGGGCGGCGCGGTACGCAGACGCCAGATTCGAATCTCGGTACGGCCCTCGCGAGAGAGAGGTGCCGAAGTCGACCTCCTTGAAGACCGAGTACACGATGCGATCGGTCGCCGCGTCGATGAGGAATAAGTCGTAGTAACCGAACCGCTCGAGAAAACTTCGCAGAAGGGGGTGGTAGACCTCGTGAACCGCATCGTATTGCGTGTTCAACGGCGAGCGATCGAGCGTATGCCTGGCGTCAGCTTCGAACGGGTTGGCGGCGATGTAAAGGCTCTGAAGCGACCGGCCCAACGCATCTTCCGGCCAGAACTCCGAGAGTGTCCGCCCTCCCTGGCCACCTTGTTCGAGCCGGGGCAGGAACTCGTTCTGGTAATACAGTCGGAGCTCGAGATCGTCATCGGGATTCGGGAGTTCGCCTCGCAGCGTCGCGCCCGCCGCCGTGAACTCTCCGAGGGCACCGACGACCATTCGGCTCTCGGAGAGCGTGATCACCTGATCGCGAATCGTCCGGAAGTAGCTTTCGATCTGCCGCCCCTTCAATTCGCGCACCGAGGTCAGCTGGTCCAGCGACAGACGCTCGAGATTCGACCCACTAATGCGGTACGCGACACCGGCCATGGTGAAGATGGAGAGGAGTGCCACACCAAAAAGCACTCCCAATACACGTGACCGGATCGAACGGTCAGTGAGCCAGGTCGAGACGGACATAATGCGCAGCCCCCCCGCGGTCTACCCGAACTCCTTGGGCACTTCCCGACCTGCGTCCGGGCTGCCGCTCTCGGCGATGCGGGCGAGATCCACGCCGGTCGCATTCTTGAGCTGCTCGAGCATTACAACCGCACTGCTGGTGACGTTGCGGACGTAATTCGGCAGGCCTTCTCCACCCGCGTCGCCTCCACCGTCCAGGATCGTGAGCTTGTCGACGCGGAGATTGTCGGCGACCACCCGGGTAATCTTGTCGAGCAGTCCGGGAAGCATCTGGATGAGGAACAGCTCGGCGTCCGCGCCGTCTTCCACTTGCCTCTGCATGAGAGCGACGGCATCGGACATGGCCCGGCCGTTCTCCAGAATCCGACTGGCCTTGCCCTCGGCGTCGAGAACGGCAGCTTCGCGTCGCGCCCGGGCCGGCACCAGAGTATCCGCCGCCTCGCGTTGCTCGATCAGCGCGACCCGCTTCGTCTCGAGATCCACCTGCTTCTCGGTGCGGGCGATCTCTCCGGCGACGGCGGCGCGGGCTTCCGCCTGGTTCGCCTTCGCCTGGAGCTCTGCCTGCTCGACCGCGAGTTGGTTCTCCTTCTGGATCACGACTAGCTGCGCCGCGATCTCGGCTTCACGACCCAGCCGCTGCTGCTCGGCGGACACGGTTCTCGCCTCCGCGTCGGCCTCCGACTCCGCGATCTGGGCGTCACGGCGAACCTCAGCGTTCCTCTTCCGGCCGATCGCCTCCAGGTATCCCTCGTCATCGGAGATACTCTGGATCTGAAAGAAATCGAGCACGATTCCGAGCTGCCCCAGGTCCTCTCGGGCACGGGCCACTACCTCGCCCGCGATTTCGAGCCGGCGGGCGTTCGCGTCCTCGGGGCTCACGACGGCGACCACTCCGCGGAGAGACCCTTCGAGAACCTGGCGGGCGGTTTGGTCGACCGCTTCAGTCCCCTTGCCGAGAAACCGCTCGACTGCGCTTTCCAGGCCCTCCGCCTCCCGGCCTGCCAGCTTCACGTTGGCGCGGCCCTCCACGCTCACCGGGATCATCCCCTCGCACAGCACTTTGGACAGGTGGATCTCGACGGTCCGGGTCGTGAGAGGCAGGCGCTTCACAGACTCGAGGAACGGCCACTTGAAGCCACGTCCCCCGCGGATAATTCGATATCCGATCGTCGTTCCGTCCGGCAGCTTGCGCTTTCGGCCAGCCAGAATCACCACTTCGTTCGGCTGGCAAATGACGATATTCGCCTTGAAGAAGATGATCAGGAGAAGCAGGGCGACGGTTCCCAGCCCTACCGCGATTCCTATGAGTTGTGCTTGCTCCATGTGTCTGCCCTCTTCGGCGGAAAGCCGGCCTTTTCGCGTTCGTTCTATACGTTGAAGTAGAGCGAGAATTCGCCCGGGTGCGGACGCAAGCGTATGTAGTCGATCTCATCCTCACGCTTGACGCGCAACCACGCGTCGATGATGTCCTTCGTGAAGACGCCATCGCGCAGCAAGAACTCGTGATCCTTCTCGAGCGCGTCTATTGCCTCTCCGAGCGAGGCGGGCGTCTCTTCGATCGTGTGACCGGCAGCGGCAAGTTCGTAAATGTCTTCGTCGATCGGGTCGGGTGGCTCGATCTGATTCAGGACTCCGTCCAGACCCGCCATGAACAGCGCCGCGAAGCCGATGTACGGGTTACATGACGGGTCGGGCGTGCGGAATTCGATGCGTTTCGTCTTCACGCTGGATCCCCCCACCGGGATCCGCACGCAAGCACTCCGGTTCCGCTGGGAATAGATCAGATTCATCGGGGCCTCGTATCCTGGAACGAGCCGTCGATAGGAGTTCGTGGTCGGCGAGCAGAGCGCGCACAGGGCCGGCGCGTGACGCAACAGACCCCCTATGAAGTGGATCGCGAGCGGACTGAGGTCGGCATACCCCCCTTCCTGGTAGAAGAGGTTCTTGCCCCCCTTCCACAGACTCACGTTCATGTGCATGCCCGAGCCATTCTCCTGCAGGAGAGGCTTTGGCATGAAAGTAGCCGTCTTGTTGAAGCGGTCCACCACGTTCTTGACCACGTACTTGTACTTGATCGCAGCATCGGCCTGACGGAGAAGCGGACCGAACCGGAACCCTATCTCGCACTGCCCCGCGGCCGCGACTTCGTGGTGGTGCAGTTCGACCTCCAGCCCGACCTCGCCCAGGACATTCGAGATCTTCGACCTGAGATTGTTGTATTGGTCGACCGGCGGCGCGGCGAAGTATGCACCCTTGCGGGCCGCCTGATGCCCCAGATTCGCCCCACCTTCGGCGCCGGCGCTCCAGAAGGCCGCCGAGCTATTGAGGAAGTAATACCCGTGCTGGGTCTCTTGATCGAAGCGTACTTCGTCGAAGATGAAGAACTCGATTTCGGGACCGAAGAACACGTTGTCCGCAATGCCCAGCGAGCGAGCGAGCTGCTCGGCTCGTTTGGCGACGCCGCGGGGGTCTCGCGAATACGGTACCCGCCGGATCGGATCCACGATATCGCAGAACACCGATAGTGAGGCGTCGTCGAAGAACGGATCCCGGAACACCGAGTTGGAGTCGGGCATCAACAGCATGTCGCTCTCGTTGATCGCCTGGAAGCCTCTGACCGACGAACCGTCGAAGCTGAATCCGGTCCGGAAGATGCCCTCGTCGACGACTTCCGCGGGAACCGTGAGGTGCTGCAGCGTCCCGAATAGATCCACGAACTTGAGGTCCAGAAACCGGATCTCCTCGTCCCGGATCATCCGCATGATATCGCGAGGGCTGACTCCGTCGGGTCTGGGCATCAGCGCGCCTCCCTCACGAGATCACACGCAGGCCGCGCTCGCCCGTCCAGATGCTCACGACGTCGTGCAGTTCGCTGACGAATATTGTTCCCCAACCGCCTACCTCGTGAGCTCCTCGTGAGATCGCGTCGATCACCTTCTCGACGTCGGAATCCGTACACGCCACTTCCACCCGAACGCGGCGAAAGAGGCCCACCTTCTGCTCGACCCCCCGATACCTCCTCTGCTCGGTGCGGGGTGCGGTGCCCATGACCGTCATCGCTGTGAACTTCTGGATCCCCGCGTCGTGCAAAGACGTCTTGACCGCGGGCAGCTGTTCAGGGCGCAGAAGAGCGCTGACCAGTTTCATCGGCGTTTCACTCCCGCTCACTCTGTGGTGAAGATCTGGAAGCCGGCGTACGACTCCAGACCGTGCTCATCGATATCGAGGCCACGCAGCTCCGTTTCACGCGATACTCGGAGCCCCACGACGGCATCGATCGCCTTGTAGACGACCCACATGGCCACGGCGGTGAAGCCGAGACAGGCGACGATGCCGAGGGCCTGGATCCCGAGCTGCCCAAAGCCGCCGCCATAGAACAGACCGTCGATCGGAGCGCCGAAGGCCGCCTGGCCGAACAATCCGACGGCCAGCGTTCCCCAGATGCCACAGATCCCATGGACGGGGAAGGCTCCGACAACGTCGTCGATCTTGAGGCGGTTGAGGAGGTCGATGCCGTACACGACCAGGACTCCGGCGACCGCGCCGATGAACAGGGCGCCTCCCGGCCCGACGACCGCACACGGAGCCGTGATCGCGACGAGTCCGGCCAGCGCTCCGTTGAGTGCCAGCGTGAGGTCGGGCTTGCCGTATCGAACCCAGGCCGTTGCCATCCCGGTGATAGCCCCTATGCTCGGCGCCAACGTCGTATTCATGGCCACCCGGGCGACCACATCCGGCTCGCCCATTCCCAACGTCGAACCGGCGTTGAAGCCGTACCATCCGGCCCACAGAATGAAGACGCCGAGTGTCGCCAGCGGCATGCTGTGGCCCGGGATGGCGTTCGGCGTTCCATCCGAGCTGAAGCGACCGATTCGGGGTCCTAACATCCAGGCCCCCATGAGCGCAGCCACGGCGCCAACGGCGTGAACCACGGTCGAACCGGCGAAATCGTGGAACCCGAGACCCGACAGCCAGCCACCGCCCCACACCCAGTGCCCGGCCACGGGGTAAATGAAAGCGGAGATGATGAAGGAATAGGCGAGGTAGGCGGAAAACTTCATGCGTTCGGCGACCGCGCCGGCCACGATCGTGGCGGTGGCCCCGGCGAACACGGCCTGAAACAGCCAGAAAGCCTCGAGAGGGATCCCTTCGACGGGTGATTCGGCACCGACCAGAAACCAGCCCTCGGTCCCGAACAACAGCCCCTCGGTCCCGTACATGATCGCGTAACCGAAGGCGAAATATCCGAGTGCCGCGAAGGCGAAGTCGAGGACGTTCTTGGTCAGAACGTTCGCTGCGTTCTTCGAGCGAACGAGACCCGCCTCCAACATTCCAAAGCCGGCCTGCATGAAGAACACGAGGACCGCGGCCACGACGATCCAGAGAGTGCTCAGCGCATCGAACGCAGGCACTACTTCCTGTACGGCTCCGGCTTCGGGCCGAGCGAAGATGTTCGACGCCGGGACGGCCAAAGCGGACAGATGTAGAGCCATGCGAGTCTCCTGAGCGGATCTCCCCCCGAACTCTACCCGGGCAACTCTGACCCCCCCGGGCCAATTGGACCGGGCAGGGTACGCCACGAATCGGGCTTGAACAAGTCCCGATCCATGCGCGTCCACGGTTGTCTCGGGCGGCCCCTCGTTCATGGTCGCCGCGGTCGTAAGAGCGTGAGCGCTCCTGCTTTCCGGCCGAGTGTTTGCCCGGCTAGTATCAGACTATCTGACCGGTAGCATCGGTCGGGTCCGTGACTCGGCCACAGAGGCCTCAGGAAGCAATGAACGCATGACAATCCTGTCTATTCGATTCGTGGGCGACGCCGACTCTACCGGGGTCATGGAGATCGCGTTCACGAACGATCTGGGTGACATCGATCGGGTCAACGACGCGTTCGAGAAGTTCGCGACACAACAAGAACTTCCCGACCGGATCCGAAGAAGCATCAAAGTTGTCTTCGATGAGTTGCTCAACAACATCATCTCGTATGCCTTCGAGGATGACGAGGCGCACGTGTTGGAGGTGAGCGTGGAGCACGCTGCGGAGAAGGTGACCGTGACGATTTCGGACGACGGAGAGCCCTTCGATCCTCTTGGGGAAGCCGAGCCACAAGTGGACCTTTCGCTGGACGAGCGGGACGTCGGCGGTCTCGGCATCCACCTCGTGCGTCGGCTTATGGACGAGGTCTCCTATGCTCGAAGATCAGAGCGGAATGTCGTCACTCTCGTGAAGCGACTCGAGCAGGCATAGGCCATGGGCACTCCCCGGGCCCCGAAGTCGATACAGAGTCACACGCCTCTTGTCGACCCGTGGTATTGGACCCCCACAATGGTGATGTCATCCGCCTGTTCCTTGCCACTCTCGAACACATCCTCGAACGCAGTGGTGATATTCGCTGACTCCAACGTCTGCACTCCATGGTCCTCGAGCGTCTCGTCGACGAGCTCAATGACCAGGTCGAAGTGTCGATCCTGGATCTACATCGAACGATGGATAGCCGTCAGCTGGTCGGTCGTGTATGAAGCCGGCCCCTCGAGAGCAGTGGCCCAGAGCTTGGTCTGATCGACGAGGCGCGCCATGTCCGTTTGAGCGAAGAAGGGGATCAAGTCGTCCTCCTCCAGCACCTTGCTGTAGAAGTTGGACACAAGCTCACGGATGAAGGAGAAGCCGCCCAGCCTGTCGTTGAGAGAACTCCCCAACGCTACCTCCGTCTCACGGCACAACAGGATGTTACGTTCGCGAGGGTTCGACCCTGGCCTCGATCGATTCGCCCGGTAGCGTCATGTACCAGACACTGGCGGTGATCACGGACTGGACCGGGTAGATCACTCCACCCTGATCGAGGACGTCGCCGAGCCGAATCGACACACACACGTGGTCCGGGGACGACCACTGATCGTCGGGCTCGTCGCTGAAGGCGAGCCCCGGCCCCTTGTCGCTCGCCTGGGCGGTATGTCCCCCGGCGTAGATGTCCTCCACCGCCTCGGTGGGGTCCGGGTTCGCCCGCATGCGGAAGAGCCCGGGCTCAGGCGCCGGATCGAGATGACTTCGCAGGTTGTGACGGAAGAAGCGGGTACTCCTGTCCCACCCGTTCGCCTCGATCAGGGTCGTCAACCGGTTGGTGATCGCTTCTGACACGTGCCTTCTGTCCCTCAGTCCAGGTCCACGATTCTCCGGAGGCGTGGTCGGCAACCTATCCTAGAAGTACACAGGTGTACACCGATCTCGGGATACTCCCCTTAGCTGTTCTTGTCCGGTGACCGGGACCAGGTGAAGCCCCGCATCCAGGTCGAATCGTGGACGCGATCACAGCGTTCCCGGTCAGGCAGCTGTCAATGAACGGCGGGTCGTTGCCTGACCCTGATTGACGCTACGCCAATGCATACTGTCGCCACCCGCACCGTACGACGTTCTCGCTGATCACGTGGGCCTGGTGCGGGCTGGAAGCGGGCGAACATGCGAAAGCCCGTTCTGACGACCGCGAGGAGGAGATCGATTCGACGTGTGAGCGTAGAAGACGAGTGGGCCCGGCGAGGACGGCTCGGCGCGCCGACATGGGCGCGTCACGGGCTCGCCCTCGCCGTGCTCCTCATGGCCGTGGGTGCGAGATGGGCGGAGGCGCAGGATCCGGCCGATGCCGGTCCACCGATCGAGGCCTACCGGCTGGCAGACGGTGAGGACATCGACGTCGACGGTCGCCTCGACGACGGTGCGTGGGGGTCGGCGATGCCGGTATCGGACTTCACGCAGCGGGACCCGGTTGAGGGCGGAACGCCATCGCAGGAGACCGTCGTCCGAATCGCCTTCAACTCGGACGATCTCTACATCGGTGTCATGCTGTACGACGACCCGGACGGGATCATCGCGAACCAGCGTGAACGGGACGCCTTCCTGTACTCGGACGACAAGTTCGCCTGGGTCCTGGACACGTTCAACAACGGACGGACGGGCTACAACTTCGAGGTGAACCCCGCCGGCGCGATGACAGATGGGCTGATCACCGGGAGCGGAGGCAGCGGCTTCGGGGGCGGCGGCGGCTTCGGGGGCGGCGTGAACCGTTCGTGGGACGGGATTTGGGAGGCGCGCGTTCAGCGACTCGACGACGGGTGGTCGGTCGAGGTCCGGATCCCCTTCCGCACGGTCAACTTCGACCCGTCCGCCGACAGCTGGGGCATCAACTTCCAGCGCTCGATCGAACGGTATCAGGAGGAGATCATCTGGCGCGGGTACCGACGCAACCAGGGGCTGAATCGTCTGGTGAACGCCGGCGTCGTTACCGGGCTCAGTGGCATGACTCAGGGCATCGGGCTAGAAGCCGTGCCCTCCGGGATCGCGGCCTGGCAGAACACGCCTGCCAACGAGGACCCGCACGAGTTTCCGGTCGATGTGAGCCTGGACCTCAACTACAGCGTGACACCGAGCCTTCGTGCGTCGCTCAGCTTCAATACGGACTTCGCGGAAGTCGAGGCGGATGAGCGTCGAGTCAACCTCACGCGCTTTCCACTCTTCTTCCCCGAACGTCGCGATTTCTTCCTCGAGGGCTCGAGCGTGTTCACGTTCGCACCGAGCAGCAACGTGAACCCCTTCTTCTCGCGACGCATCGGCCTCGAGGCCGGCGAACAGATCCCGATCAACATCGGGACCCGGATCACCGGCCAGGTGGGGTCCCGTGAGATCGGGTTCTATCAGATGCGCACGGGCTCGCACGTGCTCGTCGACGGTACGCGGCTGGAGCCAGAGGACTTCACCGTCGCCCGGCTCAAGCAGCAGTTCTTCGAACAGTCCGCCATCGGCGTCCTCTACACGCGACGCGCGACGCTCCAGGACTCGACCGGCTTCTCACCGGCCGACCGGCACACCGTCGGCGTCGACCTCGACATGAGGACGCGGCGTCTTTTCGGTGACAACAACCTCGAGTTCGAAGCCTTCTACGTGTGGAACTCCGATCCTGTGCCCGACGTGGATCTCGAGCCGGGGGAGGAGCGGCCCACGTGGGGCGATCTTACTGCGCGTGGCCTGAGGTTCAACCTGCCGAACGACCTCTGGAGCGGCAGCGTCTCCTATCGCGAGTTCGGGGACGACTACAATCCGGCGGTCGGATTCGTCGCCCGCAACGGGTTCCGGCGGGTGAATCCCCGGGTCGGTTGGAACCCGCGTCCATCGTGGGGCGCCGTACGTCAGCTCGGGTTTTCCGCCAGCTACCAGAGCCTCTGGAAGCTCGGGACCGGGATTCTCGAGGAGCGGGAGTGGCAGTTCCAACTCCTCGATGTCGACTTCGAGAGCGGTGACAATATCTCGTTCGAGACCACGAACAAGTTCGAGCTTCTCGACCGGGAGTTCGAGATCAGCGACGGCATCTTCGTCGAACCCGGGGACTACAAGAACTGGGAGTACCAGATCCGCGGACGAACGGCGAGCCGGCGCATCGTCTCCGTCTTCGGCGGGGTCAGCTTCGGCGGGTTCTGGGACGGCACCCGTACCCGGATCGACGGGTGGGTCCTCTTTCGCCCGGGCCCCGGGATCAGCCTGTCGACCCGAGTCGAGAGGAACGATGTCAGCCTGTCCGGCGGCGACTTCGTGACGAACGTGTACCGCTTCGAGGGCGGGTTCGATCCGAGCCCGTGGGTGGGGTTCACCAGCCAGGTGCAGTACGACAACCGGAGCAACGTCCTGGGGCTCTTCGCCAGACTCCGATGGATCCTCACGCCCGGAAACGACATCTTCATCGTCTACACGCACAACTGGCGGGATTTCGACAATGACATGGACGTGATCCCGGATCCCAGCACGGAGGGATTCGTCACGGTGTCCCGCGGCGCGACGGTCAAGCTGAACTACGCCTACCGTTTCTAGTCCGGTGGGTCGGCGGCGGAGATCCAAGAAGGGTCGACTCCAACGAGATCGAGTCGGACTAAGTGAGGAATCCGCATCGTCCTCTGAATCTGTCGAATGTGGTTCAGCGTGCGGACCTCGAGCGCCTCGAGCACTTTGTCGTTCTCCGTGAACTGCGCCCTCTCGGTCCAATCGGCCGGCACCTCGCGATCCTCATTGCGCAGGTGGGCGGACAGGCGCTCGTGTCGCGCACGCAGGGCCTCGAGGTCGTCCTCCAGCTGAGCGCGGAGCACGCGCGGATCGATCACCGAAACACCTCCTCTCGACGCCTCCGATGTCGGTGTCGAACGCCGAGCTCTATTGCCAGACATCCCCCCTGAACCGACGAGGCTCCCGCCCCCAATCGTCGTCGTCGTCGTCGTCGTCCCAGTCATCTTCGTCGTCCCAGTCCTCCTCATCGTCCCAGTCTTCGTCGTCTGCTTGGTCCCAGTCCGCCTCCTCGGCGCCGTCAAGCAGGGGGTCACCCTCATCGAGGTCGTCGCCATCTGCGTTGTCTTGTTCTTCTGGCGACTCCTTCACGTCGGTCTCGATTTCCTCCTCCGGCATGGCGGATTCGGTCGTGCGAGCTCCTTTGAGTGCTTCCTCGGGGGACGAACTGGGCTCGACCGTGCTCCGAACCCCGGACGGATGTCGGAACGTGCGGAGCGAGCGGGGCCTGGTGATCATGGCACCTCCCGTCACGATGTGTGGCACACGCCAAGAACGTCGCGAGACCGAAACTCGCGGACGCACTTGAGTCATCGATGTTCAGAACGGCGGAAACCGCCGAAGAGGTTTAGCCGGCCTCAGGATCGAGCCAAGGGTTGGATTTGACTCGTCCCCGCCGGGCGTCCCGGAGCCGAACTCCGACGCCAGGACGCTCCCAAATATGCCCACGACTTGGGCTGAGGCGTAAAAAATATCTAGGGATCAGTCGGCGTCAAGATCGAGGCAGCAGCGGCGCACGGACGAAGCCCGGAAAGAAGCGAATGCACCCGGGAGAATTGCCTACGACGGCTTACGCCGTCCGGCGAGCTCGCGCCCAACGGCCCTCGGTTCGGTCGCGAAGCTAGGGCGAAGCCCAATCCCCAACCTCCTGATCCGTAGGCCTGGAGCGGCGGGAGCCGATTACAGGGATTTCCGGTAGGGTTGGGGCTTCCATACCGGATTCTCCGGTTCCTCAACCGCCGTCATACTGGAAAATCCGGTATCCATTCTCGTCCGGATTCTCGTCCAGCCCGGCGAGCCAATCCCCGGCGTCGAAGGGTGGGACGTGTAGAGCGCGCGAGACTGATGCGTGGCGGCGGCAATCGTTTGGTTAGGCAACTTCCCGCGGCGCGGCAGCCGTGACCGCGGGTTGCGACCAACCAGGAACCCGCTTCCAGGCACGGGAGGCCACCCCTTGCGGGCTTGTGATAGTGGTTGAAGGGTGAAGGGTACTGGGTACGGTCGTTCCAACCCCGGGGCCAAGGAGGCGACATGCGTTCTTTCCCGACTGTCATGTGGTCGGTCGCCCTCGTGAGGGTCGTGCGAGGTCCGGGCTGGACGGGGTGGGACGACGGCTGGTAGAGATCCCATGGGCCCGCATCTCATCCGATGGGATGCGAAGCCGGCTCCTGATCGCCCGTCCATCTTGTGTGCCAGTCGGACCCGACCGCGCGACGAAACGCCGCCCTGGAAGACCGCAACTCCTCGAGCGGGCACGCGCCTGAACTCTTCTCCCTGGTGATCGATCATGAACGCACGTCGTGCTCGGCAAGGTCTTCGGGGCCCGGAGGCGAGGGTTACCGAGACGTCCGAACTGGCAAAGGTTGTCGTCCGAACGAAGCCAACGTGGGCCGTTCGTCGGGGATCCGTCGGCCTGTTCCTCGTCATCGCACTCGCGGCCTGTTCTCGAGGCGAGGCGCCGACCCCGGGGACGCCCGGCGATTCGCCAGATCCCTCGGTGGTGACGGCGCCCGGCGCGGATCGGCCGCTGGGCTGGACGACGACCGTGGCGTGGGAGGTGAACGGCGGCGACCTGGGCCTGTTCCAGCTCCTGCCCCACCATGTGGGCGTACTATCCGACGGCCGTCTGATTCTGCTCGATGACACGAATCCGCGCCTCCACGTGCTGACCCCCGATGGTCGACTGGAGCGTTCGTTGTCGGGGGCCGGGGAAGGTCCCGGCGAGCTTCGAGCTCCGAGCGCGATCACCATCGACGCGGACACGATCGTGGTCGTCGATCCCGGCCGGCGAGGTCTGGTCTTCTGGACGGACCGGGATGAGGTACGGACGGAAACGTTCGACCCCGCTTTCTGGGGGCCCGCACTGAGGCGAGCGCGCGGCGGGTCCATGTACGTGCGTTTGCCGGCGATGGGAGCCGAAGTCCAGGAACTCGTTCTCGCACAGGGCGAGGAGATGCGGACGATCGCCACGCTGACACGCGAGCCAGACCGCCCGGCCACGCTCGACAAGTGCGGTCTGCGGGACTTCCCGGTGTCTCCCCTCTTCGCGCGCGAGCTGCTGTGGGACGCTACCGAGAACGTCATCGCCACCCACACGGCGAGCGACTATCACATCACGCTGCACCGGCCGGACGGATCGGGCTACGACACTCTGAGACGTGACCTGACGCCTCTCACTCCGAATCCCGCGCTCGTCGCCGCGGAGATCGGTGGCGAAACGTTGTCGTTCTCCATGCTCGGCGGCTTCGTCTGCGAGCTGACGATCGACGAGCTGCTCGAGTGGCGGGGGGCCGCCGACCCTGTCCCACCCATCCGGGGGCTCGTGATCATTCCATCTGGCGAGTTGTGGGTGACGCGGCGATCCGAGGCAATAGACATGTGGCTCGTGGATGTCTGGACGCTCGACGGAGGCTACCGCGGCACGCTGTCGCTCGACGCGGGCATACCCGTCGCCGGGCTGCCTTCGGGTCGGATCGTCGCCCTCGGACGCGACGCGTTCGGCGAGCCGGTGCTCAGGGCCCTCGAGGTGGAGCGAGGGCGAGCCACCTTCGCGACCACGTATTGACAAACTCAGGGACGGAGTCGCAGCCTACCCAGCGCACCGGCGGGAACCAGCGCTCCGGGGAGATCGTGTGAGGGGAGCGAGCACTCGCACCCCGTGCGCAGACGAAAGGGGCAGCCTGCGCCCCGCCACCTTCGGGGGTCCTCCGAGCGCGTCCGTTTCGCGGTCTCGGGAGGGCTCCGCCGAGTTACCAGGCCACCGTTTCGTCGATCTGACGGGCGACGCTCGTCAATCCGACAGCGTCTCCGGGGCCTCCCCGCCCCTCGTCCATGGACAGGCGACCGAAGGACTGGGGCGAGCCAGTCCTGCCGTATACGGCTCTCAACGAAGTCATCATTCGATAGATGCCGCCCGAGACATGGTCATCCCGGGCGAAGCGAGTCGCTGACCGACGGATCAGAGCGTGCCCGGACAAGCGGAGGGCCCGGGCCGGTGCCTTCACACGCGAAAGTCCTCCGCTTCCTTCGAAAGGATGCCAGCATGAAACGATTCGCCCTGCTGTTCCTGCTCGGAGCGGTTGTCGCCGTTCCGGAGATCCAGGCCCAGAGTCTCCTCGGCATGTACTTCACCTGCGATGCGGCGAACGAACGAGAGGCCGACTTCATCATGAACACCGTGTTCGCCGAGACCTACCAGAAGCACGTGGATGCGGGACACCTCAATAACTGGGGGTGGGCCACACACATGATGGGCGGTCCGTGGCGCCGGATCTCCACCATGCAGGCCGACGACCGGTCGACGGTATTGACGATGTGGGGCGAGATCATGAACGAGCTTCGGGACGATCACCCCGGTGCCTGGCACCGCTTCCAAGAGATCTGCAACTCCCACCAGGACTACGTGTGGAGTACGGTCGCCGGGTCGCCTCCGCCTTCTCCGCCTTCGAACTGGTTTTCGTCGTACTGGGTATGCAATCAACCCAGGGAAAGCCGTGCCGATGAGATCATGGCAGAGGTGGGGGCCGTGTACGACCGGCACGTCGCAGCTGGCCATCTGGGAGGCTGGACTTGGTCGGCCCACGATATCGGGGGCCGATTTCGACGACTGATGACGCTGTTCCCGGCAGAGGATTTCGATTTGCTGGAGGCCCGCGACATGGTGCTCGCGGAGCTCCAAGCCGAGCACGGCGAGCTCCTCGCGGAGTTGGGTTCAATCTGTGGGGGGCATGTCGACTACTTGTGGGCGAGCGGTCGCTCCACGGACAACTGACCCGACAGGCCCGTGACTTCCCCCGCGTCGTCAGCGCGACGCGGGGGGAATCTCTCTTTCGAGCGTGGCGGTCAGTTCCCCGGCACCTGCTGCCAAAGCTCGTGGCGGAGTCTGGATCGATTACGCCGGGACGGTGAACCAAATTGGGGACATGGTCGCCGTCCAGTACTCGGCCCGCGCCACCCACCGGCAGAGTACGACACCCTGGGCTTCATGCAGCGGCGTAGCGCTCGGCCGATGTCTGGTGACAGGTCTTGCGCTGCCCGCCGACTCGTCGGGATTGTAATCGTCGGTGCGCTCGACCTGCCCGCCAATCACGTACGAAGAGGCACGTTCAACGAGGTCGCCATGACACGCTGCATCGCCGCCATTTTGCTTCTCGCCGGCTGCGTCGCCGCCCCGAGCAATACGCAGCAACTCGTCCGCATTTACGAGCTCGAGCCGGTCGCGAGCGACGGCGCACCACTTCCCACAGGCGTTCCCGACCCGATGGAGTGGCGCTTTGTCGCGGAGGAAGAGGTCTGGAGACCTGCTCTTCCCCGGAATCCCACGATCGCCGCCGCGCGTGTGGAACACGTGGATGGGAGCCTTCGAATCACGCTCGGTGAGGGGACGCGGACGGGCGGGGGCTCCGTCGGGGCCGGGATTTATTCCGACGTGTCGGACTGGGCCCCCGGCGACTGGGGCTTCCTGGAGGTCCGGGCGCGCACGACCAACCCTGATGTGATCATCAACCCCGCGTTCAATCTCCTTCCGAAACAGGGACCGGACGATGCCGGGGCCTATCCGTTCGCTGACAGCCGACCGGGCACGCCTGTGGCGCCGGACGGCGAGCCGCACGTCTACCTGCTGAACGCCGATTGTCCCGTCTGGCGGAACGACACGTGCGATACGACCTGGCAACAGGTGGGGTTGTGGATCGGCGCCCCGGACACCGCATCGGTCGAAGTGTTGTCGATCCGCGCGATCCCGAAGGAGTTGCCTTACGCGGAGGCGACCACCGGCGTGCGCGACGTCGGCGATCCACAGCGCCCGACGGTGTACGTTCGCGCCCCCGGTGCCGTCGAGTATCGGGTCTCGGTGCCCACGTCGGGACAGCTCGATCTGGGGCTCGGTGTCCTGCGAGACGAAGCGCCGGTCGACTTTCGCGTCTCGGCGGTGGATGACGATGGCGCCGAGTGGTCGCTGCTCGAGGAGCGCCGGGCGGAGCACTCGGGTTGGTCCCGACGAGTTCTGGATCTCACGCACCTGGCCGGCCGCGAGGTGACGCTCCGCCTCGCGGCCGACGCGGAGCGATCCGGCACGGTCGCCCTGTTCCGGGAGCCCACGCTCTACACACCCGGTGAGCTCGCCATCGAGATCGTGGACGATGAGTTGGGCTCGCCCACCACCATACGCGCGCGGCTGGAGCGGCAGGGCGGGGGCATCGCGCCGCTTCCGGAGGCCGCGATCGGGGTTCTCTGGGGTCCGAACGACGTCGGGCAGGGATTCGGGTTCCAGCGTGACAGCTCCTTCTACGTCGACGGAGCGTTCTCGGTGAGCGTGCGGCCGGGCACCTACCATCTCACCGCGTCGAAAGGACCCGAGTTCGTGAGCGTCGAAGACGACCTGGTCGTGACTGCGGGTGAGCAGACGAACGCGACCGTGCCCATGCGCCGTTGGGTCGATATGCCCGCACGAGGGTGGTACTCCGGGGACGACCACATCCACCTCCGGCGATCTCCGCGCGAGGACCCGTTGATTCTCAAGTGGATCGCGGCAGAGGACATCCACGTCGGCGCCCTCCTACAGATGGGCGACTTCTGGGCCACCTATTTCGCCCAATACGCCTGGGGCACGGACGGCGTCTATCAGCTCGACGACTTCATGCTCACATCCGGTCAGGAGGAGCCGCGCACTCACGAGATCGGCCACACGATCTCCCTCGCGGCGGACGACTTCGTCCGATATCAGGGAGATTACTACTACTACGACCGGGTGTTCGACCGCGTCCACGAACTGGGCGGCCTGACCGGATACGCGCACCACGGAGTCGGTTTCCACGGCTACCGCGGTCTGACCATGGACGTGCTACGGAACAAAGTCGACTTCATCGAGATCCTTCAGTTTGGCCAGATGCAGCTCGAACACTACTACCACTTCCTGGATCTCGGTTTTCCGCTGACGGCGCTGGCGGGCTCGGACTTTCCCTGGAGCGGCCAGATCGGCGAGGCACGGTTTTATACCCACATCGGCGGCGAGCTGACGTTCGGGGACTGGCGCGAGAACATGAAGGCGGGACGCACGTTCGTAAGCAGCGGCCCGATGCTGGAGTTCGATGTGAACGGGGAGATGCCGGGCACTACCCTGGCGGTCGAGGCCGGAGACCGTCTCTCCGTTCGAGCGCGCGCGCTCGGCCATGCCGAGCAGGTCCCCCTCGGCTCACTGGAGATCGTCGCTCACGGCGAGGTGGTCGCCCGCGTCGAGCCAGGTGAGTCGGGTCAGTCGACAGAGCGATTGGCGATCGATCTCGACCTGCCCGCCGAGGGCGGAGTCTGGATCGCGGCGAGAGCGTACGGCGGTTCGAGGCAGTACGCGCACACGACCCCGGTCTACGTGAGCGTCGACGGATCAGGCTTTCACAACCCGACCAACGCGCTCGACCGCCTCGAACTGAACGAGCACTATCTCGACGAACTGGAGCACGAGATCTCTCAGCCGAGTGAGGCGACCAACCTCCAGGCATGGCGGTACCGAGAGGGCCTCGAGCTGCGGATCGAAGAGACGCGCAGGATCATCGAGCGACTCAAAGAGACCCTTGGCCCGCGCGGATGAATGGCCGGAGGGGGCTCTGGAGCATGCTCGCCGACGGTTCCCGGATAGGGGAGGACACCATGCGTAACCGGGTCTTCGTGAGCACACTTATCGGTGCGTTGTCGTTCGCGGCTCCACCCCCCGCATCGTCCCAGAGCGACGTGGACGCCGAGCGCCTCGCGCGAATCCCCGCTCGCATGCAGGAACTCGTCGACGACGGGACGATCGCCGGTGCGGTGATGCTGCTGGCACGGCGCGACACGGTGCTGATGCTGGAGGCCGTGGGGTACGCAGACGTGGCCAGCCGGACTCCGATGCAGATAGACCACATCTTCCGGGTCGCATCGATCTCGAAGCCGACGACCGCGGTGGGCGTCATGATCCTTCAGGAAGAAGGCGTCCTGACGATCGGTGATTACGTTGCCCGCCATCTGCCGGAGTTCCGGGGTCTCAGGGTCGAGAACCCCGGGCCTCGCTCGAGGCCGCCCGTGATCCGGGAGCTCATGACGCACACTTCCGGGCTCGACAGCGAGTGGGTCCTGTTCGACCACGACACTTTCTTCCGGGAGAGTCTGGAGACGGTCGTCACCGGATACACGAAGACGCCCCTGGCGTATGAGCCCGGCACCCGGCAAGTGTACAGCAGTCCCGGATTCGATACGCTTGGCCGGATCATCGAGGTCATCTCGGGCCAGTCGTTCGAATCGTTCATGCAGGCGCGCGTCTTCCGGCCGTTGGGGATGCACGACACGAGCTTCTTCGTCGAACCGGAGGACCAGGGCCGCGTTCCCTCCCGGTACTGGCATGAGGAGGGCGAGCTGACGGTGCGAGAGCCGAGCGGGCTCCTCGACCCTGACCGCCGGTTCCCTGCCCCTGCGTTCGGGATGTTCTCGACCGCGGCCGACATGGGCGCGCTCATGCGAATGATGCTGAACGGCGGAACGCATGAAGGGCGTAGAGTCCTGTCCGAAAACGCCGTCGGCGCCATGACGACGAACCAGGTTCGCGCGGACAGCCTCCCGGCCCGAGGTCTGGGCTGGACCGTGGGGGGAGGGGGGACGCCGGATCTGGACTTCTCGGCCGCCTCGGAGACCACCTTCGGACACGGTGCTTCGTCAGGTGCGGTGGCCTGGGCGGACTCCGGGTGGGACCTCGCGGGGGTTCTGCTGATCCATCAGGCAGATCAGGATGCCCGACACGCCCGCAGGGTGTTCGCGGAACTGGCGTTCGCTGCGATTATCCCCGGAGGAGGGGCTCGGCCCAAAGGCCGCTGACCCCGTATCGGCCGGCCCGTCAGGAGCCATCGCTGTCCGTGCCCGAGTCCGTCCGGTACGCTACTTCGTCGGAGTTCTCGTCCACCCAAAGACAACGGGGCTCCAACCTGACGATCGAAGCCCCGTATCTCGTTTCCCTTCAAGCTGTTGTAGGAATGCGCCCGGGAGAATTCGAATCCCCAACCTCCTGATCCGTAGGCCTGTTGCCCAGGGGGGTCGATTGCCGGAGTTTCCGGTAGGGTTGGGCGTTTCCCACTGGAATTCCCGGCACTTCAGCGGCGGAGATACCGGAGAATCCGGTGTCTGTTCTCGTCCGGATTCTCGTCACGAGATTTCCAGAGTCTGGCCGCACGTAGCGGGCCCACCAGGAACCGTCCATGTTCCCGCCCATGTCTGACCGAATCGACCGTCTCAACGGGGCCCTCGAGGGACGCTACGCGATCGAGCGAGAGCTCGGAGAGGGCGGCATGGCGACCGTCTACCTCGCTCACGACGTGCGCCACGACCGCCGGGTCGCCATCAAGGTCCTCAAGCCGGAGCTCGCGGCCGTCGTGGGGGGCGAGCGATTCCTGACCGAGATCAAGACGACCGCGAATCTCCAGCACCCTCACATCCTCCCGCTCTTCGACTCGGGAGAGGCGGACGGCTTCCTTTACTACGTGATGCCGTTCGTCGACGGCGAGTCGCTGGAGGACAAACTGGAGCGGGAGAAACAGCTCCCGATCGCCGAGTGCGTATCGATCGCCACCCGGGTGGCGTCCGCGCTCCAGTCCGCGCACGAGCAGGGCGTGATTCACCGCGATATCAAGCCTGCGAACATCCTGCTCGCAGGCGGCGAGCCGCTCGTGGCCGACTTCGGGATCGCGCTCGCCGTGCAGGACGCAGGGGGCGGGCGGCTCACGGAGACGGGGCTCAGCCTGGGCACGCCCTACTACATGAGCCCCGAACAAGCGGCGGCGGATCGTACCCCGGACGCCCGGAGCGACGTGTATTCGCTTGGCTGCGTCCTCTTCGAGATGCTGACCGGGGGCCCGCCGTTCCAGGGCAACACGGCGCAGGCCGTGCTCGCCAACATACTCACGGGAAAGGTCCCCGAGCTGCGCGAGCAGCGAAGCTCGACACCTCCGAACGTCGCGGCGGCGACGGCACGTGCGCTCGAACGGCTACCCGCCGATCGGTTCGAGTCGGCCGCCGGGTTCGCCAGAGCGCTGGAAGACCCGGGATTCCGGCATCTCACGGCGGATTCGGTTCCGCCCGCCTCGGGATCGGCGGTCTGGCGTCGCGCCTCGCTGGCGCTGGCGGGCCTCTCCGTCGCTTTGACGGGCCTGAGCGTTTGGGCGCTTCAGCGTGATCCCTTCGACCGTGGGGTCACTCCGCAGGTCCGGGAGTCGACGATCGTCCTTCCCGACTCGACACCGCTCGGGTTCGTCGGGGCCGGGCCGCTGGGTGTCGGACAAAAGGCCTTCGCGGTCTCACCGGATGGAGCCACGCTCGTCTTCGTCGGACGGTCGGGTGGTTCGACCCGCCTGTACGCTCGGGCGCTCGACGGCGACCTCACGCGAGTGCTCGCGGGGACGGACGGCGCATATGGGCCGTTCTACTCGCCGGATTCCGAGTGGGTGGGCTACTTCTCGGGACCGAATCTCATGAAGGTACGCGTCGATGGCGGTGCGCCGGTCCCGCTGGCCGAGGTGACGCTGCCGTACGGCGGGGCCTGGCTTCCAGACGACCGAATCCTCGTCGCCGGAAACGAGGGCGACGAGCTGGTATGGATCCCCGCGGCCGGTGGTGCGCCGATGGCTTTACTCGACGCTGACGAGGACCTGGTGTTTCCGTATGCCTTTCCCGGGGGTGAGGACGTACTCGTCTCGACGTCGACGAGCTTGATCGCTCGCGTCTCGATCCCGGACGCTTCGGTGCGATGGCTTACCGCAAGCGGCTGGACCGACGAGCGTCCGACCGAGGCCGCGCTTCGCGGAACGCAGCCGGGTTACGCGTCCTCAGGACACCTGATCTATCTAGCTCCGGATGGGGCGGTCATGGCGATTCCCTACGATGCCGAGGCGCACGAAGTGTTGGGGGATCCGACACCCGTCCTTTCGGGGGTCCGAATCGAGTCGATCTGGGGCGCCGGTCAACTGGAAGTCACGGCGGATGGGGCACTCTTCTACGCGGCCGGCGAGAATGCCCGCAACACCTGGCTGGCCTGGAGGGATGACGAGGGCGCCGTAGACACGCTGGCGGCTTTCGGCCGCGCCAACTACGGGGAGCTCGACCTGGCACCCGACGGGACGCGACTCGTCATCTGGACGTGCTCGGCGGGGGGAGCATGCGGCTGGGAGGTGCTGAGCATCGGCGAAGGGCTTCGGGCCTCACTCGCGAGCGGATCGCGCGAAGCGACGTGGTGGGATGACCGGCGACTCATCGAGCTCTCGGGTGGCTGGCGGTCGGGAGATCCTTCGGCTCAGGCTTGGACCGAGCTCTTTCCTGCGGACAACGAGGCGGTGAGGGAGCGTCTGGACGATTATTGGGTCCTGGATGTGGCTCGTGACGGCGCCGTGGTGGCCGCGACGAGCGCGGGGACTCTTGCCATCGGAACTTCTCGGGACGCGCTTGGCTCGGTGCGAGAGACGGACCTGTCGGTGGCCGATGGTTGGGGGCACGTCGTCCGGCCGGGCGGTGACTGGATTGCGTACACCTCTCAGATCGGGGAGGAGGGGGAGTGGCAGGTCTACCTCGCTCGAACGCGGCCACCATACGAACGAATCCGGGTGTCCCCCCGGGGTGGGGAGGAGCCCGTGTGGAGTCCGGACGGCGATCTGGTCTATCGTGAAGGGAATCGCTGGATGAGCGTGACTCCGCCGGATGGGACGGGCCGACCGGGTGCCGCCCGGTTCCTTTTTGAAGGGCCATATGTCAACGTGCTCGGACGCTCGCATGACGTGGCCCCCGATGGCCGTCACCTTCTGGTGGTGTCTCCTCCCGAAGGGAGCCGAACACAGCTCACGCTCGTGACGAATTGGGTTCAGCAGCTCCCATTGGTCGCGCCGCCCAGACGACCCTGAATCACGAGCGCGCACTCGGTCGGCGATTCGCCCCTGGCGGGCTACGCCGACACGAAGGTGTGCGCGGGATAGACCTCGGGCTCCCCCTCGATCCCGATCTCCTCCATTATCGGCATGAGCTTCTCTCCGAAGCGACCGAAGGCCTCCTCCGACTCCCACACGTCCACGACTCGGAAGCCGTGCTCTCCCTCGCCGGCCGCATGGGCGAGCAGGCCCTCGACGGGCCAATCCGTCGGAGACTCCGCATGCTCCTTGCCGGTAAGCAGCCGTACCGACTCCTCGTAGCTCTCTCGAGTCAGACTCGGAGATTCGAAGATCGCGATGATAGGCATATCAACCCCTTTGCTGAGTGGCGCGCCGCTCCCGGGAGCGATGGCCGGGCGGCGCCGTGACTACTCGTTAGCTTCAAGCATGGACAGAATCTCCTCGGTTCGCCCCTTGAACTCCCGAACCCAAAACAAGACGTCAGATCCATAGGCGATTTCCGCGTTCGCGGCCGCAGCAAATCGGGGATCCGTTCTCAAGAGCTGGATCGATGCAACGATCGCGTCTGTGTCCGCCGCACCGGATCCCACGCGAAACTCATAGATAGACCGCCCGGGGAGGGTCTCGAACAGGATGCGCCGGTAGTCCCCGATAGGGTCGACGAACACCGGGCGTGTTGACCGGTAGTCGTTGAGATTGCTGGCGATGGCACCACGAAGGTGCGCATCTCGAATCAGCGATAGGCGACCAGCACTCTCCAGCTCCTGATATGTCTCGGAGCGCATGTCCGGAATCTGTATGTAGGACGAGTTGTCGAGCCGCAGCACGAAGGCCCGAGGGTCTTTTCGAACCGCCTGCTCCAAATCCAACCCGGGAAGGTCGAAGATGAAGTGAATCTTGTCTTCGTATATCTGCTCGTGGGCTGTCAGTAGCGCGAGATTCGCCCTTGTCTCTTCGATCAGTCTGGCGATGTAAATGCGCTCAAGTTGCCTGTCTCGCCGGCCCTGATTCCAATCCTCGGCCTGGAGAGCAACGAAGATGCCTAACACGACAATCGCGAACTCAATCGCGACAGCGCCCCAGTCTTTCGCGCGAAACGCCGTGCTCACTCGCTTTAGGATCACGGTGATCCCTCGCCTGCAAATCGCCCATGGCGGCATCGGCGGCCACAGGGAACGCCACACCACCTAAAGGTGGTTCTACTGCGGACATCGTAGGCCGGGCGTGCCAAGCGCGCGAGATACGGCTCGGCCGTCAGCAGCAATCGCTTGTCGGAGCGTGGGTCCGCCCGCCACTTCGCCCGACTTCTCGCCCGCGCGCAGAAAACGGGACTCCGACCCATAGATCGAAGCCCCGTATCTCGTTGCCCCAAAAAGCTGTTTGGAAAATGCGCCCGGGAGAATTCGATCGCGAGGCGAAGCCGAGCAGACGGAGGATCGCGAAGCGACCGGACGTCCATCCCCAACCTCCTGATCGGTCGGCCTGTCGCGGAGAGTGTCGATTATCGGGAGGTCGGGTGGAACGGGGCCTTCCTGCGGGATCTTTCAATACCGCGCTCACCGTGATACCGGAAGATTCCCAATTCCTTCTCGTCCGGGTTCTCGTCCCGCCGCGGACGAAGGCTGCTCAGAACGACCGCGGACCTCCCGCGAGCAGCTCCCGCAACGCCGCCTCGAGTGCGGCGCCATCCTCCCTGCTTGGCCGCGGCGGGTCGTTGGTGACGATTCGACCGTCTCGATCCAGGAGGATGAACGTCGGGGTCTTCACCAGGCCCCATTCGGAGCGCAGCGCTTCGTCACTGAGGACATTCACCCCGCCGAGCCCGACGGATGCGATCGCTTCGCGCCAGGAGGCCTCTCCGGTCTCTTCAGTCTCCCAGCCGAGATTCAGGAAGATCACATCCTCCTCTGCAAGACGCTCCTGTAGCTCCACCAGGTGAGGCAACTCGGCCTTGCTCCAGCCGCACCAACTGCCCCACGCCGTCACCAGCACTACACTTCCCCGCAGGTCCTCGGTATTGATCGGCTCGCCGCTCAGGGTCGCGGCTGAGATTTCCGGCGCCATCTGTCCAGGGGCCATCGCCTCTCGCTCGCGCGCCCGGCCCTCGATGTAGGCTCCGTAGAGGCCGTCTGCTTCGGTCTTACGGAAGTCCTCGACGACCGCCGCCAGCTCCTCGCCGTAGTCTCCTTTGAGCAACTGGTCGACCAGTCCCGCCAGAAGAACGCGCCGAAGATTGGGCGCCCGCAGAACTCCCTTCTGGAAGTAATAGTAGCCGGCGTCCGAGGTCTCGCCCCCCAAGTCGCGAACAACGTTCTGGTATCGTGCGTTGAGGAGGTTGCGGAGTTCCTCGGTGTATCTCCAGGCGTACGAAAGGGTGTCACCCCCGGGCATGTTCATGGCCTGCTCCAGCATGGCCGCGTCGAGGGCTTCCGCCGTCGCTGCGTCTACGTGCTCCAGGGCGTAGCTCTTGAGCCGGAGCGCGTTCGCGAGGTTCTCCGCCTCAAGGACGCGGGTATAGACAGCCGAGAGACCGGCGCTCCGCACTGCCGAGTTCCGCTCCGCCAACAAAGAGTCGGCCCGGGCCATGTAGGCCTCCATGTCGAATTCGCCGCCCGCCTCCTGGAGCGCCCCGTAGCCTTCGCGGAACGCCGCCTGCCAAATGCGCTGTGGCTGCTCACGGACGAGGTACGCGGGGCCTTCGACTCCGGTACCGGTGATGGTCATGCCGGTCTCCGGGCCGCTCGTCAGATGGAGTTCGATGCCCGGCTCGAGCAGGAGGGGCAGTAGCTGGAATTCGCTCCCCCTGATCACGAGGTAGATCGGGTCGTCGGCCTCGAAGATCAGCTCAAACTCATCTGCTGGCACGGTGAACATCTCATACGCCCAAGGCTGAGCCGAGGAGAGCATCAGCCGGGTCGCGATGATCTCCAGGGACTCGTCCGAGTCCAGCGACCCCGACACGCGGATCTCTTGCGCACTCAAGGGAGAAAGCGTACCGCCAAACATGCCTACCAGAAGCACCAAGCCGACCGCGCGCGGGATGGAAGTCCTCCTCGTTCGAGTCCGTCGGAATTCGCGGAGATCGGGGTGGTGCGGCGTCATGTACAGTTCTCCTCTGGGCATCTTATAGGCTGGATCCGGGGGCCCAAAAAAAGACGAGGTTTGAGCGGAGGCAAGTCAGGAGCGTCGCATGTGCGAGACCTCCCGATCCCGAGGAGCTACAGTCGCACCAGCAGGGCGAGCGTGAGCCACCTTCGCTCGTATTGATTAACTCAGAGACGGACGCGCATCTTAACCAGTATGCGGTGGGAAACCAACGATCCGGGGAGATCGTGTGAGGAGGCCGAAGACTCGCACCCGTGCGCAGACGAAAGGGGGCAGCCTGCGTCCCGCCAACTTGGAGGGTTCTCCGAGCGCGTCTGTCTCGCGGTCTCGCACGGGCTGCGTCGAATGGCAAGGCCACCGTGCGTTCGATCTGACGGGGGACGCTCGTCAATTAGACGGCTCCCAACGAAGTCAACATTTGAAAGGATGCCGCCCGAGACATGGTGATCCCGGGCGAACCGAGTCGCTGATCGAAGGATCAGAGCGCGCCCGGACAAGCGGAGGGCCCGGGCCGGTGCTTTCACACGCGAAAGTCCTCCACTTCTTGCAAAGGATGCCTGCATGAAACGATTTGCCCTGCTGTTCCTGCTCGGAGCGGTTGCCGCCGTTCCGGAGATCCAGGCCCAGAGTCTCCTCGGCATGTATTACACCTGCGATGCGGCGAACGAACGAGAGGCCGACTTCATCATGAACACCGTGTTCGCCGAGACCTATCAGAAGCACGTGGATGCCGGACACCTCAACAACTGGGGATGGGCCACACACATGATGGGCGGTCCGTGGCGCCGGATCTCCACCATGCAGGCCGATGACCGCGCGACGGTGTTGACGATGTGGGGCGAGATCATGAACGAGCTTCGGGACGACCACCCCGATGCCTGGCACCGCTTCCAGGAGATCTGCAACTCCCACCAGGACTACCTGTGGAACACGGTCGCAGGGTCGCCTCCGCCTTCTCCGCCTTCGAACTGGTTCTCGTCGTACTGGGTATGCAATCAACCCAGGGAAAGCCGTGCCGATGAGATCATGGCAGAGGTGGGGGCCGTGTACGACCGGCACGTCGCAGCTGGCCATCTGGGAGGCTGGACCTGGTCGGCACACGATGTCGGGGGCCGATTTCGACGACTGATGTCGATGTTCCCGGCAGAGGATTTCGATTTGCTGGAGGCCCGTGACATGGTGCTCGCGGAGCTCCAAGCCGAGCACGGCGAGCTCCTCGCGGAGCTCGGTTCAATCTGTGGGGGACATGTCGACTACGTTTGGGCGAGCGGTCGCTCCGCAGAAAACTGAACCGGCAGGCCCATGACTTCCCCCGCGTCGTCAGCGCGACGCGGGGGAGTTGGCCGCGATCCCGGGTGCCGAGCGGTTCCTGACCGAGATCAAGACCACGGCCAAACCGCGACACCCTCATATCCTGACGTTGTTCGACTCGGGAGAGGCGAACGGCCACCTCTTCTACGTGATGCCGTTCCTGGACGGCTTGAAGGGCGCACCATCCGGCGTGGTCCGTCCGGCCACTTGTACGAGGGGTCGCCTCTTGTCTCCCACATCATCAGATCAATCTCGACGGGACCCAACATGAACCACAGGACAAGTCTCGAATTGAAGCGCGTACACCGAGCACTCGAGATGTTGGCCACCGTCCCGATCATCGCGTGGATCTTCTCATCCTTCGTGCTGCACGGGGTCGCCCTCATACTGCCAAACGGATTACAGTGCGTATACGAACTCGAGCAGTACCACGAGAGCGACCTCGCCCTCGAGGACGAGGCCCTTGCCGGTCCTCCCGCCCTCTTCCGGACGCTTAGGCAAGACGGGCTCGACCGCATCTACTGGCTTTGACTCGAGCCCCTCGGGGGGCAAACCCGCGTACGTCGTGAAACCCGGCCCGTTCGACGTTGAATTGGTCTACGACGCACGCACGTTGGAACGGCTTGACCCGTTACCCGACGGCACCTGCGCGACGTCGTCGACGACCACCTGGTTTTTGGGTCAGCCCGAGAGAATTCGGTCGCGAGGCGAAGCCGAGAATTGGCTTCGCCTCGCTCGGGCCTGAGGCCCTCGGTTCTCCGGCGCGAAGCGCACGCGGATGAACGAGCGAAGCGAAGGGTATGTGCCCGGGAGAATTCGAATCCCAACCTCCTGATCCGTGGGCCTGTTTCCGGGTAGGTCGATTACCGGATTCTCCGGTACCTGCAGGGCTTTCGTAACGGGGTTTCCGTTGCTTCAGCCGCCGTGACACCCGAGAATCCGATATTCATTCTCGTCCGGATTCGCGTCACGCCGCTTGCGACTGCGCTACGGCGCCGCCTGCTCCACGCTCAGCACCATCACAGACTGGGTATCGAGCTCGTCCCGCCAGATTCCGTACACGAGATTCTCCCGGAACACCAGCGGCTCGTACGCTTGAGGGAACTCGATCATCCCCATGAAGCGGCCGTCGGCGTCGAACACGTCCCACTCGACGGATCCGACGCGCACGAAAGGGTAGCTCGGTCTGTGTCCGCCCAACGTCAATTCGGAAGGCGCCAGGACACGCTGAACCCAGATGGTCCCGTCCGGGCCCGCGAGAATGCGGCTCAGCGCGGGAAGATACGCACCGAAGCTGACGCCTTCTTCGTACCACCGGACCATGTTCGGCGGTATGCCCTGATCGGACCATACCTGCCTGAGCACGTCGATGAAGACGCGCTGGTCCGTCGAGGTCACTTCCTGACGCTCGAACGGTTTGCGTATGATCCGCTGGAGCGACCCATCGGTTCCGTAGTGGTGGATCGAGTACTCGTCGCTCCACCCGAGCAGCAGACCGTTGTCGCCGTAGAGCCGCCAAGCCGGCTCGCGCCCGTACATGCGAAACTGAACACGAACCTCCGGGAAGGTCACGCCCTCGCCGGGGGGCATCCGGAACAGCGTATCGATGGTGACACCCTCGGCCCCCAGCTCGACGATCGCGTCCAGCGAGTCGGCGCGGGGCTGACCTGGCATGCCCGGCTTCTCCAGATAGAAGAGCCTGCCCGAAGGCGTGCTGTCCCAGAAATGGGGACTCCCCCAGAGGCGATCGCGCGTGTAGCGGCCAACGCTCTCGCCATTGGGCGCGAAGATGTCGATCCCCGCCCACCCGGGCACATAGACAGTGTCGGCCGCTCCGCGCAGCACGGCGGTGGCCTGGCTTAGCTCGCCGGGGCCGGAACCCGCGTCGGCGAATTCGGAGAGAAACTGCCCTGCCGCGTCGTATACCCTGAGGTTCTGTGCCTGTTGATCCAGCACGACGACCCGTCCGTCCGACAGCGGCGCGATCCCACCAATGATTCCGAACTGGTATTCGGGATCGAACTCGTTTCCGATCCTCAGAACTTCCGCGAGTGTCCAGCCCGGGGTATCGCCCCACACACCGGACGACCCGTTCTGGATGATCGTAATGCCTGCAGAGTCGGTTACCGTTCCGTCCCAACCGACGGCGCCTTCACCCCCTCCACAGGCAGCGGTCGTGAGCACCAGGCCCAGGAGAGGCCCCACGCCGGAATTGACCTTCATCAAGCTCCTCTAGTAGTCGGCGATCCAGATCCGCATCGGATTAGAGCTGATGCGCTGCATGCTCAGAGGGGGTCGTCGAGGACGGCCCTCGGGGGAAACGATCTCCTCAACGGCTCTGCCAATCTGCCGCGGACATCGTAGGCGCGGCGCGCGTAACGCGCGAGCGAAGGGCGCGAGACGGCGGTTTGAGCATCGCCTACCGGGGGGCCGCGCGATGGACCCGTTCGAGCTCTCGTTCACGCAAGAGAAAACGGGGCTCCGATCCGCCAATCGAAGCCCCGACTCTCGTTACCGTACAACCTGCTCGGGGCATGCGCCCGGGA
This sequence comes from Gemmatimonadota bacterium, assembly GCA_039587355.1. Classification (GTDB taxonomy): domain Bacteria; phylum Gemmatimonadota; class Gemmatimonadetes; order Palauibacterales; family Palauibacteraceae; genus Palauibacter. Next base: position 149,882 of record JBDHIO010000001.1, on the reverse strand, counting down.
GAATTCGCTCACGGAGCGAAGCGGAGTCGACGGAGGATCGCGGAGCGACCGGACGTCCATCCCCAACCTCCTGATCCGTAGGCCTGTTGCCGAGGGGCCCGATTACCGGGATTTCCGGTATCGGTAGGGCCTTCGTACCTGATCTTCCGGTAGTTTAGGCGCCACGATACCGGAGAATCCGGTATCCATTCTCGTCCGGATTCTCGTCAACTGATTCTGCTTAGATCCGTCTTCGCGTAGCGAGCGGGACATAACGCCTCCATGTTCCGAGCCATGTCTGACCCGATCAGCCGTCCGAGCGCAACCCAGGAAGGTCGATCCCTCATCGAGCGTGCGCTCGGTGAGGGCGGCACGGCATGGCGATGAGATCATGAGCTGGGAGGCGATCGGAGCGCTCGGTGAAATCGTGGGTGCGGCCGCGGTCGTCCTATCACTCATCTACCTCGCTCAACAGATTCGACAGAACACGGCAGTCGCTCGGTCGAATACGCGGCACGGGATCACGGAGTCGGCGATGATCGGCGGACATCTACTCGCCGACAACGAGACGCTGGCAGCGCTGTTGCTCAAGCATGGACATGGCGGTGAGCTGGCGCCCGAGGAGAACGCGCGATTGATGGCCACCGCCTACATGACCACTCGAAACTGGGAGAACATCCACTACCAGTACCTGAGTGGGATGCTGACGGCCGGGGAGTGGGGTGCCTTCCGAGAGAATCTGCGCACACTCTTTCAACACTCCCTCTGGAGAGAGTATTGGAGTCGAGAAAGCGAGATCTACACCGAAGCGTTCCGGGCCGAGGTGAGCTCGCTTCTCTCGGAGATCGAGGAAGGCGCCCGCGCAGCCGAGGCGTCAGCGCTTTTTGATGAGCCCGGCTCGAGACTGCCCGACATGTCCGGAGGCGTAGACCCGGGGGAATCCTAGCGAGTCGGCCTCGGCAAGTGGGGGGAGACGGTTGGAGGCATACTCTGACGGATGGCCGCGCCTCGTGCTCACGCTACCGACCACACCTCGAACGCAAGGAGTCGCGCCAGTGGAAGCAGACCGCTCCGAAGGAAATGGCTCAGGAAGCATCGCGGCGGGACCGTTTTCCCTCCCATATACGATCGAGGGGACGGGGCACCCCACGATCGTCATCGGAAGCTCGCTCTACTATCCGCGCACGTTCTCACGACGACTTCGGGATCACCTGAAGCTGGTGTTCATGGACCACCGGGGATTCGCGCCCTCTCCGGGACCAGTGGACCAAGCGGAGTTCGAGCTGGACCGCGTCATCGACGACGTCGAGCTCCTGAGACGAGAGCTGGCGCTCGGGCCGGTGGCGGTCATCGGGCACTCGGGCCACTCCTACATGGCCCTCGAGTACGCGAAGAAATACCCCGAGAGCACGACGCACGTCGTCATGATCGGCATCTCGCCGGACCTGGCTGAGGCCAACACGGGCCTCATGGAGGACAACTTCCAGACCCTGGCCGACGCCGACCGGATCGCCGCGGAACAGGAGAACATGCAGCGCGCCTCCGACGAGGAGCTCGCCGCACTCCCACCCGATCAGGCGTTCATCCAGGGGTACATCCGAAACGCCGCTCGCGTATGGCACGACCCACGGTACGACTGCACGCACCTGTGGGAGGGCATCACGGTGAACATGGAGATTTTCGGCCACCTGTGGGGCGAGGTCTTCGCGGAGATCGACGTCACCCGAGGGCTCGCCGAGTTCGACCGTCCCGTCTTCATGGCTCTGGGGCGGTACGACTTCATCGTGGCGCCGCCTTCGTCGTGGGACGGCGTAAAGGACTCGTTTGACGACCTAACGATGCGAATCTTCGAACGGAGCGGTCACACACCCCAACTGGAGGAGCCGGAACGGTTCGACGAAGAGCTTCTCCAGTGGATGGCCAGCCGATCCAGGGGAGCAAGCGCATGACCAAGATGATCTTCCTCGTGAACCGAAGACCGGGCATGGACGCCGACGAGTTTCGGCGATATTGGACCGAAAGGCATGGGCCGATCGCCGCCCGGATGCCAGGGGTCAGGAAATACGTGCAGCACCACGCCGTGACGGGCCCGGACGGAGCCGCGCCCGAGTTCGATGGCTTTGCCGAGATCTGGTGGGACGACGCGGAGGCGATGGCCGCCTCGCTGGCATCGCCTGAGGGCCAGGCCGCCGAGGCCGACGCCGCCGGCCTGTTCGACATCGAACGCATGCAGGTGTTCGCGGTCGAGCAGGCCACGATCGTCTAGCGGAGCCGGCGATGAACTGGGAAGCATTGGGAGCTCTTGCGGAGCTACTGGGCGCGGTCGGCGTGATCGTCACCCTGCTCTATTTGGCATCCCAGATTAAGCAGAGCTTCAAGGACACGCGGGCCGATGCGCTACAGCAGTTGAGTCGTGACTACGCCAACCACACCTCGACCGTCATGAGCGACGAGAACGTCGGGGCCTTCATCAAAGGGCTCACATCGTATGCCTCTCTTGAGCCCGAGGAACGGCTGAAGTTCGACATCTGTGCGGCCGGGTTCGTGAACCTGGTCGAGAACACCATCTACCATAACGAGGCGGGCAGGCTGGACGAGGTACTGACGATGTTAGAGGGGTACCTGGGCCCGCGCCTATTCGCGTATCCCGGCTTCCGGGAGTGGTGGGAGCAGGACGAGGAGCGGGGCTTCGCCGACGTGACGCAGGAGTGGGTCGATCGGCAGATCACAGCGCGCGAAAGCGGTGCCCGGTTCTGGCACTACTCAGACTGACCGCGGCCGTATCACCGGCTCATGACGAGCTGCCGGCACCGGGGACCTGATCACTTGGGTCGTCCGCGACCCACCAGGGGAATAGCTCGGTGATCATCGGCACTCCGCGCGGGTTCTCCTTCACATGAGCCAGAAGCCACGCCCCGTTTGGAGTCGCGGCGGCATCCCGTTCCCAGTACTGCAACCCTCCGGGTGTCGAGAGCACGGCCGTCACGACATCGGTCGCCTCGTCGAAGATCTTCTCCGCCATCAGCCCCTTGCTCTTGAGCTGATCGGCCAGGACCCAGTGGTTCACCATGGCCCCGATCTTCATCTGGAATCGGGCCTGTTGTTTACTGGGCAGGCCGTCGAAGTCCTCGAAACCTGCCTGGAGGGTCTCGATCGTCACGTCGTCCTCCACCCAGCCGTTCAGAACTTGATTCCATCCGTCCATCCAGGCGACGTCCGCGCTCGCCTCTGCGTGCCGGTTGGACTGGCGAACCTGAATGGCCAGGTAGACGACGGAGATCATGACGATGAGCCCGCCGAAGACCTCGCCGACTGCTCCGATCGCTTCCCAGTTCACGGGTCAACGCTCCTGACTTCAGTGCTGCTCCTGAGGTGCTGCAAGAGGGCCGCGCTCAGCGGCCCCTCGCGGGTTTCGAGCAGCGAAATCGAAGGTTCCAGGATGAGGAAGTGTCTGTTGTTGGCCCACAGGTTCTCCCACAACGCATCCTCGACCTGCCCCTCTCGCCAGAGGTGGTAGAGGATCTCGTGGCTGTACAGAACGGCCATCAGAGGAGACGCAAGTTGCTTCCGCTCCTCTTCCGTCAGCGACCGATGCTCCGACTCGAAGAGTAGACTGATCTCGGGGCGCATGGCGGCCGCTACCATCTGCTCGATCGCAAGGTGATAGGTCTGGGTTCGCGCGAGCTCCTTCGTCTGCCGGATCTGGATCGCCAGGTAGATCAGCGTCGCCAATACGGCGATGGCGCCGAGCGTTTCGGCCACTGCGCCGAGAGCATCCCAGTTCAAGGCTGGGACTCCCCCTCGGCGTCGTTGACGAGACCCGGCCCCGCCTGGAGCTTCACCTTCGGCTCCTCCATCATCCGGTCGAAGAGGTCTCGTGAGGCGGACCAGCCCCGCTCAATGTTCTGCATGAACTGTCGGATCCCGGGGTGGGCGTGGATCTCCATGCGGATGTACTCGATGTAGTCCATATGGACGTCCGCGAGATCATCGCGCTCCAGTTGATCGACATGCACGGCCAGGTTGAGCAGGCTCAGCATATGGCGCTCCCAACGGACCCGTTCTTCAGGGGAAAGGCTTTCGAGGTCCGCACACCCCCGAAGCCAAACGTCCACGAAACCGTTCGGATCGTCGGCCCAACGTGAATTGATCTGTTGGAGAGCGTCATTCACGGCCGAGGAGGCCGCGCTCCGCAGGCTACGGGTGTTCTGACGGATCTGGGTGGCCAGATAGAGCAGGGTGATGATGACTGCGACTGCGCCCAGAATCTCGCCGATCGCACCCCAGTCCTGTATCGACATGTGCTAGGAGATCTGCGCGAGTAGTCCGGCTACGTCGGCCTGTTCCCAGGCCTCGGTGATCCTGCCGGCTTCGATCTGGTAGATCGCGATCTGCCCCACGGTGATGCTTCGACCTGTGGCCGGCATCCCGTTGAACTCGCCGAGGTGCGTGGCCGTGTCGGTCGCTCGAGCAACAACGCGCCCACCTCCGGTGAAGATCTCATCGATGTTGTGCGTGAAGTCGGGGAAACCCGCGTAGAAGCCGCGAATCATCTCCTTCATTTCATCGCGGTTCAGCGTTGCGGCACCCATGTGGAACCGAAGGTCGGTTGCCAGAACAGAATCGATGTCATCGAACTGGTGCGTGTCCATGAGGTGGAAGAAGCGTTTGACGACCTCTTCGCCGCCCACGTCAGAAGTCGACTCGTCGTTTCTGTCGCTCACGTCGTGCTCCATTCGGCGTCATTGAAAAGGACCGGAGTCCAGCCTCAGACAGCGTAGGAGGGCAGCACGAAGCGCGCGAGACCACGACGGGCCGTCAGGGCGAACCGCCCGCCGGCGGAGCGCCCCGAGAGTCCCCGGAGAGATCTGAGCAGGACCACGGTCGAGTTATCGTCGACTCACGGAAAACGGAGCTCCAATCCGCTGATCGAAGCCCCGTATCTCGTTGCCCTACAAGCTGTTCGAGGAATGCGCCCGGGAGAATTCGAATCCCCAACCTCCTGATCCGTAGGCCTGTTGCCAAGGGGGTGGATTACCGGGATTTCCGGTACACATAGGGCTTTGATGCCGGATTCTCCGGTACTGCACCCGCCGTGACACTGGAGAATCCGGCATTCGAACTCGTCCAGATTCTCGTCACGCGTTGGTCCCGGATTCGCCTGGCACATAGCGGGCCGGGTATGCCCCCTCCATGTTTCCCGCCATGTCAGACCCGATCGGAATCCTGAACGAGACGCTCGCGGACAGGTACTCGATCGAGCGTGAGCTCGGCGAGGGCGGTATGGCCACCGTCTATCTTGCCTCGGATCTGAGGCACGAACGGCGGGTCGCCATCAAGGTCCTAAGGCCCGAGCTGGCGGCAGCGGTTGGCGCTGAACGGTTCCTGGCCGAGATCAAGACGACCGCGAACCTCCAGCACCCTCACATCCTCCCGCTCTTCGATTCCGGCGAGGCCGACGGGTTCCTCTACTACGTCATGCCCTACATCGAGGGTGAGACCCTGCGCGACCGCCTCGATCGCGAGAACCAGCTGGGCCTCGATGAGGCCATCCGTATCGCGCGCGACGTCGCGGACGCCCTCGACTACGCGCACCGCCACGACGTCATCCACCGCGACATCAAGCCGGCCAACATCCTGCTCCATGACGGACGGCCCGTCGTGGCCGACTTCGGGATCGCACTCGCGCTCTCGGGCAGCGCACGCGGGCGCCTGACGGATACCGGACTGAGCCCGGGGACACCGCACTACATGTCACCCGAACAGGCGGCCGGTGACCGAGATCTCGACTCACGTACCGACACGTACTCCCTGGGTGCGGTATGCTACGAGATGCTCGTGGGCGAGCCACCCCACACGGCCCCGTCGGTGCCGGCGTTGCTGAATCGGATCCTGTCCGAACGACCGGGGCGAATCGGTGAGGTGCGCGAGCTCGTGCCCCGCAACGTCGAGGACGCCGTCCGGAGGGCACTGGCCAAGAGCCCTGCCGATCGGTTTCGGACCGTCGCCGAGTTCGGAGACGCGTTGACCGACCCGTCCTTCCGCATCGAGGTACCCGAGGACGCAGATGCGACCACCGTAGCTGGCCGACGGCCGCGAGGCCATTGGCCTGCCTGGGCTACCGCAGGAGTGCTGACCGTGGTCGCGGCGTGGGGCTGGCTACGGCCGCAGCCGGACACCGCCTCCAGCGCGTTCGCGATCCGGATGCCGCCGGCGCAGGAGCCGAGCGAGCTACCCACCCTGTCCTTCGATCTATCCCCCGACGGCGAGTTTCTGGTCTATGTGGGACCGGGACCCGAAGGCCAGCAACTCTGGGTCAAACCGCGGGACTCGTACGAGGCTCGGGCACTGGAGGGCACGGATGGAGCCGTCGTGCCCACCGTGTCCCCCGATGGCTTGTGGATCGCGTACGTCGTCGGGCGACGCCTTTTTCGCGTCCGGGTCAGCGGCGGCCCCCCGGAACGCGTCTCGGAATCGATCTCCGGGCCGCCTGCCTGGGTGGGTGCGTCGCTCGTGTTTCCCACGGTAGAGTCCAATGTGGATGCCGTCCGCCCCGGTGAGCCCGCGCGACGGGTGTGGACGCGTAACGCTCTGGATTTCGCCGACCGGGTGACTCCCCTGGCGGATGGCGAAGGATTCCTCGTCACTACGTGTAGTAACGGGTCATGCGCAGACGGCTCCGCGATCTGGCTCGTAGAAGAGGGTGACCCTGCACAGTCGACCGTGATCCTTCGAGACGCTCTCGCCGCGTGGGAGACCGCGAACGGGGAGCTGATCCACATCGATCCGGAAGGCACCGTCTTTATTTCGGAAGTCGATCCTGTGACGCGCGCCCTCTCGGGACGCTCGACGGCCGTGTTGAGCGGCGTGCGTGTGCAGGGTAGCAGGCCGGACTTCTCCGTTTCGCTGTCGGGCGACGCCACGTGGATCTCGGGCCCATCATCAACCGGGGGAGATCGAGTCGACGAGCTGATCTGGGTCGATCGACAGGGTCAGATCCAGCCGGCCGCTCCCGACTGGCGGTTCAGAACGGACGGTGCCGTTGGCCTGGCCATTTCGCCGGACGGAGGTCGAGTCGCGATCGGCGCTGTCGTGGACGGCGAGAGGGACATCTTCATCGTCGACCTGAACGACGGATCCGAGCGGCGTCTGGCCGCCCCCGGAAGCGACATGAGACCGCGCTGGACGAGCGATGGCGAGGAGGTCTACTACCTTTCGAACACGCCCGGCACCATGAGCGTGTTCGTTCGCCCCACCGATGCCCTCGGCGATCCGCGGCTCCTCCTCCATCTCCCCGACGTCGAGATCGGCGAGGCGGTTCTGATCGACGATCGACGATTGCTCGTTCGAACCGGTCAGGTCGACAGTCGGCAGATCCAAACCGCTGACATCGGATATCCGGCCAGCCTGGCTCCGTTGCTCAGCTCGACCGCCCATCAGAAAGCCATGGACCTATCCAGCGATGGCCGCTGGGTCGCGTTCGAGGTGAGCGAGGGCGGCCGGAACGAGGTGTATGTGGGTCGCGTCGCGGATCGCACCCACGCGCCGGTTCGAATCTCCTCCAACGGAGGCACCGGGCCCGTCTGGTCGAGCGGGGGCAATGAGCTGTTCTATGTCGATTCCGCCAATCGAATGATGGCCGCTGCAGTTTCCCGTACCACTGGGGTTCGTGAGGGGGACGAAGTAGTGCTGTTCGATTTTCCGAGTGATGCGAGGCTGGGCGCGAACTACGCCAAGGTCGACGTGGATATCGACGACTCGCGCTTCTTGATGATCCGGATGCGTCGGATCGACGATCCTGTGGCCACCGAAGCGGACGGCCTTTGGATCTACTCCGCGAACTGGCTGGAAACTGCACGAAAGCGACTGAAGGGTGGCTGATCGGAAAACGCTGTGACGTCAGCCACGGCTTGGCCATCTCCTTCGACCTGCTCGTCCATGCAAAAGAAACGGGGCTCCGACCCAGCGATCGAAGCCCCGTATCTGATTACCCTACAGGCTGCTCTGAGAATGCGCCCGGGAGAATTCGAATCCCCAACCTCCTGATCCGTAGGCCTGTTGCGGAGGGAGTCGATTACCGGAATTTCCGGCAGGGGTGGAGCGTTGGTACCGGAATCTCCGGTACCTCATCCGCCCCGACACTGGAGAATCCGGCATTCATTCTCGTCCGGATTCTCGTCCGCCTTCTCACGTGGGGGAGTCCCCGAGAATTCCGCCCCCGTTCAGTTCAATCGTGCGAGTCTCCTTGATGCTCCTAAAGATAGGTGCGCCTGCATCATGGACGAAGACCGGACCAGACGATGGTCCCTTCCGGCACTGTCAACTTTGAGCCGTGCTTCGGCACGCAGGAGCCGGTCGCCTCCCGATTCATCTCTCGAGAGGGGCCGCCGGTTAGGGAGCGACTCCCAGAAACGAAACTCGATGTCCGCGCGAAGCGCCCCGACCGAGCTCACCAACCGAAGTCGGTCGCTTCCCGAGAACGAGGAAGCCGAGTCGGGCTCGTACCGAAAATGCCGTCCCGCGACCGCCAGGGCCTGGTCGGAGGCCACCGCGGCGTCCTCGCGAAGGTCGTCCCCGTAGGGGAACGTGTAATCGAAATAGGCGATGATCCCATCGCGGAGTTCGGGGTCGGTCAGCAGGTGGATTCGGCCGGATGATCGCAGGCCGTCGAAGGTGGGCGCCGTCAGTGCGGCGTGATCGCGTAGTCGACCAGCACGCCTCCGGCGAAGCGCGCGACGACCTTGTGCTCGGGATGCTCGTACGTCCGCGTCACGACCTCGATGCCCGCCGCCGTCTCGCGGTCCACGGACTCGGCAGGTCCGAGAAGCGCCTCCACCTCTTCGGTGGTCATGCCCTTCCGCAGCGCGATCGCTCCCGCACCCGGTCCCGTCGCGGGTTCCGGTGTCGCCGTCCCGGCCATCGCCGAGAAATCCACGTACTCCGAGAGGGCGGCCATGACGCCCTCGGGCGTCAGACCCTCGGCCGGAATCGATCCATCGTATCGAATATTGAAGCGCGATCCGCTCTCGAGTCGACGCTCTCGCTCGTCCGATTGCGCCGCGCGGTTCAACTCGGTCGCCTGACGTTCGGCGGCCGCGTAGTCGGCCTGCCGCTGTCGCTGCAACTCTCCCAGCCTACGCTCAAGACTCCGGCGCACCCCGTTGTCCGTGGTCGTCGCGATCTCGGCCCGGATCCTCGCTTCCTCGGCCGTCTCGCCCTGAGGGATCGGCGGCGCCTGGTACGGGGAAGTAAGCATGTCCGAGAACGTGCCATACCCTCCCCCGCCCAGTTGGAACTCGATGTGATGCCGCACGATGTGCACCTTCGTGATCATCTGCTCATCGCCGGCCCGAATGGCGATGCCGTAGTCTTTGATACGGTCGGCAACCTCCGAGAAATCCACCGGTAGATCGCGACCCGGACGCACGTTCACGCCCTGATGGGTCGCGGGCATATCGATCCGGAGCGTGACACGCTTGCCCTCGAACGCCCGTTTGAGCGTTGCCTCGTCTTGGGCGCCGAGCGGGATCGCCCACGACAGCGCCAGGGCGACGAACGCCACCACACCTTCGATTCGAACATTCCGACGCATCACTACATCCTCTCTATTTGGCTCTGGTCCGCCACGGCCCGTGATCAGCCTCCGAGAACCACGGCGTCCGGAACTTCGTACCGTTCGCCTCGGACGCGGACGAGATGCAGGTCGTCCTCGCGGGTCGCGCTGAAATCGCCGGGATCGGCCTCGCTGACGTCCGCCCCGATCGGGCGACCCATTCTTTGTTGTATAATGTTTGTCCTAGATAAATGTTGGCCAAGAAGCGGGTCGGCGGGCTGTCCTCCGAAGGGCCGATTCTTGTCGTACCGGCCTCAGGGTACTTCGGCTGCCGGGATACCAAAGGAGCGGGTTCTCGCGCAACATCGTCGAGGCGCTCGCATTGACGATCAGTCCGGAGGAGGACGAAGCACTCTCCGAACGGCCGATACCCGACGTGCAGGCCTGGGAGTGCTACGTTCGCGCTCGGGGCGAGTACAGCCGCTTCTCCGGAGAAGGTGCGGAGCAAGCGCTCCGCCACCTGGAGAACGGTCTGGCGTTCGTGGGCCCGAACGCGCTGCTCCACGCAGCCGTGGGCTGGGCTCAATTCAACTACGCCGGCGCGGTCATCGGGGCCCACGAGGAGTACCTGGACAAGGCTGAAGAAAGCGCGCGCAAGGCGCTGGAGACCGTACCCGACTCGCCCAGGGCTCTCGGGCTACTCGGGGTCATCCTCTTCGACCGTTTCCGAACCGAGTAGGGCCTCGAACACATCGGACGAGCCATCGAGCTGGATCCCGAGGACCTGGATACGCTGACGTGGGGTGTCCTGTGCTTCGCAATGTGCGGAGCCATCGATCGGTCGGCTCCGTGGGCCGAGAAGCTGCTGCGCTCGGATCCGCTGATCCCGTTCACACATTGGATCGCGGGCTGTTGGCTCAACCTCATGGCCGGGCACTTCGAGCAGGCGTTGCCGGCAATCCGCCGGGCCCACGAGATGGACTCCGGTGCCGCGCCGTTCAGAACCGCGTACGCCTTGACGCTGACGTACCTGGACCGCACCGACGAGGCGCTGGCCATCCTGGATGGAGCTCCCGAGGAGCTTCCCGGGCGGGAGGTCTGGGCCGCCGTGGGCCGGGTCCTGGCTCGCGCATTGCGCGGCGAGAAGGAAGAGGCGCTCAAACATCTCACCGATGACCTGAAGAGCGACGCCCGGACCGATATGCTGTACTCGTGGCTCCTGGCGGACTGCTATGCCGTGCTGGAACAACTCGGCGACGCGTTGGACTGGCTGGAGAACGCGGTACGCGGGGGCTTCCTCAATTACCCCTTCCTCGCCAAACAGGATCCTCTTCTAGCACCCCTGAGAACCGAGCCGGACTTCACGGACCTGATGGAACACCTGAAGGAACGTTGGACCGGGCTCGAGGCGTGAGGGCTCAATCCTTTACCACCAATGATGACCAAGGCGCAGCAACGGAGCGGGACCCGTCGTAGCTTTCGCTTCAACGTGCGATGCGGAGGCGTTGCTGTACCGCCGCCTCGAACCACCGTGGGCTTTAGAGAATGGAGGACCCCCGAATGCAGAGTCGCTCTTGCCGGGTTGGATTGGTACTCGTTGCTCTGATTGCTCTGACCGGGTGCAGCACCTCCCAGCCGATCGCGGCCGATCACGATCCGGCCATCCTCAACGCAATACTGGAAGACATCCGAGTCGGTTGGGAACAGGGCGACGGTGAGCCTTTCTACACGCACTTCCTCGACTGGGATGGAGCTCGATTCTTCGAAGGCGGTGGAGAGAACGTCGGGTTGCAGGACCTCGTAACGAACCACGTCGAGCCCGAAGCTGAGCTCGGTCTACGCCTCGGCTTCTCGAACATCCAGACCCACTTTGAGGGTGTCTTCGCATGGGCTGTGGTCGATACGGATATACAGCTGACCACCCCCGACGGCCGCGACATCCATAACCGAGGTCACGGCACGTACCTCTTCCGGTGGGTGGACGCTGCATGGAAGGTCGTCCACACGCAGTCGGCCAGCTCTCCGGTGCGGGACGGCGACTGACACCGAGAGGCTCCCTGGTACAACGCCACCCATCCCGTGTTCCGGAAGGCAGTCGCATACGTGGACGTGCCAAACTGCGGAGGGGATACTCTCCGGTCTTCACCGGCCGATCCCGGCGTCATTCTTCCTGGGCCTCGACGAGTCGATTCTATACGGAGTGTACGCCGGCGCCGTTTTCGTGCCCATGTACGCTCTTCATCGCAAGTGGGCCGAGCGCCCTACCCGCTAGGACGACACTGACGACGGATCCGACGATGCGCGATCACTCTTCGCACACGACCCATGATGCCCACTCATCTAAGGAGGGCCGCACCTCCTCGACCGAACATGCGCATCACGACCACCATCAGCACATGGTGGAGGATTTCCGCCGCCGCTTCTGGGTCACGGCCCTCCTCACGATTCCAATTCTCGCTCTTGCGCCGCTGATTCAGAGCACGCTCGGTCTCCAGGACGCCCTCGATTTCCCGGGAGACTCCCTGATCCAGTTCCTTCTCTCGAGCCTTGTCTACTTCTACGGTGGACGGCCGTTTCTGAAGGGGTTCGTAGACGAGATCGGCGACCGCAACCCGGGCATGATGACCCTGATCGGCCTCGCAATCACCGTCGCCTACGTCTACTCGACAGCGGTCGTGTTCGGGCTACCGGGGGACGTGTTCTTCTGGGAACTCGCGACGCTGATCGGCATCATGCTGCTCGGCCACTGGATCGAGATGCGGTCCGTGATGGGTGCGTCCAGAGCCCTCGAGAAGCTCGTCAAGTTGATGCCGGCCGATGCGCACCTTCTGCTCGAAGACGGGTCCACGCGCGATACACCTGTCAATCAGCTCGCCACTCATGATCGCGTGGTCGTCAAACCGGGCGAGAAGGTGCCGGTGGACGGCACCATCATTGAGGGGCGTACGACGGTCAACCAGGCGGCCTTGACGGGTGAGAGCCAGCCGATCGAAAAGGGCACGGGCGACGATCTGATCGGCGGGTCCGTGAACGGCGAGGCCGCCATCACCGTCGAGGTGTCGAAGACCGGCGACGACACCTACCTCGCGCAGGTCATCGAGATGGTGCGTCAGGCGCAACAGTCTCGGTCGCGCACGCAGGACCTCGCGGACCGGGCCGCACGCTGGCTGACCATCATCGCCCTGACCGCAGGAACGGTGACGCTCGTGGTCTGGCTGGCGCTTGGAACCGAGGGAGTTCCGTTCGCGGTGTCGCGGATGGTCACCGTGATGGTCATCACTTGCCCGCACGCTCTCGGGCTGGCTGTGCCTCTTGTCGTCTCAGTGTCCACGTCGCTCTCCGCCGGACGCGGCCTGCTTATTCGCGACCGATCCGCGTTCGAACGCGCTCGAGATCTCGACGCCATCGTCCTTGATAAGACGGGGACCCTTACCGAGGGGCGGTTCGGGGTCACGGACATCTTCGAGCTTGGCGATATCCCTCGTCGCGACCTGCTTCGACTGGCAGCGTCTCTCGAGACACGCTCCGAGCACCCGATCGCGTCGGGGATCGTCGACGCCGCTCTCCGCGAGGGTCTCGAACTACGTGCACCCGTCGACTTCCGTGCCATTCCCGGGAAGGGAGCGGCGGGGCAGGTCGACGGACGGGAGGTGCTTGTCGTGAGCCCCGGTTATCTGCGCGAACATGACTTCGCGATCGCTAGTGACGCCGCGCACTCCGCGGCGAAGCAGGGGAAAACTGTAGTCTACGTGATAGCTGACGGGGCCCCAGCCGGCGCGATCGCCCTGGCCGACATCATCCGCGACGAATCCCGTGAAGCGCTACGGCGGCTTCATGCACTAGGTATCCAGACGATAATGCTAACCGGGGACGCCGAGGCGGTCGCTGCGTGGGTGTCGGAGGAACTGGACCTGTCGGACTACTTTGCGGAGGTCTTGCCGGGCGAAAAGGCCGAGCGAATCAGAGAGGTTCAGGGTCGCGGCCTTCGCGTGGCGATGGTCGGGGACGGCGTCAACGACGCGCCGGCCCTCGTGCAGGCCGACGTGGGTATCGCGATCGGGGCGGGAACGGACGTGGCGATCGAGAGTGCGGATATCGTGCTTGTGCGATCGGACCCGAGAGACGTGGCATCCTTGATCGAGCTCGCACAGGCGACGTACTCCAAGATGGTCCAGAACCTGTGGTGGGCGACGGGCTACAACATCGTCGCGATCCCGCTCGCCGCGGGAGTGCTGTACGGCGTCGGCGTCGTATTGTCTCCGGCGGTCGGAGCGGCACTCATGTCGCTGTCCACTGTTGTCGTCGCGATCAACGCTCGACTCCTCGCCCGAGCAGACGTTTGATCACGCCCCGGGATATCGTTGAGTCACCTGCAACGAATGTCTTCGCGTTCGCCTTCCTGCTGAACCTGCCCTGGGAGCTCCTCCAGGTACCGTTCTTCTCGGCGCTACCGGAGTCTTCCCACTGGGGCGGAATCGTACAATGCGGACGCGCGGCACTGGGCGACGCGGTGATCACGGTCAGTGCTTTTGCCATGGTCGCTGCACGACACGGCAGGCACTGGATCCGCGAACTCACGTTTAAGCGGGTCGCGATTTTCGTGGTCCTCGGGCTGGTCGTCACGGTCATCATCGAAGCGCTCTCGACTGGTCCGCTCGGGCGCTGGACGTATGCGGATTCGATGCCGACGTTGCCACTGCTCGGCACCGGCGTGCTGCCGATCGTTCAATGGGTGCTATTGCCCCCGCTGGTCGTATGGACCGTGCGCCGCCAACTCGCCCATCGCAACGGCGAGGTCGGATGAAGGCCGCGCCTGCAGGTGTAGTCCCTTGCCCAACGCGCTCGGGAGGTCGCCGGCTGTCCCTCATGGCCTCGGGCCAATCTCGACTGGACACGAAATGAACCACAGGACGATTCTCAGAGTGAAGCGCCTGCACCGCGCGCTCGGGTTGTTGGCCACGGTTCCCATTCTAGCATGGATTTTCTCGTCCTTCGTGCTCCACGGAGTCGCCCTCGTACTGCCGAACGGGCTGCAGGGGGTATACGAACTCGAGCCGTACCACGAGACCGACGTCGCCCTCGAGGACGAAGCCGTGGCGAACCCTTCCGCCCTCTTGCGAGCGCTGAGGCAAGACGGGCTCGACCGCGTCTACTGGCTGCGACTCGAGCCGCTCGGCGCGGAGCCCGCGTACATCGTGAAACCCGGTCCGTTCGACGTTGAGCGAGTCTACGACGCACGCTCGTTGGACCGACTCGACCCGCTGCCCGACGACCTCCTCGGCGACGTCGTCGACGGCCATCTGATCAACTCGAACGCCTCAGAGATCCACGACGGTGACGAGTTCAACCGGTACTACAAGGTCGCTCGGCTTCCTGCGGTGGAAGTCGAGATGGGCGGAGCACAGCCGTCGCGTCTCGTCTTTTCGAAGGCGTCGGGTCGGATCTTGCGCCGTACCGACCCTCTGGCCGCGTGGTTCGAGACCGCCTACCGAAACGTGCACGTCTGGCAATGGGGGGACAGCCTCCGGATATTCACCTCGCTGTTGTACGCCCTCGCAGGAGTCTCACTCCTCGTCGTGGTGCTGGGCTACATCATGTGGTGGACGCGACGCGATGCCCGTAAGCGGTGGACGCCCGCGGTGCGACGCTCCCGGCGCGTTCACGCCCGGCTCGCCCCCGTCGCCGGTCTGCTCCTGGCGACCCAGATGCTCGTCGGCGCCTACCTCTGGTTCAATCTCGGCCTGATCGAACCGCGGTTCCGAGGTCAGGGCTCCTTCAGGAGCGACTGGGGCGGCGGAATCGCGACCTCCGACGAGCTCGCCTCGGCCGCCACGATCGCTGCCGCGGTCCCACGCGAAGCCACGGAGTCGGATCGGCCCATCCAGCGGTACGAGTGGCGAGCAGTCGGGGATCGGCGGTTCTGGATCGCGTACCCCGAGCGAAACGCGAACGGAGTCCTCATCGATGCGGAAACGGGTGCAGTGCTCGATCGACTGTCACCCGAGCTCGCAGCGCAGGCCGGGCGCGAAGTCGTCAACGGAGAGCCCGAAGGAGGGGCAGTCGAGTCCGACGAATACTGGATGGACTTCAACACCCGGGTTCCAACCTATCGGTTCCGGTTCACAGACCCCGACGACTCTGACATCCACATCTCTCAGATCACCGGCGAGGTGGTACAGCGCCGGCCGGCAATCTGGCGCGCGTTCGGTCCCTTCCTGGCCTACCACACCTTTGGATTCACGGGTAACCCCTGGTTCGACACGATCCTGCTGACGTCGCTTCAGCTCGCCGTGCTGACCATGATAGCGACCGGTTGGGCGATGGCTCGCAGGCCACGGAGGGCCCGACTTCGAGAGGGCTAGGCGGCGGCAATCGGGGGTGTCGTGCGGTGGATCCATGTGGTCCGGTGTCAGGACCTCGGCGTGCCGACTCCGTCAGCAGCAGTCGCAGGTGGAAACGATTGTCCGACGCTCAACCACGACCAGATTCACCGTCCGAAGAGCGCGGCATGCGGGCCGCCGGCCCAGTGACACCGTGCGGCCATCGATCACGGTCCAACTCAAGCGCTCCGAACGCGTCGTCAAGCATAATTTCACCGGTCTCCAGGTCCACCAGATATAGTTGCACAACCACTTGACAGGGCTGCACAGCCCCGGCGGTCCCGCGTTCGGTTCTGGGACAAAAGTAACCTTGGCAACTAAGCGTTGACTGCGCTGGTGATGGCTGATTTAACGCAGCGTGAATGAACCGCTCGCTGGCCGCCCGGAGGGGGGCGAGCATCCCATGCCGCGTCGATGGCGAAGGCCAGCAGAATGGACACGACGATCGCGACACCATCAAGGAGGATTCGGGGGGATCGCTCAATAGCCAGACGGTCTCCTTCCTACCTGATCCCGCTCCCTAACGCTTCTGCGACTGCTGCGGGCATCGTAGGTGGGACGCGCGGAGCGCGCGACGCGTTCGACTTCTCGTCCACGCAAGGAAAACGGGGCTCCGACCCAGTGATCGAACCCTCGTATCTCGTTGCCTTACAAGCTGTTTGAGGAGTGCGCCCGGGAGAATTCGAATCCCCAACCTCCTGATCCGTAGGCCTGTTGCCGCGGGGATCGATTACCGGGTTTTCCGGTAGGCTCGGGGCTTTCGCACCGGATTGTCCGGTATGTTCATAGCGCAGATACTGGAGAATCCGGCATCCATTCTCGTCCGGATTCTCGTCACCTTGTTCTGCCTGCGTTGACCGGCGAGTAGCGACTGGCAAGCAGTCCGTCCATCTTCGGTGCATGCCTGACCCCATACGTCGCTTGAACGCTGCCCTCGAGGGTCGGTACGTCATCGATCGCGAGCTGGGCCAGGGCGGGATGGCGACCGTCTATCTCGCGGAGGACGTCCGGCACCAGCGGCGGGTCGCGCTGAAGGTCTTGCGTCCGGAGCTCGCCGCGACGATGGGACCGGACCGCTTCCTCCAGGAGGTTCGCGTCACCGCGAACCTGCAACATCCGCACATCCTGCCCCTCTTCGACTCCGGAGAGGCGGACGGCTTCCTCTACTACGTGATGCCGTACATCGAGGGAGAGTCTCTCCGGGAGCGTCTCGCCCGCGAGGGCGAGCTCCCCGTCGCCGAGGCCGTCAAGATCCTCAGCGAGGTCGTCGATGCCCTCGCTGCGGCGCATGCACTCGGCGTCGTCCACCGGGACATCAAGCCCGACAACGTGATGTTGAGCGGCCGCCACGCAGTGGTGACCGACTTTGGCATCGCAAAGGCCGTGAGCGAGGCGACGGGGAGACACGAGATCACGACCGAAGGCGTCGCGCTCGGCACGCCCACGTACATGGCACCCGAGCAGGCCGCGGCCGATGAGCACATCGACCACCGCGCGGACATCTACGCCCTGGGCGCGATGGGATACGAGCTCCTAGCGGGCCGCCCGCCCTTCCAGGGTCGCACCGCCCAGCAGGTGCTCGCCGCACACGTCACCGAGGCTCCGCTGCCGGTGACGGAGCGCCGCTCCGCCGTCCAGGAGGGTCTGGCGGCGGTGATCATGCGCTGCCTGGCGAAGAGGCCGGCCGATCGTTGGCAAAGCGCCGACGAGCTCCACACGCATCTGCAGACGTTCGCGACCCCGGCGACCGGGATCACGCCCACCCGGATGCAGGCCGCGGTGGCCACCTCGGGTGTCGGCCTCGCGGGGAAGGGCGCGTCTGCGTGGATCAAGATCGGAGTCCCGGTCACGGTCGTCGCCCTCGCAGCGGGAGCGTGGGCGGTGATGGGGCGCGGAGGCGCGGTTGTCGGGGACGCCGGCTCCGCTGCGGCAGGCGGCGAAGTGGCCGCCGGGGTCGAGCAAACGATGTTCGTCGTGGCCCCGTTCCAGAACCAGAGCGGCGTAGACTCCCTCGACGCGTTCGGGGCGATCCTCGCCGATTACGTCACGAGCCAGATCTCGAGAAACGACATCGGACCCGTCGTACCGAGCTCGACCGTGCGCACGCTCAACGCCAGTCACGAGCCGGGCACCGACCCGATCCGGCACTATGGCGGCGGTACGGGGAGCGAGTACGTGATCGCGGGTGCGTACTTCGGACAGGGCGGCTCGCTCGTCGTCCAGGCCGAGGTCACCATGGTGGCCGGATCCGAGCTCGTCTCCAGCGTCGGACCGGTGGACGGGCCGATTTCGGACTTCATGGAGACCGCCAGGCTCATCACCGAACCGCTCCTGTCAGTGACGAGCCGTATCGCCGATCCGCGTGGCCTCGCCAGCTCGCCGAGCACCACTCCGCCGCGTGTCTACTCGGCCTACAGGGACTACATCCGCGCCTCGGAGCACCGGCAGGAATTGGAGTATGAGGCCGCCGCCGAGCTTCTCTATCGGGCCCTGGAAGCCGACTCGACGTACGCCGAGGCGCTCGTTCTCACGGCGATCACCGAGTGGAACCTGGGCGGCCTCGGGCCGGTCGTCGACTCTCTCGTGCAAGTCGCGGAGCGGTACCGAGCGGATCTCACCCCGATCGACCTGGCCCAACTCGACTGGATCCGAGCATGGGTCGACGGAGACAAGGAGTCGGTCCTCTCCGCCTCGATTCGGCGGAACTCGCTGGGGGCGCCCGGGGCAACTCTGTGTCGCGACGCCCGGATGGCGAACCGTCCGCGTCTCGCGATCGAGGCGTGCGGTGCCGGGTACGACGAGTCCTCCTCCCAGCCCGCGTCGGTGGACTACTTCTGGTTGGATTTTCTGCACTCACTTCACCAGGCGGGCGAATACGAGACGATGCTCGCCGAGGCGCGTGCGGCGCGCGAAATCTTTCCCGATGAGTCGAGCCTGGTGGCCCGCGAGATCCAGGCGCTCGCAGCCACCGGTCGTGTCGACGACATCGACCCGCTCCTCCGGCTCGTCCAAGAGCGCTCCGCAGAGCCCGGATGGAACTTCGGACGCACGGCGCAATTCGCCGCGCAGGTCCTCGCGGTGCACGGCCACGGAGCCGTCGCGGAGGACGCGCTCGAGCGCGCCGTCGTGTGGCTAGCAGAGACCCAGCCGGAAACTGAGCTGCACGCCTATGTCCTCTACCAGGCGGGGCGGCTCGACGAGGCCAGGGCGATCGTGGACAGCCTGCTCGCCGAGGACCCCGATGACATCAGTCTGCTCGGCTTGCTCGGCGTCACACTTGCGAAGGCGGGCGATCGGGACGCGGCGCTGGAGGTAAGCGCTCGGCTCGAGGAGATCGAAGCGAGGCCGTACGTGCAGGGCCGCCCGACATCCCATCGTGCAGGGATCGCTGCAGAGCTCGGCGACCTGGATGACGCCGTTCGACTTCTCAACGAGGCGTACAGCCTCGGGGAGCCATACAGCTCGGAGGAGCGCACGCTCCCGTGGTTCGCGCCGCTCCAGGGCTATGCGCCCTACGAGCGATTCATCGAACCCAAGGGGTAGGGCCGCAAGGAGATCCCAGCGGATCCCAGGAGCGCTATCGCGTCAAACTCACTGGCGGAACGGGCCCGGATGTCAGGCGGAGGGTGCGAAACTGCTCCCGGCGGTCAACAGCAGTCGCCTGTTTCGAGGTGCCGGCGTTCAAGGCGTCCCGGAGCACCACGCGTTCACGTCTTCGACGAACCCTTGTGCGTAATTGCCCAACTCGGCCTCCCAGAACCAGCGCGCGCCCTCCCGTCCCAGAATCTCGCACGTAGCAGACCTGTATCCTGCCGCCTCCGCCCGGGTAAGGAGCCCTTCCCTTTGGTACATCCACGCGACTTCATACGCGTTGATCCGAACTCGCAGCCAGCGAACGAATCGTCGGCGTTCATCCTCGGTCAACGAATTCGGGTCCTCATAGCCAGCATGTACAAGCCGCTCGAGGTCCGCGTCCTGCGCAAGAGCTAGATGGATTTCGCTCCCGATACCGTTAAGGTCGAGCACAGCCTGGGCGCTTGAGACAGCTGTGTTTTGCCTCAGCTCAAGTCCAACGAATACGAGTCCGAGGATTACTCCCGCCGCCCCCGCTAACTCGACGACGCTCCGAAGCTTGACGCGAGCCGGGGGGCTCATGGGCACTCCTGATTCATTCTCTGACTGGAGGACATGTGACCCGCTTCCTGATGCTTCCGCGATCCCGCTGTCACCATCGTAGGCGGGGCGTGCGAAGCGCGCGAGACTGCTTTGCGCCGAGCGAGTGAGCGGCAACAACGTTAGCCGCCCTTCGTGCGAACGTGGGATTGCTGTCCGGCTAGATCCTGCCTGAGTTCTCGTCCACGCACGGAAAAGGGGCTCCGACCCACCGATCGAAGCCCCGCATCTATTTATCCTGCAACCAGTTATGTGATGCGCCCGGGAGAATTCGAATCCCCAACCTCCTGATCCGTAGGCGGATCGCAGGAGGGTTCAGATACGACAAGATGTAGTATTCACGCGGTGTTCCGGGTGTCCTCGGTCGTATCTGAAACCCGTCGATATCACATGATGTCGTATGTTCTTACCCCACTTTTTACCCCACCCTGAACTCGGGCCGCGATCGCACGCCCTTGGCGAGATGGACATGGCCCTTCCATGTTCGTAGCCATGCCTGACCCGATCAGCCGCTTGAACGCCGCTCTTGAAGGTCGTTACGTCGTCGAGCGTGAGCTCGGCGAAGGCGGCATGGCGACCGTGTACCTCGCGACGGACCTGAAACACGACCGGCGGGTCGCCATCAAGGTTCTCAAGCCCGAGCTGGCAGCGGTCCTTGGCGCCGAACGGTTTCTCACCGAAATCCGGACGACGGCCAACCTTCAGCACCCCCACATTCTGCCTCTCTACGATTCCGGAGAGGCGGATGGCTTCCTGTTCTACGTCATGCCGTACGTGAAGGGAGATTCGCTTCGCCATCGACTCGATCGCGAGAAACAGCTGCCGGTCGAGACTGCGACCCGGATCGCCAGGGAAGTCGCGGAAGCTCTGGAGTATGCGCACCAAAACGGGGTCATCCACCGGGATATCAAGCCCGAGAACATTCTGCTCCAGGACGGAAAACCCCTCGTATCGGACTTCGGAATCTCGTTGGCGGTGGACGCCGCCGGTGGAGAGAGGCTGACCGAGACCGGCACGGTCCTGGGAACGCTCCAGTACATGAGTCCGGAGCAGGCGACGGGCGATACCGCAGTCGACCCGCGCTCCGACATCTACGCGCTCGGCTGCGTGCTCTACGAGATGCTTGCCGGCGTCTCGCCCTTCTCGGGCCCCACCGCCCAATCGGTGTGGGCCCGGATCATGACCGGGGACCCGGCGCCGGTCACGAGCGCGCGAAGCGCCGTGCCCCCGGCGGTGGAAGCAGCTGTCCACAGAGCACTGGAGAAGCTGCCCGCGGACCGTTTCGAGCGTGCGGCCCACTTCGCGAGCGCACTCGGAGATGCGACGCGACCCACTTACCCCGTCCAGGCCTCAGGCAGACGGCGGAGACGAGGCTACGTCGCGGTTGCCGGGCTCCTGGGACTCGCGACTGCACTCGGGTACTGGCTTGCCGGACGCGACTCGCCGCCGGAGGCCCTTTCCGCGGCTTCGAGCCAGCGGGTGCTGGTGTGGCCACTCGAGAATCGGGTCGCCGATGCCTCCGCCGTGGAGACGGATCTCGGGGATCTTCTCACGGAGTGGATTGCGTCCGGCTTGAGTCGTGCGGGCTTCGATGTCGTGCCCACGAGCTTCCTGTCACAACAACCGACGATGGTCGCGTCCGGCATGGTCGAGACGGCCGCTCGCGCGCAGGCAGCGTTCGTCGTCTCCGGCTCACTGCTGCGTAGCGGGGACAGCATTATCGTCTTTACGGAGATAGTGAACGGGGACGACGGAAGTTCGCTCTATTCCCTGGGGCCGGCTACGGCCGGGACGACGACACCGCTGGAGGCGGCCGAGATCGCGCTGGATCGGATCGGCGGCGCACTCGCGGCGGAGCTCGAGCGGCCGGAGACGGCGCGGTTCCAACAAGCGCCCCCGACGCTCGAGGCCCATCGACGAATGGTGGAGGCGGAGCGACTGTTCGCTCGGGAGCTCTTCGATGAGGCCATCCCGATTCTGATGAGCGCTCACGACGCGGATAGCTCCTACCTCCGCCCACTCCAGATGTCGGCCTGGGCTCACTACAACCGCGGACGGCGGGCCCAATCGGACTCGCTCGCTACGTACCTGGAAGCCCGACGTGATCGCTTGACTCCGTCGGAGCGGGCAGGCCTGTCGTTTCTTAGGGCGTTGCTCAACGGGGACGCGCAGGGACAGTACATCGCGGGACGTGAGATGGCCCAGATCGACCCGAACCAATGGTTGTTTCCGGTTCTCGGCGCGTCGAGAACCAATCATCTCGAAGAGGCGCGGGAATACGCGGCGCGATTCGATCCGACCCTCGAGTGGAACCGCTTCGAGGCGTATGAGTGGGCCACTTATCAGTCCGGCGCCCACCATGGACTGGGGCGATTCGAGGACGAGCTGGAAATCTATCGCCTCGCATCCCGACTGGATCCGGAACGGTACGGTCTGGTCTCCGCGCAGACGGCACCTCTGGTGGCCCTGGGAAGGCTCGATGAGGTCCGTGAACTAATGGACGAATTCGAAGACCGCCCCCTTGTGGACGAACGGTATGATTGGGACCCGGGAACTGCCTTTCGCAGCGTCGCCATCGAGGCGCGTGCCCATGGCCATGGAGAACTGGTGACCGAGGCAGTCAGCCGTGCCCTCGCGTACCTCGAGTCCGAGCGAGGCCTGGCCGAGCTGCAGGGCCCCTATCCGCGGCGCTGGCGTGAGGACTACGCCGTCACGCTCTATATGGCTGGCAACTTCGCAGAGGCGGCAGAGATTTTCGGTGGACTGGCAGCGCAGACGCAGGGGCCCAGCTACGTACTTTCCGGTTTGGGGGTCAGCCTGGCGGCCGCAGGACGTACCGAAGAGGCGGAGGACATCCTGCAGCGGTTCGCTGCCATACAGCCACAGACCGGAAACACCCTCCGCCGGCAAGCGCGGATCCTCGCCGTGCTCGGAAGAACCGACGATGCCGTGGCAAAGATCTCCGAGGCGTTTCGGGCAGGGCTCTACTACGGACGTTGGATTCACAGCGACTGGTATCTGCACGCGCTTCGCGACCGCCCCACATACCGTGCGCTGACGGCCCCGAAGGTTTCGAACTGAGGCGGGCGCGACTCGCAATGTGGGATTGCTGCCCGCTGGATCGCGCTCGAGTTCTTGTCCACCCAACCAACACGGGGCTTCAACCTGACGGTGAAAGCCCGGTATCTCGTTACGCTACAAACTCTTCTGGGGGGAATGCGCCCGGGAGAATTCGCTCACGGAGCGAAGCGGAGTCGACGGAGGATCGCGAAGCGGACGAGACGTGGATGCCTTTGGATGGGCCGCC
Organism: Gemmatimonadota bacterium; assembly: GCA_039587355.1. Lineage (GTDB taxonomy): Bacteria > Gemmatimonadota > Gemmatimonadetes > Palauibacterales > Palauibacteraceae > Palauibacter. Next base: position 126,490 of record JBDHIO010000001.1, on the reverse strand, counting down.
GGTCGGAGGTACCGCTTCCTCGTCGCTGACGGTCCCGTGGTCTGGCTTGGTTGAATCGTCCACGATATGGACTGCGCTGCCTAACGGTTCGGTGATTCGGCTGCGGACATCCTAGGCGGAGCGCGCGGAGCGGGCGAGCCTACTGCCTGGCCGCCGACAGAGGTGCAATTCGAAGAAGGACGTTGCACCCCGAGTCGTAGCCGACAGCAACGCCAGAGGAGACGCTCGCAAACGAGTCCGACTTCTCGTCCACCCGACAAAGGAAGGGGGACACTCCCAAAAAATCCCCTCCAACTCCTTACCTATCAATCAGTTATGTCATGCGCCCGGGAGAATTCGAATCCCCAACCTCCTGATCCGTAGTCAGGTGCTCTATCCAGTTGAGCTACGGGCGCTTGACCGACCGTGTGGTCGGGATGTCACGCGAACCCAAAGGCTTGCCCTGCAAAAACGTTTCAGCTGAAACGCGTTGATACTTCGTTCATGCCCAGGAGAGGATTCGAACCTCCACGTCCTTTTGGGACACTAGCCCCTCAAGCTAGCGCGTCTGCCAGTTCCGCCACCTGGGCGAGGTGTCATGCTCGGGGGGGGAGTCGAACCCCCACGGGATGTTAATCCCACAGGGTCCTGAACCCTGCGCGTCTACCAGTTCCGCCACCCGAGCGTACTCCCCCGAGTCGCTTCTGCGGGGCCGACCAATGTACGACGGACAGTGGGTTGGGCAAGGTTTCAACAGGGTCAGTGGTCGACCATCCGGGCCGACAGGATGGCGCGTCCCTGCGGGCCGCGCAGCTCGCTCGCATAGCTCGCTCGGTGCGAACCGGCAGGCCGACTCCGCGCCGGGGACGGATACAAGAAAACCGAGGCATATGCCCCGGCTTTCTTGTATGCGCCCGACAGGATTCGAACCTGTGACCTCTTGCTCCGGAGGCAAGCGCTCTATCCAGGCTGAGCTACGGGCGCCGAAATCTGTTGTCCCTGACCGGGTCACCATCTCGGCCCGACAGGATGGCGCGCCCCTACGGGGCACGCGAACTCGCTCGCTACGCTCGCTCGGTTCGAACCTGTGACCTCTTGCTCCGGAGGCAAGCGCTCTATCCAGGCTGAGCTACGGGCGCGTGGTGCTTCGTGGGTTCAGACACGAAACGCGTCGCTCGGGAGCGACGCGCTGTGCGCAAATGTAGTCGAGGGGTCGTGAGCGGTCCAGTAACGGCTACTCCTCGATCGAGTCGATGATCAGCTTCAGCAGCGGATCGATCGCGCCGCCGGAGATCCACCGCGCGACGACCACGAGGTCGTTGCCCGGGTCCACGTAGATCATGTTCGTGCCATTACCCAAGTGGGCGAACGCATCGTCGGGGGCGCTAGGGTAACGCTTGCGACCGTCGGCGTTCGGCAGGTTCAGCATGAAGTTCATGAACCCGTAGCTGCCGTTCGCGGGGCCGGGGGTCCGGGACCACTCGAACCACTGCTCGTCGAGCAGCTGCGTTCCGTTCCAGTTTCCGCTGTGGAGGGTGAACAGACCGAACCGGGCCTGATCGCGAGCGCTGATGAACATCCCTCCGCCCCAGTGCCCTCCCCCGCTGACGGCCTGCATGCGCTGGCCGTCCAGGGTAATCCATGAGTTTTCGTAACCGTGCCAGCGCCAGGTCGGAGAGGCGCCAATGGGGTCCATGATCCCATCCCGGAGCACCACGGGCAGGGGACGGCGAACGACGTTCGTCGCGGCCAGCGCGAGGAGGTTCACGCGGGTGTCGTTGTACTCGTAGACGGTGCCGGGCTCGGCGCGCTCCTTCGTAAGCCAGGTCGAGGGGTCGCGGTCGGGGCGGTCGGCCCAGTCGGGCTTACCCCACAGGGTGCCGGCCCAGTTCGAAGTCTGCCTCAGCAGGTCGTCCCAGGTGATCTGCCGGTTGTGGTCGCTCTCGAACAACGACGTGGGGTCGGGCTTTCCGAAGGCGTTCCGGTCCACGCCGGCTTCGCCGTCCCCGGCGGGCACGCCGATCGGCGCCATGTAGGGCCGCACCTCGTCATCAACGGACGAGATCAGACCCTTCTGCCAGATGAGACCGACGGTGGTGGACAGGAACGACTTCGACACGCTGTAGGTCATGTCCACCCGCTCGGTGTCGCCCCACTCGGCGATGATATAGCCGTCCTTCACGATCATCCCGGCCGGTCCGGCGCGGACCTTGAACGGGCCGACGCCCTCGCCGTAGGGCTCGCGGGCGAAGCTGGTCTGGTGGGCGAACTCCTGGTCGCGGGCGTTCCCGGTGTTCTCCGAGGCGAGCGCGTGCTCGACGGCGGCGTGGATCGCGGCGGGGTCCATTCCGACCTGCTCGGGAGTGCGGGTCTCCCAGTTTCCTCGCTCGGGGAAGTACTGGGCGAGCGCGACGGAGGGCATCGCCGCGATCGAGATCAGCGTCACCAGCAGGGCTCTTCGCATCGATGTTCTCCTGTTGTTCAGACTCAGTCCGACGTCTGGGCGGTCGAGTCGAGACCGGGCTCGGGGCGCGCGAGTTGCTCGAAGAAGAACCCCGACAGGGCGGCGCGTCCACCGAGCCCGGACTTCCTGTAGACCGCCACCGCGTGCTGCCGCACCGTGCGCTCACTGCGGCCGGCGATCCGCGCGATTCGTTTGTGGCTCAGCCCCTTCAGCAGCTGGAGCGCCGTGTCGCGCTCGGTCGGGGTGAGGCCCCAGTCATCGAAGACGTCCTCCATCGCGGCCCCGAGACCCCGCAGCAGACCCTCGGTCCGGGCCTGCCACGCGTCCCGCTCCTCAGACCGCTCCTCGAGGGCCTCGAGCGTCTGCCCTAACGACCGTTCGGCGAGGCGTAGTCCGATCAGGAGATAGACCGCGGTCCCCAGGCTCAGAACCACCAGAAGCACGTCCACCAGGACGTGGGCGGAGAACAGGGACTCCGGCGAGTCCAGGATCAGGTCGACAATCCCCGTGACCGTGATGGCGAGAAGGAGCGGGATGAGCCACTTCGTGAAGCTTGTCCCCTCGGGGTCTCTCTGCATGCGTTCGGTTCTCCCTCGAGCCGCGCGGGTCGGCGCTGGCCCGATAACCCATTGTCACTGAACGGGTTACCGCCCCTCCGACAAACGTCGGATACCGCTCTCGCACATCCTGCCGAATCATCGTCGGGCAGGCTCGACCAAAGTACCCAGGCAAGAAGGGGGAATACCATGCTGCCCGATCCGCTTCATCCAGCAATCGTACATATGCCGCTCGCGATCGCGGTCCTCCTGCCCATCGGAGTGATCGTCGCCCTCTGGGCGATTCACCGTTCCGGTGCGGCGAGGCCGATCTGGGCCGTAATCGTCGGTTTGACCCTGATCCTGGCGGTGTCGGCGCGCGTTGCGACGAGCACTGGCGAGTCACAGGAGGACGTCGTGGAAGGGGTCGTATCCCACGATGCGATCCATGACCACGAGGAGGCGGGCGAGACGTTCTTCATCACGTCGCTCGTGGTCCTCGGCATCGCGGGGCTCGGACTGGCGAACGGCCGGGTCGGGGCGGCGATGCGGCCGCTGATGCTCGCGGCGACGGTCGCGGTCGTAGTCGCGGCCGTCAGGGTCGGCGGCTCCGGTGGGCGGCTGGTTTACGAACACGGCGCGGCGAGCGCATACGCCGGCCCGGTGCTCCCGACGGTGATCGCGGAATACGACGATTCGGAGCACTAGGCCCTCGGGACGGTCCTCACGCCGCTGCCAGGGGGCGCCTGCAGCGCCCCCTGACCCACGGCTGAGCTAACGCAGCGTCGGGTTCGGGTACGGGGCCACCTTCGTGAGCCCCGCGAACCCAAAGATCCGCGAAATCCCGACGACCAGCTCGATGTTCGCGTTTCCGTCGTTCCACTGGTCGAGCCGCGTGGAGAGTCCGACATCGAGCACGTTCAGGTTGCTGATCTGCCAACGTGATCCCACCTCGAGCCATACGCGCGTCACGCCCGCGTCCACCGGGATCTCGGCGCTCAGGGCACCGAGGATCGCGCGACTGAACAGGCCGATCGGATAATCGAACCCGACGCCGAGGTCCCAGAAGTCGCCCCCGTCGGCCTGGCTCAGCACGCCGTACCCGCCGTTCGCGTGCACGCGCCCCCGTCCGATCGACCGGGTCGCGATCGCGAGGGCACCGGCCGCCCAGTCGCTGCGGCCGATCGACCCCGTCCCGGGCGTGCCTGCCTCCGCACGCACCGCGAACGCCGGGAGCGACGGGGTCTCGCGCGCGAGCTGGATGAGTGCGTGTCCGTGCACCGCCTCGATCCCGGACGCGGTGCCGCCCTCGATGTCGACGACGCCGGCCTCGATCTCGACGCCGACGTGCCCGTTCCGGAACAGCCCGGACTTGAGCTCGAACACGCCGCCGAGAGAGCTTCCCTCTTCGCGAGCCGCCGTCCGGAGCCCCAGCTCGAACTCCCACTCGCGCAACTTGAGTGGAATCGCGTCCTCGACGCGCAGCGGTCGGCCCGGGTCCGAGGACCGGAAGTCCTCCTGCGCCGTCAGGGATCCCGCAGCGACGAGAAGCCCGAAGACCGCGAGCAGCATGCTTTGGCGAGTCATCGGTCACCTCCCGTCGCGCCGCCCGGCGCGGGGAGCGGGCTCATCATCGCGTCCATCGACGCCATCTCGGCCTCGGGGTGTCCCTGGGGGAGCCACGACCCGTCGGCCAGAAGCGTCGGAACGCGCATCATCCCGCCGGCCATGTCGTGTCCGCCGTTCATCGGCATCCCCGGCGCCTCGACGAAGTCCTGTGCCTCGTAGCGCATGAGGCGCCTCAGACGCTCGATCTCCGCCTGCTTCCCGGGCAGGTCGTAGGCGTCGTCCGCCATGATGTCGTTCACGACGTCGTGCATCATGTGGAGGTTGTCGAAGATGTGAGCCGCCGCCGGAAACAACCTCGAGAACTCCGGGGCCACTTCGGCGGTCAGCGGCATGACGGTGGGCAGATCGTTCAGCACCGAGTCCTCGAACACCGCGATGACCCTCGCGAGCTCGGTCGCTCGCTCTTCCGGATTCGGGACCATGAGCGCCTCGTAGACAGCGGCGTGGTGCCAGTGGTAGGCCCAGAGGATCCCGTTCACATCGGGATAGGCTTCGCGGAACGTGCCGGCCCACGAGCCTCCGCCCTCCATGAACCGGTGGCCGTATCCGCGCGTCGAGAACGCGGCGTCGGCCTCGGACAGGTAGTAGGCGATGGCGCGCTCTCCCGCGGCCCGCTTATCGACGACTCGGTCGTCGGTGAGGATGTCGTAGAGCTGCGAGTGGAGCATGTGGGTCCAGTGCATGGACTGCCCCGTCTCGTACGCGAGCCGCGACCACGTCGGCGCGATGATCTCGGCCGGCGGCTCGAACCGCGGCGGGTCGACGACGTACCCGCGCACCTGGTTCTCGAACCCCGCCATCCGGTCTTCGCGGGCCGGACCCGTCGTCATCAGGTTCTCGTAGGCCCCGAAATGAGTGAAATGCGCGGCGTAGAACGAGCGCGCCGCGAACTCGTAGGTGTCGTAGAACTGGAAGTTGTACGCGGCCGGAAGGCGGTACACCGCGTTCTGCCGGGGGGCACACCCCGCCGACAGCAGCACGGCCGCGGCCCCCCAGACGAGGGGCTTCAGGCGATTCGTATTCAAGGTCTCTCTCCGTTCGATCGATCACGGGCCGCCAGACTCGCCGGCGGCTTCGGGTGTCCGTGTCAGTGCAGCTCGATCAAACGGCCTGAGGAGGGGGTGGGATCGGGGTCCGGGCCGGTCCCTCGTAGCCGGGAGCGACGGAATTCGCCCTGGCCAGGATGCCCGTGACCGCTTTCACGGCCGGTGCCGTCGGAACCGTGATGCCCTGAATCGACGTGTCGCACGCCATCAGCGAGTGACAGTCGCTCGCGTCGCTTCCATGTCCATCATGCGCGGCGAGCGCCGCGACCGACCGGTCATGCCCCTCGTGCTCGTGCCCCGAGGACGAACAGATCGGGGTCCGCGCGTAGGGCAGCGCCAGGACGATGAGCAGGAGTGCGGAGAGGACGCGGTTCATGCGGCGAAAGTAATCCTCACCCGGGGTCACCACGAGTAGGAGGCCGAGCCGAACCACAGGTCGTACACGAGGTCGTTGTACAGATCCGCCGTATGGACGCGCCGCTCGAAGCGGTTGTAGCCGAACCGGACCTCCCACCGCGAGCTAATCCGAGCCCCCGCCGTCGCCCGGAAATCGATCAATCGATCTGTCGCCCAGCTCGACCCCGTCATGTCCGCCCGCACATCGAACCGTGATCCGAGACGGGCGCCGAGGGCTCCCTGCGCCACCGGGACGACCCGGACATCCGTGATGCGGGCCGCCGTCTCCTGCGACAGCTCCACCGAGACGCCGCGGACATCGAACCCGGCCCCGATCGCCGCGATGAGGGGCCCGGCGACCCGCGGTTCGAATCGATAGACGGCCCTCCCGGTGAAGTTCGAGTAGAGCGATTGGGCGGTCTCGGCAGCAGTGAAGTCCTGACCGCCGAACGTCACGTCCGTTTCGAGCATGCCCGTGTTGCGCGCCTCGAACGGGCGCACCTCGACCGACACCTCGTGGGCCAGGGCGGGCCGGAATCGCAGCGCGGCCAGGGCGGTCCACGAGGGATCGTCCGATCCGATGAGCCGGTTGATGTCCACGCGAGACCCCTGCCCGGGCGCGGCCACGGTGTTCGTCCGACGAGAGGATGGGCCGAGCGCGAACGCGTACTCCCAGCGGCGATCCCGGTCTGTATCGTCGGCCCCGGCCGAGCGCGGCGTGACCAACAGCCACGTCGAGAACTGCGCGATGCTCGCCCCGGCCAGCACGTCGTCGGCGAAGTGCTGATCGGACGCGATGCGGCTCACCCCCACGAACCCCGCGAGGGCGTACGCCGGGATGCCCGCCGCCGCCCCGTATCGCCGGCCCAGAAAGCTCGCCCCGGCGAAGGCGGACGCGGCATGTCCCGACGGAAACGCGGTGCGACGATCGTCGCCCGGACGCCGCTTCCCGGCGAGCGGCTTCATCAGCAGCACGGTCGCGGCCGTCAGTACTGTGGACGCCGCCCATTGTTTCGTGCCCTCGCCGTCTCTCGCGATCAGGGTCGCGGCCAGACCCGATGCCGGTAGCGCGATCTGGAGGACGTCGCCGATCCGCTGGATCGTCTCGTCGGATCCCCCCGAGCCCGCGGCGACGGCGCGCTCCAGGAGCGTTGGCACCGGCAGCGGGCGCGTCGCCTGCCCCGAGATCCCACTCACCGATCCGAGCAGAACCGCTACGACCCCCGGGATCAGCCCTGCGGTCCGGGTCATCTGGCAGTCGTCGAGGTCACTGGATCTCCTTGGGCGAGGCCTGCAGGGTCCGCGGAAGCTCAGGGCGGAACGCTCCCCCGGCAACTCGCCCCGACGGGGTGACACGTTGCCCCGGCGGGGCGCGGCTCCGACGTTTCGAGGCATGAAGCGCAACGCCCGCTGGGGCCTCATCGCCGCCGCTCTCCTGGTCGTCCTGCTCGCGAAGTCCGCAGGGTCGGGCGTCCTGACCCCGGTACAGATCCGGGTCGGGACCATGTCCGTCAGCAAGCTCCCCTTCCTCATCGCGCAGCGCGAGAATCTGTTCGCGAAATACGGCCTCGACGCGGATCTCTGGGTCACGCCTGCCGGTTCGAAGTACGGGGCAGTCCGCGAATGGCTGCTCGGTGAGCCCGACATCGGTATGGACGGGGCAACCCCTCAGCTGGTGGCGAGCGTCGAGGATCCTGAAGAGCCCATGCGGATCTTCATCGGCGGGACCGACTGCGTCGTTCGGGCCCACATCATCGGGCGGCGCGACCTCGAGACGATCGAGGACCTGCGGGGCGGGCGGATCGGGATATCGACGAAGCCCACGACCACGACCGGGTTCGTCGCACTGTGGCTCGCACGTCGACAGGGGTGGGAGATCGGGACGGATCTCGAGATCGTCCTCAACGCCCGCGATGTCCCATCTCTCGAGTCGGGCGTGGTGGACGCGATCGTGGCCACGGAGTTCCGCTATGAGGAGGCGAGACGCGCGGGGTTCTCCATCCTCGAGGACACTCGCGACTGGGATATGCCGATCGGCGGAAACAGCGTGAAGGTCGCACCCGACTGGCTCGAGTCGCCCGAGAACCGGGACATCGCGAAGCGGGTGCTGATGGCCCTGACCGAGGCGCTCGCGATCTTCCACGAGGACCGCGAGCGGACGCTCGAGATCATCGAATCGCTGCCGCGGGTGACCGATCGCGAATACGCCGAGACAGTCTGGGAACGCGGGGCGACGCTCTCCCGCGTGCCCGCCCCGTGCGTCGAGGGCATCGAGCTCACGATGGAGCTGTACGACTCCCCGGCGATGCGACGCCGCGATGCGAGGGACTTCTACGACGCATCCTTGATGCAGGAGTTGATCGAGGACGGGTTCGTCGACGAAGTTTACCGCGCGGTTCGGGGGCGACGATGAGGGACGGCGGATGTTGCAGTCCCGTTTAACTATGTGCACTCTGGAGTTACGCGCGCCCGTAAGGACGCTCGAGCTGTACCGGTGACGTGGAAACAGGGGGTGGGATGGTCAGTTCGGTCTTCGTCTGTTCACGGATGGAAGAACTCGGCGAGGCGACGCGTGCGCTCTTCGACGCCATCGTCGATCACGGCGCGATTCCCGAGGTGCTCGAGAACGCCGTAGCGCCCGACATCGACGACGCGGTCGGATCGCTTCGCGCCCGCAAGCAGGTCGACGAGACCATCGCCCGGGCCGACAAGCTGATCGGCATTTTCCACCAGTCGCTCGGGACCCCGGTGCCCGCCCTCGCCGGCCTGACGGCGCTCGAGTACCAGTTCGTGCGGTTCATGATCCAGCGGCGACTGCAGCAGTCCGAGGACTTCGCGGTCCGGGGGGGCGAGGCGGTCGCCGAAGAACTCGACCTGATCATGCCCGACACCGAGTCCGCGTCCGGGCCCGCGACGCACGCGCTTCGCAACGAGATCCGCGTCATCGAGGAACAGCTCGGCCTGCTCGCCGCTCTCCCCGACGACCACCGGCGACTCCGCGACAAGGCCCGTCCCGCGCTCGAAACCATGGACCGAGACTCGTTCTACGAGGGCCGGCCCTACCACGAGATCTTCGAGGAGGACGTGCTGCTCTGCCGGCAGGACGTGGAGCACGCCGGACCGACGGACCCGCGTCTCGCAGCGTTTCTGGACGGAAAGCCGGTGACGCCGTTCAGCATGCAAAGCGGCGCGAGCGAGGCGGACGGGCTGCCGCTCCCCGCCGACGCCTGGCTCTACGAGATCTGCCGCGACTGGCTGGTCGAGGCCGTTCAGGCGCTCGACGTCGAGTACGCGACGGACCGGACGCACGGGGTGTCCACACGGTTCATGTCGCTGGCCGAGATCCTCGACCATTACGCGCACTGTCACGTGCCGGTGGCGCAGGTACGCGTGGGCGATGATGTGGCGGTGATCACGTCGCAGACCCCGAGGATCCGGGGCCGCGACGTGGGCAACGGGGCGAGTTACGGACGCCTCGAGTCGGCACTCGAGGGCCACCTGATGGTGCTGGAGGAGATCGAGGCCACGCAGCAGTACCAGACGCGGATGGATCTCGTGATCGACCTGCGCATCACGAACATCCCGGGCATGGCCCACCGCATCTGCAACGTGCTCGACCGCATGCAGCTCGAGATCGTTTCGATCTCGCCGATCGGCGACGAGACGTCGCGACGTCGGGCACGCCGTCACATCGGCGTCGCGTTCCGCGAGTACCCGGCCGACATCGAGGCGGTGCGTCGCCGGATCGACCGGCGGCTCAGGGCGACTGTCGGTATCCAGAGCTGCGCGGTCCGAACGCCCGATGAGACGGAGCAACCGGCGACCACCGGCGCTCCGATCCACCTGGGCGAATGCCTCGTCGACCTCGGCGTCCTGACCATGCGCGACGTGTGGGACGTGCTCGAGCAGCGCATGGAGGACGAGTTGTTCGGTGACGCGGCCCAGCGGCTCAAGCCGATCGGGCCGGTCCAGATCGAGGCGGGGCTCAAGCTCCAGAAGCGCCTGGTCAGCTAGCCCCGCCAGCGGTCTCCTCGTCGATCACGAGTCGGCGAAGGTCGCGCCCGAAGCGCTGCCTGACCCGGATCGTCAGCAGGATCGAGACGACCCCGAGCCCGATCGCCAGCCCCCACCAGACGCCCACGGGCCCTGCGTCTCGCGGGAACGCGAGCCACCAGCTCACGGGCAGGCCGACGAACCAGAACCCGACGAGCGCCATGAGCATCGGCACCCGCGTGTCACCGACGCCGCGGAGGGCTCCCGCCGCGACGACCTGAAGCCCGTCGAAAATCTGGAACACGCCGGCCACCGGGAACAGCGACGCGGCGACCGTCACGACGAGCACGTCATCGCTGAACCCCCGGGCGAGCAGCTCCGGGATCGTCAGGAACGTGATCGCCGTGAGGACCATGAACCCCACCCCGCAGAACACGCCCGCCCCCGTGGCCCGTCGGGCTGCAGGAGGGTCACCCCGTCCCACCGCGTGGCCGACGAGCACGCCCGTCGCCTGCGCGACCCCCACCGGCACCATGAACGTCAGCGCGGCGAGCTGAAGCGCCACCTGGTGGCTAGCTAGCGCGACGGCGCCCATCAGCCCCATGAAGAGGCCGGCAGCGCCGAACACGCCGAACTCGAGAATCTGCTGCGCCCCGACGGGGGCTCCGATCCGAACGAGACGTTCGAGCGGCTTCAGGGCGAGAGCCTCGCGGCGTAGAGGCCGCAACGCGGGCCGCAGGAGCGCCCACGCCGCCGCAAGCATCGCGACCATCAGGAACCACCGGCTCGCCGTCGTGGCCCATGACGAACCCACCGCCCCCATCGCCGGGAAGCCCGCGTTTCCGAAGACGAGCATCCAGTTCAGCGCCGCGTTCAGGACATTCGCCGCCAGCACCACGAACACGATCGGACGAATCCGGCCCATCGCCTGCAGCGTCTGCCGCAGCACGACGAACCCGTAGAACGGAAAGACGCCGATGATCAGCCCGTTTGTATAGGCCGCCGCGACCGGAATCACCTCGGGCGGTTGCCGGAAGAACTCGAGCACCGGGCCGGCGGGCAGCATGAGTAGCATCGCGAGCACACCCAGTCCCGCCGCGAGCACCCCGCCCCGCTGGACGCCGCGGGCGACGGCCACGTCGTCCTGGGCCCCGACCGCCTGCGAGATCACCGGATCGAGAGCGAACAGCACTCCCATGCCGAAAACGGCCACGCCGAAGAAGTACAGGTTGCCGACGGCGACGGCGGCGAGATCGACCGAGGACACGCGCCCGACCATGATCGTGTCGACAAGGCCCATCGCCATGATCCCGACCTGAACGACGGCGACGGGCACCGCGAGCTGCACGAGCTCGCGGAGGTCGCGACGGAGGGGCACGTAGGCCCGAATGCGAACCGGCTCCGCAGGGGCGGGCGGCGGCCCACCGATCGACCCCATTCAGAGTCCTCGCGCGGTCAAGGTCAGCCCGAGGGCCACAGGAAGACCAGGCCCGCTCCGACGGCGATCGCCGTTAGAAACGCGAGGGCGACGGGCCGGAACAGGCCCCGATCGCGTGCCAGCGCCACGAGCCCGGCCTTGAACGCGAGATTCGACATCGCCCCCACGATGATCATCCTCCACCCCATGCCCGCGTCGAGCCGCCCCGAATCGATCAACCTCGCCGTCGACAGCGTGATCGCGTCCATGTCCGTGAGGCCCGAGAGCGCCGCCACGACGAAGAGCCCGCTGTTCCCCAGGTGCTCGCGCGCCACCGCGACCGCCAGCAGTACCGCCCCGTAGAGCAGACCGAACGCGATGGCCGATCTCAGGTCGAGCGGATCTTCCTCTATCGGGAGGCCGGCCGCCTCGCCGGTCCTCGCGGCCAGGAGGACGACCCCGCTGGCGAGGACCATGACCGCGGTCATGATCAACAGCGGCGGCAGCACGTCACCCAGGATAGCGGGAGCGACGACCACGATCTCCAGTAGAACCCGGAAGAAGACCACCGCAGAGGCGATGACGATCACGACCGCCGCCCGGGATGATGTCTCGGGTCGCTGGCGGGCGCGCTGCGCGAAACTCACGGTTGTCGCGGTGCTCGAGATCAGGCCGCCGAGAAAGCCCGTGAGCAGCGTTCCGGTCCGCGACCCGAGCAGCCGATACGCGGTGTAGCCAGCCACGCTGATCCCGCAGATCAGGACCACCATCAGCCAGATCTGGAACGGATTCAGGACGTCGTACGGGCCGAACGCCCGGTCGGGCAGAACCGGCAGGACGACGAGCGCGATCAGCACGAGTTGCATGACCATCCGCATCTCGCCGGAGTCCACGCGGCGGACGAGCTGGTGCAGCGGCTTCTTCCACTGGAGCAGGACGGCGACGATGCCGGCGACCACGACCGACAGGACCATGTCGAACAGAACGACGGACGCTCCAACCGCGAACATCGCGACCGCCGCGAACTCGGTCGTCAGGCCCTTGCCCGCTTCCTCACGGCGCTGGGCACTCACGAGCAGCACGGCGGTCGACAGGAGACCCGCCGCCACGACCCAGCCTCCGGCTCGGTCGGCGAGCTGACCGCAAAGGGCGCCGAGCATGGTGATGAAGGCGAACGTGCGGATGCCCGCTTCCGGCTGACCTACCCATTCGCGCTGAAGCCCGACGAGCAGGCCGAGAGCCAGGGCCACCCCGAGCTGCACGAAAGCATCACTCACTGCCCGACCTCCGGTACAGGGGAGTACCACCTCCGCCATCGCTTCTTCACTCGCTTGACCAACCGTTTGGGCTTCGGAGCGTAGACCTCCTGCCCGAGGCGTAGCGCGTCGAGTTGAAGCCGTTCCTGCAGCCTCCTGGCCAGCTTCCCGGCGACCGCCCGCGCCTCCGGACGCAGGTCGAGATCCGGGAGCAGCTCCTCGAGGACCGCGAGGTCCTGGCCCTGTCCCAGAAGTTCCTGTACGCGATCCACGGCGAGTTGCCGGTCCCTCATCCACGACGGATCGAGGTCCTCGAGCAGCGTCATGTGGTACAGGTGATACTTCGCGCTCTTGCGCCACTTGTGGAACTCCGCCGCCGTCCCGCCGTCCTGCAGCCGCTGCCAGCTGCGGCGGCCACGACGATACCAGTGCTTCAGTCCCCCCGCGACGGCCGGCCAGTCATCCGCCTCGACCACCAGGTCGGGGATCGATTCGCGGGCGGATTCGAAGTCGAGGATCAGGCGATCCAGGCCGCTTCGCTCGTCATCGAGGCGTGACACGGCTTCCTCGCGACGGCGGGTCAGAGCCTGGAGAACCTCCTCCGTTTCGGACCCACGGGAATCGGGGTATTCGTCGAGCGCGGCGGAGAACCCCTCGAGCACCGCCGCGGCATCGCGCGCCCCCGCGAGACGCCGGGCGATATCCCGATAGCGGCGGTCATGGGTGCGGCGGTCCGCCAGCGACCCCCGAAACAGTGCGAGGACTCCGCGGATCCGCTTACAGTGCTTCCGCTCCTCGTGAATCACCTCGTCGAGGTCGACATCGCGCAGCGACGCCTCGGCGATGCCGGCCGACAACTCCTCGGCGACGATGCGCCGCAGGCCGTCGTCTGGTGTCTCCGACGGGGACAGTTGATAGGTCATGAAGCGGGGTCCGCGGTGTGGGACGGTCCACTCTCACGATACGACGCGAGGCCAGGGGTCGCGACGCGTGCTGACGGTCGGCGGGTGGGAAAGGGGGTAGTGATTCCAGCAGATTTCGAAGCCGGGGAGGTATGCGCCGTCAGGGAGTCGAACCCCGAACCTACTGATTAAGAGTCAGTTGCTCTGCCAATTGAGCTAACGGCGCAAAAAGTGGAGCCGAGGGGGCTCGAACCCCTGACCTCTGCAATGCCATTGCAGCGCTCTCCCAGCTGAGCTACGGCCCCATGCTAGACGTTTCAGCTGAAACGTTTCAGCTGAAACGAGTGGCGATCGGGGCTGTTCGGATCCCGTCTCGCCTGTATGCCCCCAAGGGGAATCGAACCCCTATCTCCACCTTGAAAGAGTGATGTGCTAGCCGTTGCACCATGGGGGCAAGCGCCCTTTTTACTTCAACTGCCGGCCAGGCACCGCCCGGCAGGATTGGCTACGACCGCCTGCGGCGGTCTCCGCCGAGCTCCGCTCCCTACGGTCGCTCCGGTTCGAACCGGAGCCCCTCGTCCACCGACACCCAGGAAGCGAGCTCCGGGGCCGGTGGCCCCTGCGCTCACTTCACGCGCCCGGCAGGACTCGAACCTGCGACCCCCGGCTTAGAAGGCCGGTGCTCTATCCAGCTGAGCTACGGGCGCAGCCTGCATTGAAAACGAGAGCTCGCGGCGGGGGTTGAACCCGCGACCTCATCCTTACCAAGGATGCGCTCTACCACTGAGCTACGCGAGCCGGCTCCAACCGCGATGATCACCGGACGCTTCGGCGACAGGGGCGGAGGGACTTGAACCCCCAACCGCCGGTTTTGGAGACCGGTGCTCTGCCAAATTGAGCTACGCCCCTCTGTGCACTTGACCGCCACCAGCCTCGGCCAGTGGCTGGGGACGGATTTGAACCGCCGACACCCGCGTTTTCAGCGCGGTGCTCTACCAGCCTGAGCTACCCAGCCATACCAGGAACTCCGGGGGTGGGATTCGAACCCACGACCTAGTGGTTAACAGCCACCCGCTCTGGCCACTGAGCTACCCCGGAATGTGCTTCTCGAGCCCGACAACCCCCGAGAAAAACGCCTCGGCCCGCACTGGCGAGACGAGGCGAAATAGCGGGGGCAGGATTCGAACCTGCGACCTTCGGGTTATGAGCCCGACGAGCTACCAGACTGCTCCACCCCGCAGCGAACCGGGAGTCTACATAAGCCCCCGGAAACTGTCAACCTGTTTCGGCCCCGAATCGCGCCGCCCGCAATGCCTCGATTTCCTCGCTTGCTGCGCCCCTTTTGCGCGTCTAAGGTTCGCAATTCCCGGGCCTGTTTCTGCCTTTCCGGCGCCGGGGTCCTCGGGCAAGGCAACGACGGTGAAGATCTATACACGTGGCGGAGATACGGGCGAGACGGTCCTCATCGGAGGCGTCCGCGTCCGGAAGAACGACCCCCGGGTGGCAGCGTACGGCGGGGTCGATGAGCTGAACTCGTGCATCGGCCTGGCGGCGTCGCTCACGGAATCATCCGTGGGCCTCGACGACGCCCGCATCGCCGCGATCCAGGAGGACCTGTTCACGATCGGGGCTCGTCTCGCCGCGGTCGATCCGGAGAAGGCGCGGGCAAAAGGCACGATCCCCGCGCTGGATGACGACCGAATCGACGATCTCGAGGCCTGGATCGACGAGATGGATGAGGATCTCGAGCCGCTCGACGCGTTCGTGCTCCCGGCCGGATCGCCCGCCGGGGCGCAGTTCCACGTGGCGCGGACGGTATGTCGCCGGGCCGAGCGGGGCGTGGTCGCGCTCCTCGACGACCAGCCCGACCTCGGCGACGAGGTGATTCCCTACCTCAACCGCCTCTCGGATCTGTTGTTCACGCTCGCCCGCTGGACGAACGAGCTGGCGGGGGTCGGCGACCGGACGTGGCTGCCGCAGCGCCGCCGCGACGACGATTGAGCGGGATGGCCGAGAAGCGACCGTTCCGGATCCGGATTCCGGGGGCCGACCTCCGGGGTGACGCCTGGATCCCCGCCGAGATCGCGGCGGACGCGGCGATCGTCGTCTGCCACGGATTCAAGGGGTTCAAGGACTGGGGGTTCTTTCCCTACGCGTCCGAACAGCTCGCGACTCGGACCGGGCTCCCGACGGTCTGCTTCAGCTTCGAGGGCTCGGGCGTCCGCGAGCAGGACTTCGACGATCTCACGGCCTTCTCGACGAACACGTTTACGAAGGAGCTGTTCGATCTCGAGGCGATCCTCGACGGGCTGACGGTCGGCCGTCTCGGAGATACCGACGTTCCCGTATCGCGAGCCTTCGGGCTGCTTGGACACAGCCGGGGCGGCGCTACCGTGGTGCTGAAGGCGGCGGTTCGCCGACAGGTCCGGGCGGTCTCGACCTGGGCGGCGATCAGCTCGGTCGAGCGCTACCGGGCGTTCGAGGAGAGCTGGGAGCGGGGCGAGGCGGCGATCATTCCGAACTCGCGGACGGGGCAGGACATGCCGCTCGAGCGGAACGTGCTCGACGACACGCTCGCAAACGGCCCGCGGCTCGACGTCCTGGCGAGCGCCGGGGCGCTGCGGGTGCCGTTCGCATTAGTGCACGGGGACGCGGACGCCGCGGTTCCGTTCGAGGACGCAACAGCGCTCGCGGACGCGGCCGGCGAGGTCGCGACGCTCACGAAGATCGAAGACGGGGATCACGTATTCGGGGCAAAGCACCCTTTCGCGGGTACCACGAGCGGACTCGAGCAGGCGCTCGGGGCGAGCCTGGCGGCCTTCCGAGAGGGCCTGTTGGGCGAAACGGCCAAATGACCATGGAGAGACGTGTGCGAGCAGGAATCGGGATGCGGACGGCGGCGCTGGGACTCATCGTCGCGGCGGCGGCGTGCACGATCGAGCCAGTCGGGAACGGGGGCGAGCCGGGGACGGACGAACCAGACCTCGCCACGTATGCGGCCGGCATCCTCGACGAGCAGGCCGACGCGTGGAACGCCGGGGACCTCGAGGGGTTCATGGCCTCGTACCACCGCTCACCCGAGACGACCTACATCGGCGCGTCCGGACTCATCACGGGGTTCGACGAAGTGCGCGGCCGGTACGTCCCCGAGTTCGAGCCGGGGGCGCAGCGGGGTGACCTGCACTTCACCGACCTGACCGCACGGGAACTCGACCCGCGATTCGGCGTTGTCACCGCACGGTACGTGTTGACGCGAAATGGCGAGGTCACGTCCACCGGACCCTTCACGCTCGTCATGATGCGGGTCGAGGGGATATGGAAGATCGTACACGACCAGAGCGCCGCCGACCCGGCGCCGACGAACTGACCGGAAAGGAACTAGAGACGTCTTGAGCACCACTGATTTCGACTACGTCATCGTCGGGGGCGGCCTCGCGGCTGCATCGGCCGTCGATGGCATTCGCGAGATAGATGAGGACGGCACGATCGCGGTGCTGTCCGAAGAGATGGATCCGCCGTATCACCGTCCGCCGCTCACGAAGGAGTACCTGCAAACGGCCGAGGCGCCGCGCGACCTGCTCTCCGTGAAGCCGAACGGCTGGTGGGAAGGGCAGGAGTCGGTGACGCTCGTCCTGGGCGCGGTCGTCGATCAGATGAACGCTGCGAGGCTGACGGTGACGACGGAGTCGGGCGCCCGGTACCGCGGAAAGCGCATCCTGATCGCTACGGGCGGACGGCCGCGGGCGCTCCCCATCGAGGGCATCGGGCTCGACCGCGTCCACACGTTGCGAACGGCGGATGACTCGGAGGCGATCCGCGCCCGGGCCGCGAAGGAACCCCGGGTCGCCCTTATCGGCGCCGGGTTCATCGGGATGGAGGTCGCCGCCACCCTCAAGCGCTTCGACGCCGACCCCATCGTGATCGATCTCGAGGAGCGGGTGTGGGCCCGCGTGTTCCCCGCCTCGGTCTCGCGCTTCCTACAGGGGTACTTCGAGGAGCGGGGTGTCCGGTTCGTGCTCGGGTCCGGCGTCTCCGCGCTCGAGGGCACCGAACAGGTCGAGCGGGTGCACCTCGATGGCGGGGAGGAGTTCCCGGCCGACCTGGTCGTCGTCGGCGTCGGACTCGTACCGAACGACCAGGTCGCCCGAGAGGCAGGGCTCGCCGTGACGGACGGCATCGTCGTCGACTCGTACTGCGAGACGACCGCGGGACACGTGTACGCCGCGGGCGACGTGGCCTGCTACCCGGACCCGGTGTTCGGCGGGCTCGTTCGGACGGAGCACTGGGACCACGCCCGCGCGCAGGGAAAGGTCGCCGGCCGCAACATGGCCGGAGCCCGCGAACCCTACGAACACCTGTCCTACTTCTTCACGCACGTGTTCGATCTGAGCATCAACGTGTTCGGACGAACGGGTGACGCCGATCGGACGATCGTGTCCGGAGAGCTCGGTTCGGAGCGCTCGGTGGTATACTGCGCCGCGGAAGGAAGGGTATGCGGCGCGATTCTGATCAACGCGAACGACGCGATGGACGAGTGCCGCGAACTCGTGCGGGAACGCCCGACGATCGATGAACTGTTCGATCGCCTGGGACCCGAGGGATCGGCCGAAATGGTCAACACAGGAACGAGATAATGGAATCGCCTGACGACACGCAGGAATCGAATATCGAGCAGGAAGACGGAAGGGACGCCCCGGCGGCCGAGTCGGGCCCGGTCGAGGAGGTCCGCGAGGCGCTGCGAGGCGTGATGGACCCCGAGCTCGGGATCAACATCGTGGACCTCGGGCTGGTCTACGATATCGCGATCGATGACGGCGCGGCGCTCGTCACGATGACGCTCACGAGCCCCGGCTGTCCGGCGGGAGGTCAGATCATGGGTGGAGCCAAGGACGCGGCCGAGTCGGTCGACGGCATCGACGAAGCCACCGTGAGCCTGGTGTGGAAGCCGTTCTGGACGCCCGAGCGCATCGACGCGAAGGTGCGGGCGATGCTGGGCTTCTAGTCGGACCCTCCGATGCTTCTGCGGCTGTTTCTGCTGTTCACGCTGGTTCCGATCGCGGAGCTGGCGCTTCTCATCCGGATCGGTGGCGCGATCGGGCTCGGGTGGACGCTCGTCCTCGTTGCAGCCACGGGTGCGGCCGGCGCGTGGCTGGCCAGGCGCGAGGGGCTGCGCAGCTGGCTCGCCGTGCAGGGCGAACTGGCGACGGGCCGCGTTCCCGGCGAGGAGCTCGGGCACGGCGTCCTCATCCTGATCGCCGGGATCGTCCTGCTCACGCCGGGCGTCATCACGGACGTGATGGGGATCTCACTCCTCCTGCGCCCCGTCCGGAGGGCGCTGATCGCACGCTTCCGGAAGAACTTCGAGCGTCAGCTCGAGCAGGGCACCGCGGGGTTCATGGGCGGGCCGGGTGTCGGCGTCTTCTGGAGCGGCACGGCCGGCCCTCCGGGCGGGACGACCGGGCACCCTGGCGAGACGCTGTTCGATGCGATCGAGCGCGGGTCGGCCGATCGCGGGACCGGCCGATCGGCCGGATATCCGGGCGGCCGGGAGATCGTGGTCGACGATACGGAGACCCCACAGGGCTAGCAGGCTGCTAGTCATCCCGGCCCTCTTCCGCCTCTTTCGCTCGGGCCCAGTCCGACATCGCGGCGATAAGGGCGAGCGGCTGGGTGGACGCGGCCCACAACTCGCCGAGCACGTACCGGACGGTTTTCACCATCGCGGCCCGTTCCGGATCCCAGAAGTGCCGCCCCAGCATTCCGTCGATCAGCCCATCGAAGAATCCCAGCTGCTTCGGGCGTATGGCCGCCGTCATCATCTGTCCGTCCCCCCTGTCAAACCCGCCGTCGCCACGTGCAGTCAGCTGCGGCTTGCAGCGTCTCTGCCTGTTGTCGAGCTTCAGCGCATGACGCCTCGATTTACATCGCCCCTCGGGGGCGCCGCGCTCCTCGCGCTGCTCGCGATTCCCGTGTCGTATGACACCGCACTTCCGGTTGTTCCAGCGACTGCAGTCGCGGGAAGCCCCGTTTCATGCGGGTTACCGCCCGAGACCGTCCGGATGCGCCCGACGCAGCAGGCTCCCGGCGGTCGCGCCAGCATGATCCTGACTCAGCCCCCCTCCCCCTTCGGCGTGGCGGTCGATGCGGAGGGCCGACAGGTCTACCACGTGCAGGTGCGGATCGAGCAGATGCGGCGGCGCGCGGGCCGCCACTACGTGGTCTGGGCGACGACACCCGACCTCGATGAAGTCGCGAAGCTCGGATCGCTGGGCGAGGAGAACCACCTCACCGGACCGGTCGCGTGGAACAAGTTCCTCGTGTTCGTGACCGAGGAAGCCACCCTGGACGGCGAGACCTGGGCCGGGCCGATCCTGCTCACCGGGCTCTCCCCCTCCGGACGCATGCACACGATGGCCGGCCACGGCCCGTTCGAGGACGCGAACTGCTCCGACTTCATCTATTGAACTTCGTCCTGGCCCTCCCCCACACACGCGCGTCTCGATGACCGTGTTCCGCCGAATTCTCATCATCCCGCTGTTGCTCGCGGGCGCCGCCGGCGCCCTGCATGCGCAGGAGGGCCACGAGGGCCACCGCATGGCGACGGACACGACCGGCGTCGCCTGGCGCATGCCTCCGCAGCCCCGCCCGATGCCGATGATGCTGCCGTCGCTCATGGGCTCGGTGCCGGGCGTGATGCCGTTTCTGCCCGGGTTCGACCTCGATCCCGCGACGATCCCCGAGGCCGTGTTCCGCGAGATCGTCGAGATGGCCGATGGAGACACCCTTCGGCTCGAGGCCGGATTCGTCCGGCGAACGGTCGGGGCGCGGACATTCACCATGTACGGGTTCAACGGGCAGTATCCGGGGCCGCTGATCCGCGTGCCGCAGGGCGCCGAGATCGTCGTCCTGTTCAAGAACTCGATCGACCTTCCGACCGCGGTCCACTGGCACGGCGTGCGGCTCGAAAATCAGTACGACGGCGTGCCGGGCGTCACGCAGGATCCGATCGAGCCCGGCGAGTCCTTCCTGTATCGGGTCTACTTCCGCGACGCGGGGCTCTACTGGTACCACCCGCACCATCGCGAGGACATCCAGCAGGAGCTCGGGCTCTACGGAAACATGCTCGTCGACTCGCCCGAACCCGACTATCTCGGGCCGGTGAACGGCGAGGACTTCCTGATGCTCGACGACCTGCTCGTGGACGAGGGCGGGATATTCCCGTTCGGCCGGGAGGCCGCGGTCCAGACGCTGATGGGACGCTTCGGCAACCAGATGCTGGTGAACGGCGAGCCGCGCTGGGAGACCACGGTGCGGCGGGGGGAGGTCCGCCGGCTCTACTTCACGAATGTCGCGAACACGCGGACGTTCAACGTCGTCCTCGACGGCGCGGATGCGAAGCTGGTCGGCGCCGACATCGGGAAGTTCGAGCGCGAGCGGTTCGTCGAGAACGTCGTCCTCGCCCCCGCGCAGCGGTACATCGTGGACGCCCGATTCGACACGCCGGGTACATACGCGGTGACGAACTCGATCCAGGCGATCGACCACTTCAACGCGGTCTACTACCCGCAGGTCGACACGCTCGGTCTGGTGACGGTGCTCGACGAGCCCGTCGTGGAGGACCACGGGGCCGCGTTCGAGACCCTGCGAGAGAACGCCGACGTGATCGCCGAGATGGACGAATACCGGCGCCACTTCGGCCGCGCGCCCGACCACGAACTCGAGCTGACGGTTCGCGTGGTGGACCTGCCGAGCGCGATCGTCGGCGTGATGGCGCTCGACACCCTGTTTTTCCCGCCGGTCGAGTGGAATGACGCGATGCCGATGATGAACTACCTGTCGACGTCGCAGAACCTCCAGTGGGTGCTCCGGGATCGCACGACGGGCCGGGAGAACCGCGACATCGACTGGACGTTCCGGGTGGGAGAGGTCTCGAAGATCCGAATCGAGAACCTCCGGCGATCGTTCCACCCCATGCAGCACCCGATCCACCTCCACGGGCAGCGCTTTCTCGTGATCTCGCGAGACGGCGTCCCCGAGGAGAACCTCGCGTGGAAGGACACGGTGGTCATCCCCGTGGGCTCCACCTTCGATATCTTGCTCGAAGCCTCGAATCCCGGCCGCTGGATGGCGCACTGCCACATCGCCGAGCATCTCGAGGCCGGTATGAGCATGGTGTTTACCGTAACGGAGGAACCATGACGCTCTTCGCCCGAAGGCTCTTCTCCGCGGCGATCGTCGCCGCCTTGATCCTGCCGGCCGCGGCGACCGCCCAGGTCGAGGTCATGAAGCGCGGCAGCGAGAACATGGAGGTTCTCGGCCACATCCCCCTCGGCCCGCGGCTCAGCATCGCCGACATGGACGTCGAGCAGGAGGTCGACCGGCCCTACGCGTACGTCGGCCGGATGCAGTACGGCCCCGTCGGCCCCAAGGGGATGGACATCATTTCGATCGCCGACCCCGAGAATCCCGAGGTGCTCTACCGCTGGCGGATCGAGAACCAGGAACTCCACCAGCCCACGGGCGGCATGGACGTGAAGCATTTCAAGTGGGGTGACCGCTACTACGTCGTGCAGTCGCTCCAGTTCGGACAGGGCGGCCCGAACCGCGACATGGGTGCGGTCGTGCTCGACGTCACCGGGCTCCCCGATGCCTCGACGGTTCGCGAGGTCGCGCGGATCCATGCGCCGGATGAGCCGGGCGGGTTCCACAACATCTTCGTCTACAAGCACTCGAACATGAACGTGTACCTCGTCGCGACGGTCTCGGGACCGCACGCTGCCGTGTACGACCTGGGCATGGTCGTCGAGGGCGACGTCGAGAACGCGCGCGTGGCGAACATCCCGGTTCCGGATCAGGGCGATGGCGCGAACAGCCGACGCGGTTATCACGACTTTTATCTCGGCTATCACCCGGACACGGGCACCGACCGCTTCTACGGCGGCGGCACCGGCGGGTACTACGTCTACGACGTCACCGACCTCTCGAACCCGACGCTGCTCACGCAGATCGTCGGCGTCTCGGGCGTGCGGGGCGGGCACACGTTCACTCCGACGCCCGACGGGAAATACGCGGTCGCGGAGACCGAGTACCAGTACGCGCCGCTGCGGATCTTCGACCTGCAGCCCGGGCTGAACGGCGACGTGTCGGCGATCCGGCGGCCGATCGCGGCCTGGACCGCCAACTGGGAAAACCTCGTGCACAACCACGAGGTCCGCTGGCCTTATGTGTTCGTGTCCGGCTACCTCGATGGACTCGTCGTGTTCAACATGATGGACCCGACGAACCCGATCACCGTGGGCCACTACGACACGTATCTCGGACCGCCGAACACCGATCGCACGGCCGTGTTCAACGGGACGTTCGGCGTCGACATCCGGAACGAGGACGGACTCATCGTCGTGAGCGACATGACCACCGGTCTGTGGACCTTCAAGATGGAGGGCTTCCAGGGGTGGAACGGCGAGGACTGGGGGATGCCGAACATCTCGAGCGCCCAGGACTGGGAAAACGGGCCTGCCGGGGCGAAGGACCCGGTCACCACGACGGACGAGCAGCCGTAACCCTCCTCGTAATCGGCAGCCCCTCTGTCGACCTGCTCCATTTCCGGGGCAGGTCCGAGAGGGCTGCCGGCGGGGCCGCCCTGTACACTGCGCTGGCCGCGCGCCGCGCCGGTGCGGACGTGACACTGGTCGGCCCCCGGCCGGATCCGATGCCGCCCGAGCTCGCCCCGGCCGCGGCACTTCTCGACTGGCGTGGCCCGCAGGTATCCCCCGATGACCTGCCCCACTTCGAGATCGTCCACGAGCCCGGCGGCATCACGACCTATCTGAAGGGCGGCTGGGGTACCGCGAGGCATCTGACCGTCGACGACATCCCTGCCGATCTGAAGCCCGGAATCGCATCAGTCGTGCCGATGCGGGACGCGACGCGCCGGCTCGAGATCATCCTCCGGCTGCAACGCGAGGGGTGGACGGTCGGGTGCGGGACGTACGGCGGCGCGACCCGAAAGCGGCGTGACGACGTGCTCGAGGTGCTGTCCGTCGCGGACGTGTTCTTCTGCAACGAAGCCGAGGCGGCGACGTTGTTCGGATCAGCGGATCGGGCCCGGACCAGCGCGGGAAAGGTCCTATACGTGACCCTGGGCGCGCGCGGCGCACGCGTGATCGAGGAGTCGGAGGTCACGCACGTGGACGGGGCGCGTGTCGAAGAGCTGGATCCGACGGGCGCGGGCGACACCTTCTGCGGGACCACGCTGGCACACCTGGCGCGGGGCGCGAGCCCCGTCGCTGCGGCCCGCGCCGGGGTCGTGGCGGCGGCCCACATGGTCACGGGAGTGGGGCCCGAGAGGCTGCTCTAGCAGTCTAGGCCTGGGCAGCTTCGGCCGACGCCGGAGTCCGATCCGTTCGCACGCGCCACCAGCGACGGAACAGGTGGGCGGACCCGACCCCCAGGACCGCGCCGATCAGGGTTCCGACGACGAGGTCGGTCGGATAGTGGGCGGCCGTGTACATGCGGCCGAACCCGTTGAACGCCACGATCGGCCAGAGAACCCAGCCCGCCTTCGGAAACAGCACCTGCACGAAGGCCGCGACGAACGTCGAGTTGATCATGTGATTCGACGGCATGCTGAACGCGTTGCCGCAACCGACCACGCTCTGCCAGGCGTCAAGCACGTGACAGGGGCGTGGACGCTCGAACACGTATTTGAGGCGCCCCCCCAGGAAGTCGGCGATCGCGACGCCGATACCGCACGCCAGAACGGCCCAGGCCGCCTGGGCTCGCCGCTGCCAAACCCAGAGCGCGACAACGGCGAGCAGCGGAACCAGCCACAAGAAGCCCTCGGCGACCTGGTGGACCAGCCAGTCGAATGCGGCCGAACGACCCGCGAGGCCGTTCAGGGCTTCGACCAGCCGGAGTTCCCAGTCCACGGGGCCTTAGAGTACTATCGGTACGGAGCTACCCGTCCTGCGGCGGGATCATCTTCAGTACGCCCGACTGGCCGTCACTCCCCACGCAGTCGCCCTCGTAGGAGCCGTCCTCGGCGGCCATCAACTCGCAGTCGACGGTGACTCCACCCGGCACGTCGAACCCGAGATTTAGCTGGCCTTCGGACTGCGAGACGCGGGTGAAGGGCATCTCGCCCTGCCCCGGCGCGACCATCGTGACGGACATTTCATCTCCCTCACCCGCTACGACGATCTCGATCGGAAAGGACTGACCGTCCGGGCCCGCCAGCGAACCCGTCCACGTCCCGGCGACGATCTCCTGCGCCGCGAGAGGAGCCGTGACTGTCGGCGCGGCCAGGATCGTGAGTGCGACCAGGGCCAGGCCAATGCGTGCGATGCGAACCATGTGAGCTCCTTCTACGGGCGAGGATCTCCGGGACCCGCGTCCCGAAGGGGCGATAAAGGTAGTCCCCGAGGCTCCGGGCGACACCACGGCGCCCATCCCGACCCCATGTCGGCCGGTTTGTCAGCGGAAGGGCCCTTCCGCAGGTTTCACGGGTATCCACGGTTCCGGAAGATCGTGGTCGGTCTCATCGTGCGGAGGACCCCTGTATGAAAGCGCTATTTGGCCTCACTCTCGCCCTGGCGATACTCGCATCGGCCCCCGCGGGCGTCGCCTCGCAGGTCGGCACCGTGAGCTTCCCGAACTCGGGCGCCGAAGAGGCCCAGACCGCGTTTCTCCGGGGCCTCGCGCTCCTGCACAACTTCGAGTACGGCACCGCCGGGGCCGCCTTCAGGGAGGCTCAGGAGTCCGATCCCGATTTCGCCATGGCGTACTGGGGCGAGGCGATGACGTACAACCACCCCATCTGGCTCGAGCAGGACAGCACCCGGGCGAGGGAGACGCTCGAGCGTCTCGGCCCGGATGCGGAGGCCCGAGCGGCGAAGGCCGGTACGGAGCGCGAGGGTGACTACCTGGCGGCGCTCGAGGTGCTCTACGGGTCCGGCACGAAGGAGGAACGCGACTTCGCATACCGGGACGCGATGCGGGGGGTGTACGAGAAATGGCCGGGGGATCCGGAGGCGGCGACGTTCTACGCACTGTCGATCCTCGGGACGGCCCACTCGGGACGCGACTTCGCGACGTACATGCAGGCCGCGGCGATCGTCGAGGAGGTGTTCGACGAGAACCCCGATCACCCGGGGGCCGCGCACTACCTGATCCACTCATACGATGACCCGCTCCACGCCCCGCTGGGCCTCCGGGCCGCGCTCGCCTACTCGGCCATCGCGCCGGATGCCGCACACGCGCAGCACATGACCTCGCACATCTTCGTTGCGATGGGCATGTGGGACGCGGTCGTGGCCGCGAACGAGAACGCCCGCCAGGTGTCCCGGGGCGCCGTCGAGGCGAGGGGAGGCACGCCCCGCGGGTGTGGCCACTACAACTTCTGGCTCGAGTACGGCTACCTGCAGCAGGGACGGGCCGACGAGGCGAAGACCCTGCTTCGCGAGTGCTTCGAAACGGCGGGCGGTTCGGACGCCATGCGCCGCGGTGACATCCTCGACCCGGATAATTCGTCGCGAGGGTCATACGCCGGCATGCTCGCTCGCTACGTCCTCGACACGGAGCAGTGGGACGACGAATCGCTCCGCTGGACGCTTCCGTTCGACGATCTCTTTCCCGCGCGGATGACGTGGACGTTCATCAACGGGTACGCGGCGGCGAAACGCGGCGAGCTGGTCACCACCGAGGTGTCGAGAGAGGCACTGGCCGAGACTCGGAGCGAGCTCGACACGTATCTCGCCGGGACGCCCAGTGGCGGGGACGCGAGTCTCGGTGACTCGTACCGTACGCGGGCCCGCATCCTCGAAATGGAGCTCGAGGCGCTGCTTGCCGCCGCGCGGGGCAACGAGGAGGCCGCCCTCGCCGTGGCCGCCGAGGCTGCGGATCTCGAGGCCACGATGCCCGTGTTCTTCGGTCCCCCGATGGTCGACAAGCCGGCCGGGGAGCTGCTGGCCGAACTGCTGCTCGAGTTCGGAAGAGGCGAGGACGCCGCACGCGCCTTCGAAGCGCAGCTCGAGCGAACACCCGAGCGACTCACGTCCGTGCGCGGCCTGGCGAAGGCGACGGCACTGGCCGCGAACCGCCGGGATCCGCAGGCCGAGCGAGACGCCGTACTCGCCGCCGCGCAGGCGGTGTTCGACGCGATCGGTT
This sequence comes from Gemmatimonadota bacterium, assembly GCA_039587355.1. Taxonomy (GTDB): domain Bacteria; phylum Gemmatimonadota; class Gemmatimonadetes; order Palauibacterales; family Palauibacteraceae; genus Palauibacter. The sequence goes on along the minus strand of JBDHIO010000001.1, from coordinate 99,708 downwards.
CAGGCGACGCGGAGCTGGGGGCGGCCGTGCTCACGGAGAACGCCACCTTCACCGGGACGACCGAGACGCCCGACGGCGTGACGCACAACGCCATGGGGCGGGACGCGTTTCTCGAGATGATCCAGGGCCGCACGGATATGCTCGAACGCATGTGGGAACCGACGGTCATGGTCCACGGAACGGTCGCCGTCGTCTGGACCCGTTACGACTTCCACATCGGCGGCGAGTTCAGCCACTGCGGAGTGGACGCGTTCAATCTGGTGCGCAACGATGAGGGCTGGAGAGTCGCGAGCATCGTCTGGACGGTCGAGCGCACCGGGTGCGCGCCGAGCCCGCTCGGTCCTCCCCGCTAACGACCCCGGGGCCGCATCCGGCTAGAACAGCCCTCCGAGCCAGTCGGCGACGATCCCCAGTTCGTGCTCGTCCGAATCGTCGAACGCGGCGCGGCGGTCGGAGTCCAGATCCAGCTGGCCGACGACCTCTCCCCCGGGGGTCCGGATGAGGACGACGATCTCCGACGCCGTTCCGATGCTGCACGCGATGTAGTTCTCGATCGCGCCGACGTCGGGGATGTTGAGGTTCCGATCCTCGGCGACAGCCGTCCCGCAGACGCCATCACCCACGGCGATCCGGGTGTGCTCTGTCTCTTCGCCGATGTAGTTGTGCAGCTCGAGGACGTCGTCCTCCAGCAGGTAGATGCCGACCCAATCGTAGTCCTCTTCCGCCGCTTCGATAAGACGGACGGACTCCTTCAGCAACTCGTCCCGAGACGCGCTGTCCGCGCGGCGCGCCTCGAGGAGATCAACGATCGTTTCGCCGGAAATCACGCGGTCACGATGTCCTTCTTCAGACGATCCTGCAGGGTCCAGTTTCCCGAACCCACGAAGATCAGTGTGAGCAACGCGGCCGCGAGCAGCAGGTTGAACTCGTACCCGCCCGACCCGGGGCCGATGACGTAGAACCCGTTCGGTATATGGACGAGAAAGATCCCGGTCAACATGTGGAGCGCCAGCAGCGCGGCAATCGGCACGACGAGGAAGCCGACGATGAGAAGCAGCCCGCCTCCCGTTTCGAGCAGCGCGATAGCCCAAGCGGCCAGCGTCGGGGCCGGTATCCCCAGATTGGCGAAGAACGCGGCAGTTCCTTCAGCGCCCCCGGCGATCTTGGGCCAGCCGTGGGCGATGAAGATCACGCCGAGCACGATCCGCAGGAGCGCGAGTCCGAGCCCCGGATTGAGTCCCCTGTTCATCCCATCCTCCTATCGGTTCCAGCCGACTCCCACGCGAGTCGGCGACGCTTCGTTCGGGTCAGTACGTGAACGACACGGGGCGCCCACGGGTTCCACCCCAGGATGCGCGCTGGTATCGTCCGGGCGACAGGGAGCGCGCTTTCGAGATTCACGAGCGGAGTGAGGCAGTGGGCTGGAGAGAGCCGTACAACCGCATCGCGGTCGTCGGGAGTTCGAATACCGACCTCGTCGTGATGGCTCCGCACATCCCCGCTCCGGGCGAGACGGTGCTCGGGTCCGAGTTCATGCAGGCGGCCGGCGGAAAGGGCGCGAACCAGGCAGTCGCCGCGGCGCGGCTGGGCGCGCACGTCACCCTCATCACCCGCGTCGGGCGTGACCACTTCGGGCACGTCGCCGTTCGCGGGTACCGCGAGGCCGCGATCGACACGCGCTACGTCGTGCGTGATCCCGAGGCCCCCACGGGCGTCGGGCTCGTCGTCGTGGACGAGACGGGCGAGAACGCGATCGCCGTCGCGTCCGGCGCAAACGCGAAGCTGAGCCCGGTCGATGTGTCGCTCGGTGCGAAGGCCATCCGCGTGGCGGCGGTCCTTCTCCTGCAGCTCGAGGTCCCACTGGAGGCGTCGCGACGCGCCATCGAGATCGCGAGGAAGGCCGGGCGGACGGTCATCCTGAACCCCGCCCCCGCGGCCCCCGTGCCGGGCGATCTGCTCGGCAGCGTCGACATCCTGACCCCGAACGCGCACGAAGCGATCGGCATGGCCGGGCATCTCGGCGAGGATACGACCGACCTCGAGTCGGCGGCCCGGACGCTGCTGGGTACAGGGGCCAGCGCCGTGGTCGTGACGCGCGGCGAGGATGGCGCTCTCGTTCTCGACGCCGGCGGGTGTCGCGAGCTGCCGGCTCCGCCGGTGAAAGCCCGGGACACGACCGGCGCGGGCGATGCGTTCAACGGGGCACTCGCGGTGGCGATGGCGGACGGGATGGGGCTCGATGAGGCGGTCGCCTCGGCCCAGCGAGTCGCCGCCGTGTCCGTCACGCGTCTGGGTGCGCAGCCCTCGCTGCCGACGCCGGAAGAAGTGGACGCGGCCCTCGGAGCGGGCAGCCTCTCGTCCTAGCGGTTCGACCCTGGATCAGCCCCGGCTGAGGACCGACGCCCGCGCCGCCGCACGCGCCCGGTCGAGCTCGGCCGTGGCCTCGCTCTTCACCTTCTCGAGCCGGGCCTTCCCCTCGGTCTTTACCCGATCGAGACGACCCCGGCCCTCGGCCCAGACGCTCTCGATTCGGGCGAGGCACTCTTCACGCGCATGGTCGAGCCGCGCGTTGCGATTGGATCGCATGGACTCGAGCCGCGCCCGACCTTCGTCGCGGGCGTGCTCGATGCGCGCGAGACCGTCCTCTTTCGCCGCCTGCAGGGCCGCCACGGCGCGCTCGAACCCTTCGCTGACCGGACTCGACACGTGCTGCTGGTAGTACCTCGAGGCGAAGTCCTTCGCGGAGGCGGACCGCGCGTAGATGACGTTCGCCAGCCGGAAGAACGACAGCGCCCGGATGTACGCCCAGCCGATATCGAACTCCCACCACTTCGCGCGGAACTTCGCCGATCGCGGGTCCGCGTGGTGGTTGTTGTGCAACTCCTCGCCGAGGATCCAGATCCCCCACGGATAGATGTTGTGGCTGTGATCGCGGGTATCGAACGTCCGGTATCCCAGGGCGTGGCCCGCGCCGTTGATGATGTTCCCCATCAGAGGGACCCAGAGCGTCATGAACGACCACACGGCGAGTCCGAGTAGCGCGCCGAAGAGATAGATGTCGAGTGCGAGAACGATGAACAGACCCAGCGACCGGGTGCGGTCGTTGCCGTAAACGTGGCGCTCGAGCCAGTCGTCGGGAGTGCCGCGTCCATACTTCTCCAGCGTCTCGGCATCTCGCGCCGACCGGCGATAGAAGAAGAGACCGTTCAGCAGAATCGGAGCGAGCCCCTCCACGACCGGCGAGTGCGGGTCCCCTTCCCTGTCCGCGAACGCATGGTGCTTTCTGTGGACCGCGACCCACTCGCGCGTGACGACCGCCGAGGTCAGCCAGAGCCAGAGCCGCATCGCGTGGGTGACGACAGGATGGAACTCCACGCCGCCGTGGGTCTGGTTCCGGTGGAGATACAGCGTCGTGCAGATGTTCGTTATGTGTCCGAGAACGATTACGTAGACGACGGGCACCCACCACGGGGTCGAGAGAGCGGCGTAGCCGGGCATGGCGACGTCTTCTCCTGCCTGTGTTTCACACGGTGCGGGCGGATCGTCGCATGCACCGCGACGACACGGCCAAGCTAATACGAATCACACATCGCCGCGCAGCCGTTCGAGCCCCCACCGGGCATGCTCGGCCACGAGATCGCTGGAGTCGTCGGCCAACGCCTCGAGCACGGGACGGGCGGCAGGTGAGCCCGAATTGCCCAGACCGACGGCGAGGTTGCGAAGGAGGCCGTCACGGCCGGGGCGCGAGAACGCCGTGCCACGATAGCGTTCCCGGAACGACTCCTGATCGAGCTGTCGCAGCTCGTCGGCCCACGCGACCAGGTCCGCCGCCGGGGCCGCGCCGGCACCCGCGAAGGGGGATGCGGCGGGAGTCGGCGCGTCGGTGTTCCAGGGGCACACCTCCTGGCAGATGTCGCAGCCGAATACGCGGTTCCCGATCGCGGGGCGAAGGTCGACGGGGATCGACCCCTTCAACTCGATCGTCAGGTACGAGATGCAGCGGCGCGAATCGATCGTCCGATCGGGGAGGATCGCATCAGTCGGACATGCGTCGATACAGCGCGTGCACGTGCCGCATCGATCGGGCAGGAACGGGTCGTCCGGCTCGATCTCCAGATCCGTGAGCAACTCCCCGAGCATCAGATACGACCCGAGCCCGGGGTCGATCAGCATGGTGTTCTTGCCGATCCACCCGAGCCCCGCCCGCTGTGCGTGGTCGCGCTCCATGACGGGCCCGTAGTCCACGTACCGCCGCGCCCGAACGTCCGGTCGGATCTCTTCGAGCGACTCGACCAGCCGGTCGAGTCGCTCCTCGAAGACGTCGTGATAGTCGCGGCCCTCCGCGTAGCGGGCGACGATCGCGGAGTCCGCGTCGTTCGTCCGATCGGACCCCGGCCCGTAGAGCTGGCTCACCACGATGATCGTCCGGCACCCATCAAGCGCCTCGGTCGGATCGACCCGACGGCGCACCGCGTCCTCCCGGGCCATGTAGGCCATCTCGCCGTGGTGCCCCGCGGCGATCCAATCGAGATAGGTGGAGGCGTGGGCCGGAGGGTCGGCGGGCGCGAATCCCACCTGATCGAACCCGCAGGCCGTCGCGGCCGCTCGGACCCGATCGGCGAGAGGCTCCGTCGGGGTCAGACCCGACCGGCGCTCGGACATGCGTCGGCGATGGGACAGGTGTCGCACTGCGGCTTGCGCGAATGGCACACGGTCCGGCCGTGGAGAATCATCCGCCAAGGGAACGAATGCCATTCCTCCTGCGGGAGGACCTTCATGAGATCCCGCTCGATCTTCACCGGATCGGTCTCGTCCGTGAGGCCGAGCCGTTTCGAGACCCGTTTGACGTGGGTGTCCACGACCACACCGACATGGGTTCCGAACACGTTGCTCAGGACGACGTTCGCCGTCTTTCGTGCCACACCGGGAAGCGTGATCAGCTCCTCCATCGTGGACGGCACCTCTCCGTCGAACTCATCGACGAGCCGCTGTCCGAGCCCTTTCAGGCTCTTCGATTTGTTGCGGAAGAACCCGGTCGGGCGCACGGCCTCCTCGAGCTCCTCGAGCGGTGCGCGCGCGTACGCCTTGGCATCGGGGTAGGCCGGAAACAACGACTTCGTGACCACGTTCACCCGCTCGTCGGTGCACTGTGCGGACAGGACGGTGGCCACCACGAGCTCGAGAGGCGTCTCCCAATCGAGCGAGACCTTCAGGCTCGGGTACAACTCGGCGAGGCGCGGCGAGAGACCCGCGGCGTGGGCGCGCTTGGCTTTGAGGGAACGGGGACGTCGCATCGACGTCGCCTCAGGCGCTCTCTTCGACCACGCGGGGGTAGGTCAGCTCTTCGACGGCCGGATCCTCGACTGCGTCGAACCCGAGCCGGCGCACGCGGGCGGCCCAGTGGCCGACGTCGCGCACGTCCACCAGCCCGATCGGCCGACCCCGGTCGATGACCAGCGCCGTCGAGTTGTCACCCGAGCCGAGCCGAAGCGCCACGTCGGCAAGCGTTTCGTGAGGGCGGGCCGTCGGAAGGTCGTACGTGGGTCGCATCACCTGCGCGGCCGTTGCCTTCCCGCGCATCTCCTGCGGAACCTCGCTCACGTCCTTGATGTGGATGAGGCCCAGAACCACTCCGTCCAGATCCACCGGGTACGCATCCCGCCGACCACGCAGGAAGTAGTTCTCCACCACGTCGGTGATCGACGTATTCGCCGGGATCGACCGGGGCTCGAGGGTCATGATCCGCGAGATCGGGATCCGCTCGAGGACCCGCCGCAGCTCGAACTGGCGCAGGCTCGTGTTCGCCGCGTGCATCAAGAACCACCCGATGAACACGGCCCACAGGGCCGGTAGAAACAGCCCGAGACTCATGCCGTACAGACCGACCGCCACGAGGGAGAGGCCGAACAGTCGCCCGCCCCAGGTCGCCCAGCGGGTCGCCTTCCGCATGTCGCCGGTGACCGCCCAGACGACCGAGCGGAAGATCCGTCCCCCGTCCAGCGGGAAGCCCGGAATCATGTTGAAGATCGCGAGCACGAGGTTGAGCAGCCCGAGGAACCCGAAGACGGTCGTCAGAGGCGCGGGGATGCCGGCGAGCCCGGCCACGGCCTCTGCCCCGTAGAACACGCCCGCGAGCAGCAGGCTCGTGAGCGGGCCGGCCGCCGTGAGCAGAAACTCGTCGATCGGCCGTTTCGCCTCTTCGTTCGCCTGAGCGATCCCGCCGAAGATGAACAGGGTGATCCCCTCGACGGTGATCCCCCGCTGCCGCGCTACGACCGAGTGACCGAGCTCGTGCAGGAGCACGGACAGGAAGAAGAGGAACGCCGCGCAGAGCCCCATGGCCAGATACGTGGACTGCGCATATCCCGGGAGCCTCGCGGGAAACTCGCTGTAGCTGAACGTCCACACCACCAGGGCGGCCACGAAGAACCACGAGTAGTCGATGCGGATCGGGAAGCCGAGCCACCGACCGATTCGGAACCCTCCGAACAACGGCATTCAATCCCTCTCGTTCTGCGCCGGCAGCGCGCTTCTGCGCAATTCCACCGGCGGCTCCGGGCCACCCGGCACCAAACTCCGCCACCACGATCTTCGTCTGCGGACGGCGATCGACAGACGCCCGCCCGCGAGATTCAGCACCTCTACGAAGGCGGTTTCCACCTCGGGGGGGACGCGAACGGTATACCGTCGTCCCCGCCATTCAAAGACCGCGGAGTCCTCTCCCCTCCTAACGATCGATTCGACAAAGAGTTCCGAATCCAGGCGCACGACACCATCCGGGCCTGCGGGAACCGCGCGATAGAACCCGGGGTCGAATCCGCGCCCCGCCCAGCGCAGCAGGTTCTGCTCCTCCGCCCAGTCGAACTCGTCGAGTCCGGACTGGCCGGCGGCCGCTTCGCGGTGGTGCAGCAGCTCGTGGAGGATCGTCTCCCAGAGCTCGTCGGCCCAGTCGAACGCCGGATCGAGATCGGCGAGCCCCTGAAAGGACCCGTGGTACAGGATCAACTCCGAGCGAACGTCGCCTTCGCCATAGCCGTCCGGCCACGATTCCGTGACGCATTCACCCAGCGTGTACACTTCGGCGAACTCGGGGTGTGGTAGCGGGTCGTCGACGATGGAGACTCCCTCGACGCCCGCGCGGGCCTCCTCGGGAATCTCGTCCCACATCCGACCCGCGAGATCACGAAACGCGTCGCGCTTCAAGCTTCGGCTTCGCCGGCTCCGTCATCATCCGGCGTATCGACGGTACCGTAACGACCTCTGAAGTAGACGAGCGGGCCGCTGCCGCCGGGGCGCGAGTCGGCGGACACGACACGTCCGATGAAGATCGTGTGATCCCCTGCGACGACGGACCGTTCGACCTCGCAGTCGCAGTGGGCGAGGGCCACGGACAGAAGCGGGGCTCCGGTGTCGCCCGTTTGCACGAGCACTCCCTCGAACTTCTCCCCCGACGAGGACGCGAAGCGCTGGGCCAGACCGCGGGCCGCCTCGGGCAGGATGTTCAGGGCGAATACTCCGGATTCTTCGAGGGCCGCGTGCGTGTTCGACGCCCGGTCCATGCAGGCCATGACGAGCGGCGGATCGAGCGAGACCGAACAGACGGCGGTCGCGGTCATCCCGCGGGGCTCGCCCGCTGCATCGCGGGTCGTGACGATCACGACCCCTCCGACGAGATGTGCGAGCGCACGCTTGAACGCGTCGGTGCCGGCGGTCACGGGGTCTCTGCCAGGCCGCTACTCGGCTTCGACGCCGGAGCGGCTCGCGAGCCAGCGGTTGAGCGATATGAACGCGACCAGCGCGATCGCCCACTGGATGAGCACCGTGCCCACGTTGAACTCCGAGAACAGCGTGAACGTCGCTCCCAGGTTCTCCTGGTCGACGGCCTGCCAGAGCCACCAGATCGTGATCACGACCGCCTGCACCGCGACGAGGCGGATCACGACGTTCCACCAGCGGCCGATCTTGATGTCGCTGTAGGGACTGTTCACGAGCTGAGTCCGGAACTTGTCGACGCCGTACCTCATGACCATGATCGCGAAGAACAGCCCGCTCACCATCAGACCCACGCCCCAGACCCAGTCCTGGTTCCGGAATACCTCGATCCAGATCGCGGACGGGAGCCCGAGCACGAAGCCGAGACCACCGATGATCAGGATCGCCTTCCGGCGGTCCGCGCCGGCATCGGTCAGCACGCGGCTGGCCATCTCGATCATCGCGATCAGGCTGGACCAGGCGGCGAACACCAGGGCGAGGAAGAAGAGCACCATGAACACCGACCCGCCCGGCATTTGCCCGAACAGCTGCGGCACCCAGATGAACGTCAGCCCCTCATTTCCGGCCCCGACGATCTCGGTGGCGGCGTTCGGCATGATCGCGAACACGGTGCAGAGGACCATGATCCCGGCCAGGAGAGAGACCGAGTTGTTGCCGAACCCGAGCATGAACGCGTTCAGCGTCGTGTCCTCCTGCTTCCGCAGGTAGACCGCGTAGGCGGTGATCAGCCCCCAGCCAGCCCCGGTGTCCCAAGCGTTCTGGGTGAGTGCCTCCAGCCACACGTTCGCGTTCTTGAGCTCGCTCCAGTCCGGCGTGAAGAGGAAGGCCAGCCCGGCGCTCGCCCCGTCGAGCGTCACCGCGCGAATGGTGAGGATGACGACGAGAACCAACAGGCTCGGGATGAGGATCCTCGCGGCCCTCTCGATCCCCTTCACGCCGCGGAGCACGACGGCCACCGCGAGGGCGATCGCGAGCGCGTGGGTCACGACGGGCCAGGGCGAGCCGATGAAGCTCTCCCAGTACTGCGTTGGATCGATGCAGCCGACCGCACCCTCGGCGCACGTGCCGGTCGGGACGGTTCCGGTCACCGATCCGACGAGGTAGCGGATAGTCCACCCCATCACGACCGAGTAGTAGAACATGATCGCGGTGGACACGAAGGCGACCCAGGCGCCCATCCAGCTGCTGCCCCTTCCCGCGAGGCGAGTGAACGCGCCGACCGCGCCCGAGCGAGAGGACTTGCCGGCCGCGAACTCCACGAGGATGAGCGGAACGGACCACAACAGGAGAAAGACGACCCAGGCCACGAGAAACGATCCGCCGCCGTTCGACGCCGCAATCCGCGGGAAGCGCCAGATGTTTCCGGTGCCGACGGCCATGCCGAGCATCGCGAGCATGGTCGCGGTTCGCGAACTGAAGACCGGCTTCGTCATGCAACTCCTCCGTCGGGTTCGAGGCCGGCCTGGAGCGCCGCCCTGTCCGCGCTTTCGAGCCTGCGATCGAGCCAGGATTCGAGCACCTGGTTGAACGCGCCCGGTCGCGAAACATGCGAGCAATGCCCCGTACCCGGGATCGGAACGTAGCTGGCGTCGGGCAGACCATCCGCGATCTCGAGTGCCCAGCTCACCGGACAATACATATCGTACGGGCCCTTCACCACGAGGGTGGGCACCGGGATCCGCCACAGATCCTCGGTCAGGTCGTGTCCCTTCAGCAGGGCCACCCTCCTGCCGGACACCTTCGGGTCGACCGTTCTTCCGCCCGTCTCGAGGGAGTAATCGATCAACGCTTCCCTGCCGGGCGAGTCATCGAAGATCCACACCGAGAGCGGACTCCAGACCGACCGGGCGACCGCTCGCCCGAGCCACGTCGGCAGGTATCGCGTCGTTCGCTGGGCCACCGGGACGAGCGCCGTCCGATTGAATCCGAGGTGCTCGTAGCTGATCCGCGCCACCGGGTTCGCGAGAACGAGCCCGTCGAGGCGTTCGGGCGAACGGGCGGCGAATCCGAGCGCGATCGCGCACCCGAAGCTCTGGGCGACGAGCACGCACCGGTCGATGCCGAGCGCGTCGAGCAGTTCCTCGACGTCATCGATGAGCCGGTCGAACTCGTGCTCGCCGTCGATGTCATCCCGGAGATCGGCCGAGATGAGCCGGTGACGCTTCGCGAAATGCGGAAACTGGTACCTGAAGGTCTCCTTCGGCCCGTCCGCGCCGGGGATCCACACGATCGGGGAGCCGTCACCGACATCGACGTACTCCGTCATCGCGCCGTCCGAGAACGTGATCGTCTCGATCCGGTAGGGCTCCCCGTTCGTGTCGCGCATCGGCGGCCGTTCTATCGCCCGGTTCCGGGCCGTCATCGCCCGGCCGTACGCGACGCCGGCCGCGCCCGCGAGGGCGCCGAGCGCCACCTTCCACCCGGTCTTCACGGCGTCACCCAGCGCGCCAGATCATCGAGCAGACACGTCGGGTTGAGGGTCGACTCGCCCAGCTGCGCCGCGATCTGCACCGCATCCTCCCGCTGCCCGGCCGACATCAGCTCGCCGACGAACGCGCCCGCGGCCGGCTGGCGATACCAGTCCTCCCCGAAACGGTCGCGCAGCGACTTTCGCAGAACCGAGGAGAGCATGGCGCCGCGGAGCTGCCGGGCGACCCAGAACCCGCGACGGACGTCCTCGATGTACGTCTGCGGGACGTGGGCGAACCCCGTCGCCTCACTGAGGAGCTGCGTGTAGCGGGGAGCCATGCGGCTCGGCTCATCGGTGGCCGCGATCTCCATCTCGTACAGGAACTCGGCGGCCTGGCGGCGAAGCCGGTACAGGTGCAGGAACCGCGCAAGACTCAGGTAGCCGTCCAGCGTGACGCCGCCGAGGCCGGACACCGATCCGGCCCAACCGCGGTTCAGGGTCAGGCCCTCGAACAGCAGCGCGAACGTCTCGGTGACCGAGGTGTCCCCGAGGGCCCGATCCTCCCAGGGCAGAGAGGGCGACGTATGCGCGAAGTGGAGCGCGTGTCCGACCTCGTGCATCAACCCCCGCGCATCGGCCTGACCGCCGAGCGGCGAGATCACGATGACGATGTCGTCGGGGACCCGGATCGCGGCGCAGAACGACTGCACCTCCTTGAGGGGTCGCCGATCGAAGTCGAACCGGACGGAGTCCTGACGGAGCGGCAGCCCGATCTCCTCGAGGTCCCGTTTCACGCGCCCCACCAGCGGGTTCAGGGCGAACGGCTGTGCGAGCCACCGCATCCCCATGAGCCACACGGCGTCGGACCGGACCGCCGCGCGTGCCTCGATCCCGAGACGGCCGCCGACTTCGCGGAGAAAGGCCTCGCGGTACATGGTCTCGGTGCGGGCGAGGATCTCGACGGCCTGCCGCTCGAGGGCGCGAAGACCGAGTCCGGCGAGTCGCTCGCGGGCGTCTACGTACCCGCCGAGGCCCAGCTCGCGGACCGCCTCTCGCTCACGGTGGAGGATGTCGAGCTGAAGCGCCGACGCCTCCTCGACCCTCGTATTCCTCGCCTCCTGCCACTCGAGGCGCTCGCTGCGGTTCTCCGCGCGTGCGATCGCCGCGGGGACGCGTCTCAGCGGAAGGTCACCTGCCGTCGCGCCGACGGTCGCGCCGGCCTCCCACCCGCGCAGCTCGTCCTCCAGCGGGACGAGCTCGGCCTCGACCTGCTGACCGGCGATCCAGGAGAAGAGGTTCTTCCGCCGGGTCCGCCGGGCCCCCTCTGCCTCGGCGAGCTCGCGCTGGATCGCGGGGAGGACCTCCGGAGAAAGCAGGAGCCGGTTCTCGTCGTAGACCGCCGTGAACGCCGAGCGCACCTTGAGGCCCGCCCGGACCTGGAAACGCTCGAGCGCGATCCCACTCTTCAGTCGCTCGGCCCTCTCGCGGATCTCCGCGACCTCGAACGGCATCCGGGGTCAGGACTTGCTGATGGCGTCCGCCAGATACCCCGCCACCGCGTCCAGAGACACGCGCTCCTGCTCCAGAGTGTCGCGGTCCCGCACCGTCACCGTGCCGTCCTCGACGGTCTCGCCGTCGATCGTGAGACAGAACGGCGTGCCGGCTTCATCCTGCCGCCGATAGCGCTTCCCGATCGAGCCGGCGACGTCGTAGAGCACGTTGAACTGCCCCCTCAGATCGGCCGCGAGCTTCTCCGCGATCTCTGGCATCCCGTCCTTCTTCACGAGCGGAAAGACGGCCGCCGTGATCGGCGCGAGCTTCGGCGACAACCGCAGGACCACCCGGGTCTCGTTCTCCAGCTCTTCCTCGTCGTACGCGTCGGCGAGCACGACCAACAGCGTCCGGCTGAGCCCGGCCGACGTCTCGACGACGTACGGGACATACCGTTCCTGAGTCTGCGGATCGAAGTACTCGAGCTTCTTTCCCGAGTGCTCCTGGTGATTGCCGAGGTCGAAGTCCGTCCGATTGTGGATTCCCTCCATCTCCTGCCAGCCGAACGGGAATCGATACTCGATGTCGAACGCGCGCTTGCAGTAATGGGCGAGCTCGTCAGGGCCGTGCTCGTGGAAGCGCAGCCGCTCCTCGCGGATGCCGAGCGACGTCATCCACTCCATCCGCCGCTCCATCCACGCCTCGAAGTGCTCGTCCTCCGTGCCCGGCTTCACGAAGTACTGCATCTCCATCTGCTCGAACTCGCGGGTCCGGAAGATGAAGTTCCCGGGCGTGATCTCGTTACGGAACGCCTTCCCGACCTGCGCGATCCCGAACGGGACCTTCTGACGGGCGCTGTCCTGGACGTTCTTGAAGTTCACGAAGATCCCCTGAGCCGTCTCGGGCCTCAGATAGACGGTCGATGCCTCGTCCTGCACAACCCCCATGAACGTCCTGAACATCAGGTCGAACTGCCGCGGCTCCGTCCAGTTGCCGCGGGTGCCGCACGAGGGACACTGCTGCTCGTCCGGGTTGCCGGCCTCGATGTCCGCGAGCTCATCGGCCCGGAAACGGCGGTGGCAGTTCGTGCACTCGACGAGCGGGTCGGAGAACGCGCCGACGTGGCCCGATGCCACCCAGACCTCGGGGTTCATGAGAATCCCGGCGTCGAGGCCCACGATGTTGTCGTGGCGGTAGACCATTTCCCGCCACCAGTTCTGCTGGATGTTGTTCTTGAGCTCGATCCCGAGGGGACCGTAGTCGTACACCGACCCGACGCCCCCGTAGATCTCGGAAGACTGGAAGATGAATCCGCGTCGCTTGGCCAACGACACGAGCTTGTTCATGAGATCCGGCGGGTGGCCTGAGTCGTTCTCGGACATGGCTGGGGAGCGCTCTATGGCGCCTGGTTGAGCGGTCGGCGGACCGCGTTCAAATCGGGTTCCCTGCTAGAAAAACGGAGCCGCCCGGGGCGGCTCCGTCTCGGGTCGAACGATAGCCCGTGGGGCCGAACGGCGGCAAGAAAACGCCCCCGATGCTACAGCCGCACCGGGGGCGTCCGGCAGGTCAAGACCACCCCGCCCTGGTCGGTCAGTTACCCAGAGTGAATTGGACCCTGGCGTAGTAGAACCCGCCGTTCATGCCGAACTGAGTGACGCGACGGCTGAACGGGAAATTGCCGCTGCTATAGTTGGAGTCCTTCATATGCTTGTCCGGGAAGGTGTCGAACACGTTGTTCGCACCGACCTGGAGCATCACGCCCTGACGCAGCTCGAATCCGACGTCCACGTCGAACAGCGTGCGGGCGCCGAAGTCCTCGTCGTTGTCCGGGTTCGTCGGGCGGTAGAGCACGCTGCCGTAGTACGTGCCGCGGAGGCCGAGATTCCAGCGATCGCGTGCCCAGCGCGCCGAAGCCTGCCCGGCCTGACGCGGTAGCGCCGTTTCGAGGCGGTTCCGCTCCTCGCGATTGAACAGGACCTTCGCGATGTCGTCGGAGCTTCCCTGCGGGAAACGGTCCTCGATCGACTGCGCGACGTTGATGGCGCGCACCTCGGTGTCGGTGAAGTTCACCGATCCAGTGAGACCGAGCGATCCGTCGAGCCACTGCGTCACGTAGTTCGCGACGATGTCGACCCCGACCGTCCGGGTGTCCACCGCGTTCGCGAAGAACTGCGCCTGGGACACACCCAGTGATGCGAACGGCGCCAGAATGTCCTTCACATCGTCGCCGATCGTGGCATCGCTGCTCGAAAACCGACTGGACAGGACGATGCGGTCCTTGATGTCGATGTAGTAGACGTCGCCCGTGACCGAGAGGCTATTGATCGGTCGCCAGGCGAGCCCGCCCGAGAGGTTGACCGAAGTCTCTTCCTTGAGGTCGGGCACGCCGAACGCCTTCGTCACCGGGTCCTTGTTGTTGCCGGTGAGAACCCGGGCCGGCACCAGTTCATTCGTCTGGGGATCCAGGACGAACTGTGTGCTCACGTTGTTGAACCAGAGCTGGTTGAGTGACGGTGCGCGGAACCCCGTGCTCACCGCTCCCCGAAGCGCGATCGCCGGCGTGAACTCGTACCGGGCGGCCAGCTTCCCGTTGAACGTCCCGCCGAAGTCGCTGAAGTTCTCGTAGCGCCCGGCAATGTCCACGGTGAACTGGTCCGAGATCTCGCTCTCCAGGCCGGCGTAGGCGGCGACGCTGTTCCGGTTGCGGTTCACCGCGTTCGAGGGCTGGAAGCCGGGGAACACCTGCGAGCCTGCGGCCTTCGGCGCACCGGTCGAGGTCGTATCGAAATCCACGCCCGGGATGTCCCCGCCGTTGCCGAGGCTGTAAGACTCGAACTGTCCCGCCCCGATCCGATAGTTCTCGACCCGGAACTCACCGCCCATCACGAGCGAGAGTGACCGGAACAGGCCGTTCGTATCGATCAGCCGAACGGCGTCGAAGTTCCCTGTGGTCTCGGTGTACCCGAGGCTCCCGGCATCGAAGGTAATCGGACTCGCCGCCCCGATCGAGGCGTTATTCGTGTTCTCGATGTTGAACTGGAACGTGTTGTTTCCATGCGCCACGCTCAGGTCGAAGTCCCACGCGCCCTTCTTGCCGCGCAGTCCGGCCGTTATGGCCTGATCGCCCACTTCCGTGTGGATCTGCGGCAGGAACCCGTTCGGATAGAGCTCGAATACCACGCGCTCCTCCTGGATTGGCCGCCGGTAGAACCCGGTAGCCTCACCATTGCGGTGGGTGACGCCACCGAACGTGTAGAGCGAGGCGTTCTCGCCGACCGCGAACTCGCCGTTGAAGAAGGCGCTTCCGAAGACGGCCGCTCCCTGGCCCGTCCTCATGCTGAGTTCCTTGCGCGTCAGGCCTCGCGCGGAGATCTCCGCGTCGTCCTGGGCCCGATCGGTGAAGAAGATCGGTCCCTGATACGGATCCGAGCGGTCCGTACGTTCACGGTTGAGGTATTCGCCGGTCACGTTGAAGTACCCGCGATCGCCGATATCGAAACCGAAGTTCGCATCAGCCTTCACCTGCTCACCGTCGCCGGAACCGGTGATGCCCGTCTGCACGTTGCCCAGCAGAGCATCGGTCTGGTCCTTCAGAACGATGTTGATCACGCCGGCAATGGCGTCCGACCCGTACTGAGCCGCCGCGCCATCGCGCAGGACCTCTATGCGATCGACGGCCGCCATCGGAATCGCGTTCATGTCCACGCCGACGGTTCCGCGTCCGAATGTTCCGTTCACGTGAGTGAGCGCGCTGTGATGACGGCGCTTGCCGTTGATCAGAACGAGAACCTGGTCCGGACCGAGGCCGCGGAGACTGGCCGGGTTCACGTGGTCCGTGCCGTCGGAAATCGTCTGATGGGAGGCGTTGAAGGACGGGATGATGTCCCGAATCACCTGGGCCAGCTCCGTGTGCGGAGACTGCCGGATCTCGGCGGACGTGATCACGTCGACAGGTACCGTAGTCTCGACAGCCGTGCGCTGGGTGCGAGTACCTGTGACGATGAGTTCGTCCACGACGAGCCCCCCGACGGTGAGCGACAGATCGAGAGTCAACGACTCCCCCTCCCCCAGCGTGACCGTCTGTTCGGACGCCTCGTATCCGAGGTACTGCGAGCGAATCGTGTAGGTCCCGGCTGGCAGCCGCAGGACGTATCGACCCTCCGCGTTGGTGAGCACCCCGCGCGCCGTTCCGACGACGAAGACCTGCGCGCCGTCGAGCGGCTGCATCGTGGAAGCGTCGACCACTCTTCCCGAGATCGCTCCCTCCTGCGCCACCAGAGGCGCCGACAGGAGAAACACCGCGAAGAATGCGAGGAAGGAGGCCATCGAGAATCGTCTCTCGTGGATCATGCCCGTGCTCCTTTCGTGTACTTCGAGGGGCGTCAGGCCGGCGACGTTTGGAGCGTCGCAGGACCGTAAGGCGACGCGACGTCGGATCGCGCGGGCCGACTGGCCCTGGCGACCGGGTGAAGCGGGTGACGCGAAGATGCGCCGCCACCTGAACGTCGGCGCGAGGCTCCCGTTCCGTCAACCGTTACAATCGCGGAAGCCGCGCCTCTATTCAGTAAACGCGTGAGCGGTGCGGATCAGTTTCGGCGTTCGGCGGGGTCGGAGCACCGGGCGATGGCGTCGACGGCGATGATCCGATCCGGGTAGGCGAACACCGGGTTGAGCTCGATCATCGCGATGTCGGGGTTGGACGCCAGCGCTTCGGCCAGACCCCCGAGGAGCTCCTCGACTCCGGATAGGTCGACCCCCGGGCGGCCTCGATACCCGCGGAGCGTCGGTCCGCGAGCAAGGTCGTCGATCATGGCCTCGAAGTCGGATCCGCTAAGCGGAAGGAGCCGCGTGACCGCATCCGGAGCAAGCTCGACGTCGACCCCGCCGAATCCCAGCGTTGCAACCGGACCGAAGGAGGGGTCACGCCGTACCCCCACGATCAACTCGGCGATCGGAGCAGGCAGCATCGGCCCGACGAGCACTCCCTCGACGCCCCACCCGGGCGAGCCATACCGCTCCAGATGCGATCGTGCGGCGGCCACACAGCTGTCGAACCCGTCGGCGAGATCGTGGTCGGGCACGTCGAGCATGACCGCGCCGGCCTCCGACTTGTGGGGAAGAGCCGCCGAGACCGCCTTCATGGCCCACCTTCCCGATCCTCCCGAGAGGGCCTCCACCTCCCCGCGTGAGCGGCAGTGTTTCGCCTCCGCGAAGCACACTCCGTGCGATTCGACAAGCGTTCGCGCCTCGACTTCGGAGATCCACCCCGAGACTGCGGACGAGTCCCTGGCCAGGCGCCGCGCCGTTCGTCGAGCGCCTTGCCCGGTGTCTGCCAGTCCTCTGCAGCAGGTCACCGCGATCTCGAGCGATTCGAACACGGGGACGCCCAGGTCGCGCAGCCGCGTGAGCGGTTCGGTCGAACGCGACTCGTAGAGCGAATGCACTACGAGAGGCACGCGGCCCTCGGACGCGGTGGCGGCGAGCGCGTTCGCCGTCGCGAGTTCCGTCTCGTGCAGACTCTCCGCGAAGCGAATGGCGTATCCTCCGAACAGACCGCTCAGCATGATGCCACAGCAGGCCGGGTCGTTCGCGGCGATTCGGGCCGCGGCAGCAAGCACCGAGGGGTCCCGGTCGGGCGCCCCGGCGGCGTCGACGGGGTTCTCCACGCTGGCTGCCGGTCCGAACAGTTCCTGTAGATCGGTGCGCGTCGCCTGGCTCAAGCCGGCGAGAGGCACGCCGTCGGCCGCAAACCGGTCTGCCGCCAACGTCGCGTGCCCGCCGCCATCGGAAATGACGACGAACCCGCCGTCGGCCAGACAGGAAGCCCGCGGCTGCGTGGCCAGCGTCTCTCCAACGGCGAACAGCTCATCGGACGCCTCCACCTCGAACATCCCGCTGTCTCGTGCTGCCGCCCGGAATACCTCGTAAGGCCCGGCGATGCTGCCAGTATGTGATCGGGCCGATCGGACACCGGCCTCGGATCGCCCGCCCTTCAGCACCACGATCGGCTTGGTCCGCGTCACCGACCGCGCGGCGTCGAAGAGGGCGCGGCCGTCTCGCACGCCCTCCAGATAGAGGACGATCGCCCGTGTGGGTTCATGCCCGGCGAGGAACTCGAGGATCTCGTCGAACCCGACGTCGCATTCGTTCCCGGGACCGACGTAGATCGAGACTCCCACGGGACGGCGGGAGGCGCGGGTCATGAGGTCCAGGGCGACGTTGCCCGACTGCGAGACGATCGCCAGGGCGCCCGGCGCGAGCGGCTCGCCGCCGACCATGTGGAGCCCGAGGTGCGTGTTCAGAAGCCCGGATGTGTTCGGGCCGACGACCCGAATGCCTGTCTCGCGGGCGGCTTCCACCATTCGGATCTCGAGCGCCGCTCCGTCGTCGCCGGACTCGCGGAACCCGACCGCCGGGACGACGGCCCCCTTCACTCCCGCCGCGCCGCACTCCCGCACGACGTCGGGGGCCACGAACGCGGGGGTTGCCACATAAACGAGGTCGGGGGCGTCCTGAATGTCGACAATCGAGCGAGAGACACCGAGCCCGAGGATCTCTCCCCCACGCGGGTTTACGGGGTAGATCGGGCCGCGAAATCCCGACTCCTGGAGAGCCGCGACAACCTGGTGCCCGCGCTTCTCCGGATTCGCGGACGCGCCCACGACACCCACGGATCGCGGTTCGAAGATCGGAGCGAGCGGGTGTACGCTCACGCGTCGACCCTCATTCCCCGCGGAACTCCGGGGCACGCCCCTCGGCAAAGGCGCGGATACCCTCCCGCCAGTCCTTCGAGGCCATGCACTCCTCCAGGGCATCGGCCTCGGCCTGAAGAGCGGCCTCCGGGTCGACCCGGTCGGCGAGATCGAGCATTCGCTTGCTCAGACGCATCGAGATCGGAGCGTTGTCGGCGAGGCGTCCCGCCAGATCGAGCGCGGCTGCCGCAACGTCGACGGCGGGGCACACCTGGTTCGCGAGCCCCATCTCGCGCGCGTCCGCCCCTGTGAAGAACTCGCCCAGCAGGATCAGCTCGGCGGCCTTCGCGTGGCCCACCCGCCGACGGAGCGTGTATGACGTGCCGCCGCCGATGAACGTGCCGAGCGCGGCTTCGGGGAGACGGAGCTTCGCCTCCTCCGCCAGCACGATGAAGTCGCACGACAGCGCGAGCTCTATCCCCGCCCCGATCGCGTGCCCGTTCACCGCCGCGACCACGGGTTGCGGGAGGGTCTGGATGGCGCGGTAGACCCGCTGGCCCGTTTCGATGTACTCACGCCGTTCTTCGGGTGTCTGCGCGCGCTCGGAATGCGCCTTCAGGTCGGCCCCGGCGCAGAACGCGCGCCCGGTCCCGGTCAGGATGACGGCGCGGACGTCCCGATCGGCCGCAGTACGGACCAGACCGGCCTCGAGTGCCTGGTAGAGCGGCAGGCTCACCGCGTTCAGTCGGTCGGGCCGGTTAAGGCGAAACGTCCGGATCCGCCCCTCGTCCTCGATCAGTACGGGCTGTTCCAAACCTGGCCTCCGGATGTGAGACGGCCCCGGTGCGGCTGTGCGCCCCGGGGCCGTCGAGCGGTCGCGGCTAGAAGCCGCCGTCGTCCGTCGTCGTCGCGCGCTCCTTCGGCTTCGCGTTCTTCACGTACTTGTCGAGCCAGCGATCCACCTCCCACATCATGTGGAGGACGGATTCGCGCGCTGCATACCCGTGGCTCTCCGCGGGAAGCATGACGAGCCGCGCGGTCGCTCCGAGACCCTTCAGCGCGTTGTAGAAGCGAATGGACTGGACCGGGAACGTCCCCGAGTTGTTGTCCGCCTCGCCGTGGATGAGGAGGATCGGCTCGTTCACCTTCTCGGCGTGCATGAACGGCGACATGTAGAAGTACAGATCCGGGTCCTCCCAGAAGAGCCGCTCTTCGCGCTGGAAGCCGAACGGGGTGAGCGTCCGGTTATACGCTCCGCTCCGCGCGACCCCGGCCCGGAACAGGTCCGAGTGGGCCAGGAGGTTGCCGGTCATGAAGGCGCCGTAGGAGTGGCCGCCAACACCCACGCGGTCCGGATCCACGACGCCCCGGCGGACGCCCTCGTCGATCGCAGCCTTCGCGTTCGCGACGAGCTGGTCGCGGAACGTGTCGTTGGGCTCGTCGTCACCCTCGCCAATGATCGGCATCGAGGCGTTGTCGAGCACGGCGTACCCGCGCGTCACCCACGGCACTGCGCCGGAGTAGGCGATCCGCGTGAACTGATACGGGGAGTCACGGCGCTGTCCGGCCGCGTCCGCGCTCTTGAACTCGGTCGGGTAGGCCCACACGTACGTCGGCAGCGGCCCGTCCCGGTCCTTGTCGTAGTCGGCGGGCAAGTACAGGGTCGCGGACAGCGGCACGCCGTCCTCACGCTCGTACTGGATCGCTTCCTTCCGCACGTTCGCGAACTGCGGATACGGGTGCGGAAACTCCGTCAGGGCCATCGTCGAGCCGGAACGGTCGCGCAGGAAGTAGTTCGGCGGCTCGTTGGTGGATTCGCGGCGGATGATCATCCGGCCGTCGTCCAGCATCGCCACGAACCCCTCGTAGTACGGGGCCTCGGAGCGGAAGAGCTCCTCCATCTCCCCGCTGCCGAGATCCATCTTCCGCAGGAACGGCCGGTTCCCCTCGGGAGATGCGCCACCGCCGGAGAGGAAGATCGAGCGACCACCATCGGCCGTCTGGAGAACTGCGGTACCGGCCTCCGTCGAGTGCATCACGGGGAAGCCCGGATCGTTGTAGCGGTCCTCCATCGAGACGTCGAACACCAGGTCCATGTCGCCCGGCGAGTCCGGATCGAAACGGTACGTCCGCCGCTGCCGCGTCGAGAACCAGCTCTCGCTGACGAGGGCGAACCCGTCCTCGGACCACTGGACCCCACCGTAGCGCAGCCCGAGAGCCGCGATCGCGGTGGGCTCAGCGGTGAACGGCGCGTCCAACATCATGACGTGGTCCCGGACCTCCGCCTCCATCCTGGAGTCGCCGCCGTCCTGCGCCTCCGCCCAGTAGAGCGTCGCGGGGCGGTCGGCGCGCCAGCCGATCGAGCGAACGCCGGTCGGCACGGAGCCGAACCCGGTCGGGACCTTGTCCTGCAGGGGGTGGTCGGCGATCAAGGCGACCTGGTTGCCGGACGCGTCCCACACGGCGATCTCGGCCGGGAAACGGCTCGCGGGGACGAGATACGAGAACGGGCGCTTCGTCGTCTGCACGAGAACGAAGTCGTCACTCGGCGACGGGGAGGCACTCCGAATCAGGCCGGGGTCGCCGATCGTCGTCACGGAACCGTCGAGGCCCACGCGCGCGAGCTGCGAAGTCGCGTAGTACTCGAAGAGGTTCTCGTCGTGCTGGTTCTTGAGCAGATCCTGATAGGTGCGCGCCGGGGCAGCTTCTCCCGTCGCTTCCTGCACGATCGGGGCGGTCGGAACCGACGGGGCGACCGGGGCTCCGCCGCGTCCGGCCGGGATCAGGTTCGCGAGCAGCGCGTCATTCCCCATCCAGCGGACCGCGGTGCCATATGCGTCGTTGACCGCCACATCGCCCAGGCGACGGGCCCGCGCGGTCTCGACGTCGACGACCCACAGCTCGATGTGATCGGCGTTGTCGTGCGTGAACGCGACGTGTCGCCCGTCCGCAGACCAGCGAGTGTTCCGGATCGCGGCATTCGCCGGGAGACCAGTGACGGCGCGCTCGTTCCCATCGAGGGTCCGGAAGGCGAGGCCGAGCGAGGGACGGGCCCGGCTCGGGCCGTTCGTCCGCGGGTTGATCCGCATGCCGGCGATCCGAAGCTCGGGTGCGGCGACCGTCGCGAGTGACGGGAGGCTCGCCCGCTCGATGATGAGCATCAGGCTCTCGTCGGGGCTGAGGCTCACGCCGGGCGTGACGGGGGCCTCGACGAGCGCCGCCAGCTCGGCAACGGGCATCTGGTACGAATCACCGCCTTCCTGGGCCGCGGCCGCCGGGGCCGAGACGGCCGCGGCGAAGACGAAGGCCAGGAGGGCGAGGGGCAATCTGCTGCGCGTTGGGCGAGACATACGTCAACTCCGGATGGGGTCTGCACGGGACGTCCCGGCCAAGGTCCGAACAGCCGGATGTCGGCGCAAGACAGGGTGCGTGGACCCGGGGGCGCCGCTCTATCGGTGGGAGACCAGTCCGCGCGTGCTGGCCCGAGCGAACTCCACGATGTGCCGGACTTCCGGCGTCGCGCCCTCATCATCGAGCTGGTCGAGCGCCTCGGCCAGCTTGAGGCTCGATCGGTAGATCGTCGCGTACGCTCGCTTGATCGCGGCGCGGCGCTCCGCCGTTACAGCCGCGCGCCGCAGCCCCACCACGTTCGGGCCGACCAGCGCGGCGACCGACCCGCGCGCCATGGAGTAGGGGGGTATGTCCTGATTCGCCGCCGAGCCACCGCCGACCATGGCGCCCGTACCGACCCGACAGAACTGGTGGATCGCCACGAGACCGGAGATGAACGTCCGGTCCTCCACCTGGACGTGCCCGGCCAGCACCGACCCGTGCCCGAGGATGTTGTCGTCCCCGATCCTGCAGTCGTGACCCGCGTGGAACGCCCCCATCGCGTAGTTGCGGTCGCCGATGACGGTCCCCTCCTCCGTCTTCGCGCCGCGACTGATGTGGACGTGTTCCTTGAAGTGGTTTTCGTCGCCGACGGTGAGCGGGCCACCCATCCCGGGTGCCCAAGCGAGATCCTGGGGCTCCGCTCCGAGCTTGGCGCCATCGCAGACGACGTTGTCGCGCCCGAGCCGGGTCCCTTCGAAGATCCGCACTCCGCTCTCGATTCGGCAGCCAGCCCCGATCACGGCGCCCGATTCGATGATCGAGAACGGCCCGATCGCGACCGACTCGTGGACCTGCGCGTCCTCCGCGACGATGGCGGACGAGTGGATTCTGCCCGGCGCGCTCATCGATCTCGCTCCACGACGATGCCGCTCTGGATCACGCTGCGGATCGTCTCGGTGTTCCGGATGTCCTCGAGGGGGTCGGCATCGAGGACGACGAGATTCGCGATCTTGCCGGGCTCGATCGTGCCGTGGTCCTCCTCGATGCCGATCGCCCTGGCGCCGTTCCGGGTCGCCGCGACGATGGCGTCCATGGGGCTCAGACCCGCCTCTTCGACGAGCACACGCAACTCCTCATGGAGTGGAGGGAGACCCTCGCCGTTGTAGGGGAGGTCGGTGCCCGCGACGATGTCGACTCCCTCCTCGTGTGCGAGCCGCACCACGTCGATCGTCCAGCTCGCCCGGGCCGGTCCGAGGTCGTCGCGGTCGATGATCGCGTTCACCAGCGCCGTCGTCGCGTCGAGCATCGTCCCTCGCGCGGCCATCTCTCTGAGGACCTCGCGCACCGCGGGCGCGGTCGGCGCGTCGGCGATGAAGTTGCCGGTGGCCCGGCGCGTGTACTCGGTCGTCGGCGGAGATGCCTCCCACACCAGGTAGGTGGCATGCGACAGCACATCCACGCCCGCGGACACTGCGTCCGACGGGCGGGACGGGAAGACGGTCGCGTGAGCCCACACGCGGAGTCCCCGCCCATGGGCGACCGCGGCGATGCGGCGGAGCAGCTCGGGTTCGACAAGGGCATACGCCTTGAGACCGGTCGCGCCGGTCGCCACGGCGTCATCGACCACGGCAGCGATGTCGGTGTCCGCGTCGACGGCGCGGGCCCACGGAGCGTCCCCTGGCTCGAAGCCGGCGCTGGCCGCGCGCACCCGCGGATCCTCGAAGAACCCGGGCCCCGCGACGAGCGCGGTGAAGTCCACGTTCGGACCCCGCATCTCCCCCGTCTCCACCGCATCGGCAAGCTCTCCGATCAGACGGGCGTCCCCGGCCATGTCGCGCACGTTCGTCACGCCGCCTCGCAGCAGACCGCCGAGGATGCGCTCGGCTCGTTCGCGCCAGACGGGAGCACCCGGGGTCATTACCAGGTGGACGTGCGCGTCGATGAGCCCTGGGATCACGGAGCGACCGCCCAGATCCACGGTGACCGCCCCTTCGGGGATCGATGCCGCCCTGTCCGGTTCGACCGCCGTGATCCGGCCGCCCTCCATCACGATGGTCATGGATCCGCGTGCCGGCGACCCCGTCCCGTCGATCAGCGTCGCTCCGGTGATGGCGAACACCCGCTCCTGCGCGGCCAGGGAGTCCGGCGACGTGACCACGGACAGGGCGACGGCGGCCGCGATCAGTCCGGCCCGGGCACTCGCGAGCCGCGACCTGCCGTCGTGACGTCGGTGCATCGCTCCCTCCAGCGGGTTTCTCGGGACCTCGTCGAATTGACAACGGAAGGTGGTCCCCGGCCCGTTCGTCGGGCAACGGTCCTTGACCGGGAGCCCGGGCGTCACGGAGCTTCGGCGCATGAAGACACTCGATCCTGTCGTCGCAGAGTCCCGGCCCGCCGTGGGGGAGGCGGCGGCCAGCCAGCTCGTCTCGAAGCACTGGGGCCGTGACGCGAGCGCGCACGAGCTCTCGAGCGAGCGGGATCGCGTCTTTCGGATCGAGTTCGACGACGGCGAACGCGCGATCCTCAAGGTCGCCAACACACTCGAGCCCGTGGAGCTCCTCGAGCTGCAGAACGAGATGCTCACCCGGCTGGCGGACGCGGATCTCGGCTTCGCGGTCCCCGCGCCGATACCCGCCGTCGATGGCGCGGCGATGGTCGACATCGACGTCGATGGGCGGACGGCGCGCGCCCGCCTCCTCACCTTCATCCCCGGGCGCCCGCTGGACGAGGTCCACGCCCAGACCGCGGATCTGGAACACGAGCTCGGGGCGATGGTCGCGAGGGTGGACGCCGTAATCGCGGAGATCGACTCGCCTCCCGAGCGACAGATCGTTTGGGATCCGCGCTCCGCGGCCGATCTCATCCGGGGCCACGTGGACGCCGTCGTGGACAAACCGCGGCGCGGCCTTGTCGAGCGGGTGCTGGAGCGCGTGGACTCGACGATCGCGCCGGTCGCGGATGCCCTGCTCGTCGGGCTGATCCACAACGACGCGCACGGTGACAACGTCCGGGTCCACCCGGGATCGAGCACCGAACCGGCTCGGATCGCCGGTGTCGTCGACTTCGGCGATGCCGTCCGCACCTGGTCCATCTCGGGACTCGCGACCGCCTGCGCCTACGCCGGGTTCGACCGACCCGATCCGGTTGAGACGTTCGCGAACATCGCATCCGGATACGCCTCGGTGCGTCGGCCGAGCGAGCACGAGGCGGACGTTCTGTTCGAGCTGATTCGTCTGCGGCTCGCGCTGAGCGTCACGATCTCGGCCGTTCGGGCAGGGCAGGAGCCGGACAATCCCTACCTGGCCACGAGCGAGCACGCGGCCTGGGCCCTCCTCGAGGCCCTCGACGGCACATCGCCGGATCTCGCCAGGTACCGGCTTCGGCACGCATCAGGGCTTTCGCCGGTCCCAGGCACGGGGCAGCTGATCGCGGCCCTCGAGCACGCGGCCCCCGCCGCGGCGCCCGTGCTCGACCCGGATCCCCGGTCCAGCGGGACCCTCATGATCGACCTGAGCGTCGAAAGCGGCGACGACGGCGGGACGTTCGATCCCACGGACCACACGCGGTTCAACCGTCTGATCTTCGACCGCATGCGCGATGCGGGGGCACCCATCGGCATCGGCCGCTACGACGAAGTGCGCTGGTGGTACACGACGGACGAGTTCATCGCTGCGGGCAACGAGGTCGACGAGTGGAGAAGCGTCCACATCGGAATCGACCTCTTCGCGCCGGCCGACACGCCGGTGCGAACGCCGCTGGCGGGCACGGTCGTGAGCGTCGTCGACAACGACGACCGGCTCGACTACGGACCGACGGTCATCGTCGAGCACGAACTTCCGGTGCCCCCGAACCGCGACGTCGACCCGGCCGACAGCGGCGACCCGGCCGGGGCCAGCGAGGCTCTCGTTCGGTTCCGGATTCTGTACGGGCACCTGTCGCCCCGGACGCTCGAGGAAACGCGGGCGGGGCAGAGCGTCGAAGCGGGCGACGTCATCGCATGGCTGGGCGCGCCGCCCCGGAACGGCGACTGGGCGCCGCACCTCCACTTCCAGCTCATCGCGGACCCCGTCGGATACGATGGCACCTTCCCCGGCGTCGCGGCTCCGAGCCAGCGCGATGTGTGGCTCGCCCTGAGCCCCGACCCGAACCTCCTGCTGACGATCCCGGCCGAGACCACCGCGCCTCGGCCGCGGCCGATCGACGAGATCGTTGCCGAACGGCGCGGCCGCCTCGGTCCGTCGCTCAGCCTGTCCTATCAGCGACCGCTGCACATCGTGCGGGGACGCGGGTCGAAGCTCTACGACGTGGCGGGGCAGCCTTATCTCGACTGCGTGAACAACGTGGCGCACGTGGGGCACGCCCACCCCCGGCTGACCGAGGTCGCACGCCGCCAGATGGGCATGTTGAACACGAACACACGGTACCTGCACGAGACGATCCTGGAGTACGTCGATGAGCTGACCGGCAGGTTCCCCGACCCGCTTTCCGTGTGCTTTCTGGTGTGCTCGGGAACCGAGGCGAACGAGCTCGCCCTTCGCATGTCGCGCACCCACACGAAGAAGACCGGCGCGATCGTCGTGGACGGCGCGTATCACGGAAACTCGAGCTCCGTGATCAACCTGAGCCCGTACAAGTTCGACGGTCCCGGCGGGAAAGGCGTCCGCCCGTGGGTTCGCGTCGTCCCGATGCCCGACATGTATCGGGGCATCTACCGTGACGACCCCCCGGACGCCGCGGCCCACCGATACGCGGAGCACGTGGGCGCGGCCCTCTCTTCTCTGAACGGCGACGACGGGATGTACGGAAGCGCCAGGCCGCTCGGGGCGGCCGCGTTCTTTTGTGAGTCGATTCAGAGTTGCGGAGGACAGGTACCGCTACCGGCCGGTTACCTCGCCTCGGTTACGGAGCAGGTGAAGGCGGCCGGCGGTCTGTACGTCGCCGATGAAGTGCAGGTGGGATTCGGACGTGTGGGGGATGCGTTCTGGGCGTTCGAGGAGCACGGGGTCGTGCCCGACATCGTCACGCTCGGGAAACCGATCGGAAACGGCCACCCGCTCGCCGCCGTCGTCACGACCCCCGAGATCGCGGCTTCCTTCGCGAACGGGATGGAGTACTTCAACACGTTCGGCGGGAACCCGGTCTCGTGCGCGATCGGGCTGGAGGTCCTGCGGATCATCGACGACGAGGGCCTTCAGGAGAACGCCGCCCGCGTAGGCGCCCATCTCGAGGAGGGTCTGCGGGACCTGATGACGCGACACGAGGCCATCGGAGACGTCCGGGGGCGCGGCCTCTTCCTGGGAATCGAGTTCGTGACCGACCGAGGAACCCGTCTCCCGGACGCCGACATCGCCTCCAGGGCGGTGGAGCGAATGCGGGACCGCGGGGTCCTGCTGAGCACCGACGGCCCGGATCACAACGTCATCAAGATCAAGCCGCCCATCGTCTTCTCCGTGGCGGACGCGGACACGATCGTGGATGGTCTGGATGACGTCCTCTCCGAGTCGTGGGTCCGCCCCTAGACGCTGCTCGCTCGGCCCTGGGCGACCTCCAGCCCGCGTCTGACGTGGCCCGCCGGTTCGAAACCTCCGGGCGTCGGACCTCGTTTGGTCAGAATGCGCAGCACTGCTGCGCATTTTCCCCGGGGTGGTGGGTACACGGGTCGGAGTCGCAGAAAGACAGGCGGAGGTTTCGGTGATGCTCGCTCGCAAACGACTGAACAGAAGCGTCGGGGTAGCTGCCCTGCTCGCGTTCGTAACTCTCTCTTCCTCGGGCTGCTGGTTCCTGTGGGATGACGACGGCCCGGCTCAGGTGACCCGGGATTTCTGGAACGCGGCCCGTGACGGCAACCAGGAGATGGTCGAGGCCCTCTCGGTGAACCATCTGGGCGACTTCGACGTCGCGAACGATGGCGGCGACGAGATCCGATCGATCTCGATCGGTGACACGGAGATCGAGGGCGACGAAGCCGAGGTCGTGACGGTCCTCGAAGGAATGACCGACGATCGCGACGTGACCCTCGAGTTCCGCACGGCCCTCGTGAAGGAGGACGGCGAGTGGCTCGTGGAGATGGGGGAGACCACCGGACGGCTCGTCGGGGCGGTCATGGCCACGGTTGGCGCCGAGCTCGGCGAAGCCTTCAGCGAGGGCCTCGACGAGGCCATGGAAGGCATGTCCGACGAGATCGCGGAAGCGATGGAGGAGGCGGCGAAGGCCATGCGTGAGGCCGCCGAGGAGATGCGCGAGGAGAGATCTCGTCGAGAGGGCTCCGGACGCGGCGACAACTGACGCGCATCGTTTCACAAAGACCGAGCGGCGCCCCTCCCGGCGCCCTCGACCGACCCCCTGGCGGCACTCACCTGCCGTCAGGGGGTCTTTTTGATTCCGGCGACACCTGCCGATGCCCTCGACCTACCGGATGAGACCTGCGACGTTGCCCGGATACCCGACCGTGGAGGGATCGATGGCGCAGGACCCGATGGCGCAGGACCCGATGGCGCAGGACCCGATGGCGACCGATCGACGCACGTTCCTCAGGAGAGCCGCGGGCGGCGCGGCGGGTGTCGCGGCCGCCCCCCTGGTCGCGCCGGAGTGGCTCGAGGCCTCGCCGCGACAGGGAACGGGCCGGTCCACGACGCTCCAGCGACCCCCCGGCGTGGTCCCGATGGACGAGCTCGCGGCGCGCGCCTCGAGGGCCGACGTCGAGGACGAGGAGTTCTGGGAGCTGGTGAAGCGCCAGTTCCCGCTGTCCGACGGACTGATCCTGATGAACGCGGCGAACCTGTGCCCGTCTCCGTTCCCGGTGCAGGAGACCGTCTTCCGGCTCACCCGCGACGTGGACCAGGACGCGTCTTTCCAGAACCGCGCGAAGTTCGGACCATACCGCGAGGCGTCGCGAGAGGCGCTCGCACGCTTTCTCGGAGCCGATCCCGACGAGATCGCCATCACCCGCAACACGTCGGAGAGCAACAACACGGTGCTGAACGGGCTGTCGCTCGGGGCCGGCGACGAGGTCGTGATCTGGGACCAGAACCACCCGACGAACAGCCTCGCGTGGAACGTCCGTGCGGACCGGTGGGGCTTCACCGTAAAGACAGTGTCGACACCGCGCGTTCCGACGACCGAGAACGAGCTGATCGAGGCGTTTCGGGCCGCGATGACGGGCAATACGCGAGTCCTGGCGTTCAGTCACGTCTCGAACGTCTCGGGCGTCGCCGTTCCGGCGACGGAGCTCTGTCGGCTCGCCTCCCGACGGGGCGTGATGACGCTCATCGACGGTGCCCAGACCTTCGGTTCACGACGGATCGACCTGCACTCGATCGGCTGCGATTTCTACTCCGGGAGCGCCCACAAGTGGTTCGTCGGCCCGAAGGAGGCGGGGGTGCTGTACGTCCGCGAGGAGCGGATCGAGGACCACTGGCCCAGCATCGTCAGCGTCGGGTACGACGGCGGGCCAGAGAACGGCGCGCGGAAGTTCGACAACCTCGGACAGCGGGATGACGCGGCGGTCGCGGCGGTTCAGACTGCGGTCGAATTCCACGAGGCGATCGGGACGGACCTCATCGAAGAACGCGTGAAGGCGCTCGCCGCCGGGCTCAAACGGGCGGTACTCGAACGCGTCCCGGGGACCACCTTCCACACATCCGACGTGCCGGAGCGGAGTCACGGAGTCGTCGTCGTGGTGCTCCCGATCGAGAACCACGGCGAGGTCTACCAGCGGCTCTACTCCGAGCACCGGATCGCCGGTGCGCCGCGCGGCGGGGACTACCCCGGTATCCGGTTCTGCCCGCACCTGTACAACACGATGGCCGAGGTCGAGAGGGTCGCGGATGCCCTCGCCTCCGAAGCGGCCCGAGCCTGATAGGGCCGACTCCAGGTGAGAACACGCGGGGCGCGGTAACGCGCTTCGTCACGAACGGCGGATCCCGATCGTTGTCGGGATGAAGCCCCCGATTCGCTTCAGCTCCGCGCTTTGAAGTGACGAGAGTTGGGGTCTGCCGTTCGGTAATCCGCGAGCGAGATGCTTGCACGGGTTGGGACGACCGGGCGGTGGGCCCCCGCTTTCTATCCCTCCGTCAGGCCCCGGCTCGCCGGCTGCTAGAGCTCCCCCCGCTTCGACGACTCGACGGCATGGGCACATGCCCGCGCGGTGAGCGCCATGTACGTCAGCGAAGGATTCTGGCAGGCGGATGAGGGCATCGACGCTCCGTCGATCACGTAGAGGTTCGGCACGTCCCAGCTCTGGTTGAACCCGTTCAGCACCGACGTCTTCGGATCGCGTCCCATGCGAGCAGTTCCCATCTCGTGGATCGTCAGACCTGGGTCGGTGAGATCGCCCATCCGGACGATGTCGCGTCCACCGGCCGCCTCCAGCATCTCGGCGGCCTGGTCCGCGGCGTCCGCCATCATCGCGCGCTCATTGTCTCCCCACTCGCAGTGGATCTTGAGCGCCGGAATACCCCAGGCGTCCTTCAGATCAGGATCGAGCTCGATGTAGTTGGACTCTCGCGGCAGGCACTCCCCGAACGCTCCGATCTCCATGTTCCACGGGCCCTGACCGGACATGCGCCGCTTGAACTCCGCCCCGAACCCGGGCTCGTCGACGCCACGGCTCCAGCCCGGGCGCGTGGACCAACCCTGATAGCCGTAGCCACGGACGAAATCGCTGCTCGGCTCGGTCACGTTGCGGAA
Organism: Gemmatimonadota bacterium; assembly: GCA_039587355.1. Classification (GTDB taxonomy): domain Bacteria; phylum Gemmatimonadota; class Gemmatimonadetes; order Palauibacterales; family Palauibacteraceae; genus Palauibacter. The sequence continues at coordinate 69,321 of JBDHIO010000001.1, read as the reverse complement.
CCGCGGGATGTATATGCCGTTCGGCCGCTGGCCCGTGAACGTGTACGCCTCCCAGCCGGGGAACGTCGCCGACGCCCCGACACCCATTGTGTGATCCATGAGGTACTTGCCGAGGACGCCGCTCGAGTTCGCCAGCCCGTCCGGGAAGTCGGCGGACGTCGAGTGAAGCAGCAGGCGCGTCGACTCGAGCGCCGATGCGCCGAGAAACACGATCCGCCCGTAGAACTCCAGCGGGGCGTGCGTCTCGCGATCGATCACCCGGACCCCGGTGACGCGTCCCTTCGCCGGATCCCAGATGATGCTGTGGACGACGCTGTCCGGTCGCAGCGTCATGAGGCCGGTGGCCTCGGCGGCCGGAAGGGTCGCGTTGACCGAGCTGAAGTAGCTTCGCGTGCGGCACCCACGGTGACAGGGTCCGCAGTAGTGGCATTCCGATCGCCCGTTGTGGTCCCGCGTCAGGACCGCCGAGCGTCCGATCGTCAGCATGCGGGTCGGCCCGAAGTGCCGCTCAATGCCCTGTCTGAGCACCTCTTCGACGCAGGTCAGGTCCATGGGCGGAAGGAACGGGCCGTCCGGGAGCTGCGAGAGCCCCTCCTTCCGGCCGCTGATCCCCGCGAACGTCGAGACATAGTCGTACCAGGGTGCCAGGTCGGCGTACCGGAGCGGCCAGTCCACGCCGACGCCCTCACGTGCGTTGGCTTCGAAATCGTGGTCGCTGAGGCGGTAGCTCTGCCGTGCCCACATGATCGATTTCCCGCCGACCTGCCGGCCCCGAATCCACTTGAACGGCTTGTCTTCGCCGGTGGAATAGGGGTTCTCGATATCGTTCACGAAGAACTTCCGACCCATCTCGTCGCACGCGTAGCACTCCCGCTGCACCGGCTGCTCGGCCGCGAGGGCGGCGCGGTCGTTCCACCCCCGGTACGGCATGCGGTACGGCGGAACGTGCTCGACGTAGTCCTGCTCCGGGACGACCATCGGTCCGGCCTCGAGGACGAGCGTACGCATCCCCGCCTCGGTGAGTTCTTTCGCCGCCCACCCGCCGGTCATGCCCGACCCGATCACGATCGCGTCGTATTCCTCCTGACGACGCACGTGGGGTGCGCCTTCGGCGCGACGCGCCGTCATCGGCCGGTACCCGCGGCGAACTCGTCCAGCAGGACGCACGACTCCCAGGCGCCCGGGACGATCCGGTAGCCGAGCGCTCGCATGCCCACCTCGGACGTGAAGTAGCCCGCCAGGACGAACCGCCTGAGGTCGTGGAAGTAGTGAGGCGGCATGCCATCGTCGAGTGCGCGACGCCGGCGGGCCGCTTCGGCGTCCAGCTCGGCGACCAGTCTGACCTGTCCCTCGGCCGAGCACTCGTCGAAGGCGGCTCCCTCGAGCGTCCGGGCGCGAGCATCCACGTCGTCGACCCCTTCGAGAACCCGATCCCGATCGGCCGGGTCCAGCCACTCCGCGAGAATCACATCCACGAAGTCGACCACGGCGGCGTCCGTCGCACCGGGCGTGTCCGTCGCGGGAATGATGACCTCCGCGACGGCGACGACCGCCCGGGCCCGGGCAGGCGACAGTGCTTCGAGAGTCCGTCTCTCGCCGGGCACGAGCCCGCTCCTGACCTGGTGTCCCCACGCCATGAGGTCGCCGAGGCCCACGGTCGGAAGGACCGCCTGGGCGCTCGCTGCCGTCCCGAGGATCCTCAACGCTTCTCGTCTCTTCACGGAGCCGCCTTTCCCGTTGCACGCGGAATTCGTCGTCGCCCGATCAATATCCCCGACGGTCCGAGCCGATCGCAATCGACGCAGCGGGTCGATGCAATCGACTCAGCGGGGGTGCCGGGCCATATTCGGTGCCATGGACAGACGAGACTTCATCTGCGCAAGCGCGCTCGCGACCGCCGGGATGGCGTTGCCGCGCGCGACGAAAGGAGCGGTCGCGCCGCTCGATCGGATCGGGATTCAGCTCTATACGGTCCGCTCGCTCATGGGCGAGAGCGTGGACGGCACGCTGGAGACGGTCGCCGAGATCGGCTACGAGGAGGTCGAGTTCGCCGGGCTCTTCGACCGCACTCCCCGACAGGTCCGCGAGACCCTGGACCGCGTCGGACTGACCGCGCCGGCGACGCACCACGGCATCGACGTCTTCCGGGACGGCTTCGAGGAAGCGGCCGAGACGGCGAACATCCTCGGTCACAGGTACCTCGTCCTGCCTTCCCTGCCCCGCGACGAGCTGGCATCGCTCGATGCGGTCCGCCGGGTGGCCGACGAAATGAACGGGTTCGGCGAACGGTGCAACGCGGCAGGGCTTCGGTTCGCGTTCCACAACCACGCGGTCGAACTCGCGATGACCGATGGGGACGTACCGCTTCTCGTATTCCTCGAGCGCACGGAGCCCGATCTGGTGACGTTCGAGGTCGATCTCTTCTGGATGATCCATGGCGGCGGCGAGCCGCTTCTCTACTTCGACGCGTACCCGGGCCGGTTCGAGCTCTGCCACGTGAAGGACCGGACGGCCGATGGCGAGATGGTGAACGTCGGCCGGGGCGTGATCGACTTCGCGGAGATCTTCCGTGATGCGGAGCGCGCGGGGCTGCAGCACTATTTCGTCGAGCACGACTCGCCTGATGACGCGGCGACTTCCATCGCCGACAGCTTTCAACACCTGTCGAGCCTCGAGATCTACCGCTAACCCGTTCCAAGGACCGCCACGCCAGTGTCCGACACCATCAGTCGTCTGCTGAACTTCCGCCGCGGCGAGCTTCCGCTGGCGGTCCTGTCCGCGATCTTCTTCTTCCTTCTGCTGTGCGGGTACTTCTTCCTGAGACCCGTCCGCGAGGCGATGGGCGTGTCGCGCGGCATGGACGACCTGCGCTGGCTGTTCATCCTGACATCTGTGATTTCGCTCGTCTTCGTCCTGGCGTTCGGCGGAGTCGTCAGCCGCACGGATCGACGGCGCTTCATCCCGATCGCCTATCTGTTCGTGATCGTGTGTCTGATCGCGTTCTCCGGCCTGCTGATCTGGGACGCGCTGGCGGGCGGCGGCGTGATCGGCACGGATGCCGAGACGGGGCTCGCGCGGGGTGTCGGATACACGTTCTACACGTGGTTGAGCGTCATCAACCTGTTCTCGACCAGCGTGTTCTGGGCATACATGGTCGACATCTTCAACGTCGATCAGGGCAAGCGGCTCTTCGCGTTCGTCGGGATTGGCGGCACGCTGGGGGCGATCGTGGGAGGGTCCGCCACGACCTGGGTCGCGAACCGGACCGAATCTCCCTTCCTCCCTGCCGGTCTCATGCTGACGGGCGCCGCGCTCTTCGGGATCGCGATCGTGGTGATGCTCATTCTCGACCGGGCCGCCATGCAGTCGGAGCATTCGCACCTGGGCGATAGCGCGGGGACGGCGTCGGGAGCATCGGCCGATGACGCGACGGACGGGGGCGGATCGGGCAACCCGATCGGCGGCGGCGCGATGGACGGCCTGCTCGCCATCATACGGTCCCCGTACCTCCTCGGGATCGGCGTCTGGATCATCGCGATGGCGGTGTCCAACACGCTGATCTACTTCGCGCAGGCGAACATCGTCCTGGAGTCCTCGGACGCGTTCAGCGAGATGATCGGCCGGTTCGCGTACTTCGACATGCTCGCACAGATCGCGACGCTCGTCACCCAGATCTTCATCACCACCCGGCTCATCGCCCGCCTCGGAATCGGGTGGACGCTCGCGATCCTCCCGCTCGTGACGACGCTCGGGTTCGGAGTGCTCGCGATGTGGCCGACGTTCGGCGTCATGGCGCTGTTCCAGGCGATCCACCGGGCGACCCGGTACGCGATCTCCCGACCGGCCCGCGAGACCCTGTTCGCCGTGGTGCCGGCCGAGGAGAAGTACAAGGCGAAGCCGATCATCGACGTGTTCCTCTACCGCGGCGGCGATGTCGCGGGCGCCGGCATCGACGGCCTGCTGCGTTCGATCGGACTGAGCCTGTCGTGGATGGCCGTAGCGACGATCCCGTTCACCGCGGCCTGGGGCGCCCTCTCGCTCGGGATGGGACGGGCCCAAACGAAGCGTGACACCGGCGAAAGTGTACGCTGACGACCTTTTCGGACCGGGCTCTCCGATCCGTGTGATCGGACACAGAGGGGCGGCGGCTTTCGCGCCCGAGAACACGCTTCCGTCGTTCGAGCACGCCCTCGAGGTCGGAGTGGACGCGGTCGAGCTCGATGTCCAGTGCAGCGCCGACGACCACGTCGTCGTGATCCACGACCCCACCCTCGAGCGAACCACTGATGGCACGGGCACCGTCGAGGAGCATACACTGGCCGACCTGCGGGCCTTCGACGCCGGGTATCGCTTCACGACGGACGACGGGGCGACCCACCCCTACCGGGGGAAGGGAGTATCGATCTCGACGCTCGATGAGATCGTCGAAGCGGTCGGTGACCTCCCGGTGGTGGTCGAGATCAAGTCCGGACGGGCGGGCGAGGCCATGGGGGCGTGGCTCCAGCGCTCCCCGCACCGAGATCGCATCCTCGTCGGCGGGTTCGACCGCGCGCACGTCGCCCCCGCGGCCCTGCACGCGAGATGGCGGTGCATGGACCAGCAGGACCTGACCGGATACGTGCTCTCCGGAAAGGTGGGGCTCAACCGCTTCTTTCGACCCCGGGGCGCCGCGGCCGCGATGGTGCCCGAGAAGCGGTCGGTGATTCGTGTCGTGAGCCCCGGGTTCGTCCGTCGGGCCCACGCCGACGGGATCGGCGTCTTCGTCTGGACGGTGAATCATCCCGACGACATGCGCCGGCTCCTCGACTGGGGTGTGGATGGAATTCTCAGCGACGCTCCGGGGCGCGTGCGGCGGGTGCTCGACGAACGGTCGGTCGGAGCGGAACCGCAGGCCTCGACAACCGCCACGGCGGAGGCGACGGCGTGAGCGAACGACCCGCACGCCCGCGCACGATCCTGCACGTCGACATGGACGCGTTCTTCGCGGCGATCGAGATCCGCGAGGACCCGTCGCTCGAGGGAAGGCCGGTCGTCATCGGCTCCGCCCCGAAGCAGGGCAAGGGACGCGGCGTCGTGTCGACGGCGAACTACGAAGCGCGGAAGTACGGCATTCGCTCGGCGATGCCGATCTCGCAGGCGTGGAGACGCTGCCCGCACGCCGCCTACGTTCGGCCCCGGATGTCACTCTACGCAGAGGCGTCCGAGCGGATCTTCGAGATCTTCCAGAGCTACACCGACCTCGTCCAGGGCCTGAGCCTCGACGAGGCGTTTCTGGATGTCACGGCGAGCCACGACCTGTTCGGCGATGGGCCGACGATCGCGCGAGCGATCAGGGCTCGAATCGTCGAGGTGGAGCGTATCACGGCCTCGGTGGGCGTCGCGTCCTCCAAGTACGTGGCGAAGGTCGCGAGCGATCTGGACAAGCCCGACGGCCTCGTCGTCGTGCCTCACGGTGGAGAGCGCGAGTTTCTCGCCCCTCTCGAGATCTCGCGGCTCTGGGGGGCGGGAGCCGTCACGCAACGGAAGCTGGGTCGGATGGGGCTCCGCACGATCGGCGATGTCGCGCGCCTCGACCTCGCGACGCTCGAGGCGGCGCTCGGCCCGGCGATGGGCGCCCGATTCCACAACCTGGCGAACGGTCTCGATTATCGTCCCGTGCGTCGCGGCTCCATCCGGAAGTCGCTGGGCAAGGAGATCACGTTCGGAACCGACCAGGACGACCGGGAGCGTGTCGAGCATACGCTGCTGGGTCTCTGCGACGGCGTCGCCCGCTCGCTGCGCAAGAAATCCCTCGCGGGGCGTACGGTGCACCTCAAGCTGCGATGGGAAGGGTTCGAGACCCACACGAGGCAGCGCACGCTGGATGAGCCTGCGGCCACGACGGAGAAGATCTGGCCCGTCGCCCGCCAGCTTTTCCGCGAGCTAGACGACCGGAGGCGGAGGGTGCGCCTCATCGGAGTGAGCCTCACGGGTTTCGGCGAGGAGGCCGCACGGCAACTGACCATGTTCGAGTCCGGACCCGGAGGCGAGGATCCCGTCAGCGAGCCGGATGATTCGGATGTTCGAATCGCGGGGGCGCTCGATGCGCTCGAGGACCGGTTCGGCCGCAACTCGGTGACCCGGGCCGCGCTCCTCCACGGCAAGAGGAGGCGAGAAGAGTGAGTCAGGTGTTTCCGATTCCCCCGGCGACGGGAAAGAGCGTGTGGCTCCTGGTCGCGGTGATGATCCTGCTTGTCGGCCTCTGCGTGATGCTGAGCTGGGTCGCATGGTCGACGCGGCACAGTCGAGCGGAGGTCACGCCCCAGGGGCTCAAGCTCGTCGGCGACCTCTGGGGTCGAACGATCCCCCACGACGCCTTTCTGCTGGACGACGCACGGATCGTGGACCTGAGGGGCGAACCCGACCTCACGCCCCGCACGAGGACCATGGGGACCGGCCTCGGCGGCTTCGCCGCGGGGTGGTTCCGACTGCGGAACGGAGAGAAGGCCCTCATCTACCTCACGGATCGGACGCGGGTCGTGTACCTTCCGACGAATCGCGGCCACTCGGTGATGCTGAGTTCGGCCGAGCCCGAGCGTCTGCTCGCCGCGATGCGCGACAACTGAGGCAGAGGAGACACCGACCAGATGGTCCCGACACGCGAAGAAGCGCTCGCCCTGGTACACGAGTACACGGAGAGCCCCAGCCTCCGGCGCCACATGCAGTCGGTCGAAGCCGCGATGCGGGCCTATGCTCGCAAGTATGGCGAGGACGAGGACCGCTGGGGGGCGACCGGTCTACTGCACGACTTCGACTACGAGCGCTGGCCGAACGACGCGCACGCGGCCGACGAGGAGCACCCGTCCACGGGGGTGGCCATCCTTCGCGAGCGAGGGGTCGACGAGGACATCCTCGACGCGATCATGGCGCACGCCGACTACACTGGGGTCGAAGCGACGACGCTCATGGCGAAGACGCTCCGCGCCGTCGATGAGCTGACCGGCTTCATCGTCGCGGTCGCCCTGGTGCGGCCGACCCGTCTCGAAGGCATGAAGACGAAGTCGGTCCGGAAGAAGATGAAGGACCGGGCGTTCGCCGCCGCGCTGGATCGTGACGAGATGATCCGGAGCTGCGAGGAGCTCGGCGAGGACATGCCCGAGCACATCGCGTTCGTGATCGCCGCCATGCAGGGTGTGGCCGGCGACCTCGGACTCGACAGCGGAGGGAACGCGTGACCACTACGACGATCATCGTGATGATCCTGATCCTCGGTTTCGTCTGGGGAGGTCTGCTGACCATCATCCTCACGGCCCGGCGCAAGGAGGCGGCGAAGCGCGGGGAGGCCGTCGAGTCCTGATGCGCGCTGCCCTCGTTCTGCTACTGGTTGGCGTAGCGAGCTGCCGGCCCCTTCCGCCCCCTGATTCCCCCTACGCCGACCGGGAGGAGTCCGGGACCCCCCGGACCGAGGCGTCCGAGCCGGTGGCGCTGGCGACTCCGGCCGCCGTGGACCCGGACACCTTCCGGATCTCCGATCGGGCGGCCGCCATCGTCGATTCGATCGAGGCCGCCGTTCGCGATTCCTTCGCGGCGCTGAGGGAGGAACAGGCGGCCGAGGTCGCCCGGGCCGACTCGCTGCGGGCTGCGGCACGGGCCGATTCGCTCGCCGCCGCGCAGGCCCGGCAGGACTCCCTCGTCGCGGAGGCCCGGCAGGACTCGATCGCGGCGGCCGAAGCCGCGGCAGCGGCGGCGGTCGCGGCGGCCCGACGGGACTCGATCGCCGAGGCCGCGCGGCAGGACTCGATCGCGACCGTCGCGAGACAGGATTCGATCGCGAGTGTGGCGCGAGCAGATTCCATCGCGGCGGCAGAGATCGCGGCTGCGGCTGCCGCCGCGGCTGCAGCGGCAGCGGTCGCCGAGGCGGAATCCGAAGAACAGGTGCCGCCCGGGACGGCCGCCGACCCGCGGGCGCGGGCCGAGGACGATCTGGAGGCGCTACGGGCGCTGGGACCATCGTACATCCCGTACGATCAGGGGCCCGAGACGATCTGGACCACGGAGACCCAGGCCACGCTGTCGAAGACGCTGCTGCCCATACTGCGGGCCGAGTCCCTGCCGGCGACGACGAAGGCGATCTTCTGGGTCCTGATCACGAGAGAAGGGGCCGCCGTCGAGCTCGAGATCCAGACATCGTCGGGCAGCGAGGCCTTCGATGAGGCCGCGGAGGGGTTCCTCCGGGGGCTCACCTTCCTTCCGGCGATGCGGGACAATCGTCCGGTCGCGTCCTGGGTGCTGCGAGAGATCTCGATCCTGATGCAGTGAGGCTTATTCCCGGGGACTCAGCCCCCGGGAGTAAGCCAGCGGAGCACGTTCAGTACGAGCCGGTAGTTCTCTGCAGCTTGCGGGTGATTCATCCCCATCGGCGCCCGGTTCGGACCGGCGAGCTGGGCGCTGAACATCGCGGCCTCGCCGAACGCGGCCACACGTCCTCTACCATGCTCGATTAGCGCCGCCTGGAGCAGGTAGGCCGCAGGGATCTTCGGAGTCCCTTCGTCGAACTCCCACGCGACCCGGGGCAGAACCAGCGTCGCCCCCTCCGGGAGCGTGAGGATCGGTGCGCTCCGAACGCCGGGATCGACCCGAAACGCCTGGCCCGTAAACGTCGCGACCCGCTCGATGCGCTCGTCGGCACGGGAACCGTCAGTCACTTCGTGGTCCGCCAACGTCCCGTCCGTACGGGAGAACGAGAAGAAGCCTCCGCCGCTCTCGTCGAACGCGAATCCGTTCTGGAACCGGAGTCCGAACGCGGCAGCGAGGGCCTCCGCGTTGCCCGCGATCGGCATGTGGTCCGCGATCAGGAGCAGCGAGCCGCCGTCTCGCACCCATTCCTCGACCGCGGCGATCTCCGCATCCGAGAACGCGGACGGAGTCGGAAGCTCCCAGTCCTCGACGTTCTCGTCGGCGATCGGGTTCGCGATCACCAGAACGGACATTCCGGCGAGCAGCGACGGGGTGAACGTCTGATCGGAGGAGTCGACCACGTAGCCATCTCGGCGGAGGAGCCGCGCGAACGCTCCGTACCGGCCATCCGCCGTATGGAAGTTGTTGTGCGCGGCGTCGACCGCGACCAGCGGACCGGAGCCCTCGCCGAAACGCGGTCGATCGATCGGAGGATCGTAGTCGGTGTCGGGGACCTGCTGAGCGTCGGCGGCGCCGGCCAACCACGGGAGTGCGGCGAGAGCGACGATCGCGCTCCACCCTACCGGCACGAGACGTTTCGGATTCATGAGGCTCCTTCGTGTCGGTGCGATCCGGCTCCGAATCGCGTTTCTCGATCGCCCGGTCTTCCGCAATGTAGGCGGGCGCCGTACCGTCGGCCGGTTCCCTGATGAAACGGCGCCTCGAGTCGAGGAGGAGCATGTCCCGGCGCGTTCTCGTCATCCGATCGTGCGCCTTCGGCGACATGGTCATGCTGACCGCGATGTTCCAGGCCCTCGCCGAGGGGGCGTCCGAGACTACGATCACGATGGTCTCCGGTGGGTCGTGGAGCCGCCCCGTCTTCGATCGGAGCCCGTACGCCGGGGAGTGCCACCTGCTCCCCAGCATGCGCATCCCGTTCGCTCTGTCGCCATCCAAGCGCACGCTTGCGCGTGAGCTTCGAAAGTCCCGCTGGGACGGGATCTGGACCTGGGACGACGACCCGACGTTGACGTTCGCCCGCCGCTGCAGAGGCGACGGGGTCCCGTTTCACTCGCTGGCGGATGTCCCCCTTGATGTGGACGAGCACTCGGTCGACCACTTCCTGCGTTTCGCCGGTGCAGAGCGGGGAGCCTACCTCCCGAGACTCACCGTTCGGGAGTCCGACCTCGCCGACGCCGACGCCTGGCTGGCGACAGCTGGGCTGACCGACCGGAGGTTCGTCCTCCTTCAGCCCGGGAACAAGAAGACGATGCGACGGGCCCGGCGGGATCGACCGAGCAACCTCAAGTACTGGCCGGAGGCGCGCTGGACGGATGTGCTGAGGGGTGTCCTCGATCGCGACCCGGATCTCGTCGCCGTGCTCTGCGGCGTCGCCAACGAGCGCGACCTGAACGACGAGATCTCCCGGGGGCTGCCGGGCGATCGCGTCGTGAACGCGGCCGGAGACCTGCCGATCCCCCGCCTCCTCGGTCTCTTCGAACGCGCGACGGCGATGATCTCGGTCGATACCGGTCCGGCCCACGCGGCGGCAGCCATCGGCTGCCCGCTGGTCGTCATGTTCGGGGCGATGGACCCAAGGCACGTGGCGCCCCGGGGGACCGGGCCGATCCGCATCGTGTACCAGGCCGGCCTCGAGCCGCTGCAACCGGGCCAGGAGTGGTGGGCGGAGAACTGCTCGATGATGGGGATCGAGGTCGACGATGTGCTCTCCGCCTGGGACGACCTCCGGCCGGGGGTCTGAAGGACGGTGATCGGCGGGAGAGGTTGCCCGGAGATGGATCCCGTCACGAGTTTCCCGCCTGCCCGAAGGCCGAACCGACCGAAGGTCCGGCCCGTCCCCTAACGGAGGGTCCGTAATGCGCGGTCGTTCGCGCCTCCTCGTTGCCTGCTTCGCTGCCGCCGTGGCCCTGACGGGTCCGGCCCATGGTCAGTCCACTGTCTCCGAGGACCTCTTCGACGATCTCCGATACCGCCACATCGGTCCCGGCGGGAATCGTGTGATCGCGGTGATCGGCGAGCCCGGAGACCCGAACGTCTACTACGCCGGCGCCGCGTCCGGCGGCGTCTGGCGCTCGACGGACGGGGGGCACCAGTGGACTCCGGTCTTCGACGATCAGGACGTCGCATCGATCGGGTCGCTCGCGCTCGCGCCGTCCGACCCGAACATCCTCTGGGCGGGCACCGGGGAGTCCTTCATTCGCGCGAACATCTCGCTGGGCAACGGCATTTACCGTTCCCTGGATCGCGGCGATACGTGGGAGCACCGCGGCCTCGACGCGACCGGACGGATCGGCCGCGTCATCGTGCATCCCACCGACCCCGGCACGGTGTACGCGTGCGCGCTCGGCCACACGTACGGACCTCAGCCCGAGCGCGGCGTCTACCGCACTCGTGACGGTGGCGAGTCGTGGGACCGCGTGCTCTTCATCGACGAGAATACCGGGTGTTCGGACATCGTCATGGATCCGTCGAACCCGCGAATCCTCTTCGCCGGCATGTGGCAGATCGAGGTGAAGACGTGGGGCCGGACCAGCGGCGGACCCGGATCCGGTCTCTGGACCAGCCGCGACGGCGGCGACACGTGGCAGGAGCTCGAAGGCAACGGGCTCCCGACGAAGCCCCTCGGGAAGATCGGTCTGGGCATGTCCGCCGATGACCCCGACCGCGTGTACGCCCTGATCGAGACGAGTTCCAACAACGATTTCGCTCCGTCGGACCCGTATCAGGGCACGCTCTGGCGGTCGGACGACGGCGGACGGGCCTGGGAGATGGTCAACGCCAGCAACGACCTATCCGCCCGCTGGCTGTATTACACGCGGCTGGCGGTCTCGCCGGCCGACGCGGACGAGGTCTACTTCAACGCGCCGGGGCACTTCACGTCTCACGATGGCGGACGGAGCCACTCGCGCACGTCGCCGTCACCCGGCTTCGACCACCACGACATGTGGATCGACGCGGAGGACCCCAACCGGATGATCGTCGGTCACGACGGCGGCGTTTCCATCTCGACAAACCGCGGCGGTTCCTGGTATCGACCGCAGCTCCCCATCGCCCAGATGTACCACGCGCATGTGGATGACCGGATCCCCTACAACGTTTACGGAAACCGCCAGGACGGACCCTCCACGATCGCACCGTCCAACACCCTGACGGGTGGTTCGATCCCGATAGGCGAATGGCGGTCCGTGGGCGGCTGCGAGGTCGGATTCGCGGTGCCGGACACGGTAGATCACAAGACGGTCTGGACGGGGTGCTACGACGGGACGATGTCCATTCACGACCTGGAAAGCGGGCTTTCGCGCAGCGTCTCCGTGTGGCCGCTCGGGATCGAAAGCTGGCCCGCCGAGGATCAGGAGTTCCGGTGGCAGTGGACGTTCCCGATCGAGATGTCCCCGCACGACCACAACACGGTGTACGTGGGCAGTCAGTACGTACACCGGACGACCGATCGCGGGCAGAGCTGGGAGGTGATTAGCCCAGACCTCACGACCGATGATCCCGAGCTCCAGCAGCTCACCGGCGGCCTCACGCTCGACGACACCGGGCCGGTCATCGCTCCGACGGTGTTCGCGATCTCCGAATCGCCTCTCGAACCCGGCGTGATCTGGACGGGCTCGAACGACGGACTCGTCCACGTGACGCGAAACGGGGGTGCCGACTGGGCGAACGTGACCGCGAGCATCCCGGGTCTCCCCGCGCGCTCGACCGTCTCCAACGTCCAGCCGTCGCGGCATCGGGCGGGCAAGGCCTACGTCGCCGTCGATGGGCACCAGATCGGCGAGTTCGACCCGTATCTCTACGTCACGACGGATTACGGCGAGACCTGGCGACGCATCGACGCCGGGATCCCCCGTTCGGTGCTGAGCTTCACGCACGTGATCCGCGAGGATCCCGTCACGCCCGGGCTGCTCTACACGGGGACCGAGAACGGCCTGTACGTCTCGTTCGACGACGGCTCGAGCTGGGTGTCGATGCGGTCGAACCTCCCGCCCGCCCCGGTGCACTGGATCACGGTGCAGGAGCGGTTCAACGACCTGGTGATCGCCACCTACGGCCGCGGCTTCTGGATCATGGACGACATCACGGCGCTTCAGCAGCTGGCCGTGGGCGAGGGAGTGTTGCCTTCCGCGCCGACGCTGCTGGCTCCACGGCCCGCGTATCGCTTCCGGAACCGCGCGTCCGCCATGTCGCAGCCCGATGACCCGGTCGTCGGACGCAACCCGTCGTTCGGTGCCTCGATCCACTATTACCTCCCCGACTCCGTCGATGGCGTCGAGCTCGAGATCCTCGACTCCGAAGGCGAGGTCGTGACCGATTTGTCGGGGAGCCGCTCCGCCGGGCTAAACCGTATCATGTGGGGACTGCGCGGCGAGCCGACGACGCAGGCGCGCCTGCTCACCCAACCGGACGAAGCGCCCCACATTGAGATCCCGACGCGCGGGTGGCGGTCGATGCCCGGCGGCGGCCGCGTCACGATCATGGTGCCTCCGGGCGACTACACGGTGCGCATGACCGTCGGGGATGTGGTGCAGGAGCAGCCGCTCGAAGTACTGATCGACCCGGCTTCGCCGGGATCCCTGGCGACGATCGCCGAGCAGAACGAAGTGGTTCGTGAGATCGCCGAGATGGTGGACGAGGCCGCGCGGCTGATCAACGAGATCGAGCGGGTACGGGTACAGCTGGACGACCTCACCGCCCGGCTCGATGACCCCGAGGTGGCCGACCGGGAAACGTTGCTCTCGGCCGTGGCGGACGTGAACGCGCTCGTGAAGGACATCGAATACGACCTGTTCGACCTGCGTCACACCGGCACGGGTCAGGACGGCCTGCGCTGGCGTCGGCTCCTTTACGCCCGCATGACGTCGCTGGCACGCGGAATCAGCTCCTCCGACTATCGGCCCACGGATCAACAGGTCGCCGTGCACCGGCTGCTGACGGAGCAGTGGACGGCCCTGGAAAGCCGCTACGAGACCGAGGCGCTCGCGGCGATCGAGGACCTGAATCGCCGTCTCAGGGCAGCCGGAATTCAGACCGTGGCGGGGGGACGCCCGGCGGTCGTACCCTAGACGAAATCAGGGGGTGCGAGGGCGGTTCGCACCCCATACTTTCCTGCGCCAATGCCACGCCGCGACGACATTCAATCGATACTCCTGATTGGCTCTGGCCCGATCGTGATCGGCCAGGCCTGCGAGTTCGATTATTCCGGGACACAAGCCTGTCGGGCCCTCCGTGAGGAGGGGTATCGAGTCATCCTCGTGAACTCGAACCCCGCCACCATCATGACGGACCCCGACATCGCGGACGCCACCTACATCGAGCCGCTGACGGCCGATTGGGTCGAGCGTGTGATCGAGGCAGAGAAACCCGACGCGCTCCTGCCCACCATGGGCGGCCAGACCGCGCTCAATGTCGCGCTCGAGCTCGCCGACAGCGGGGTTCTCGAGAAGCACGGCGTCGAGTTGATCGGAGCCGACGTCCGCGCGATCCAGACGGCGGAGGATCGCGAGCAGTTCGCGGACGCGATGCGGAAGATCGGGCTCGAGCTCACCCACGGAGGGTTCGCGAAGTCCATCGACGAGGCCCTCGAGATCGTCAAGACGACGGGCTATCCGGCGATCATCCGGCCCTCGTTCACGATGGGGGGCACGGGCGGGAGCACGGCCTACAACAGCGAGGAGTTCGAGGACCTCGTTCGGGCTGGGATTCGGAGCTCGCCGATCGGCGAGGTTCTCATTGATCGAAGCATCATCGGCTGGAAGGAATTCGAGCTCGAGGTGATGCGCGACCAGGCCGACAACGTCGTGATCGTCTGTTCGATCGAGAACTTCGACCCGATGGGGGTCCACACCGGTGACTCGATCACCATGGCTCCGGCACTGACGCTCTCGGACCGCGAGTACCAGTTGATGCGGGATGCGGCAATCAAGTGTATCCGCGAGATCGGCGTCGATGCGGGCGGGTGCAACATCCAGTTCGCCGTCCATCCGACGAACGGCGAGATGGTCGTCATCGAGATGAACCCGCGGGTGTCGCGGAGCTCGGCCCTGGCCTCGAAAGCCACAGGCTTTCCGATTGCCCGCATCGGGGCGAAGCTCGCCGTCGGATATAGGCTCGATGAGATCCCGAACGCGATCACGCAGGTCACACCATCGTGCTTCGAGCCGGTGCTCGACTACATGGTCGTGAAGATCCCGCGATTCGCCTTCGAGAAGTTCCCGCAGGCCGACAACACGCTCGGTGTGCAGATGAAGGCCGTCGGCGAGGTGATGGCGATCGGACGGACGTTCCAGCAGGCCTGGCTCAAGGGATTTCGGGCCCTCGAGAACGATCGGGCCGGCTGGCTCCCCGAGGAGGACCCGGGCGACGACGGGCTGGAGGACGGCGATCTCGAGACGGTGCGCGCGGCGCTTCGCACCCCGACGGCCGAGCGGCCGTTCCAGATCTACCGGGCGTTCGCCGCGGGGCTGTCGGTAGACGACATCGCCGAGCTCACCGGCATGGACCCCTGGTTCCTGACGCAGCTCGAGGAGCTGGTGCAGGAGGGGAAGGCGTTCGCTGCCGCGCCCGAACTGACGCCTGAGATCCTGAAGCGTGTGAAGGGCCTCGGCTTCGGCGATGGCGAGCTCGCGCAGTTGCGCGGGACGACTGAGCGGGAGGTCCGCGAGGCCCGGTGGGCTGCGGATCTCCGACCCGTGTTCCGCACCGTGGATACGTGCGCGGGCGAGTTCCCGGCGGCCACGCCGTATCTCTACTCGACGTACGAGACTGAGAACGAATCGGTCCGATCCGACCGAAAGAAGATCATCATCCTCGGCTCGGGCCCGAACCGCATCGGCCAGGGGATCGAGTTCGACTACTGCTGTGTCTCCGCCTCTCTCGCGCTACGCGAAGAGGGGTTCGAGACGATCATGATCAACTCGAACCCCGAGACGGTGTCGACGGACTTCGACATCTCCGACAAGCTCTACTTCGAGCCGCTGACGGTCGAGGACGTGCTGGAGATCGTCGAACACGAACAGCCGCACGGCGTCGTGGTCCAGTTCGGCGGCCAGACCCCTCTCCGGATCGCCAGGCGGCTCGAGCAGCTCGGAGTTCCGATTCTCGGGACGAGCGTCGAGTCCATCGACCGCGCCGAAGACCGACGCCGATTCGACGAGCTCTGCCGGCAGCTCGACGTTCCCGCTCCTCCCGGAGGCACCGCGACGAGCGAGCAGGAAGCGGTGGCCATCGCCGACAGAATCGGATATCCGGTACTCGTCCGACCCAGCTACGTGCTCGGGGGCCGAGCGATGGAGATCGTCTACGACGAGCCTTCGCTGCACGAGTACTTCGCGCGCGCGATCCAGGCCTCTCCGGAGCACCCCGTCCTGCTGGACAGATTCCTGGAGGACGCGTTCGAGGCCGACGTCGATGCGGTCTGCGACGGCGAGACGGTCGTGATCGGCGGGATCATGCAGCACATCGAGGAGGCGGGGATCCACTCGGGCGATTCGGCGTGCGTGTTGCCGCCGTACCTCCTGCGGGACTCGGACATGGACACCATGCGGCGGCACACGAGGGCGTTCGCCATGGCGCTCGATGTCCGCGGGCTGATCAACGTCCAGTTCGCCGTG
Source organism: Gemmatimonadota bacterium (assembly GCA_039587355.1). Lineage (GTDB taxonomy): Bacteria > Gemmatimonadota > Gemmatimonadetes > Palauibacterales > Palauibacteraceae > Palauibacter. The sequence goes on along the minus strand of JBDHIO010000001.1, from coordinate 53,032 downwards.
CACGAAGGCACGGTCTACGTGATTGAGGTGAACCCGCGCGCGAGCCGCACCGTCCCCTTCGTCAGCAAGGCGACGGGTGTGCCGCTGGCCCGCGTGGCGGCGCGGGTGCTCGCGGGGCGTCCGTTGAGCGATTTCGGTCTCGGCGACGAACTCGTTCCAAACGAGGTCGCCGTGAAGGAAGCGGTGCTGCCCTTCGACAAGTTCCCGGGGGCGGACACGCTGCTGGGGCCAGAGATGCGGTCGACCGGAGAGGTCATGGGGTTCGCAGACAGCTTCGGGCTCGCCTTCGCGAAGTCGCAGATCTCCGTGTACTCGGGTCTGCCGAAGTCGGGGACAATCGCGATCACGGTTCACGACAACGACAAGCCTACGGTCGTCCCGATCGCTCGCCGCTTTCACGAGCTCGGGTTCCGGATCCTCGCGACCGAGGGCACGGCAAAGTACCTGTCGACGCGTGGCGTACCCTGCGACAAGGTGCTCAAGGTCCACGAGGGACGACCGAACCTGATCGACCGCCTGCTATCCGGCGAGATCGACCACCTGGTCAACACGCCGCTCGGGAAGCACGCGCAGCACGACGACTACACGATCCGTAGGGCGGCGGTGACGCGTGGCGTTCCTTACACGACCACGCTCTCCGCGGCATCCGCGGCGGCCGACGCGATCATCGCGCTCCGACATCGGGAGCACACTGTGAAGAGCCTGCAGGAGCGGGGCGTGTCCAGCGGCGACGGCACCGACGTGAAGCCCCTCGAAGGAGTCGCGGCGCCCGTCTCCTGAGCTCGGGGCGCCGCGAGGTGAGTCCTACTCCTCCGAGCGAGTCATATTGAGCTCGACGTCCATGCCCCCCTGCGTCCAGGTGCCGGTCAGCGTGGCCCCGTCCTCACTGAGGGTGCCCGAGTAGCTCGCGCCACCCGGCGCCATCGACATCCCGAAGGTGAACACGCCCTCGGCGAACGCCGGTTCCTCCACGGGGATCCCGAACGCTCCCTGGGCGGGTACGTCGAGGGTCGTAGCGAGCGTTCCGTCTTCGGCCTCGGTCACGTGGAACGCCATCTCGAGGGTCTGGCCGCCGGCGGATATCGTCCCCTGCCAGTCGCCCACGATCCCGTCCTGCGCGGCGACCGATGAAGCCGCCATCAGCCCGATGGCGAACACGAATGCTGCGCCCCGGGCGGTTCTGGTCAGTAGTCCAGGCATGCGAAGTCCTCTTCTGGTGTGCGTGATCCAATTCGTAGCGAATTCAACGTATCAACTACGCACGAACGCGCAGGAAATTCTGCCGCCCGTCCGTGGTTGCATTTTTATGCATCGTCTCGTATACATTATCGCCATGGCGCGGGTGGCCCCTCGAGGCCCCCGCGTTTTCGCGTCCGGAGATGAACCGAACAGATCGACGAGTCTGACATGACTGAGCATTCAGGGATCAAGAAGGTGGCGCTCGCCTACTCAGGCGGGCTCGATACGTCAGTGATGGTTACCTGGCTGAGAGAGAACTACGGCTGTGAGGTCGTCGCGGTCGTCGCCGACGTGGGACAGCGCGAGGACTTCGAGGCGATCGAGGCGAAGGCGCTGGCGACGGGGGCTTCCGAGTGCCACGTCGTCGATCTCCGCGACGCGCTCGCGACCGAGTGCATCGCGCCCGCGTTGAAGGCCGGGGCCATCTATGAGCGCCGCTACCTTCTCGGAACCGCCCTCGCCCGGCCGGTCATCGCCCGCGCACAGGTGGAGGTCGCTCTCGCGACCGGGTGCGATGCCGTCGCGCACGGCTGCACAGGCAAGGGCAACGACCAGGTCAGATTCGAACTCACCTACCGCGCTCTGGCGCCGCACCTCAAGGTGATCGCACCCTGGCGGGAGTGGGAGATTCACTCGCGGGACGACGCCTTTGACTACGCGGCCGCGCGCGCCATTCCGGTGCCCGGAAGCCGCTCGAAGCCCTACAGCATCGACCGGAACCTGTGGCACACGTCGTTCGAGGGCGGCGTGCTGGAAGACCCGGCGGTGGCGGCTCCCGAGGACCTTCGGGACCTCACCGTCGATCCCGTCGAGGCACCGGACGTCGCCGAAGACGTCGTCATCGGCTTCCACGAGGGCACGGCCGTCTCGCTGAACGGCGAACCGATGACGCTCGCCCCCCTCATCGAGAAGCTGAACGCCATCGCGGGCGCGCACGGGGTCGGGCGGGTCGACCTCGTCGAGAACCGCCTCGTCGGGATGAAGAGCCGGGGCGTCTACGAGACCCCGGCGGGGACCGTCCTTCTCGCGGCGCTGGCCGACCTGGAAGCGATCACGCTTGATCGCGACACGGCCGCGTTCAAGCGGGGCGTCGGAGCGCGCTACGCCGAGCTCGTGTACCAGGGTCTGTGGTTCTCTCCGCTACGCGAGGCGCTGGACGCGTTCCTCGCCAGCGCCCACGCGACGGTCACCGGCGACGTGACGGTCCGGCTCTACAAGGGGCAGGCGACGGCAGTCGCGCGCACCTCGCCGCACTCTCTGTATCGGGAGGATCTCGCGACGTTCGACGCGGATGCGGTGTACGACCACGCCGACGCCGGCGGGTTCATCAAGCTGTGGGGCCTTCCGTCTGCGATCGCGCACAGGGTGAGGCACGCCGCCGCCCCGCCGGTCCAGCCGGTCGAGCCGGGCTCGATCGACTCGACGGATCTGAACGGACCCGCGCCGGCGACGCGCCCCGGGGCGGCAATGCGGACCACGCAGACCGGTGGCTGACACCGGCGCGTCACTCTGGGGAGGTCGCTTCGATTCGCCGCTGCACCCGGCGATCCACGAGTTTACGGGCTCGCTCCACTTCGACCGACGCATGGTGCGCCACGACCTGATCGGGTCACTGGCGCACGCGCGGATGCTGTGGGATGCGGGGGTGCTCGCCGATGGAGAGGCCGCTCCGATCCTCGCCGGACTGTCGGAGATCCTGGGCGAGATCGAGGGTGGAACTCTCGCCGTCGTGGGAGACGAGGAGGACGTCCACTCATGGATCGAGCGGACCCTGACCGAACGAATCGGCGACGATGCGCGTCGGCTTCACACCGGTCGCAGCCGTAACGACCAGGCGGTCATCGCGCTCAGGCTCTACGTCCGGGAGCGGCTGGAGGACATCCTTTCCGGAGTGGCCGGGCTGCAGCGCACACTCCTCGAGGGCGCCGCCGAGCACCTCGAGACCTTTCTCCCGGGCTACACCCACCTCCAGCGCGGTCAGCCGGTGAGCCTCGCGCACCACCTCCTGGCGCATGTCGCGGCCCTGGGACAGGACGCGAGTCGCATCCGTGCGGCCCATGCGGCTGCGGGCACGTCCCCGCTCGGCGCTGGCGCGCTCGCCGGCTCGAGCTTCCCGCTCGACCCCCGGCGATGCACCGCTCTCCTCGGATTCGATGCCACGTTCACGAACAGCATGCACGCGGTAGGCGATCGCGACTACGTCCTCGACGCCGCCTATGCGTGTGCCGTCCTCATGGTCCACCTGTCGCGCTGGGCGGACGAGGTCGTTCTGTGGTCGACGAAGGAGTTCGGGTTTGTCCGGCTGGACGATTCGATCTCGCAGGGCAGCAGCCTGATGCCTCAGAAGAAGAACCCCGAAGCTGCCGAGCTGCTGCGTGGGAAATCGGCGCGGACGATCGGCAACGTGAGCGGGCTGCTCGCGCTGATGAAGGGGCTCCCCCTCACGTACAACAGCGACTTTCAAGAGGACAAGGAGCCGCTGTTCGACTCACTCGACACGGCGGATTGGTCCGCCGCGGCCGCGATCGCGATCGCCCGCGGGCTCCACTTCCAGACCGATGCGATGGCGGCCGCCCTCGAGGGCGGGATGCTCACCGCGACCGAGCTGGCCGACCACCTCGTCCGGCAAGGCGTTCCGTTCCGGACCGCGCACGAGCAGTCCGGGCTGGCTGTCCGGGCGGCCGAGGCCGCCGGGGTTGAGCTGTGGGAGCTGCCGCTGGACACTCTCCGTTCCGTGTGCCCGGAGGTCACCGACGACGTCCTCGACGACTTGAGGCCCGAGCAGGCGGTCGCCTCCCACGCGTCCCACGGCGGCCCCGCACCCGTGCGGGTTGCCGAGCAGCTCGAGACGGCGACGGCCGAGGTGGCCGGCCTCGAGCGGTGGCTCGAGGGCCGATCTCCCGCCCCCATCTACGCCGCCCATCTCGAGGGCGAGCTCCTCGCCGAACGGATCGGCGGGGACGAGGCGGCGGAATGACCCCGGCGCACCGTCGCGAGCGCGAACGGGCGATCCTCGAGGTGATCGGGGAGATGCCGATTCGAACTCAGGCCGATCTCGTTCGCGCGCTGAAGCACCGCGGATACGACGTGACGCAGGCGACGGCCTCGCGTGACGTCGGCCGGCTCGGACTCGTCAAGGTGCGGGACGCCGATGGGCGTTCGCGTTACACCACGAACGAGGCGGAGGGTCACGCTCCGATCTCTCGCCGCGTGCTACAGACGACGCTGCGAGATTTCGCGACCGAGATCGTACGTGCCGACGCGATCTTCGCGATCCGGACGTACAGCGGTTGTGCCAACGCCGTGGCGGTAGCGCTCGACGACGCGGGCCTCGAGGGAGTGGTCGCCACGCTCGCGGGAGACGACACGATTCTCGTGCTCACGCGGAACGCGGCGGATCGTGACAACGTTCTCGGAGAGATCGAGGAGCTTGCGAGGCGTGGGCCAAGCGAATAGAGCTTCTCGGCGAAGGGTACGTGCTTCGTCGTCAACAGCCGATTCAGCGCAGGAGATAGACATGTCGAAGGTTCGAAGCGCCGCGTTCGCGGCAGTGGCGATGGCGGTTTCCGTCGCGCCGGCGCTGGCTCAGTCCACCGAGGACGTGCTGGCGAAGTACTACGAGGCGATCGGTGGCGTCGACGCCTGGACCGGTCTACAGACCATGCAGGCGTCCGGGACGCTCGATGTGATGGGCATGATGAGCGGGCCCTTCTCGATCGTGCAGAAGCGACCTGCGATGGCTCGCATCGAGATCACGATCCAGGGGATGGACATCATCCAGGCCTACGACGGCGAGACCGCGTGGCAGATCATGCCGATGATGGGGGTCACCGAGCCCACGCTCGCCGATGAAGCGACGACGCAGCAGATCGTCGAGCAGGCAGACCTCGACGGCCCGCTGATCGGATGGGAGGAGGACGGCACCGTTGTGTCCTTCGAGGGCACCGAGACCATGGACGGCGCCGAGACCATGAAGCTCAAGGTCACGAGCCGCGACGGGCTCGTCTCCTACTACTACCTGGATGACTCCTACCTGCCGTACAAGGTCGTGGCGGTTCGGGACATCCAGGGGGTTTCGACGGAGCTGACGACCTCGATGGGCGACTACCAGGACGTCGATGGGATGATGTTCCCGTTCTTCATCGAGATCGACACACCGATGGGGGCGCAGTCGCTGATGTTCGAGTCGGTCGAGGTGAACATCGACGTCGATGAGTCTGTCTTCTCGATGTCGGGGAGCTGAGACACGGGGATAGCCTCCGCCCCCCCCGGGGGACCATTTTCAGGGCCCGGTCACGCACGTCGCGGATCGGGCCCTTTTCTCATGCACGAGGTGAGTCGATGTCGAAGCTCCGGGGCGCCTGCGTCGCCGCGGTCATTGGCGCGATCATGTTCGCTCCCGTCTCCGGTCAGAGCCTGGATGAGATCCTCGCCCAGCACTACGACGCGATCGGAGGGCGAGACGCGTGGCTCGCGCTCCAATCGACGCGAAGCACCGGCGCGTTGACGCTGATGGGCGGAGCGGCGACGGGTGGGATCGAGGTGACGGCGAAGCGCCCGGCCATGATCCGCGCCGTGGTCACGATTCAGGGGATAGATGTCATTCAGTCGTTCGACGGCGAGACGGCGTGGGGGGTCAACCCGCTCGCCGGGGTGACGGCGCCTCAGGTGGCGGACCCGGTCACGACGGGCGCCATGGCCGAGCAGGCCGACCTGGACGGGCCGCTCGTCGGGTGGGAGGGCGACGGACACCAGATCGACTTCGTCGGGACGGAGACCGTGGGCGAGAAGGAGGCCTACCGGCTGAACGTCACGTTCCCCTCGGGCGAATCGTCGAGCTACTTCCTCGACACCACGAGCTACATGTTGATTCGCGTCGAGGCGACCCGAAATGGGATAGGGACGACGACGGCCGACCTGTTCGACTACCGCGAGGTCGCGGGGCTGATGTTCCCGTTCTCCGTGAACTCCGTTTCTCCGCAGGGAGACCAGAGCGTCATCTGGGAGACCATCGAAACGAACGTGGAGGTCGACGATTCGTTGTTCCGAATGCCGGACAGCTGAGTCCGGGCGTCAGCCCCCGCTCGTGATCGCTCGGCCGGGGTAGACGCCGTCAACGACCTCGCCGCCGCGCACGACGGCGGTTCCGTCCACGAAGACGTGGACGACGCCCTCCGACGGCGTATCCGGGTTCTCATAGTCGGCACGGTCGATGATCGTCGCGGGATCGAAGATGGTCAGATCCGCGTCGGCTCCGACCTGGACCCGTCCCTTTCGTTCCATGACCGGCGCGAACCCCGACACGCGGCGAGCCGGCTGGATCGTCATCTTGTCCAGCGCCGTCATGAGATCGAGCGCTCCGCGGTCCCTGACGTAGTGCCCCAGCACGCGGGAGAACGTGCCAGCGCCCCGGGGGTGGATGGACTCGTAGAGGTAGGGGATGCCGTCGCTGGCGATCATGACGTCCGGCTGAGCGACGATCCACTCGTTGGTCTCCTCGTTCCGCCCGTGGATCACGACCCAGCCGCCCTGCTCCCTGTAGCGGCGGAAGGACTCCGCGTTCAGGCGCTCGGGCGTTCCGGACCATTGCAGTCGGCCGTAATCCTCGTCCGTCAGCCCTTCCCACTCGTCGAACAGCGCGGATTCGATCCGGGTCGAGCCGGCCGTGTATGGATAGGCCTCGGTCGTGATATCGACCCCGCGCTCACGGGCGCCGCGGATCAACTCCAGCGTCGTTCTGGCCATCTCGTCGGCGCTCGAGTTCATGTGGACGATGTGGACGGGCGCTCCCGTTGCCACCGCATTCGCGATGACCTCCTGGAACGCACCGAGGGTGCCCCCCGAATTCTCGCCGCGAAGATGCACGTACGCCGGCGCCCCGCGGGCCGCCCCGAGCTGGAACGTGCGCAGGATCTCGGTCCGCGAAGCTCCGGGCGTATACGTGATGCCGAAGCCGATCCCCAGCCCTCCTTCGTCGAGCCCCTGCTCGATGAGACCGGTGAGTTCGACGATCTGCTCGTCGCCGACCTCCTCCCACATGGCGTCGGAGGAGAACGGACCGGACTGACCGGGCGGAGTCATCGTCGAATGACCGACATCCACGCCCGTCAGCAGCTTCAGGCGCGCACCGGGATGGCTCACCGTGGCGCCGAAGTGGATGAGGGCCGCTCCCTCGCGCGACCGGACCCACTCTGCGACGGGATAGACGCCGATCTCCATCTCGAGGGCCGTCGTGACCCCGTCCAGCGCCTGTAGCCGCGCGCTCACGCTGTCCTGTCCGTGGGCGTGCAGATCGATGAAGCCGGGTGCGACGACGAGCCCCGACGCATCCAGCGTGTCGCGCCCGGCGAGCCCGGGGCCCACGCCCACTATCTCGCCTTCCGCGATCGCCACCGACGTCACTTCGTCGCGGCCGCTGTCGGGATCCATGACGCGGCCGCCGATGATGACGAGATCGGCTCCGGTCGCTGCCGAAGGCTGCGGGTCGGCCGATGTGCCGCAGGCGACGATAAGAGCCAGCGACAGGATGCCTACGGTGTTCGCGATGCGAGCGAGGCAACGGTTCATTCGATGATCTTCCCGGGGTTCATGAGGTTCTTCGGGTCGAACGCCTGCTTGAGCCAGCGCATGGCCTCGAGACCGGCGCCATGCTCCTTCTCGAGGTACGGGATTTTCCCGAATCCGACGCCGTGCTCGCCGGTACATGTGCCCCCGACGGCGATGGCCCGGTCGATCATCCGGGCGTTCACCCGCTCGGCGCGCGCCATTTCGGCTTCGTCATCCGGATCGAGGATGAAGAGCACGTGGAAGTTGCCATCGCCGACGTGTCCGACGATTGGCGCGATCAGGCCTTCCCGATCGATGTCGGCCCGAGTCTCCACGATCGAGTTCGTGAGCTCGGAGATCGGGACGCAGACGTCCGTGGGCCAGCCCTTTGCCCCGGGACGCAGGGCGAGCCCGGCGTAGTACGCCTCGTGACGAGCGTGCCACAACTCGTTCCGGTCCTCCGGGAGAGTGGCCCACCTGAAGTCGGATCCGCCGAGGTCCGCGCAGATATCGGCGACCGCCCGGGACTGCTCCTCCACGCCGGCCGGGCTTCCGTGGAACTCGAGGAAGAGCGTCGGGCGGACCGCGTAGTCGAACCCGGAGAACCGGTTCACCGCTTCCATCTGCACGTCGTCGAGGAGCTCGGCCCTCGCGATCGGGACCCCGGTCTGGATGGTGAGCGTGACCGCGTCGACCGCCTCCTTCAGGCCAGGGAACGAGCACACCGCCGACGCGACCGCCTCCGGCACTCCATGGAGCCGCAACGCGACCTCCGTCACGACCCCGAGGGTCCCTTCGGAACCGACGAACAGGCGCGTCAGGTCGTATCCCGCCGCCGACTTCCGGGCCCGTCCGCCCGTCTCGACGACCCTGCCGTCCGCGAGGACGACGGTGAGCCCGAGCACGTTGTCGCGCATCGCGCCGTATCGGACCGTCGTCGTGCCCGAAGCGCCCGTCGCGACCATCCCCCCGACCGTGGCGTCCGCGCCGGGGTCCACCGGGAAGAACAAACCCGTGCCCCTGAGCTCGGCCTCGAGCCCGAGACGGGTTACGCCGGCTTCGACCCGGCAGTCCATGTCCTCCGGGCTCACGCTCAGCACCCGGTTCATCCCGGTCAACGAGATGCACACGCCACCACGAAGCGCGTTCACGTGGCCTTCGAGGGACGTTCCCGCGCCGAACGGCACGATCGGCACTCCGTGCTCGGCGCAGGCCGTCACGATCTCGGCGACCTCCTCCGTGGTCCGGGGGAAGACGACCGCGTCCGGCGCGTCCGCGGAATGGAACGACTCCCCCGCCCCATGCTGGAGGCGGAGCGCTTCAGCATCCGAGTAGCGTTCGCCCAGGACGGACTGGAGCCGGGTCTCGAGAGTCGGGTTCAACAGCGGGCCTCACGGGTCATCCGTGATGGTGAAGATGAACCGGGGCGCGCGTCAACGCGCCGGACGCCGCGAGGGGCTCGGGCTTGACCCGCCACCCCGCCGTCCGGAGCTTCCGGGATGGAATCCACCGGCATCATGCTATTCGGGCACATTCTCGGCTTCGTCCTCTGGTTCGGCGTGACGTTCACCCTCGCCCTGCTGACGATCCGCGCTAAACGAACCGGCGACCGCACCGTCATGGCGTTCGCCTACAGAACCTCGCAGAGACTGCTGCGCGGCCCCGGCCTGATTGGAGCGTTCCTCGCGATCATCTGCGGGTTCGCGCTGACGGGGATGCGGGGCTACGGGTTCTTCGAGCCGTTCCCGAACCACTGGATGTTCCAGATGCAGATTCTGGGCGTCGTCGCGTTTCTCGCGATGCTGGTGCTTCAGCTGCCGAACGCGGAGCGACTGGCACGCGCCGCGGAGGCAAGCGCCGCGGCCTCGGAGGACAGCGCATCGTTCGTCGCGTTCCAGAAACGCCACGGGCTCATCAGCTCGCTGATCGGCCTCATGATTCTGGTCGCGATGCTGATGGGAGCGCTCCGCCCCTTCTAGTACTGCGCGACTACTCGAAGTCGAGGTCCGAGAGCCTCAGCATGTTCTCGGCCCGCTCGTACGCCGTCCGCGCGGACGCCGTGTCTCCCATTACCTGATCCGCGAGCCCCAGCTGCAGGTACGCGATGTAGTACTGCGTGGGGATGCTCGACTGGGTCGACGGCTCGGGCCACTCCTCCCAGGTCTCCAGGTAGTCGACCCGGAACACGTCCCAGAGCAGGGCTCGAGTCCGCTCCCGATCCACCCAGTTCGGGGTCCCACCACCCGTCGGCATGATGCCGTCCAGGTTTCGACGATCCTCGGTCTCCTCGAGCGGACCCGGCTCGATCTTGAAGGCGAGCCCGTGGCGGACCATGTGAGGCTGAAGCCCCCACTTCCCGTAGACCGGCGGCGCCGTGGCCGCGAAGTAGACCGGGCGGTCCCCGAAGGCCTGCTGGATGATGTGGAAGACCATGATGTCGGGGTAATACACGACGTCCGGGCCCCGCACGCGGGCCTGCACGCCGTCCGCGACGTTGAAGACGGTGTCGCGGTTTACGGCGAAGCCTTGCTGCAGGTTGTCGATCATCTCGTCGTCGAGGGCGATGATCGACCTCGTCGGCGGAGCGGGCGTCGTCCCGACATAGGGGCCGACGGCGTTCTCGACGTCGAAAGGCCGCTGACAGACGATGGTCGTCGGGGAGTCGTCCGGATGCTCACCGGGAGCACACGGCGTCGTGAGCTGTCGGATCTGCTTCGGATACCACGGCGTCCCGAGGTACGAATGCACGACGACGGTGACGTCGCGCCGCAGGCCCTCGACCTCCTGCAGGTACCACAGCGGGAACGTGTCGTTGTCGCCGTTCGTGAACAGGACACCGTACGGCTCTACTGACTGCAGGATGTTGTACGCCCAATCCCGCGCCGCCCAGTCGCCCGTTCGATCGGCCCGGGCGTAGTTGGCGAATAGAGGGATAAGCGCGATCGCGAGAATCGGCGCGGCCTTCCGGTGCGCCGGCCCGAGCATCCCGTGCTCGACGGCCTCGTTTCCGGTCAGGGAGTCACCGATTTGGCGCCATAGCATGACCAGGCCGAGCCCCGCGTAGAGGCCCCACATCTGGAAGCTCAGGATGAAGAAGTAGTCCCTCTCCCTGACCTCGTGCGACAGGATGTCGATCTCGGGGTAGAGCGAGTAACCGTAGCGGAAGTTCAGGTAGTAGACGAGCAGCCCCGTGAGGGTAAAGAGCAGTGTGGCGTTGTAGGCGAATGTCTTTCGATCGCCCTTCATGTGCGTCCACAGCCCGATGAGCCCGAAAAAGAAGAAAACCATCGACATCGCGGCGCGCGGACCCGGCGAGAACGGGCGGGCCCACTGCCAATCGAAGTACTGCCAGTAGTTCGCGAACTGGGCGCCGAGCGGCGCCATGCGCTCGCTGAGCGGAGGCTTGCCGTACTGATCCCGGATCAGCGAGAGGGCGAGCGGCCGGCATTCGACTGAGAGCTTCTCGTTGTCGAAGCGGTCCACGACCATGGCGGGCTTGAGCGCCGACCACACGGTCTCGCATTCCGGATCGGCTTCGTCGATGATCGGGTTCTGCGCGGACCGGATCGGGACGAACAGCAGCTGCACCGTCATGCCGACGAGGAAGAGGGCGATCCCGCCTCCCATGACCCACAACCGCGTGATCGTCTGCCACCGGTGCCAGAGAACGAACAGCCCGAGTGCAGGAATCGGGAGGACGGACATCGTGTGGTTCGACCACCCGAGACCCAGGGCGAGGGCGATGATCAGGAGCAGACGATCGCCACGCGGGCCGTCGCACTCGTCCTTCCAACGGATCGCGAGGTAGCTCACCAGAGCCACGACGAACAGCGAGACGGTGTAGACCTTCTCGTTCATGTTCGACTGGCTCCAGACGGTGAACGCCGTGGCGCCGATGAGGAGCGCGGTCGCCGAGGCGATCAACACCTCGCGCGAATCCTTCATGTAGTGGGCGACGATCCGGGCTATCGCCAGGAACCAGAAGAAGGACGCGGTGGCGGACAGCGTCGCGCTCAGGAGGTTGATGCGGGCGGCAGCCGAGATGCCGGTCCACTCGAGGAGCAGGAGCCATACCCGGCCCAGGACCACGAAAAGCGGATTTCCGGGCGGGTGCGGCAGCCCGAGGATCTGGGCGGTCGTGATGTACTCCGACGTGTCCCAGAACCCGGTCGTGGGAGCGAGCGTCAGCACGTAGAGAGCCCACACCATCGCGGCGCAGACGGCGCCCCAACCCCAGATCGGGAGTGGTCCGACCCGTACTTTTTCGATGCCGTTCATTTCGCGGATGTTACGCCCCGGGGCTTCGGGTGTTCATTCGTGCGGGTTCGGCACGCGTGGCCGTGTGGCGAGGGAAGCTAATCGGGTCGCGGGAGGAGGGCCAAGCAGGGTCTCGAGGTGAGGACCGGCGGACGACCGCCCGCCGGTCCCCTGACGTCAGCTCGGGTCGCGAGCGATGCTCAGCAGAAACTCGATCGCGCGCTCGTCGCCCGTCTGGCCGAGCCAGAAGATGGCGCGCTTCCTGAGATCCGCATCGTCCTCCGCCTCGATGATCTCGATGAGGCGGTCGATCCGTTCCGGTTCATCCCGCTGCGCGTAGAGGTAGATCAGCTGTTCCTTCATCTGCCGATCGTCCAGACGCTCGTACAGCCCCTGAAGCCGATTCAGCTCGATCGCACGGTGCTGTCCGGCCCAGAACAGCGCCTGCTTCCGCAGCCCGACGTGCTCGTCGGGGTCGAGCGCACGCTCGAGCACCCAGTCGATCGCGTCGGCATCGCCCATCTGCGACACGGTGTGGAACACGTGGTCCTTCAGGGCCGGTTCGTCGAGGCTCGCGTAGAGGTCCATGAAGAACCGCGCTTCGGCGTGCTCCGGATTCTGGCTCAGCCAGAAGATCGCCTTCTCCCGCACGTGGGCGGGGCGGGCGGTATCCAGAGCATAGTCGCGGAGCAGATCGGCGGCCCGATCGCCCATGTGCTGGGACAAAGCGAAGATCGCGTTCTCCTCGAGCACCGGGTTGTCCGTCGAAGAGAGGATGTCCGCGAGCGCCGTGACGGCGGAATCCGATCCGACCGACGAGAGCCAGAACACCGCGGCCTCCTGGACGCCGGGATCAGGGTCGTTTCGCACCGCATCGATGATCAGGGCTTCGACCTCGACGGGGTCGAGTCGCCCGAGCACCATGATCGCCTGTTTTCGGAGAGCGACCGAGCACTCGTCCCGTTGTTCGAGGAGCCCCCGCAACAGAGGAAGCGCCCGCTCCGTCTCCATCTGGATGAGGGCCTGCAACGCGGCCTGGCGGACCTCGTCACCCTCACAGCCCTCACCGACCTCGGCGCGCATGGCCGCCATCTCCCTCGCCCTCATCGCCCGTTCGGTGGCCGGGCCCGCCACCATCTGGCTGCGAGCGAGCGCCTGCTCCGCCGCCATCATCGCCCGGTTGAGATTCGCGTCCTCGACGTACCGCTGAGTCGCCAGGGCCATCTCGGCGGCCCGCAACGCGGCCTCTGCCTCCTGGGCATCCCCCCGCTGACCGAGCATGGACCGAATGCGCAGCTGCAGATCCCGCGCGTCCTGGCTGATGCGCGCCGTCGGGAAATCTTCGAGCTGCGTGTTCAGGACATCCAGGGCGTCCCTCAGGGACTCCAGCCGATACATGGCGAACGCCTGCCAGTAGTACGAATCAGCCGCATACCGCGAACCCGGATACCGGTCGCGCATCTGCGCGAACAGATCGGCCGCCTGCTCGAACTGGCCCCGAGCCACCGCTTCGCGAGCCCGACGATAGACGTCATCCTCCTCGCTGCGCTCCTGAGCCTCCTGTGCGACTCCGGTCGTCCCGAGAGTCCCTGCGGACATAGCCTCGACCGTCCCCGCAGACCCCAGGGCGAACCCCAGTCCGATGGCGACGACCACGCTTCTCTGCTTCATCTCTATCCTCGACATCCCTTTACCCATTCTCGAACCGCACTGGTGTCACGTTCCGATCGTCCCGCTCGAGCCCGGCGGAGCCGCGGCTCTGAGACGTGCGATCGTGCCCTCTCTAACGAGTCCTTCGTTGATCAGATCCCTCTCGAACTCCGGCGCGTCGGGACCGAGCCTCGCGATCTGCGCCAGGACGAGTTCGAGTTCCCGCAGCAGCGCCTGCTCTTCCGGATCCCGCTCGACCGGGAGATCGAGAAGCAGTCGGGTCTCGCCGAGCAGGTCACGCGCCCACCCGGAAGTCGGAACCATCTCCTCCCCCCCTGCCGCGTCGGCCCTGAACGACGTGAGCAGCGTCTCTGCCTGACCCAGGTGTTTCGCCGTGGCGAAGCGTACGGCGACGTTCCACCGCGTCGGGTCGCCGGCCGACGCCGGACTCGGCTCGATGGTCGCCTGCGGCGTCGCGGCTGCATCCGAGGACGCGACCACAGCCTCCGGCACCTCGGCCGTGTTCCGTCCGATGGCGATGCCAATCACGAGCGACGCCGCGATCCCGATCCCCGTCGCCCACTTCGTGAACCCGGGTCGGGTGATCGACCGTTCGCGCTCCTCCATGACGGGTATCGGCAACTCGTCGAGCCCCGCCTCCATCGCGCCCCAGGGCGCTGCCCGTCGCATCTCCCAGGCCGGCTCGATGCGCCGCCACATCTCATCGTGCGGCGTGACCGGCGGCTCGTTGTAGCCCGACGACGCTTCTAAGAACTCGGAGTCGCTGCTCGCCGCGGCGGACCCCATCTCTGGAGCCAAAAGCGCGGCATCGATCGCGATCCAGAGTCGCTCACGCGGCGTCTCCGGGGGCGCGTTGTATCGCGCGGCCTCACGAACGAGGAATCGGGTGAACCTTTCGAGCTCGCTCACGAAGCCCACTCCCCGGCAAAGTCGGAGAGTTCGTCCCGGAGACGCGCTCGGGCGCGAAACAGCTGCGACTTGGAGGTGCCGGCCTGGATGCCGAGCATGGTCCCGATCTCCCGGTGCGTGTACCCCTCAAGATCGTGGAGGATGAAGACGGTACGGTACCCCTCGGGCAGATCGTCGACCGCGCGGCGGAGCCGCTGGTCGAGATCCGGTTCGATCCGCGGACCGGACGGTGCCGCGCGGAAGTCGTCCACGAGCTCGGTCTCGCGTGTCCGGAACCGCTTAACCTTGCGAAGGCCGTTGAGCGACACGGTGGCGGCGATCGACCCCAGCCAGGTGCCGAATTTCGCCTCGCCGCGAAACGTGTCGATTCTCGTGAACGCGCGCACGAACGTCTCCTGCGTGAAATCCTGTGCCAGGTGGTCGTCCCCGGCGAATCGGTAACAGATGCGGAACACCCGATCGACGTGCGCGTCGTAGAGCTCGCGCGCGGCCGAGTGTTCACCGTCCCTAACTCGTTTTACGAGTTGCGGTTCCGTCACCGGTCTTCCTGTTCGTGTCTTCCGCGTGGTTTCGGTCTTCGCACTGTGGACACGACCACGTCAGGAAGGGTTGCGCGCCGGCGGCGGGGTTCCGCGACGCGAGGACGCCCGGTCGGGCGTCGATGAGCGGACCTATCGCCTGAGCGCCTCCAGCCGATCGTCTACATCCGAGACGAGCGGCACGGAACCGACGGCATCGCCCCACCCGTTCTTCAATGCCTCGTACGAAGCGATCGCACCAGTCGTGTCCCCAACCACCTCGTGGGCTCGTCCCTCGAAGTACTGCAGCATCCGCCAGGTCAGCGAGTCCCACTGCCCGACTACTCCGGTGATGCCGGTTCTCCGGGCGACCGTTAGATGCCCGACAGCTCTCGGGTCCTCGAGCGCCAGCAGAGACCGCATTACCGGATAACCCAGCGCCTCGGTTCCCGTCTCGCCGAAGGCGAAGGGAGCGTTCCGCGCCAGCTCGACGACGAGCTCGTGGTTGCCCTCGTAGAACGCGGTCCAGATACGGGCCATGCTCGCGGCCACCGGGACGAATCGCTCGACATCGGGGCTCCGCTGGAAGCGCGCGACCATCTCGTCTGCCGCGGCCGCGAGGTCCTCCAGCCTTCCCTGCTCCCCCGCCGCTACGATCGCGACCATGGCGTCCGACCCCTCGGTCGGCGTCATCGCCCTCACGCGCGCTCCAGGGGCCGCGGCCTCGTCGAATCGACCGGTCTGCGCGAGCGCGAACAGGAGGGCGCGCATCGCGTTCAGCTTGTTGGCGGGATCCGCTTCGGGGTCCTCGGTGACGGCGCGAAGCGCGGCCAGGCCTTGATCGAACTCACCATCCCAGAACCACGTCTCCGCCTCGAGCATGCGGGCCACGCTGCGTAAGGCGGGATCGTCGTAGGTCGTGAAGCCGGTCAGGTCCTCCCGCGCGTCCGCGGTCAGGTCTTCCCGGAGGTACGACTCGACCAGATGGCGCAACGCGAGCGAGAACGTCGGGTTCACGTCGAGCGCCTCGCGGAACGACTCGCGAGCCTCGTCCGACCGGCCCGCGCGCAGCAGGATCTCGCCCCTCGAGTCGAACGGGTTCGCCTGGCCGGGCTCGAGCCTCGCATAGGTGTCGATCAGCGCGAGGGCACTGTCGTAGTTCCCACGGAACGCCTCTGTATAGGCGAGGTCGTTGTATCCGGCCGCATACATCGGGTCGAGTAAAAGCGTCTCCTCGACGAGCCGGGCGACCTCGGCGCTCGCGCCGTCACGACCGCGCAACATCGCGGAGAGCGTGAGACGGCCCTCCTTCTCGTCCGGGTAGGCCGCGATGAGGTCCCGCAGCCGCCGCTCCGCACGGTCGAGATCCCCGGCGATCATGGCGTCGAGCCCGTCGATGTACATCCGATCGCGCGGCGCCGCGTGCGTGAGGTTCTCGCGCGCCCGTCGCAGGCTCGCCGAGGACCCGGCGAAGTCGCCCTGCTGGACCTGGACACCGGCAAGCTGGAAATGGGCGAGAGCGAAAGTGCTGTCGATCTCGACGGCCCGTCCGAAGTGCTCGGCAGCCTCCGGGAACAGGAAGAGGTGGCGTGCCTCGAGACCCCGCTGATAGGCGGCGTAGGCCTCGAGATTGGTGGTCGTCATCTCCGTCACGGACGCCATGCTTCCGCCGTTCGCCGGCGCGAGCACGGTCGTGACGAGCTCGCGAGAGACGGCGTCCACCACGGCGAACACGTCGGGGCCCTGTTCCCGCGCCGCGGCAGCGATCTCGCCCGTGTCGGCATCGATCAGGGAGGCGATGAGAACGACGTTGTCGCCCTGTCCGACGATGCGCCCCGAGAGCATGTAGCGGGCGCCGGCCATCTGGGTCACCCGGGTCCTCTGCTCTTCCGGCACGATACGGCTGTCCTCCTCGCCGATCTGCCGCATGAGATCGATGATTCGCTGGCCACCGACGACCCGCAGCGACTCGACCTGGGAAAGATCCGTCGCGAGTAGCTCCGAGACCCCCCGGTCCAGCCAGGCCATCGAGGGGTCGGTGAGGTCGTTCTCGAACGGGAGCACGGCGACCGACCGATCCCCGAGATCCACAACCGGGTCGACGCCGGCCAGGTCGGCTTCCGGCCCCCGATCCCGAGTCGCCACGATGGCGCTACCACCGACCGCGATCGCGAGGAGGGCCATCATGAGGATCACCTCGACGCGTTGAGCCTTCTGGTGCCCCTCCTCGCCGTGATACCACATCACGACGAGCATCGCGAAGAACCCCACGATGAGCAGATACAGGACGACATCCAGGAGCGTCCTGCCGACGTAGCCCTGTTCCACGAAGAAGCCGGCTACCTGGGCGGCGATCCATGCACCCACCGCGTAGCCCACGACGAACCGGCCGGCCCTTCGCTGCCTCAGCTGTTCGAGAATCGGACGCTCCCCGGGCGAAGGATCAGGCCGTCTCGCGACTCAGACGGCGACCCCCGCGCCTTCCAGGACCTCCGCCACGTGAGGCAGTACCCATTCGAGAGTCTCCTGTTCGATGACGAGCGGGGGCGCAAACCGGATCACCTGATGGTGCGTCTCCTTCGCCAGAATCCCTCGCGCCTGCAGGGCCTCGCAGAACGGCCGGGCAGGACCCGACTCGTCCTTGATCACCACCCCGATCATGAGCCCCCGACCGCGCACTTCGGCCACGTGAGGCGATCCGATGTCCCTGAGCGCGTCCATGAACCAGGCCCCGAGCGTGTCCGAGCGCTCCACGAGGTTCTCGTCCTGGATCACCTCGAGCGCGACGCGACCGACGGCGGCGCCGAGCGGATTGCCACCGAAGGTGGACCCGTGGTCGCCGGGCTGGAACACGTCCATGATCTCGTCGTTCGCCAGGATGCTCGAGACGGGATAGACACCGCCGCCGAGGGCCTTCCCGACGATCATGATGTCACCGCGCTCGCCGTCCCAGTCGCCGCAGAACATCCGACCCGTGCGGCCGAGCCCTGTCTGGATCTCATCGTTCAGGACGAGGACGTCGTTCGCGCGGCAGATCTCGACGCACTTCCCGAAGTAGCCATCCGGCGGGACGACGACGCCTGCTTCGCCCTGCAGCGGCTCGACCAGCCAGCCGACGGTGTTCGGCGTGATCGCCGCGGCGAGCGCATCGGCGTCGCCGTACTCGACGAGCTTGAAGCCGGGCGTGAACGGACCGAACCCGGCCCGGTACTGATCCTCGCTGGAGAAGCCGACGATGGTCGTCGTACGACCATGGAAGTTGTCGGTGCAGACGATGATCTCCGCCTGATTCTCCGGAACGCCCTTCACCGTGTAACCCCACTTACGGGCCGCCTTGATAGCAGTCTCGACGGCCTCGGCGCCCGTGTTCATGGGCAGGGCCCGCTCGAAGCCGGTCGCGGCACAGAGTTCCTCCAGGAACGGCCCCATCTGGTCGTTGTGGAACGCACGCGAGGTGAGCGTCAGCCTGTCCGCCTGCTCCTTCAGCGCGTCGATGATACGCGGATGACGGTGGCCCTGATTGACCGCCGAGTATGCCGCCAGCATGTCGAGGTACTTCTTGCCCTCGATGTCCCAGACCCAGCACCCCTCGCCACGTTCGAGGACGACGGGAAGCGGGTGGTAATTGTGCGCGCTGTAACGATCGACCTGCTCGAGGAACTGGCTCGTATCCGACATCTCTTCACCTGCGTGATCGGCTCGGGCGTGCGCGTCTGGAAGGGGGCGGCACGCCGGTGGAGGAGTGGTCGCCGCTGCTCCGCCGGCGGTGACCCGTATCGTGTCTGAAGCTACTCCCGCCCGTGACGGCGGCCAAGTTTCCCGGGGTTCACACAGCCGATACCGTGAGGCCATGAAAAGCCCCGTCATCACACCCGACCTCGAGTCCTTCCGCCGGCTCGCGACCCCGGGTTCGATCGTACCGGTCTACCGGGAGATGGCCTTCGATCTCGACACGGCGGTGACCGCCTACGCGAAGCTCGCGGAGCCGCCGTTCGGGTTCCTCCTCGAGTCGGTCGAGGGGGGCGAGCAGTGGGCCCGATTCAGCTTTCTCGGGTCGTCCCCCCGTGAGGCGTGGCGGCTGGATGGGAGCGAGATCCGCGTGTGGACACCCGACGCGGGATGGGGTGCTCCGACGGCTACGAACGACCCCTTCGACGACTTCGAGCGCTGGGTGGGCGGGCACAGGCCCGTCGAGGCGCCCGGGTTGCCCCGCTTCTGGGGAGGGGCCGTTGGCTTCTTCGGGTACGACACGGTGCGGTGGATCGAGAACCTGCCCGACGCTCCGTCCGACGACCTGCACGTTCCCGACGCCTGCTTCCTGGCCACCGACAGGGTGCTCATCGTCGACAACCTGTACTCACGAGCCTACGCGGTGGCAGCGGTCCCGATCCCCAAATCCGGCGCGGACGTCTACGGGCTCTACGCGCAGGCGACCGAGTCCCTCGACGAGTGGCTCGCCCGACTCGCGCTCCCGCATGACCTCCCGCCCATGGAGTCGTCCGGAGATGCCGACGTGGATGTCCGCGGCAATCGATCTCGGGAAGACTACGAGGGCGCCGTATCACGGGTCCGCGAGTACATCGCGGCCGGCGATGCCTACCAGGTCGTGGTCTCGCAGCGGGCCGAGTGCGACCTGAACGCCCCGCCGCTGTCCCTCTATCGGGCGCTCCGGCGGAGCAATCCCTCCCCCTACCTCTTCCTCATCGAGCTCGACGACATGTCGCTGATCGGGTCGTCGCCCGAGACGCTCGTGCGCGTTGAGGATGGCGAGGTGACCGTCCGACCGATCGCGGGCACGCGCCCCCGCGGCTCGAACGAGGGGGAGGACCGCGCCCTCGAGGAAGACCTTCTCGCCGACGAGAAGGAGCGAGCCGAACACCTGATGCTCGTGGACCTCGGACGGAATGACGTCGGTAGAGTCGCGGAACCGGGGACGGTCGAAGTGCGGAAGTTCATGACGATCGAGCGGTACAGCCACGTCATGCACATCGTGAGCGAGGTGCGGGGCCGGTTGCGCGCGGGCGAGTCGGCGATCGACGCGTTTCGGGCCTGCTTTCCCGCCGGCACCCTGACCGGAGCGCCGAAAGTGCGGGCGATGGAGATCATCGATGAACTCGAGCCCACGAAGAGGGGCCCGTACGGTGGGGCCGCCGGATACGTCGGATACGGTGGATCGAGCCTGGACATGGCGATCGTGATCCGCACCGTCCTCGCCAAGGATGGACGGGCGTTCGCCCAGTCCGGCGCGGGGATCGTGTACGACTCGGACCCCGGACGGGAATGGGAAGAGAGCCGGGACAAGGCGCGGGTCCTCATGCGAGCCCTCGCGGCGATCAGGGAGTAGGGGCGTCCGTCAGCCAGTGACAGCCGTTGCTCGCCCGATCCGCGGCGCCGGACGACACCCAGGCCACGATCCGCTCGGCCTGCTGGGCGGGCGAACCCGCGTCGGCCGGCATGAAGAGGATTCCCGGGAACTCACGTTTCGCATGCCGATACGCGGCCGCGAGGTCGGTGAAGTCGCCGTAGTTACGTGTCACCACGAGGCACTCGTCCTCGATCGCGCACTCGAGAAGGGCGCGGACGTCGGCGCGGGCGAAGTCCTCTTCGGATGCGTGAATCGACCGTACTCCTCGGGCCTCGAGCTCGACGCTGAGGGCCGGGGGGATCGTCCGGTCGAGCAGAAGCCAGATCAGGTGTCGGGTCCTCGCGCGAGACGACGATTCCGATCGATGATCCGTCGGATCTCGGCCGGGAACTCGGCGGCGTACGCGAGCGCGTCGTCGACGGCGGGCGCGGCAACCCACGAGAAATGCGCCTTCGCGCCGGCGGGGTCCGTATCGGACGCCACGGCCGCGACCTCCCAGACCTCGGGGCCACCCCGTATCGCGGCCCGTCTCCCCACGACGGTGTCCCTGAATTCCAGCTCGGGGAAGCGGTCGAGCGCGAGCCACTCGGCGACGATGGCTCGCAGACCCTCCGAAGGAGACCAGTCCAGGTCGTCGAGGCGCTCTTCGAGCCGCGCCTCGATGTCAGGCGGGATCCGGGTGCACAACGGTCGCGGTAGCGGCATGTATACATGGTATACGTCGTATACGACCCGCACAACACAGGCGCGGCCCACTGGCGAACCCCCCGTCGTTCCCGTCATTTCCGGCCCATGAGTCTCAACGAGAAGATCGGCACCCGCATCGACGACCCGGCGGACAAGCGTGCGTACGTGCGCGGCCTGTTCGCAGGAATCGCGGGCAAGTACGACCTGACGAACGACGTCATGTCTTTCGGCCTGCACCGACGGTGGAAGGCGAAGACCCTGCGACTCGCCGGCGTCGGCCCCGGCCAGCTGATTTTGGATCTGGCAGGGGGGACCGGCGACCTCGCCCGTCAGGCACTCGGAGTCGCGGGTGGAGACGCGGACGTCGTCGTCGCGGACCTGACGCCGGAGATGCTCCGGGTCGGGATCGAGCGCGGCGGATCACGACCCATGGGGTGGGTCGGAGGCGACGCAGCATCGCTCCCCTTCCCCGATGCGACATTCGATCGCGTGCTGATCGGCTACGGGCTCCGGAACTTCTCGGATCTCCCGGGCTGCCTGCGCGAGATCCTCCGCTGCCTCAAGCCCGGCGGTCGCCTGGCCTCGCTCGACTTCGGACGACCGTCAGCACCGTTCATCCGCCGCGGATACCTGGCGTATCTCGAGGGATCGACACGGCTCGTAGGGTGGGCCATGCACCGCGACCCCGAGTCCTACGTCTACATCCCCGAGTCGCTGCGTCGCTTCCCGGGACAGCGCGGGGTCGTTGAAGTGATGGCAGAGGCGGGGTACGTGAACTGCCGTTCCGTTGACCTGCTGCTTGGAACGATGGGGATCAACCTCGGGGATCGGCCCGGGTGATCGGAGGGCCGCACGAACCGCGGCCCTCCCGTGTGGGGCGAGCTAGGACTGGGGCTCGGCTTCCGTCTTCCACACGGTGATCTGACGCTCTCCTCCGTCGGCCTCCTCGAGGCGGACCGTGAGGGTGTCGCCGTCGTCGATGCGAAGATCGTCGCGCATATCCTGCGGAATCGTGATCCGGCCGCCGCTGCCGACCGTGATCGACGAGTAGTACATGACCCGGAAGATCGCCATAACACCTCCCACGTGGACTCACGACCGGGGGGCCGTGGGCCGGCGAATTGTCGAATAACTCGATAAAATGGGGCGCGCCCCCGGATGCTGCCAGACCGGCCGGAAAGCCACGGTTCTCGGGCTGTTCCGCGGTAGAGGCTCCAACGACGTGGCGTAGCGACCGGACAGCGGGTATCATCGCCCGCGTGAGCACTCCAGCCATCGCCCTCCGGGGCATTCAGAAGCGGTTCGGCAAGAAGACCGCCGTGCGAGACCTCGACCTCGTCGTACCGGAGGGGTCCATTTACGGACTCATCGGTCCGAACGGGGCCGGTAAGACGACCTCCATCCGGATCATGCTCGACATCATCGGGCCGGACTCGGGAACGGTGGAGGTCTTCGGCTCGGGCGACGTCGAGTCGCAGCGCGGCCGGATCGGGTACCTGCCGGAAGAGCGCGGTCTCTACGCGAAGATGACGGTCATCGAGCACCTGATCTTCTTTGGGCAGCTTCGGGGAATGAAGCGAGCGGATGCCCGTGCCGAGGCACTGAGGGGACTCGACGAGGTCGGGCTCACTGATCGCAAGGAGGACAAGGTCGAGGCGTTGTCGAAGGGGATGGCGCAGAAGATCCAGTTCCTGGCCACCATCCTCCACAAGCCGGACCTGCTCGTGCTCGACGAACCCTTCAGCGGTCTCGACCCCCTGAACGTGGATCTGTTCAAGGGGATGGTGCTCGAACGGCAGCGGCAGGGCGCGACGCTCCTGTTCTCGACGCACCTGATCGAGGATGCGGAACGGCTGTGCGAGTACGTGTGCATGATCGCGGGGGCCAGCAAGGTCCTCGA
Source organism: Gemmatimonadota bacterium (assembly GCA_039587355.1). Lineage (GTDB taxonomy): Bacteria > Gemmatimonadota > Gemmatimonadetes > Palauibacterales > Palauibacteraceae > Palauibacter. Next base: position 29,940 of record JBDHIO010000001.1, on the reverse strand, counting down.
CGGTCGGATCGGTGAGGTAAAGGCGGCCGCCGGACGCGAGGAGATCGCGATCTCCTATGAGGGTGACGGTGGCTTCCTCGATTCGCCCGGTCTGGTCGATCGCGTCGCGGACCACGGGCAGTACGTCGAGGTCCGGCTGCGCCCGGGCGGCGACCCGCAGGAGCTTCTCCGCCTCGCCGTCGAGCGCGGGACCCGGATCTCGCGCTTCGAACTCGTCGAGCCGTCTCTGCGCGAAATCTTCATCGAGAAAGCGACGGAAGCCGGGCTCTCGCCCGAGGACGTCTCCGAAGACGACGTGATCGCGGCATGAACCCGTTCACTCCGAAGGTCCGCGCCGTGATGCGGCGCGAGTTCATGCAGAGGGTGAAGACGAAGTGGTTCCTGATCACGACGCTCGGGCTTCCCGTCCTCATGGTGGGTATGTTCGTGCTCGTCGGCCTCTTCATCGCGAGTTCCCAGGACCAGGAAGAGACCGTCTCCGTCGGAGTCATCGATCCCACGGGGCGGGTCGCGGACTTTCTGGTCGAGGAACTGCTCGCCGATTCGGTGCTCGCATCGCGCGTCGCGGAGTTGGACGGGGCAACGGAGCAGGAAGTCCGGGCCGCGCTCGGGGATTCGGACTACGACCACTTCTTCCGGCTGCCCGAGGATGTCGTCGACGCGCCGGCACGGGACCGTGGCCAGGCTCGGATCTTCGCGACGAACAACGTGCTTCCGACCACGGAAGCCGACCTTCGAAACGGCCTCCGCCGGGCGTTGCTGCGCGCGCGGCTCAGCGAGTCGGGGCTCGAGAACGTGGACGCGGAGCAACTGCTCCGCACCACGCCGATCGGTGTCGTGAACGTGACGGATACCGGCGCGGGACGGTCCCAGGACATCTTTCAGGCAATCAGCTTCGCGATCGCCTTCCTCTTCTATATGGTCCTGCTCATCTACGGACAGATGATCATCCGCTCGATCATCGAGGAGAAGGCCTCCGACATCGTCGAGGTCATGGTGTCCTCGCTGCGCCCGTGGGAGCTCATGCTCGGAAAGATCATCGGCGTCGGCGCAGTAGGGATCGCACAGATCGGCGTCTGGGCCCTCGTGCTGACTGTCGCGACCGTCTTCGGGCTCGGCACGGCCGCCACATCGCTGGCGGAGCTGGGGATCGATGTGACCGCGTTCGCCATCCCCTGGGGCACGGTCGGGGCGGTACTGGCGTTCCTGGTCCTCGGATACCTCCTGTACGCCGGCATGTTCGCCGGGGCGGGCGCCACGATCAGCAACGAGACGGACGCCCAGCAGGTCGCCTTCCCGGTGACGATGCTGATCATCGTTCCGTTTATCGCGGTCCAGGGCGTAATCGGAAGCCCCAACGCTCCGTGGGCCGTCGTCATGTCGATCGTTCCATTCTTCAGTCCGCTCGTCATGCCGTCGCGGCTCCTGGTCACGAACGTGCCGCTCTGGCAGTCGGCCCTGTCGCTCGCGATGCTCGCGGCCTTCGTGCTTCTCGCCGCGTGGATCGCCGGCCGCATCTACCGGGTCGGCGTCCTGATGAAGGGCCAGCGGGCAAACCTTCCCGAGGTCATCCGCTGGGTTCGGCACGGCTGACGGGGCGCTCCATCCGACTCCGCGCCGCAGGAGTAGCGTCCGCGCTCGTGCTGGCGACGGCCGGCTGCGGTGACGTCACCCCTTCTCTGATCCTCGGCGCCACGACATCCACGTACGACTCCGGTCTGCTCGAGGTCCTCGTTCAGCAGTTCCGCGACGACCACCCGTCCGCGCGCGTGCGCACCATCGTGGTCGGCAGCGGTGAAGCCCTCGAGCTCGCTCGGCGCGGAGACATCGACGTCCTGATCGTTCACGCACCGATCGCCGAGGAACGGTTCGTCGCAGAGGGACACTCGGCCCGGAGACAGCCGCTGATGTCGAACGACTTCGTCATCGCGGGCCCGCTCTCGGATCCGGCGGGAGTACGGTCCACTCCCGACCCCGCCGCCGGATTCCGACGAATTGCCGCTTCGGGCGCAGGCTTCGTCTCCCGGGGAGACAGCTCCGGAACGCACGAACGCGAGCTCGCCCTGTGGCGCGACGCGCGCACGACGCCGACCCGGCCCTGGTATCTCGAATCGGGGCAGGGGCAGGCGACCACACTCCAGATCGCGAGCGAGCGCCAGGCCTACGTTCTCACGGACCGCGCTACGTTCGACGTTCTCGCGGACATTACCGATCTGGCGCCTCTCTCCGGCGACCACCCCTCGTTGGTGAACCCATACTCGGTGATCGTCCCGACGAACGCCGCGCTGCCCGACCAGGCTCACGCGCTGGCCGACTGGCTCGTATCCGACGAGGCCGCATCGGCGATCGACGGTTTCCGGCTCCCGGACGCGTCGGACCCTCTGTTCCGCCCGGTGAACCGATCGGCGGCGGAAGATTCTGTCGTGTCGTCTGTTACGCGGGCCGGAGATCGCTCCGCCAACTGAACTTCGGGCCCGGAGAACGGGCCGATGCTTGAATGGGCGCCTCGGGCTCCCCCAGATTCACGGGCTCGCGCGCCGTTCCTCCAGCCGGAGAGTCCGTGGACCCCCTGCTCGAAGCGCTGCGTCTCATCACGTCCGGCGATCTCTATGTCTGGAACGTGGTCATACGCTCTTTGCAGATCAGCGGACTCGCGCTGCTGGTCGCGATTCTGATCGGGCTTCCCATCGGAGTCGGCATCGGTTTCTCCCGTTTCAGGGCCCGGGGACCGGTCGTCGCGATCATCAACACCGGGCTGGCTTTCCCCCCGGTCGTCGTCGGGCTGGCCGTGTTCCTTCTCCTCTCGCGGAGCGGCCCGCTCGGGACCCTCGACCTTCTATACACGCCGCTGGCGATGATCCTCGCACAGGCGGTGATCGCCGGACCCTACATCGCGGCGGTGAGTCTCGCGGCCGCGGAGACCGTCGCTCCGGATGTGCGGCTCCAGGCCCGTGCTCTCGGGGCCAACGCGGTTCAGGCGACCCTCCTGCAGCTTCGCGAGATCCGGGGGTCGCTGGTCGCGGCCGTCGCTGCCGGATTCGGAGCGATCATCAGCGAGGTGGGCGCCGTGATGATCGTGGGAGGCAACATCCTCGGTGAGACGAGAGTAATGACGACGGCGATCGTCACCGAGACTCGCAGGGGCAACTTCGAGGTGGCGATCGCGATGGGCGTCGTGCTCATGGCCGTCGCGCTTTACGTCAACATCCTGCTCCTCCTGCTCGGCCGGCGGTCCGCCCGACGCCTGTTCCCGACATGAGCGGGTCCCCAGACGTGACCGGCGCCCCTCCCGGGCCGCAGCCGGACGCCACTCCCCTGATCACAGCCAGCAACCTTCGGAAGCGGTACGGTGACCGGACGGTGGTCGATCTCGAGCGGCTCGAGCTCCTCCCCGGCGAACTCCTCGCCGTCCTCGGCCCGAACGGCGCGGGAAAATCGACGCTTCTCCGTCTGCTCTCGATGCTCGAGAAGCCGACCTCCGGTCGCGTCGCGTTTCGGGGCCTGAGCGGCTCCGCGGCGGAGACGCGGCTCCGATCCTCGTCCTCGGTCGTCTTCCAGCGGCCACACTTCTGGCGCGAGACGGTCCATTACAACATCGGGCTCGGGCTCCGCCTCCGGCGGCTCTCCCGCACCGACACTGACCGGAAGGTCCAGCGGATCGCCGACGACCTGAGCATCTCCGGGCTGCTAAAGGAGCCAGTGACCTCACTCTCAGGGGGACAGGCCCAGCGAGTCGCCCTCGCCCGGGCCCTCGTGCTCGAGCCCGAGGTGCTGTTTCTCGATGAGCCGACGGCCAATCTCGACTCCGAGGCGCGGATCGACCTCCGAACCGACCTCGAGAACGTCGTTCGTCAGCGGGCGACCGGCATCCTGTTGATCACCCACGATCGCAACGAGGCGTTTCATCTGGCGGATCGCATCGCGGTCCTGCGGGACGGTCGGCTGGTCCAGGCGGGCACGCCGGCCGATCTCTACGAGGAGCCCGCGGATCCATACGTCGCGCGGATGACCGGTGCCGAACTGACGATCAACGCGCGCGTCACGGAGGCGGACGGACGGCTGCTCACGGTGGACGCGAGCGGGGTGGAACTGTCGGTCGTGGGTCGTGTCGGAGTCGGCGAGACCGTGAAGGTGGCGTATCGCCCCGAGGACCTGATCCTCACACCAGCCGGAAGGACGCTCGGTGAGAGCAGTGTCCGCAACCTTCTCTACGCGACGATCTCGCAGCGGAAGGACATGGGGGGACTCGTGAGGCTGAGACTGGACGGACCCCCCGAACTCGTCGCGCTGGTCACCCGGAACGCCGCCGAAGAACTCGAGCTGGACGCCGGGGCACGGGTGATGGTCCGGGCGAAGGCGACGGCACTCCACGCCTATCCCTCCGCCGGAGTCTCAGCCCCCGCCGCTACCCGTCCAGATCACGATGGCGCCGCAACGACCGACTGAACCCCCGAACTCCGCGGGCACCTCGGACGCCCCGCGGTAGACCTCGAGTCCGGTGATCTCGCTCGGCGTGACGAAGTTGTCGATCGATTCGGGCAGCGGCGACTCCGCCCGGATCACCCGGATCCCATCGAGGTATACGTTCGAGTTCACGCACCCGTTCTGTCCGGCGAACGAGTTCAGGCTCGGGTTGCCTCCCCGCATGATCACCGTGCAGTTGCGGGGCCCGCCGCCGCAGTGGATCTGAACCCCGGGAACCCACTGGAGCAGGTTGGTCACCCGGCTCGGCATCAGCTTCTGGATGTCGGCTTCCTCCATGAAGTAGCCGTTACCGATCTTCTCCCCGATATCCTGCCGATCGTAGAAGCCGCGCAGCTCGAGCTTCGAGTCACGCACGACGGTCACCACGAGCGGCTCCACCTCGATCGGGTCGGCGCTAAGGTTGAAGTTCACCTCTACCGTGCGGTTCGCCGGAACGTTGACGATCTGCTCCATGCGATCGTAGGCGATGTGGTTGACCGCAATCCGGTACACGCCCGGGGTGAGATCAGCGAACGAGAACCTGCCGTTCCCGTCGGACATGCGACTCTGATCGTCGCCCATGAGCTGGAGCTGCGCCGCGTCGATCGGCCGGTCGCTGGTGCGGTCTACGACCGTGCCGACGATCCGACCGGGGAACGCGGCGTCACCCCGCCTCGCCTCGTCCGCCACCTCGATCCGAAAATCCCACCCGGCGGGCGGACCGGCGGCGATCCGGACGGTAGCGGGCTCGCTCGTGTAGCTGGCGAAGCCTGCCTGGATCAGGAGAGGGGTATCGATCGGGAGCCCGCACAGTACGTACGCGCCGTCATCGCCCGACTGCATCGTTCGGGACCTGCGCCCGCCGCCCGAATCCGTCCACGAGACGATGATCCGGGCGTTGGGGATCGTGACCTCTTCGTCCGCCCCACGCACGAGCCCGGCGAGGCCGCTCTCGAGATTGTAGTCCAGGCCCGGACAGCCCACCGCCTCGCCGGCCGTCGAGACCGGCGGAGCCTGCGCCACCGCCGGGCCTGCGCCTGCCGCCAGCGCGGCCATTGCGACGAACGCCGCCGCGATCCCTGTTTGGAGGCGGCCGCCGACCGGTGTGGCGACCCTCTTCACCCCTACCACGAAGCCCCCCTGGTTTCGTTCACCTGACATGCACCTACCATGTCCCTGTAGACCCGCGAGCAGCGCGAAGCGTTGACCTGATCATCAGGGCCCCGCGAGTTCGAACAGGTACGCACTCGCGCCGGTCTCCTCTCGAACGTCCGAGGGTTCGCCAGACGGAGTCCGCGAGGCCAGGAGTCGCGTCATCCGGAGCCGCTCGACGTCTCCGTAGCCCCACCACTCGTGGGCGAACAACAACCACACTCGACCGGTTGCCGGCAGGGCGGCGATGTCGCCGGCAATCGCCTCATCGCTCCCGGACTGGAACCGTCCGCGAACGACGGTGGCGCCCGAGATGCTGCACGGCTCGCAGGTCCTTTCGTAGAAGAGGTAGGCGTGTTGTGCGCCGCTGTGCAGGTAGATCACATCGCCGGGCTGGACCTGCGTGGCCACGTATTCGATGACCGGACGCAGCTCCTCGCGCTCCGGCCGCTGGACCCACTCGACCAGGATCGCCCCCGCGCCCATGATGAGGAGCGCCGCGGCGAGACCGCCCGCCGCCTGCAGAAATCCGCGTCCGCCGGAAACCTCCCCACCGGCAGACGCATGACCCGGTCGGGTCGAACCGAAGATGGTCGTCTCCACACCCCAGCCGAGGAGTATCAGGGTCGAAGGCACGAGAAACAGGATCAGCCGACCCTTGAACGGATAGGCACCCGCGGCCGAGGCGATCAACGCGAGGAGGACCGGCGAGAGAACGAGCACCAGCGCGCGGCGGCGGTGCGACCAGCCGGCCGGGATCCCGATCAGCGCGAGGAGGCCACCCACCCAGATCACGACGGCGCGGGCCGGGCTGTCCGTCTCGGTGAAGTCGAAGACGTTCCGAACCCATCCGGAGAACGCCTCGACGTACCATCGAAGCTCGTCCGCGCTCGAGGGCGGGATCGGCATGAAGCCCTCCGCCCAGAAACGCGCCATCAACGGACTCCGCGAGGCATCGCGCGCCGTGAACAGATACGCCGCCGTGAAGGACACGGCCCACACGAGCCCGACCGCTACGAGGGTCCGTGTGCGGTCCCGGTCGATCCGGAGCTCGGGCGTGTCGGCGAGCCAGAGAAACACGGCAAGCCCGGGCAGCAGGAAGACGAAGGGGTGCGAGAACCAGACCCCGATCGCGCCGAACGCCGCGAGAATCGCGAGTGAACCGCGAGTCTCATGATGGACGGCCGCCGCAAGCCAGAGGACCGCGCAGGCAAGGAGAACATCGAAGGAGTACTGCTTCACCTCAGCCGCGAAATAGGTGAGGGAGGTCGAGATGGCGAACAGCCCGACGACGAAGACGGCGGCACGCGGTGACAGCAGACGCCGGGCAGACGCCGCGAACAGCAGCAGCGCACCGACTCCGGCGATCAGCGGCCAGAGCCGCAGGGCGAGCTCCGAGGTCCCCAGGACGGACACCGCCAGCTTCTCGAGCCAGAGAAAACCGAGCGGGGCGGCCTGGTTGAAGTCGAGCGAGCCGGCCAGTTCCGCGAACGAGCGGAGGTCGATGTTGAGCGAGATCATCGCCTCGTCGAGCCAGAGCGACCGATCGACGAGGTAGTGGTGCAGCCGGACGGCGACTCCGAGCGCGAGGACCAGGCCGAGCCCCCACTCAGCGAGCGGATCTCGATCCGGTCGAGGCGTCATGGGGTGGAGCGTAACAGGGTCAACCTGTCTCGACCTCCGGTGAAGAACGGGAACGCGCATGAGATCCGCATCGTGTTCTCGAACCTCGGCCCTATCAGACAGGCGAGCAAGCGAGTCCGAGCGGCGCGAATCGTAGCGATCGATACCGGTCGAACGTTAGCTTCGGGACGCGATCGACGGAGCCCGCAGGGCTCCCCGATCCTCGGGGCAACAGGCACAAAACGTCGAGGTGAGGTAGTGCTTATCACGCGCGGTCGGCTTTCAGCAGCGCTCATCGTGGTAGCGGCATCGCTCTCAGGGTGCCTGCTGGGCCTGGGAAGCGGGGTCGGCTTCAGCATCAACCAGACGGTTAGCGGGACCGGGGTGGCGCAGCCGGAAAACGTGGTCGCCTCGGGCGGGGCGGCCCGCATCACGGTGAGCGGAACCATCGTGGGAAAGCTCCCGTGCGACGAGATCGGCGGTGAGGTGAAGGAGAGCGGACGGCGGGTCGACCTCACGATCACCGTTCGCGCCGACCGCCAGTTCTGCAACGCGGTCACGCCGACTTCGTTCCAGTACGTGGCGAACCTTCTGAACGTGGGGGCCGGCGACCGACAGCTCGTGGTCAATCACCGCTACGTGGGGGTGGATGGGACGGAGGGCACGCGGCTCGATACCGTGGTCGTCGTCAACTAGCCGGACCCGGAGCTCAGCCCAGCAGGCTTCCCTGCGCGTCTCGCGCGGACGGCACCACGTGGCACGCACGACAGCGCGCCTCGTAGCTCTCCGATCCGCCGACCTGAATCGTGGGCCCTTCCGCCGCGGCGGGCTCCCCGTCGATCAGCCGCTGGTTGCGGGTGGCCAGCTCTCCGCAGACGACGCAGATGGCGTGCAGCTTGTCGATTCGTTCGGCGCGGGCGAGCAGCGAGCCGACCGGCCCGAAGGGCTCGCCGCGGAAGTCCATGTCGGTCCCCGCCAGGATCACTCTCCGACCGCTGTCCGCCAGCACGTCGGCGACCTTCGCGATCCCATCATCGAGGAACTGGACCTCATCGACCGCGACGACCTGTGTGTCGTCGTGCACCTGCTCGGCCACATCCAGCGAGGACGAGATCGGATAGGCGGGGATCTTCTCTCCGTCGTGCGACCCCACGTGACGGATGCCGCTGTACCGATCATCGAGGTGGGACTTGAATACCTGGACCGTACGTCGGGCGATGATCGCGCGACGGACCCGCCGCATCAGTTCTTCCGACTTGCCGGAGAACATCACACCGGTAACGACCTCGATCCATCCGTCGGACCCGGTGCGCATCGGCCGGCTCGCGCGGCCGTCCGTGCGACGAGGAACCATGCGGCCTGGAGGCCCCCCTAGTCGAGCGGCGCGGACTCGGCCAGGAGGCCGGTCAGATCAGCGTCGCTCATGGCGGCTAGTGCGCGGGTCGCCTCGGCGACGGACCCGCTGTCGTGAGTCACCCAGCGAGGCCGCTCGAACCGGTCCTCGAGGTTCACGAAATAGATCCGGGCGGCCGCGGGCGTATCCGGCTGGCCACCGGACACGTACGCCTCCCACTTGATCAGCCCCTCGTCCATGAAGGTCCTGGACAGCGCGTCGCTCGCGTTCATGGCCATTACACCTTCACCGACTTCGAGAGCAGCACCCGAAGATCCGCCTCGCTCAACTGCTCGGCCGCCTCGTCCGGAACCTTGGAGATTCCCGGAGGGGCCTGCGTGTAACGCTGCGGAGTACTGACATCGCCCGGCGTGCGGAACATGATGAGGAGCCGGGGCGACTGGGGGAGCGTCCCGGAATGCAGCGACAGCTCGGCTTCCCACTCGGTGCCGATATCACTGGTGAACTTCTTCTTGGCGCTGTCTGCGGCGCCATCCATCCGGAATACCAGCTTCTTGAGCAATGCGAGGGACATCGACTTCGTTCGCCTGTCGGAGTTCGTGCACGACCCGTCCGCAACGGGAAGCAAATCGGGGCGACAACGTAGTGTGCGGGCCGCGATTGTGGAACACCGAACCGGGCCCTTAATTGGCTGTTCGCCTTACCACTACCCCTGTCTGCCGAGTTCTCATGAACCGCATTACAACCCGTCCTCGCCCGCTGTCCGCGCTGGCCGCCGTGTTCCTCGCGCTCGTCTTCGCCCGGGGACCCCTGGATGCACAATCGCTCAGCGTGGAAGAGATCGAGAGGATCGCCGCCTCGCAGTCGCCCGAGGCGTTCGCGCGATTTCAGGCGCTCCTGTCGCTTCCCAACGACGCGAACTACCCGGACGACATCCTGCGGCTGACGGAGTGGTTGGAGGGGGAGTTCGCCGGGTTCGGCTTCGAAACCGAGCGCCTCGACATGCCGGGAAGCGACGCCCTCCTGGCGACGCGGGAGGCCGAGGGCGCCGACCGGACCGTCCTGATCTACCTCCAGGCCGACGGCCAGCCGGTGGATCCGTCAACCTGGTATCAGGAAAGCCCCTGGACGCCGACGCTAAAGGCCCGACGGGCCGGGGCCGCGAGCGTCGACGGGAATCCCGATGACTGGGAGACCCTCGATTGGGACCTCCTGTACGACGATCCCGACCCGCAGTGGCGGATGTTCGCGCGTTCCGCGTCGGACTCGAAGGGACCGATCGCGAAGTTCCTCGCCGCGCTGGCGGTCCTGGAAGAGGCCGGAGTCGAGCCCGACTTCAACATGAAGGTCATCATCGACACCGAGGAGGAGATGGGGTCCCCGCACCTCCCGGCCGCGATCGAGCGATTCAGCGACCAGCTCGAGGCGGACATGCTCGTGATCTTCGACGGACCGCCGCACGCGACCGGAGAGCCGACGCTCACGTTCGGTGCGCGCGGGATCGCGACGATCACCCTGACCGCCTACGGACCGCGAGTCGCGCAGCACTCCGGGCACTGGGGCAACTACGTCCCGAACCCGGTGTTCAGGATGGCCGATGTCCTGGCCTCGGCGAAGGACGAGCAGGGGCGCGTGACGATTCCCGGGTTCTACGATGGGGTGACCATTGATGACGAGACCCGGGCGATCCTCGATGCAGTGCCGGACGACGTCGAGTCGCTCCACGCTCGGATGGGCATCTCGACACCCGATCGGGTGGGGTCCAGCCCGCAGGAGGCGGTCCAGTACCCGTCCCTCAACGTCCGCGGGATTCGCGCCGCCTGGGTCGGCGATGAGTCGCGGACCATCGTGCCCCCGCAGGCGGTCGCGGAGATCGACGTCAGGCTCGTCCGGGAAAGCGACCCCGAACGACTCCTCCGGCTCGTGCGAGATCACGTGGAGTCGCGCGGGTTCCACGTCATCAGTGGACGCGAGCCGACGGACGAGGAGCGCGCGCGACACGCGAAGATCATGCGGTTCGACTCGACGGTGTCGTATGCCGCGTACCGCACCGACTTCGACTCCGAGCCGGGGCGGTGGCTCACCGCTGCGCTCGAGCGACTTTTCGGAGGCACCCCGATTCGCATCCGTACCTCGGGCGGGTCGATCCCCATCTCGCCCTTCGTGACGACCCTGGGGATCCCGGCGGTCTCCGTCCCTACGGTGAACCCCGACAACAACCAGCATTCACCGAACGAGAACCTCCGGGTCCTCGACTTCCAGCGCGGGATCCGGATCATCGCGACGATCCTCACGCAGCCTCTGATCGATGCTTCCTGAGACCAGCCGGCCGATGCAGTTTACGGGGCACGGCGGATCGGTCGCCGGGTACAACGCCTACCTCATTTGGAAAAGCAACGGACGGAGAGGATTGATGCGGGACTGTGGCTGGAGAGACGAGGGTGGCCGAGTACGGCTGCGGTATATCCTCACCGCGATCATACCGATCGCGACCCTCGGCGGACTCGCGACGTCGCTCGAGGCGCAGGCGACGAAGGTGCTGGTGCGGGTGACGGCGAACGACGCGAAGATCATCGGGTCGGGGGTCGGCGGCGCGTTCATCACGATCCGGGACGCCGTGTCCGGAGCGATCCTGGCGGAAGGGATGCAGGAAGGGTCGACGGGCAGCACGCCCAACATCATGGTGCCGCGCGAACGGGGAGCGACCGTGTTCGACACCGACGGAGCCGGCGGCTTCATGGCCGAGCTCGATCTCCGCGAGCCGACCCGCGTCGTCATCGAAGCGAAGGGGCCGCTCGGGGCCGAGCATGCCTCGCAGCTCGGGGCGAAGAGCCTGCTGGTCGTCCCCGGCCGGGACATCGTCGGCGAGGGCGTCATCATCGAGCTGAACGGGTTCACGGTCGAGCTGCAGGGACCCGATGACGAATCGGTCATCACCGCGGGCCAGCCGTTCGACGTGACGACCCGCGTCACGATGCTGTGTGGTTGCCCAACGGAACCCGGCGGGATGTGGGACTCCGAGGCGTACGAGATCTTCGCGCGGGCCGTGCGGGACAACGAGATCGTCGGCGAGTGGCCGATGGAGTTCTCCGGATCGACGAGCGTCTACACGGGCTCCGTCACCCTGGAAGCCCCGGGCGAGTTCGAGCTGCAGGTGTTCGCGATCGACACCACGAAGGGGAACGCGGGAATGGCGACGAAGGCGGTCGTCGTCAGGTAGGCCCGATGACGCGGGCTACCGGGCGTCGGTCCCGGTAACCCGCGTCGTGAAGGCCACACCGTCGGGCGTCGGACCGGTCGGGATCGAACGCATGACCGCGTGACTCTCGAGGTCGATCACCACGATGCGGCCGGCGCGACTCAGCGACAGGAACGCGTATCTAGCGTCCGCGCTCAGCGTGATTCCCTGCGGACCCTGCCCGGGAAAGTCGAGCACCGCGAGTTCGGAACGCGACGCGCGATCGACGATGCGCAACTCGTGGCGACCGAGGTCCGGAAGCAGGACGAGGCTCTTATCGGGCGTGAACAGCACGCGATACGGCCACTCGAATCCTTCGAGCGCCGTCTCGACCTCCGACGAGCCCGGTCTGACCACGCTCACGGTTCCCCGGTCGTTGCTGCCGACCCAGACCTCCGACCCATCGGGCGCCACGCCGACGGCCTCGGGCGTCGACGGTACGCTCGTCGTCGCCCTCAGCTCTCCGGTCGCCACGTCGAGCTCGGAGACGGTCGCGTCGCCCATGTTCGACGTGAAGATCGTCTCGCCGTCCGCGACCATCGCGAGCATGTGAGATCCGGGGTGCCCGGTGGCGATCTCCGAGACGATCTCGCCGTCCGAGATCCTGACGAGCACCACGTGGCCGCTCGCTTCCGACGTCACGGCCACGAGCTCGTCCCCCGGCATCACCGAGATGCCGTGCGGACGGTAGTGCTGGCCGAGATCGATCGTGCGGACCACCTCCATCTCGTCGACGTCGACCACCGTGAGCGTGTTGCCGCCCACCTGCGCCCCATAGTCCGTGACGACCGCGGTCGATCCGTCTCCGGTGAGCACGACCTCGTGCGGGCCCTGCCCGGTGGGCACCGTCCCGCGTGTCGCCCCGGAGGCGACATCGATGATGGTCAGAGTCGCCTCGCCCTTGTTCACCACCACCAGTGTCCCGGTGAGATTCGCCTGGGCTTCGAGCCCGCCGGTCAGCCCGACCGCGCCCACGAGAGACGCGAGGAGCGTGAGGGTCGCGCGGACGGGTCCGCGGTGAGATCGTCGATCGTTCATGTCGGTATTGGCCGGAAAGAGTGACGTTCTTTCTGAGTGGGTCGTGTACCCTACACTACTCTCGAACCCCCGGGGAGCGTTCCATGCCCAGATCTCGAACCCAGATGCGGCTTCCGCTGGCCGGTGTCGCGCTCGCCTGTGTGCTGGGGGCATCCCTTCCCGGGCTTCTCAACGCTCAGCAGCCGACCGTCGCGACGAACCGCCTCGAGTGCGAGAGGATTGTCGCGCCGTACGTCTCGGGGACGGTGACCGACCGCGAGTCCCAGGTAGGGCTCGGGGGCGCGACGGTTACGCTGCACGGCGACGGCGAACCGGCCTCGGCCGTCGTCGTCGCCCGGACCGATGCGGATGGCTCGTACATCTTCTGCGGCCTTCGATTGGGGATCGATTACGAGATCAGGGCCGAGTACGGGGGAACGGCTGGAGCGATTCGTCGAGTGCGACCCTCGGAGAGAGCGGAGGATCTGGAGATCGATCTCGGCGCACCCTCGTATCTCGTCGTCTCGCTTCGGGACGGGCAGACCGAGGAGCCGGTACTCGGGGCGACGGTGAGGCTCGATCCGCTCAGCGTCGGAGGGGTCTCCAACGCGTTCGGACGGGTAAATCTCCGGGACGTGCCGCCGGGCGAGTACCGCATCCGCGTCGACCACATCGGCTACCGCGATTTCGACGGTGCGGTCTCGGTCTCTGGAGGCACTGCCACCGAGATGCAGGTGCAGCTCGTCCCCGCGGTCATCGACGTCGAGCCGCTCGAAGTTCAGATCACGGGGCGCGACCCCTACCTGGTGGGCTCGGGGTTCTACGACCGCAAAGCCACCATGGAGGACGCTCAGTTCTACACCTACTGGGAGGTCGAGCCGTACGCGAAGTTCTCGACCTTCATGAGATTCAGCCGTGATGCGTTCGTGGGGCCTCGAGGGTGGGGGCAGGTGTTCGTGAACCTGAGACCGATCAACAGGATGGGGTATCGCAGCGTGGACGAGATGCCGTTCGGGAAGATCCGGGGCGTCGAGCGGATCCCGTGTCGTCAGGCCCCCCAGGAGCTCGTCAGGTACCTGCGGGGCGCCTCGGCGGACTGCATGGTAACGCTGATCTGGCTGGGCAACCGCAGAGTTCGGGACGATCAGTCCCCACCCCCGAACGGCCCGCGTTGACGACCCACGACGCGAGTACGTCGGCGCCGGTCGCGGAACCCGACACTCGCTGCGAGGTTAGAGGCTGACATGACACTCCCCAGGATGCTCCCACGGTTCGTTGGCGCGCTCGCCCTGCTTGTCGCGATCGCACCGCTCGAGGTGGCCGGACAGCGCGCCGGCACCGGATCCTGCCCCATCGGGGACGGGTCGACCATCCAGATCGGTGTCGAGGGCGTCGTGATCGACAAGGACAGCGATGTGCCTCTCCCGGGGGCGCAGGTCCGGCTCGACTACGATGACCAGGCGGGCCTGCCGGCGCTCGCCGACGTCACCACGACTGCGGACGAGACCGGACGCTTCCGGTTCTGTGGTCTCGAGGCGTTCCGGACGGCTCGCCTGCGGGCGACCTACGGCTTCATCCGCGGGGACGAGGAGAGGGTCGACCTCGAGCGTCGCGAGGACATCGAGCTCGAAGTCGACCTCGGGGATTCGGCCTTCATCGTGTTCACCGTCGCGGCCTCCGACACCGGGTCTCCCGTCGAGGGCGCGACGGTCGATCTCTCGCCGCTACCGGTCGGGGGGATCACGAACGAGCAGGGCCGGGTCACCTTCCGCACGATTCCGCCCGGCGACTACGAGTTGACCATTCGCCACATCGCGTTCGCCGAGCGCACCGAGACGATCGAGCTCGCCGAGGAACAGTTCGCCGAACTGCGCGTCGAGTTGAGGCCTGCGGCCATCGCGGTAGAGCCCCTCGAGGTCCAGATCACTGGTCGCGACCCCTGGCTTCTCGACAACGGGTTCTACGAGCGTCAGCTGGCACTCGGCGACGACGGGTGGTTCGGTACATGGGAGGACATCGAGTCGTACACGATGGTCTCCACGCTCTTCGACTTCAAAAGAGAGCTGTCGATCCGGTTCGCCCGAAATCAGTTCGTGATCCTCAACGGACGACCGATGAGGCGGCTCGGGTACACCTCGACCCGCGAGCTCCGCGAGATCCCCTATCGGCGGATTCGGGGAATCGAGGCATATTCATGCAGCGACGCTCCGGACGAGATCATGATGCAGCTCACCTTCGACGTGCCGATCGGTGACTGCAACCTCATCGCGATCTGGACGCGCTGAGCCCCGAAAGACTCGCGCCCCCGGTGCGGAACGTGCGTAACCCGGACACGCCTCGGGACCACGGACATCCATGGAACGTCGTCCACAAAAAGCGATGAACGTGGTCCGGGGCCTGATCGGCGTCGGACTCCTCGCCTATCTCGTTTCAAGTCAGACGGTTGACCTCGCGGCTCTGGTCGGGCTCGTCACCGCGTGGGAGCTGTCGGCCGTCGCCCTCGGACTGTCGACGCTGATCATCATCCTGGTCTCGTGGCGGCTGAGCCTGCTTCTCGCGACGCAGGGGTTCGACCTCCCGCTCGCGGCCGCCGTGCGGCTGTCTCTGATCGGCGCGTTCTTCAGCGCCTTTCTACCGGGCTCGAGCGGCGGGGACGTCGCCCGCATGTACTTCGCGGCGCGGCCGCACCCGGGTCACGGAACGGAGATCGTGACCGTCGTCGCGGTCGATCGGACGATCGGCGCGCTCTCCCTGCTGACCCTTCCCTGGCTCGTCGCGCTCGGGATGGTAATGTCCGGCGTCGCTCTTCCGCCCGTGTTCGTCGGTATGCTCTGGCTCGCCGGTTTCGGGGTCGCTGTGGTGCTCGCGGTGGTGCTGGCCGGCAGTCACGAGCCGCTGCGGAACGGGATGCTCTGGCTTCTCGATCGGATACGGCTCGGCGAGCACTGCCGGCGAGCGTTCGCCACGATCGGTGCCTACCAGGGCGCGGGGAGGACGATCGGATTCGCGTTCGTTCTCTCCCTCGTCATCCAGGCGCTGGTCGTGATAATGATGCTTCTGCTGGCCCGCGCGACCGGTGCATCGAGCCCGACGTGGGCCATGCTGCTCGCCGTCCCGTTCGGGATGCTCGCGAACGCCGTACCGGTGACACCCGGCGGGATCGGAGTCGGCGAAGCGGCGTTTGCGGCGCTGTTCGCCGCGGCCGGTGCGACAGGTGGAGCGGAGGCTCTGCTCGGGTGGCGGGTGATCACGACCGTCATCGACCTGGTAGGCGGCGTGCTCTTCGTCCTGGGCCGCACGCGGATCCGGATGGGCGGTCGGACCGAGGTGACGGACGCATCCCGTTCCGAAGAACATGCCTGACCCCGGCTCCGCGGACCGGCGGCGCGCCACCGCCGTCCGGCTGTTCCTCACCTGCTGGCTCGTCTACAGCTTCCACGTGGCCACGAACATGGTGCGCGAGAACTACCTCGCACTCGCGATCGGGGATCACGCCTCGTTCCGCGTCGATGAGTACGCCGGGATGCACGACGACATCTTCGAGCACCCCGGGTTCGGCTGGCATATCGGCAGCAATCCCGGCGCGTCCATGCTCGGCGCGATTCCTTACGCGTTGAGCCGTCCCGTTATCGATCGCATCGTGCGCTCGGTACAGGAGTCCCGCGACGCAGCGGCGAACCCGCCCGCGTATGCGGCCCCGACCGAGACGGATCGACGGTTCTACGAAGAGGCGTGGCGACGGGGATTCGACGTGAAGTTCGGTCTCGCCTCCGTCGTGATGCAGTCGCTGGCGATGGCCGTCGTGTCGTCGCTGGGCGTGGTCCTGCTCTACCTGCTGCTCGCCGCATGGCTCGGCAACGCGACCCCCGCCCTCTGGCTGGCGCTTGTCTATGCCTTCGGGACTCCCGCGTTTCTGCGCGCCGGCTTCCTGAACCACAACATGCTGATGGCGACGGCGGGGCTCGTGGGATTCGCGGCCCTCTGGAATCCATGGAACGCCGGGTGGCTGAGCCGACGCCGCGCGTTCGCGCTGACCGGGTTGGCCGGAGGCACGTGCGTCCTGCTCGACTACAGCGGCGTGATCATGCTGGTCGGCCTGTTCCTGCATGGCGTTTGGGTCGCACGTCAGGCTGGAGACTCGTGGTCGGAGGTCCTGCAGCTCACGTTCGTCTACGCCGGCGGCGCCATCGGACCGCTGGTTCTGCTGTGGTTCTACCAGTGGCAGAGCTTCGGCCACCCGTTTCTCCCACCTCAGCACTGGATGCCACCCGTCGAGTACATCGGCGAGGGGTACCAGGGCGTCTCGTTGCCGGCTCCCGGCATCGCCGGGATGCTCGCCTTCGACTTCAGGTACGGGCTGTTCACGTCATGCCCTCTGTTTCTCCTCGCCGCGGGAGCGTTCTTCGTGAACGACCGCGATGGCCCCGCCCTCCCACGCCGGGAACTCATGGTCCTCGGGGCGCTGTCGCTGGGGCTCTTCCTCTTCTTCTCGGGCGTCCACTACACGCGCTGGCAGTTCAACACGGGCGTGCGCTACCTGGCGCCGATCTTCCCTTATCTCTTCCTTCTCGCGAGCGTCGTCCTCCTGCGGCTTCCGCGAGCAGTGGCCGTCTCGGTCGGAGCCCTGTCCGTGGCGTTCGGCTGGTGCCTGGCGATGGTCCGCGATGTGTCTGGCGGAAAGGTCGATCTGGCGGACCCTGACACCGGCCTCGGCGTGCTCGATCCGGTCATCGCCGTGCTCACCGGCGGGCCGCGATTGCCGGTGCTGACGACGCTGTCACGAATGGAAGGCTACGGCCCGCTCTCGACCGGACTTTCTCCCATCCTGATCATGAGCGTGCTGGGTCTTCTGTTGGTCCTGATCTGGCGTGCCCCCGTCCCGGGAGCGAAACCCTGAGGTTGCGCCCCTCGTCGTGAGGGCGGAGCATTCCGCTCCCCGAAAACCGGCGACGGCGCGATGAGCGACGCGACCCCACAGGAAGATCAGCAGCCGAGTTCGGGCGTCCGGGCGACCATACGCGACTCGTTCCGCGGCACGGATGAAGACTTCACCACCGGCAGCCTGAACCGGGGGGTCTTCCTCCTCGCCCTCCCGATGGTCCTCGAAATGGCGGGCGAGTCGTTGTTCGTCGTCGTCGATGCCTTCTTCGTCGGACGCCTGGGCGCGAGCGCCCTCTCTGCCCTCGGTCTGACCGAGACGTTTCTCATGATCGTCTACTCCGTCGCGGCAGGCGTGGCGATGTCCACCACCGCGCTCGTGGCCCGGCGAGTCGGGGAAAAGGACCATGACGGCGCCGCCACGGCGGCGGTTCAGGCCATCGTCGTGGGACTCGGGATCGCCGCCGTTCTGGGGATCTCGGGTGCGATCGCGGCTCCCTGGCTCCTCACGGTCATGGGCGGAGACGCCGAGACCGTCGCGATCGGCGTGCCGTTCGCGCGGATTCAGCTCGGCGGGATGGTCGTGATCATCCTGCTCTTCATCAACAACGCGATCTACCGGGGGGCCGGTGACGCGACGATGGCGATGCGCTCCGTCTGGCTCGCCAACGGCATCAACATCGTGCTCGACCCGATGCTCATCTTCGGCATCGGCCCCTTCCCGGAGCTGGGCCTGATGGGAGCGGCGGTCGCCACCACGACCGGTCGCGGGATCGGGGTCTGCTTCCAGCTCTGGAGCATGTCCAGAGGCCACCGGATCCGCGTCACCCGCAGACACCTGCGTCTGGACAAGGACGTGATCCTGAACCTCCTGCGCGTGTCGCGGGGAGGCGTGGGTCAGATGCTCGTCTCGCAGGTGAGCTACATCGGATCGATCCGGATCCTCGCGACGTTCGGTGCGATCGTGCTCGCCGGCTACGTGCTGGCCATACGAATCGTAATCTTCGTGATTCTCCCGGCATGGGGGCTGGCGAACGCCGCGGCCACGCTCGTCGGCCAGAACCTCGGCGCGAAGCAGCCCGATCGCGCGGAGAAAGCCGTGTATGTGACCGGCATGTGGAACATGGCGTTCATGACCGTCGTGACGGTCGTGTTCGTGACGTTCGCACCTGAGATCATGTCGATCTTCGCGCCGGACCCGGACACGCACGCCGTGGGCACCCGCGCTCTCAGGATCATCAGCTGCGGCTACGTCTTCTACGCCTGGGGGATGGTGACCATTCAGGCGTTCAACGGGGCGGGCGACACGTCGACCCCGACGTGGATCAACATCTGGGTCTTCTGGCTGTTCCAGCTCCCCCTCGCGTTCGTGCTCGCGATCGTTCTGGACGTAGGAGAGGACGGGGTGTTCTGGTCGTTCGCGATCGCCTACTCGCTGTCGGCGATGGTCGGGCTGGCCCTCTTCCGCCGGGGGCGCTGGAAGGAGAAGGTCGTCTAGCGTCCGTCGGGTGGGGGAGGCGCATCCAGGACGAAGTCTACGACACTCACCAGCCGGGCGATCCGGAGGCTCTGCGCTCCGTTTCTGCCACCCTGCGCCGCGACCTGCAAGGCGATGTCGAGACCGATCGGGATGTCGCACAGCGCGTAGCGTCCCGAACGATCGGCTCGGGTCTCGTCACTCTCGACCACGTTCCGGCCGTAGTTGTCGCCGGGTTCGGAACCAACTCGCGGCTCCGTCCATTGCGCCCAAAGACGTGCGCGGGCGAGCGGGAACCCGGTCGTCCGGTCGCGCACCCTGCCGAGGATGAGGGCGGTGCCTTCCGTGTCGTCACCGCAGAAGTCCTCGAGAACCGTCTCCGGAGACGGCAGCTCGAACCCGGCCTCGATACGCTCGCCATCGAGCAGCTCGAAGTCGTTTCGGGGGTAGTCGATGTCGATCGCGTCGAGAAGCGGGTGGTACAGGTGGAGCTTGTACTTCCCCGGCCGCAGCCCATCGAAGAAGAACTCGCCGTTCGGTCCGGTGTGGCGAATCTCGTTGTCACCGCGCGGTGGGTCGAGAATCATCGTGGCGTCCCGAAGGGGGGCGCCGGTCATCGGGTTGAGGACGGCGCCGTGGACGCCGCCCCCGACGCGCCATTCGATCTCGCCACCCGCCGGCTCGGAGACGTCGCGCAGCTCGCCACCGTACTCGGTGAACCCGTCGATCAGGTAGCGATCACGACGTTCATTGTACACGAGGTCCGGCATTCTGATGAACCAGTCGCGGACGATGAAGGCGCCGGTCGGAAGGCTTCCGTACTCGACGACGCCTGAGATCCGATCGTCCTGCACCCCCTCGTAGGGCACGTTCTCGTAGCGGAACTCGACGAAGGCGAGCGCGTTCGTGGCCTCGTCGAGCCACAGGACCCCGGATATGTCGGGCGACTCGCGCCCGTCACGAGGCTCGAACGTCAGGCCCACCCGTACCGTGCCGTCGCGTTCCTCGCGATCGAGCCCGAAGCAGTGATCCGCCTGGAACGTTTCCGACAGAAGAACAGTCGCGTCCGGAGCGTAGTAGTAGACGACGTCTCCCTCCTGCTGGATGTAACCCTCCGCAGAGAGCCGCTCGGCCTCCAGGCTGCGGAACGGGGCCTCCGCGACGCCCTCCGCGGCGAACGTCGTCACGCCCAGAATGTCCGTGGCCCTGAAGCTCATGCGCCGATTGAACACGACCGAGTTGAACCGGAACATCTGCATCCTCTCGGCGAGGAGCTGCGACTCGAGCGCCTTCTTCGCCTCGTCCCACACGAGTTGGACCTCGGCCGCCTGCCTCGGGTTATCGACGCACTCGCGGTACACCGAGACGTCGAGGTCGGCGAGACGCACCGGAAGAATCGGTAACTCGAACTCGACGATCTCCGGGCCGATCGGATCCAGCCGGATGAACTCGGAATGCCACCGCTGGAAGCCGATTCGGTCGATCCGCACCCGATAGTCTCCGGCGGAATCGGCGGCCACGAGGAACGCGCCGAACTCATTCGTGAAGGCGGCCGAGACGGTAATGTCGGCGCGATCGAGGAGGGTGACGATGGCCCCTTCGACTGGCTCGTCGAGCCCGCCTTCGGCGACCACCCGTCCGCGGAGCTCCTGCCCGTCGAGGTGAACGGGTAGGGACACGGCGAAGGCGACGACGGTCGCCGTCAGCCAGCGGACTGCGCTACGGGATTGTACGCGAGCCGTCACTCGACCTCCGATGCGACGAGGGCCCTGCAAGGAAGATAGTCCCTCGAGGGCCCTCGATCAGCCGGAGAGGATCAGCCGCCGGACTTCGTCGTGATCTGAACGACCCCGTTCTTGGCGCGCTCACCATAGAGAGCGCGAGCGGCATCACCCTTCACGACCTCAACCTGGTCGATATCGTGAGCCTTGATATCCTCGAGGCTCATGTCTGTGGCCTGGATCACGCCGTCGATCACGATCAGCGGTTTCTCGGCCTCAGAGAGTCGGCGGGCCACGGAAGCCTTCGTCGCGCCCTCGCCGACATCGAGCCGCTCCACGCGCAGCGCCGGTTCGTCGGACGAAGCAGCCTCGCGCTTCCGTAACACCGAGGGGGCATCGGTACCGTCGTTCGTACCCGCGGCCGCCTTCGTCGTTATCCGGACCACTCCGTTCCTGCCACTGTCACCGAACTCCGCCAGGGCCGCGTCGCCCTTGAGCACGTCGACCCGCTCGACGGCTTCCTTGGCGAGGGCTTGCATATCGGCCTTGTCGATGATCACCCCGTCGAGCACGAAGAGCGGATCTGGCTCTGTCGCCGAAGTCCCCTGAGCCGACTTCGGCGCGATCGTGAATCCGGCCGGAGGCTCCGCGTCGACGCTGGCAAGTGCATCGGCGTCCGCCGAGTCGGTCGGCATCGGCGAGCCGCACGCGAACAGGACCGCCACCATACCGGCACCCACGCCGGCTAGCGCCCGCGGGCCACGCAAGCGACGCAGGGGTTCGGTCATCCTCCGCAGCCGTCGCTCGACGGCCGGACGGCGCTCGGCGAAGGCGGCCGCGGCGAGGGGAGCCGACGTCAGGCGTCCGCCAACGGCCAATAGCGCTTCGGCGTAGTCGCGTGGCTCGACGCCGTGGGCCATGACTCGCCCGTCGCAGTCGAACTCGATCGCGAGCCTGAGGCGTCGCAGCTGCCACCAGGCGATGGGGTTCCACGGCATCGCCGCGAGAGAGAGAAGACCAATGCCGAAGAGTCGGTTGTCCCCGGCCAACATGTGCTCGCGTTCGTGCAGGAACACGAGACGCAGCACGTCGTCCTCCAGCTCAGAGATCCAGGCCGGCATCACGATCACGGCCTTGCCGAACCCGACTACGGCGGGGCCGACGTCCCGCGTCATCAGGACGGGGGCGTCGAGGATCTCACCGGGCGTCCAGGCAGCCATGTCACGACGAAGACGCCCGTGGGCAACGGCCAGGTACCCGGCAAACGCGATGACCGAGAGAAGCCAGGCCGTGCCCAGGACGAGGCCTGCGGTCGCGAGCACCCCGGACCAGTCGATGCCTCCGGAAGGAGTGGACGCGAAGTCGCCAAGGGCAAACGCACCCGGCACGTCAATTGAGATGGCCGACGTCACCGTGGCGAAGCGGGCGACCAGCGCCGGCGCCACGTATGCGACGATGGGTAACGCGACCGAACCCACCAGGGCGGTGATCCAGACCGCGCGCACGGGCTTACGGTAGTGGCCGAGCGCACGCTCGGTGGTGAGGGCCGCCAGCCCGAGAAGGGCTGATACGAGCAGACAGTAACCGATCCAGGCGATGATCATTCGTGTTACTCCTTGTGTCCGAGCCGCTCGTCCAGCAGCTGCTTCATGCGCTCGAGGTCCTCGTCGGACACGTCACGATCCGAAACCAGGTGAGTCAGAAGCAACTCGGGAGAGCCGCGGAACATCTTTCCGACGATCCGGTTCACCGCGCTGGCTCCGGCGCGCTCGCGCTCGACAGCCGGGTGGTACCGGTACGCCTTTCCCTCCTGCGTGTGATCTACGTAGCCCTTCTCCTCGAGAGTGCGGAGGATGGTGAGGACCGTGGTGTAGGCCAGGTCATCACCGAGCCGCTCCCTGACCTCGGCAACGGTCGCCGACTCCATCTCCCACAGAACCGCCATCACATCGAGCTCGCGGTTCGTGAATTGAATGTCCAAGTCAGTTCTCCCCGTGGAGGAAACGCAGCACTGCTGCGCTTTTTATTACTACGTTTTTAGTAGATAACACGTGACACCGCCCGGCGTCAACTACAAACATAGTAGACGTCTGCTGGAGGGGGTAGTACTGGCATACCTCAGTCGGTGTGGTCGCCGATCGCTTCGATGGGAGTCACCGCTGCGGCCCGCTTCGCGGGGCCGAGGGCGGCCAGGACGGCCGCGAGCGCGAGGAGGCCGGCGACGGCCGCGATCATCCCGCCGTCCGGGCCCTCGACGGCCCGGTATCGGTCGGCGAGCCCCACCGTGAACCCCACGCCGAGGATCGAGCCGAACACCGCCCCGATCGCGGCGACCTCGCCCACTTCCCGCGTGACGAGGCGGCGGATTTGCCCCGCGCGCGCACCCATTGCGCGCCGGACACCGAGCTCGGTCGTACGGGACCTGACGTTGAGCCACGTCAGCGTGGCGACACCGTAGACACCGACGATGAACGCGCCGAACGAGGCGAACCCGATCAGCAGGGCGAACCAGGTCAGGGGCCGCGCCCACTCGGCGAGCCTGCGGTCGAGCGTTCCCAGGGAACGGCCCCGAAGTCCCGCGCCAGCGAGGGCCGTGGTCGCGACGGACTCCGCCTCGTCGAGTGCCGCGGTATCCCGCGTGAACAACTGCGCGTGCGAGGGCGGGTGCTGTAGCGCGGAGAAGTAGACACCAGGGATGGGTATGCCGCGCGTTGCGATGTCGAGCGGCTTCGGCACGTCGACCACGCCGACGATCCGGTACCACTCCGTGTCGAGGCCGACCCCTTCGATGTGGAGGAGCTTCCCGACCGGGTCCACGCCCGGGAACCGCCGGAGGTGACCCGCGTCGATCACGACGACACCCTCCGCGTCCGGGCCATCCTCCTGTGTGAATCCTCGCCCTCGCAGCACCGATATCCCCGCGGCCTCGAAGGCCCCCGGCGTAACGCTGTGCCTTTGCCCATACATACGGGTGTACGGCGAAGAGATGAGCCCCATAATGCAATCACATTCGGCCATCTCCTGACCGGCGGGACCGAGTCCCTCGAACGCCCCTGAGCTGACGAGATGCCAGTCTCGCGCGTCGTCCCCTGAGCGCACGGCGTTAAGCGCCGAGAGGGATTCCTCCGGCCCCCGGTCCTGGACCTCGAGGAGGAGCGTATCGCGCGCCTCCGCCCACTCCTGTGGGGCCACGTCCGCGTAGGATTGGCTCTTCGCGAGGGTCCCGACGGTCGCCAGGATGCCCACGATGAGCCCGAAGTACGCGCCGCCGAGACCGAGCGGGGCCAGTCGTGTGGACGACTGTAGCGTGAGGGGCGACGCGAACCGGCGGAGCGCCGTGTGCACCTCGACTCTGGCGCCAGACCATGCCGCCACCACCGGCATCAGGATGGCGAAGACGACCGGAAGAGATATCGGATTCGCCGGAACCGTCAGAACCGATGGTGTGAGAAGCCTCACCAGCGCGAACAGGGCCAGCCCCAGCGCCGTCCCCGACGTCGCTCCGAACAGCACCCGTCGGGTCAGCGGCCCGATAACATGAGCGCGCAGCGCGCTCCGGGTCGCTCCTACCGCGGCACGGATGCCGAGTTCACCCCGCCGCGCGATTCCCGCCCGCCGAACGAGCGTGGCGATCGTCGCGCACCCGACGATCAGGGTGAGAACGGCGAGAGAGGCCGCGACCCCACCCACCGCGCCCAGACCATCCATCACCCGCGTCGACGGAAGCGACACGTTCTTGAGTGGCGGCAGACCCAGCGTCGCGGCGTGCACGGAAATGGGCGCAACCCGAAGCGCGACGAACGGCGACTCGAGCGTGAGGCCGTAGAGAGCGAGGATCGGAAGCGTCAGCCCGGTGCTGAGGGTCTGTACGAGAAACAAATCCAACTTCTCTCGAGCTGATTCGGGCCTGTCGGACATACCGGTCTCCCTGATCCGCGATCTCCCTGCCCCGAAACCCTACTCCGCGCGGGGATGTCGGGGCCAGTCTGACGTGCCCACGAGGTGCATTCCGCCGTCTGCTTGCGCGCCGCCGAGCGGCGGCCCGCGGTCGGAAAACCGTGGGGGTGTCGCGTCGCGGCCCCGCCACATAGGGCTCGGCCCGCCAGGGTGGAGGGCCCCCGAGCACCCCTCTCGAAGCCCGCCGTCGCCGGCCCGTCTCGTTGCGCCACAACGAGTTAGCCGAATCCCACACGGGGAGACCCGAAATCGGCCGTGACGGGCGTATTTCTTGACATCCTTGCGCCCCACAAGACAAGGGAAAGCTTCCCCGAACACCTCCCCGGCCGAAGCGATCCAGTGGACGAGTTCGATCGAGATCAGCGCGACTCGGGCGAAGATGAGCCCGTGAATCCCCCTGCCGCCTGGCAGCAGCGGGAGCGTGCATCCGACCCCGACTCGTCGAGTGAAGAAGAGCAGGCATCCGACGCGGCAAGATCCGCGGACCGGAAGCCCGAGCACGAAGCCGAGTCGGAACCGCCGTCGAGCGTCGAGACCCCTGTCGACCACTCGGCCTCTTCGGCGGACGACCCGGTTTCGGAATCCGGGCTCGAGCGGGGCGACGATCCGCTCGTTCTCCGCAGAAAGACCGATCCCCCTCCCCCGACACCGACCATCGGTCCAGACGAGGAACTCGAGAGGCTCCGGAAGTATGTCTCCGCCGGACCCGTGGTCCTCGTCGTTCCGTCCGAAGTCTTCGTCCACTTCTACCCCGCGACGCCCGATCAACTCCTGAACGCGTTCGCCGCGGCCGGGTTCGATCAGGTGTTCTTCGAATCACTCGGCGACGAACTCGTCGCTCTGGCATACCTCCGTCTCTGGCGCGACAACGACGAGAAACGGACGTGGATTCGCTCGACCAGCCCCCTCGTCGTCGAATACTGCCGCGAGCGCCATCCGGAGCTTCTGCCGTATCTCGCCCCGATCGTACCGCCCGCGATGGCCCTCGCGCGGCACCTCCGAGCCACCGGGGAGTCGCGGCCGCTCGTCTACGCCGGGCTCGACTTCCCCGAGGTCAACGGAGAGCGGGCGTTCTCCTCCGCCGTGTCCTTCGCGGAGCTCGAGACCTTCCTCGAGGAGCAGGGTGCCCGACCCGTCGATCAATCCCGGCTGCTTCGAACGATGCCCCCCGAGCGTCGACGCTTCCTGGCGGCCGCAGGGGGCCTGCCGCTGGCGATGCTGGACGCCGAGCGGCACTCGTCCCGCCACTTCCACCGCCTGAGGGGACTGCACTACCTCGCGTCGCTGTCGAGGCAGATCCAGGACGAGGGGACGCACCTCGGGTTCATCGACGTCCTTCCGTACGACGGCGCGTTGGATCACCCGTCGTTCGGTCTACCCGAGGACCTCTATTGGAGACGTGGGATCCTCGCGCTGGCTGAGCCTCCGCCGGCCGACGGTCCCGTGGTCCTGGAGCCCGAAGACCTGGACCTTACGATCGTCCACCGGGAGAAGCCGTCACGGCTGCCGTTGCAGGCGATTCAGGAAATCGAGCGGGCCCTCGAGGACGTGCGCGACCAATCGAACGGCGGCGCCCTGTTTGCTGGGGCCGCGGACTACGCCGGATACCTCTCGCTGACCGAATCGATGGTGCGCAGCCGGCCCGATCTGGCGATCGGTCTTCTCGAGATGTCGCGGAACTACTTCAAGGCCGTCAGGGACGCGACCCACGACGCCCTTACAGATCTGTACAGCTATCGCGCGCTTCGCCAGCGCGCGCGCGAGCTACTGGGCCAGGCGAATCGATCGGGCTCCAAACTCGCCTTGCTGTTCGTCGACCTCGATGGCTTCAAGGAGATCAACGACACCCACGGGCACGCCGCGGGCAACGCCGTGCTGCGCGGTGTCGCACGCGCCCTCGAGTTGGCCATTCGAAGCACGGACATCGCCGGCCGGTACGGGGGCGATGAGTTCGTCCTGGTCCTTGTCGATGCCGACTACGAAGGAGCGAATCGCGTGGCCGAAGAGGCCCGCCGCAGGATCAGAGAGCTTCGGGTCCCCGTCGAGGCAGGGACCGACGTCGGGGTGACGGCCAGCATCGGCATCTCATTCCACGCCGGACGCGAAGATTCCCTCGTCGCCGCGGATGACCTGTTCGCAGAGGCCGACGCCGCGCTATACATTGCCAAAGCGCATGGAGGGAATCGGGTGCATCCGGGTGTGGGGGAAGGGACCTCCTCGTGACGCCACAGCAAGCAAATCCCGATCTCGCTGACGTGGACCCCTGGGGTCTGCTGCGAGTCGAACAGTTGTTGCGAACGGTCGAAGGCGTGGACTCGCTGAAGATCGTGCCTGATCATCACGGCGCGATCGACGAGGTTCACGTCCTTTCCAGTTCTGGCCTCGGTGCCAAACAGATCGTCCGGAACATCGAAAGCGCGCTCCTCGCTCAGTTCGGCCTCCAGATCGATCATCGCAAGATCTCGATCGCACAGGTCCGCAAGCAGGATCTCGCCATTACCGGCCCGCCAGCCGAACCCGAGGCGGCGCCGGAACCAACCCCCCGTCGCGTCATTCTAAGGGGCTTTCACGTTGATCGGCGCGCCGGCGAGCGTGTGCTCTGTCATGTCACCCTCGGTGACGACGAGAACACCTTCGAAGGACAGGCCCAGGGCCCCGACTACGCGAAAGCGCGTCTCGAGGTCGCGGCCCAGGCGGTCCTGAACGCGCTGTCGAAAGCCACCGAAGGCGCATCGACGTTCGCGATCGAAGGGGTATCTCAGGTCGACCTGTTCGGTCGACGGCTCGTCGTCGCGCTTGTGCACGCGTCGGCCGGCCGTGCTACCCTTTCGCTACCCGGGATCGCCGAGATCAGCGATTCCGTGGAAGAAGCTGTGGTTCTCGCGTGTCTGAACGCGACGAACCGTTGGATGGCGGAGTAACCCCGGCTCCAAGTAGCCGGCCGTTATCAAAGGAGACCTAACTAACCTCCGAAAGAACCAGCGCAAAGCTGAGCGAACCTCCGAGCGGAGTCACATGCGCATCTGTCTAGCGGACCAGATGCGACTCTGAGAAAAGGAGGTGGCAATATGTGGCTGGTCGCGTTGGCCGGACTCATCCGTATTGGTCTGATTAGGATCTAGCGTCTCGGTTCTTTCGGGGGTCTTTCATATGTCGACGCCGGCGACGTTTCGACGACTCAGCATCGGGGCCCTAGTTGTAGCGATCGCTGTCGCTACGGCAGTATTCGTCTACTTCCCCATCGACCTCAGTCGTGACTGGATTCTCGCCCTTGTCACGCTGCTCGGCCTCGCGATCCTCTCAGCCTATTTGGCCCTTACTGTAACGCCCGGTGGCGCGTCGACTGCGGTTGATTTCCTTGCCCATCTGGCCGCGATAATCCTGCTGGGACCCTCCGGCGCCGTCCTGCTCGCGATTATTCAGCAGTTGATCATCGAGTTCGGGTTCCTCAAGAAGCCCGCGCTTCGTGCGACCTTCAACTTGGCGCAGGTGGTCACGGCGAGCGCGATCGGGGGGGTCGCCTATCATGCCTTCGGGGGGAGCCCATCCCTCGAGCTTCTACAGTTCCGACAGTCGTTCCCACCGTTCATCATCGCCGTCCTAGCCTACTGGACGACGAACGGTGTAGCAGTTTCTTGGGCGCTCAGCACGCTTGAGCGGCGGCGCCCGCTCGAAGTGTGGGGCCAAGTAATCGGTGTCATCATCGTCTTCGACATTGCGATGAGCACTCTGTCTTACCTGATCGCCCTGATGTACGTGATGTACGGCCCAATCAGTTTGTTGGCCGCGATCGTGCCAATGATTGGGTTGCGGTATTCCTACGGCGTCAACATCCAGCTGCAGCAGCTCAATCAAGACCTGCTTCGAGTCCTCATCAAGACACTTGAGGCTAGAGACAAGTACACCTCAGGACACTCTGAGCGTGTCTCACAGCGGTCACGTTTGATAGCGACTCAACTCGGCCTGGCCGGGCGGAAAATCCGATCCATCGAGGCCGGGGCCCTCCTGCACGACATCGGAAAGATCGACTTGGCCTACGGGGAGATCCTACGCCAAGCCGGCCCCCTAACTCCCGAGCAACGAGAACTGATTCGAGCCCATCCTGACAAGGGAGTTGAGATCGTCAGCTCGGTCCGGTCGTTGGACCCTCAGATCCTCGACTGCATTCGACACCACCACGAGTGGTTCGACGGAACTGGATACCCAACCGGGCTCTCGGGCGAAAACATTCCGATCGGCGCCAGGATCATCATGATCTCAGATTCGGTCGACGCAATGATGACTGACCGTCCCTACCGAAAGGCGCTTTCGCTCGATGAGGTCAAGAAAGAACTCTTGAGAAACAGCGGAACGCAGTTCGACCCGCTCGTAGTTGAGGCAGCCTTGGACGCCGGAGTTCTCGATCACGCGTGAGGGGAGTCCGGCGGGCCGCGAGGGCCTGCGCCCCTAACCGACCTTCACGCGAGTTCGTTGAACACGGCGTGCGAACCAGCCGGCTCCGCCCGAGCGGAGTGCACGCAAGGCTTCTGGATACTCTCCCTCAGGGTCACCTTGTCCGAGATGTCGTGCGATGATCATGAGTTTCGCCGACGCCAGTTGGTCCAAGGGGGCCAACGATATTGACGCCTCTATCAATGCCTGCGTTGGATCGATCCCGCGGACGACACTGATCCAGCCGCGGAACCAATGAACCAGATACCTATCCTGGATCCGATCAATCCACGGCCCAGCGTCGGCAAGCCGTTCATCGATCTCGAAGGCGGTGCGAAGGTCTCCAGCCTCTAACGCTCGCAGGCCCAAAAGGACCGACGCCTCCGCCTCGATGTGCTTCGCGTGGTCATTCCGAGCCAGTCGCAAAGCGTTGTTGGCCAGGCGTGTGGTCGACGGCTCATCACCCATGAACCAAGCCGCCTGGCAGTGGTTGAGAATCGTGTGAAGACGATCCACGACTGGAGGCCGAAGTAGCTCGTCCATTGCACTGGCTTGCTTGTATACCTCTCGAGCCCTTGCGAACTCCCCTACCTCCGTGAGCGCCACACCCCAGTTGTTCAGTGCCGCC
>JBDHIO010000065.1:0-15952 GCA_039587355.1 Gemmatimonadota bacterium | reverse complement strand
AGATCTCGTGCCCGCTCGCCTGCAGCCGGTTGATCGCCGTGAACGAGTCGTTCACCTCGTGGCTGAACAGGAACCCGGCCGCGCCCGCCGCATCGATCACGTCGCCGGCGAGGGGCGTCGCGTTCCACTCCTCGATGTTCTCGAACGGCCCGTCGAACCCTTCGAGAACCCGGTCGTACTCGACGCCCATCTGCATCGCCAGCGTCCACCCGGCGTTGTCGTACGGGGGCGTCGGAGGCGCGCCAGGATACCGGAAGTCGTTCGGGTGATCCTGGGGCTCGAACATGTCGAGGACGTGCGGCCGGAACGCCTGGGCGCTCTTCACGACATAGGAGCCAGCCGGATAGCTCTTGCCGCCCACACTGAAGTCGGCAGTGGCCCGGTGCACGTGCACGCCGCCCTCGAGCAGCGCGTTCACGAATTTCGTGGCCGTCGGGAAGTCCGGCTGGTCGGCCGACATGATGTAACCGCGCGGATCGCGGGTCTCGGGCCGCAACATCGTCTCGTAGTCTTCACGAGTCCCGCGCTGACCGCCGAAGCCACCGACGTTCGCGGCGAAATCCTGCTCGCCGGCGCCGGCGCCCATCGCTGCCCGCAGCGCGTCGACACGCTTCGGATGGATCGTCCACGTGTCCTGGTTCCCGCGCTCGATCGAGTTCATCCCCATCCGCCAGATGCGGTAGAGGAACGTTTCCCGATATCGCGAGGCCAGGTCGAGGACGGCCTTGTTCGCGGTCACCGAATAATCGACCGACTGTCTGAAGTGCCAGGGCTGCGGCTCGATCGGAGCGGGGAGGTCATCGTTCGGGACGATGCGCTCCATGATCATCGGGATCTCCATCGGAGTGGGGTTCCCGATCGTCTCCGTGAGCAGCCCGATCATGTTCTTGAAGTACGGCGTGGTCCGGAGACCGCCGTTCCACCACGTAGAGTAGTTCGCGCCCCGCCGACGGGTCGTGCCTGGCTTGCCCTCCGCCGTGAACCGGGAGTGCATCGCCGATCCGACGAGATCGATCCCCGTGATGACCATCGGGTCGATGTTGTAGTTGAAGGGGTCGCGGAAGGGCGGCGCGAACATGACGGTCCCGGTCGGGCCCGTCTGGTGGTGGTTGTACACGATCTGCGGATACCACTCCGTGTACATGATCCGGTTCATGTTCTCCGTCTCGGGCTGCGTCGAGGCGTAGAAGTCCCGGTTGTTGTCGTGGCCGACGTACTTCTGGTAGAGCCGGGGGATCCCGCTCGTCCGGCGCTCCGTCTTCTCGTCGATCCTGGTATACCAGTTCGAGACGAGTTCCATCCCGTCCGGGTTCGCGTGGACGAAGAGGATGATGACGTCGTCCAGGATGCGGAGCGTCTCGTCATCGTCTCCGCTCACCATCTGCCAGAGCGTCTCCATGAGCTGCTGCGCCCCGAGCACCTCGGTCGCGTGGAGCCCGCCGTCGATCCAGACGACGGCCTTGCCGTCTCGAGCCAGCCGTCGCGCCTCGTCCTCCGTCACGCCTTCGGCGTTCGCGAGGCGCGCCGCGATATCGCGATACGTACGCAGTTGCTGGTGATTGTCGGGCGAGGTCACGATCGCCATGAGCTGGTCACGTCCTTCGGCGGTCTTGCCGATGGACCGCAGCGTCATGCGATCGGACTCCGTGGCCAGAGTGCGCCAGTACTCCGTCAGCTGCGTGTAGTTCGGCAGCTCGTAGTCGGCACCGATCTGATGCCCGAAGAACGCTTCGGGGGTCGTGAGGTTCTGCGCTTCGAGCGAGGCAGGGAGCCCCGCGAGAACCACCACCGTGAGAGCCGCCACCGTGCTACGCACGGACGGCCGGCCGCCGGACCACCGGATCCCTGACATCCAACACTCCTTCATGAAAGCGATGTAACCGCGGCCGGATCGGACGTTCGACCCGGCCGCGACAACCTCTTCGAACCCTATCGTCCTACTGCCCTGGACCGCTCGGCCAACCTACCGCCCGCGCGGCGGGACCGGCACCTCGATGGGATCCCCCAGCGGAGGCCGGAAGCCGGCTGCGTCGACCATCTCGTGCAGCGCCGGCATGCGGTTCGTAATCACGTCGTTCAGACGCGCGATCGCGTCGGGCAGCGCATCCCACCCGCGCTCGATCTGGAACAACGCGTCCGCTGTTGGCGCGCTGTGTACGCTCTCGATACCTCCGCGAACTCCCGCGCCCTGGCGTACGGGCCCGAGATCGTCGTTGATCTCGTCGAGCTCTTCGCCGATCGATTCGACCTCGCTCTTCAGCGTCTCGGTCGCCATGTCGCCGGCGGCCTCGATGCGCTCCTCGACGTCGGCCAGATGCTGCCGCAGCTCCCGCATCGCGGTCGTCGCGTCGTTAGAGGGCTTCGCGAGTGCGAAGGACCGGTGCAGCGCGTCGTTCCGCGCCATCAGGTCGGCCCGGCTGATCTCGACCCGCGGATCCAGGCGAACTTCGACCGTCGTGGACTGCGACTCGCCGCCCGCGGCCAGAGTGACGTTGTACGTGCCGGGGAGCACCTTCGGGCCCTGGGCCCCACCGCCCCCACGGAACCCGCCGAACCCGCCGCCTCCGCCCTGCTGCTCGTAGGCGGGCGCGTAACGGAGATCCCAGATCACCTCGTGCAGCCCGACCGTACCGCCGCCGTCCAGCTCGCGGATCACGTCGCCGCTCGAATCGGTGATCGTGATCTGCGCCGTCCCGGCATCCGCCCCACGGGCGAGCCGGCCGGTGCGCCGGGGCGTGATGTTCGGGTCCTGCGCGCCGTTCGCGCTGGGACCGCCCGTCGCGGGCTGCCCTGCGGCGGCGCCCTGCTCGGTCGCGACCGCGTCATCGCCCTGTAGCTCCGTACCGAGCCAGTAGCGAATCCGCGCTCCCTGCGGCGGGTTGGATGGCGCGAACACCGAGGGGGTCCAGCCCTGCGGCCTCCACGGGTTGTAGGCGACCGCGCTCTGCGCCGGGAACAGGTGGACGTTCGACGCGAGCACCTCCTGGCTCAGGTGCTCGAGCGGCGTGATGTCCTCCATGATCCAGATTCCGCGCCCGTGCGTGCCGAGCACGAGATCGTTCTCGCGCGCCTGGATCTTGATGTCGTCCACCGGAACCGTCGGCAGGTTCCGACGCAGCTCGTTCCACGAGTTGCCGGCGTCGATCGAGAAGTAGACGCCGATCTCGTTGCCCGCGAACAGCAGGTTCGCCGCCCGCGGATGCTGGGCCAGTGCATTCATCGACCAGCCGTCCGGAATCCCGTTCGTGATCATCCGCCAGCTCTGGCCGAAGTCGTTCGAGACCCAGACATAGGCGTTCATGTCGTCGTTGCGGTGGTTGTCGCCCGCCGCCCAAACGGTGCCTGCGTCGGCGTGCGACGCGACGATCCGCGTGATGTACGTCATGTCCGCGAGACCGGGCATGTTGCCGGCGACGTTCGTCCAGGTGGCCCCGCCGTCACGGGTCACGTGGACGTTTCCGTCGTCGCTGCCCGCATAGAGCACGCTCGCGTCGACCGGCGACTCCGCCAGCGACACGAGGTTGCCGAACGTCGACGTCCCGTCGTTCCGGGACAGCATGGGCTCCGAGCCCTTCACGCCCATGATGTAGAGCTCGTCGCGGTCGATGTTCTTGGTTAGGTCGTCGCTGATCTGCTGCCAGCTCTGCCCCATGTCCGTCGTCTTGAAGACGACGTTGCCGGCGAAGTAGACGGTCTCGTCATCGTGTGACGAGAGGACGATCGGTGAGTCCCAGTTGAACCGGAAGTCCGGCATCTCCTCTTCGCCGTCCTCGTTCATCGCCGGGCGACCGATGGGACGCATCCGGAGCGTCTCGTGCGTCTCGAGGTTTACCCGCATGATGTTCCCGCCCTGCGACTCCGCGAAGACGATCGGCTCGGTCGGGTGCATCACGGTGAAGAACCCGTCACCGCTCCCGATGTTGTACCAGTCGCGCGTGCGGATCCCCTGGTTAGACCAGGTGTCGGAAGGGGCGCACCAGGACCCGTTGTCCTGCAGGCCGCCGCAGACGTGGTACGGCTCGCGGTTGTCCACGCCGATCTCGTAGAACTGCGAGATCGGGAGGTTCATCAGCTGCCGCCAGTTGTCGGTGCGATCCCAGCTGACGGACACTCCTCCGTCGCCCGCGAGGATCACGTGGTCGGAGTTCGCCGGGTCGATCCACATGGCGTGGTGGTCGGAATGAACATCATGGGCCATGTCGTCGGTGAACGTCCGGCCGGCGTCCGAAGACCGGTATCCGTTCGCGCCACCCAGGTAGATCCGCTCTGGGTCGTTCGGGTCGATCCGGATCTGGCTGTAGTACATGGGGCGGTTGTTCGTGGTGCTCATGTGCTCCCACGTCTCGCCCCGATCTGTCGAGCGGTACACGCCGTTCTGAGCGTCGGCATTGCCGCCGCCACCGAACCCCTGACCGGGGCGCCGCATGTCGGCCTCGACGATCGCGAAGACGGTGTTCGAGTCGCCGCGGTAGATGTCGAGCCCGATGCGTCCCTTGTCGCCTGCAGGCAGTCCGTCGGTCAGCTCCTCCCACGAATCGCCGCCGTCGAGCGTGCGGTATATCCCGCTCCCCGGGCCGCCGCCATTGAACCCGCCGAGCGTCCTCTGCCGCTGATACATCGCGGCGAAGATCGTCATCGGGTCGTTCGGATCCATCGCGAGGTCGATCGTGCCCGTGTTTTCGTCGACGAACAGGACGTGATCCCAGGTCTGGCCGCCGTCCGTCGTGCGATACACGCCACGCTCCGGGTTCGGGCCCCACAGGTGCCCCATCGCCGCGACGTACGCGACATCCGGGTTCCGCGGGTGGACCTGGATCCGCGAGATGTGGTGCGTGTTCTCGAGACCGAGGTGCGTCCAGGTGCGTCCCGCATCCGTCGAGCGGAACACGCCCATGCCCCACGGCGAGCTCTGCCGATTCTGCGGCTCGCCTGTTCCTACCCACACGACGTTCGGGTTCGACGGCGCCACGGTCACGTCACCGATCGAGGCCGTCGGCTGGTCATCGAAGATCGGTTCGATCGTCGTGCCGCCGTTCGTCGTCTTCCAGACGCCGCCCGTGGCGGTGCCGACGTAGAAGATCGAGGGGTCGGATTCGACGACCGCGAGATCGGCCACACGACCGCTCATGATCGTCGGACCGATCTGGCGCCACTCGAGCGCCGCCGTCGCCTGCTCCATCTGCGACTGAGCCGCGAGAGAGGACGGGACGAGGAAAACCAGGACCGAAAGGGCAGTGATCGCGGCGACGAGTAGACCCGGCCGCGCATTCGCGTGGGACCGCATGAGATGACCTCGTGACAGGAGTTCCGAACGGAAGGGAGACCGGGCGAAACCGGGGCTTCGAAGACCGACCACCCCACCCGACCAACCGCACATTAGGGAAACAGAAAGCTTACCGAAATCGCTTAAGGGGTCGTGACCGCGCCTCGCCGCGACCGTGGCGCCGTGCTACGGTTTCCGCGCGGGCCAGCGAGATGCAGCACCGCGGGCCGATGCGTGACCCACGTGAGGAGGTCGATTGGCGGGTTTTCGGAAGGAACTGACCCGGTTCGACGCGACGATGGTGGTCGTCGGCGGCATCATCGGCGCCGGGATCTTCATCAACCCCTACATCGTCGCACAGCGACTGGACTCCGCCACGCTCGTCCTCGCGGCCTGGCTGGCGGGGGGCGCGATCGCGATCGCCGGCGCGTTCACGTTCGCGGAGCTCGGGACGCTGTTCCCCCAGGCTGGCGGCCACTACGCCTACCTTCGCCGCGCGTACCACCCGATAGCCGGATTCCTCTACGGGTGGGGACTCCTGCTGATGATCGAGGGGGGCGCGATCGCGGCCGTCGCGATCACGTTCGCCGAGTACTTCCTCCGCGCCCTCGGACGCACCACGACCGGGGGAACGCCGATCGCCGTTCTCGGCATCGCGGTCGTCGCGTTGATCAACTACGTCGGCGTGAAGCCGGGCAGCCGTGTGCTGAACACGTTCGTGCTGCTCAAGATCCTCGCGATCGGAGCGCTTATCGTCGCCGGGTTCACCATCCCCCCCGCGGCGGACGGGGTCGGTGCGGCCAGCGCGGCCACCGGAGGCGCGGCGGGGGCCACCGAAGCCGCATCGGGCGTCGCGAGCCTCGGACCCCTCGGGCTCCTGTTCGCGTTCGGCGGTGCGCTCATCCCGATCATGTTCACGTACGGCGGCTGGCAGAACGCGAACTACGTCGCCGAAGAGATGAAGGACGCGCGACGCGACCTGCCGAAGAGCCTGATCATCGGCACGCTCATCGTCGTCCTCGTGTACGGGTTCATCAATTACGTGTACCTGCGCACGCTCGGCCACGCCGGACTCGCGTCGACGCTCACCCCCGCCTCGGACACCGCGCGGCTCGTCTTCGGGCCCGCGGGGGACCGTCTCATCGCGGGCGCGATCGCGATCTCGACGTTCGGGTTTCTGAACCTGACCATGCTCGCGCCGACGCGGGTCTACTACGCGATGGCAAGAGACGGCGTCTTCATGGAGGCCGTCTCACGCATTCATCCCCGGTTCGGCACTCCCTCGCTCGCCATCGTGATCCAGAGCGCCTGGGCCATCGCGCTCGCGCTCACCGGCACCTACGCCCAGCTGGTGGACTACGTGGTCTTCGCCGACTGGATCTTCTTCGGGCTCGCCGGGCTCAGCCTGTTCATCTTCCGCCGTCGGATTCCCCTCGGTGAGAGGGATCCGGGGGTATTCCGGACACCGGGATATCCAATCATCCCGGGCATCTTCGTTCTCGTCGCCGTCCTCATCATCGGGAGCGTCCTGTGGACGAACCCGACCGGTTCGCTGCTCGGGGTCGGCCTCCTGCTACTCGGCATACCCGCTTATCTGTTCTGGCAGCGAAGCTCGGGAGCGGGATCGGGGGGTGAGGGATGATCTCTTCCGACGCCCGCGCGCCATACATGCACTGGGCGAAGCTCCACCCGAAGGCGCTGTACGATCTGACCGGGAGCAATCTGTTTCCCGTGACGCTCGAAGAGCTGCCCGGAGCAGTCGAAGCGGTGCGGCTCTCCGGCCCCAACGACGAGGGCTACGCACCGCTCATCGAGGCGATCGCGGCGCGTTACGGCGTCGAGCCGCGTCAGGTCTGCACCGGCCCCGGCACATCGGGGGCGAACTTCCTCGCGATGGCGGGAGTCATCCGCCCGGGGGACGAGGTGCTCATCGAGAGCCCGACGTACGACCCGCTCCTGGGGATCGCGGAGATGCTCGGGGCGACGGTGCGACGCTTCGAGCGGAAGTTCGCGAACCGGTACCAGCCCGATCCGGCCGATGTGGCGGCGGCGCTCACTCCCGCCACGCGGCTTATCGTCGTCACAAACCTTCACAACCCGACCGGCGCGCTTCTCTCCGAGGAGACGCTGCTGGACATAGGGAGGCTGGCGGAGTCGGTCGGGGCGCGGGTCCACGTGGACGAAGTGTATCGCGAGACGGCCTTCGATCTCCCGGGAAGACCCGCGGCCTGCCTGGGAGACACCTTCATCTCCACGAACAGCCTGACGAAGGCCTGGGGGCTGTCGGGGCTGCGCACGGGGTGGGCGATCGCCGCACCGGAGGTCGCCGAGTCCATGCGCCGGGCCCGCGACGTCGTCGACGCGGTCGGCTCCTTCCCTTCCGACGCGATCGCCCAGGTCGCGTTCGGCCAGATAGACCGGCTCACCGAGCGTGCCCGATCGATTCTGCTTCAGAACTCGAGGGCGCTGGCCGACATCCTGAGCGATGCATCCGCGGACGGAGCCATCGACTGGGTCCGCCCGCCCGTCGGCGCCTCGATCGCGTTCCCGAAGCTGGTCGGCACGGATGACGCGGGCCGCTTCGTCAAATGGGTGCTCGACGACTTCGGTGTCGGCGTGGTGCCGGGCCGATTCTTCGATCAGCCCGCGCATTTCCGCGTCGCCGTGGGGGGCGACCCCGCGAAGGTCGGTCTCGCGCTCGACCGGCTTTCCGAGGCCCTGAACGAATGGAGCTCGCGTGCATGACCGTTCCGGCGTCCCGGCCGAGATCCGTCTCGAGCGACTCACCTCGCCGGAGGTCGGCGCCGCCCTCGAGGCCGGTTTCACGACGGTCCTCGTCGCCGCCGGGGCCGTCGAACAGCACGGCCCGCACATGCCGATGTTCATGGACGCCGAGCACGGCGACCGGCTGGGCCCGGAGATCGCCCGTCGGATGGGCAGGACGCTCGTCGCGCCCACGATCCGCGTGGGGTGCTCCGAGCACCACATGGCCTTCACGGGCACGGTGACCCTGGAGCGCGACACGTTTCTGGCCGTCTGTCGCGACTACTGCTCGAGCCTCGCGCGACACGGCTTTCGGCGGATCTGCTTCGTCCCGACTCACGGCGGCAATTTCAAGCCATTACAGGAGGGGCTGGCGGGGCTCAACGAAGCGGCGGGGCCCGGGTGTTCTGTTGAGGCCTACACGGACCTCATGGAGGTCATCGATACGTGGCGTGACGTCGCGGAATCGCTCGTCGGCATGGGCGACAGGGTCGGTGGGCACGCGGATCTGGCGGAGACCGCGGTGATGATGGCGATGCACCCCGGGATCGTTCGGGAGGATCTGGCGGTCGCCGGGTACATCCCCGACCCGACCCCGGAGGCGCAGGCGGAGCTGGTGGAACGGATCATCGCGGACGGGTTCGCGACCGTGACCCCGACGGGCATTCTGGGCGATGCGCGCGACGCGACCCCGGAGCTCGGAGAGGCGCTGATCGAGGCGCTCGCCGACGTGATCGCGGGAAGACTGAACGAGTGATTGGAGCTCGAGTGATCGATCGGATGGCACGAACACGCTGGCTGCTTCTCGCTGCCTTCGCCCTGATGGCGTTCCCCGGCGACGGAGCCTCGCAGGCCCGCCGCGGACCCGGTGGCGCGCCTCCGCCCGACACGATTCCGGACGTCAGCGTCGTGGACTACGACCCCGAATCGACCCTCGTCGTCCCCGGCGAAGAGGTCACGACCGCCCGGTTCCCGTTCGTCGATGTCCACCTGCACCTGAACGCGGGCATGGACCCCACCGAGATGGATCAGCTCGTCGCCGACATGGATGCGCTGAACCTCGCCGTCGGCGTCAACCTGAGCGGTGGCAGCGGTACGCGGCTCGCCGACCAGGTGCGGATCTTCAACGAACGCTTCCCGGGCCGGTTCGTCGTCTTCGCCAATGTCGACTTCAGTAACATCGACGACCCCGAGTTCGGCGCGATCGCCGCAGAGCAGCTCCGGCGGGACGTGGACGCGGGCGAGCGGGTCCCGGTGGACGACGAGCGGCTCGCGCCGATCTGGGACATGGCCGGCGAGATGGGCATCCCGGTGCTGATCCACACGGCCGACCCGGCCGAGTTCTGGGCCCCGATGGACGAGAGGAACGAGCGCTGGCTCGAGCTGAAGCTGCGCCCACGCCGTAAGCAGGAAGGTCCGCCGTCGTTCGAAGAGGTGATCGGCGAGCAGCACCAGATGTTCCGGAACCACCCGAACACGACCTTCATCGCGGCACACCTGGGATGGCTCGGACACGACCTCGGCCGTCTCGGCCGGCTGCTCGACGAGATCCCGAACATGAACGTCGGGCTCGGGGCGGTGATCTACGAGCCGGGACGACAGCCGAAGTTCGCGCGCGAGTTCTTCACGAAGTACCAGGACCGGGTCTTCATGGGGAAGGACTCATGGGCGCCGGACGAGTACCCGACGTACTTCCGCGTGCTCGAGAGCGGAGACGAGTACTTCCCCTACTACCGGCGATACCACGCGTTCTGGCGGATGTACGGACTCGAACTGCCCGACGAAGTCCTGAGGAAGATCTACTACGAGAACGCACTGCGGGTCATCCCGGGGATCGACGCCTCCCTGTTCCCCACGGGGTCGGATCGGGACTGACCCGGCGACTCGGGACTAGCCGGCCGGCATCGCGCCCGGGGTCCAGCGCAGCAGGACCCAATTGCCCGTCACGACGATGAGGAACCCGAACGCCGAGAGTAGCTGGGCCGGACGGCTCGGCCAGGCGAGCCCTATCAGCGCGGTAGCCAGGACGAGGCCGTGCGTGATCCTCGTCGGGTGCAGGAACGGCTGCCCCTGAATCGCCATCCCGAGACCGCTCGTCCACAGCA
Source organism: Gemmatimonadota bacterium (assembly GCA_039587355.1). Classification (GTDB taxonomy): domain Bacteria; phylum Gemmatimonadota; class Gemmatimonadetes; order Palauibacterales; family Palauibacteraceae; genus Palauibacter. The sequence goes on along the minus strand of JBDHIO010000065.1, from coordinate 5,821 downwards.
CGAGCACGATCACGAGGATGAAGAACGGCACCCGGGCATGGTCGAAATGCTCTCGCCACGTCTTGTCCTCCGGCGCCGGATGCGGACACAGGACGTTCGAGCAGAAGAAAAGGACCGCGGGCCCCATCACGAAGTAGACGAACCGGCCCGCGTTCCAGGCCTCCGGCGGCAGCCCCTCGAGATCCCAGAACGACCACCAGAACTGCAGGTGCGTGACAACGAGGTCCCACGAGCGATCCCGCGCGATCCCGGCGGCGCCCATCATCAGCTGCGCGAACCCGATACCGAGCAGGATCGCGCCGATCACCATGATGTACTCGAAAAAGGACATGCGGCCATGCTACCGGCCCGCGTGAGTCGGCGCACGCGTCTTGCCCCTCACGGTAGTGCCGGCGGACAGGGGTCCGTCGATCGGGTCGGGAGGTCGTGATGAAGTCCTTGGGTCGTCTGAAGTTGTGCGGGTGTGCCATTCTGGCTGCGGCATCCGCGCTCGCGAGCCCGGTGTCGGGGCAGGCTCCCGAGACCGCAATTAGTTCACAACAGGGTGCCTTCGAGCGGTTCGGAGGCGTCGCGGACCGGTTCAACATCCGCGGCGGACCGTTCTTCGCCTCGCACGACACCCGCGCCCGCGTCGACTCCGAGGCGCTCGGCGTCGGCACCCTGGTGAACCTCGAGGACGACCTCGGCCTGCAGTCGAGCACCCGGACGGGACGCATAGACGGGTACGTCCGGCTCGGTCGCCGTCATCAGATCAGGGGCGGCTACATCTCGCTCCAGCGGGGCGCGAACGTGCAGCTACAGCGGCAGGTCCAGTGGGGCAGCGAAGTCTTTAACGTGGACGTGGGGATCGAGAGCGCGGTCGACCTGAAGCTGATCCCCGCGAACTACCGGTTCTCCGTCGTGAAGAGCGATCGGGTGGACGTCGGTCTTTCGGCCGGCGTGTTCGCCCTCGTCGCGGACGCCCGGGTCGCGGCCCACGAGGCCGGAATCAGCGAGAGCGAGTCGGCGACCTTCCCGCTCCCGGTGTTCGGAGGAGACTTCGACATCGCCGTCGCGCCGAGCGTCTTCCTCATCGGGGGCGTCGAGTATTTCGGCCTGTCGATCCAGGACGTGAGCGGATCGTGGAGCGAGTTCCGGGGCGGCATCGAGGTCTTCCCGCTCCGCAACATCGGGTTCGGCGCGGCCTACCGGCACGTGAACATCGAGATCGATGGCACAGACGCGCTCACGGGCGCGCCCGGCGGGACACAGATCTTCTTCGACTATCGGTTCAGCGGCCCGCAGGCCTACCTGACGCTCGCGCTCTAGACCCGGGCCGCCAGCGCGTTTCCGATAATCCGACCCGATGCGGGCGCGGAGACGGTGAACGCCATGAACGGCCCGAAGTCGCGCACCGCGAGGAAGCTCGTCATGTAGAGACCCGGCACCGAGGACTCGAACGACTCATCGAGAACGGGGAGACCGTCGACCGTCTCGATCTCCCCGAGGAGACCCGAGGTCAGGTACCTCAGTCGGGCAAGATCGGCCCGATACCCGGTCGCGAGGATCACCCGGTCCGCCTGCAGAGCGGTCCCGTCGTCGAGCTCGCACACCTGCGGACGATCGGCCCCCGGACCGGCCCGGACGATCCGGCGATTGGGGTGCAGGACGATTTCGGCGCGCGTGATGCGCTCCCCGAGCCACGGCTCGAGCTTCAACCGCCCCTCGCTCCACAGCCGCTCCTCCACCGCGCGCTGCTCGTCTGCAGAGAGGCCGCGCCACCAGCCGGGATCCTCGACGGTCGCCTCGACGATCTCCGGAACCCACGACCAGTCCGACTCCTCGAAGGCCGGGGTGTCGTGCCGGTAGACCACGTCGACCGCTTCGGCTCCGGCCTCGGCGATGAGCGCCGCCCACTCGAACGCGCTCTGCCTTCCCCCGACGATGACGACCCGTTCGCCCGCATGAGCCGAGAACTCGACGGCGGTCGATGTGTGCTCGTAGCTGCCGTCCGGCAGCAGGTCCGCCAGGTCATCGGGGATCCAGGCGAAGCTCCCGAACCCCGCGGCGACGACCACGGCGTCGGCGGTGATCGTGTCGCCGGTGTCGAGAAACGCCGAGAACCGCCCGCTCATGCCGCTCCGGTCGAGGCTCCTCACGAGCCCGGGGGCCGGCTCGATCCCGCGCTCGGTCCGGTACCACTCGGCGTAGTCGAGATAGACATCGAGCCCGAGCGGCTCGACGTCCGCCGGCGTCTGCCCGCGGGTCGCGAGAAACGCATCGATCGTCAGCTCGCCGAGCGGATCGAGGTGCCAGCTACAGTCGGACCGGAGGACCATCCCGGCCGGCATCCGATCGCGCCAGAACCCCATCGGTACACCGAGCACGACGTGCTCGATCCCGTGGTCGGCCGCGCAGGCGGCGGCCGCGAGACCGAACGGTCCGGCTCCGATGATCAATAGTGACGTGTGCATCGAGACGCCCTACTGCACGCGATCGGGTCGCGCGGGACCCACTATGACGACACCCGGGCGCGCGCCCGTGAACGCGCCGTCGAGGATCACCGGCTCGCCGTTCACGATCACGTGGTGGATCCCGATCGAATACTGGTGCGGCTCGACGAACGTCGCGCGGTCGGATACCGTCGCCGGATCGAAGATCGTGATGTCCGCCAACATCCCCTCGGCGATCAGCCCGCGCTCGAGCTGACCGACCTGCTCCGCCGGCATGCGGGTCATCTTCCGGATCGCCGTCTCCAGCGTCAGCACACCGAGCTCACGGACATACCGGGCGAGCAGACGCGGGAACGCCCCGTAGCTCCGCGGGTGCGGAAACCCGAACCCGTAGGACACCGGGTCGCCGTCCGTCTCGATCATCGCGAGCGGGTGCTGGAGGATCGTGATCAGATCCGCCTCGTCCATGGAGTGGTAGATCGCGCTGAACCCCCCGTCCTTCTGCAACTCAATGAGGAGCGGGATCGCGTCGTCGATGGAATTCGTGAGCCCGCGGTCCTCGAGCATATCGGAGAGCCGCAGCCCGTTGTACTCCGGGTGTGAGTCGATCGTCCGGAACTGGATGCGGCTCATGTCGTCGCCGGCCCGGTCGAGATCGATGATCTCGCGCATCTCGGTCTCGAGCTGCGAACGGAGGGCGGGGTCGTCGAGACGCGCCACCGCCTGGTCCGAACCGCCGGCGAATACCCACTGAGGGAACAGGATCCCGGAATGCGTGCTGGCCGCCGTGTAGGGGTAGAGGTCGTGCCGGATATCGAGCCCCTCGGCGTTCGCGGCGTCGATCATATCGAGCGACTGCTGGCTCCACCCCCACTGCCCCGGCCCGATCGCCTTGTGGTGCTGGATCTGGGCCGGAATGTCCGCCTCGCGCGCGATCCGGATCAGCTCCTCGACGGAATCGAGCAGCCCGCGGGCCTCGTCCCGCATATGCGACGTGTAGATCCCGCCGTGGCCGGCCGCGACCCTGGCCAGCTCGATGATCTCCTCCGTCTCGGCGTAGCTCGCCGGCACGTATTGAAGCCCCGTGGCCAGGCCGAGGGCGCCCTGCAGCATCGTCGAATCGACGAGCGCCTTCATGTGCTCGAGCTCGTCGGGCGTCGGCGCCCGGTCCTCGAGGCCGACGGCGCGCTTCCGCGTCCAGGTATGACCCGCGAAGAACCCGACGTTGACGGCCACGTCAAGCGAGGCCGCGTAGTCATCGAGCGGCCAAGGCTGATCGTGCGAATGGAGGCTCGCGAGGATCGTCGTGATCCCCTGCCTGGTGAAGTTCTCGGCGAGCGGGTGCTCGTGGATGGTCGACTGGATGTGCGCGTGGTTGTCGATGAACCCGGGCGAGACGACGAGCCCCCGGGCGTCGACGACGATGGCGGCCTGTTCCGGATCCAGCGCGTCGCCGACCGCGACGATACGGTCCCCCTTCACCGCCACGTCCGCGACGAACCGGGACTCCCCCGACCCATCCACCACCGTCCCCCCCGTGATGAGGACATCGTACGCCTCGCCCGAAGCGACGATCAGCGCATCGGCCGCCTCGTCCAGATCCTCCGCCGGAACGCAGGCGGCGATCGACGTGGCCGAGGCCAGCAGGGCCAGCAGCGGCAACCGTGGCGCGTGTCGTCCGTTCATGCGTCGTTCCTCTCGAGCGGAGTCCGGGGGTGAGCCCCGGATGATGGCTCGGAGGACACTGCGGGACCATAGACGGGTACGATGATTGCATAGACTAGTCTGACTAGTTTAATTGCGAGGATGAGCAAGATATACTCGACGTACGAAGCCAAGGCGAAGTTCTCCGAGATCCTCCGGCAGGTCCGGGAGGGGAAGACGATCACGATCTCCTACCACGGCGAACCGGTCGCCGAGATCCGCCCGATAGAGAAGAAGCAGACGCTGGAGGAGCGCTTGTTGGAGCTCGAGGAGCGGGGCGTGCTCGTTCCGGCTCCGGGCACGCGCAAACCCATCAAGCCTGTGGCGCACGTTCCCGGGGCCCTGCAGCGCTTCCTCGAGGAGAGGCATAGGGAGTGAGCACTGCCTACGTCGACTCTTCCGCATACGTGGCGATGATGCTGGGGGAGCCGGGCGCCGACGACCTGGCGAGTCGAGTCGACGGGTTCGAACGGCTGGTATCGTCGAACCTGCTGGAGGCGGAGACGAGAGCCGCCCTGGCCCGCGAGGGTCGACAGCTCCCAGAGACACCTTTCGCGGGGATTGTGTGGGTCCTTCCGGAGCGAGGGCTCGGGCCCGAGATCACCTCGGTCCTCCAAGCCGGATACGTGACAGGCGCGGACCTGTGGCACATCGCCAGCGCCCTCTGGATCGCGGGAGATCCGTCGCGCCTGGCGTTCATCACTCTGGATGAGCGTCAACGCGGCGTCGCCGCCAGCCTCGGGTTCCGCACCGACGTATAGCCTGCCATTGCTGGTGAGCCTTCAGGCGACCCAAGTTCGTTTGCTGTTGCAGTGTGGGGAGATGGGGCAGGTGCGTCCGTACACTACGCGCGCCTGGCCCGGACTTGGCGTGGGGTGATGAACCACCGGCCGGGGAGGCGTCGTTGAGCGAGGTCCCGAGACAGCTCGCGGAGGCGTTGTCGGATCGCTATTCGATCGAGCGAAAGCTCGGCGAAGGCGGGATGGCGACCGTATACCTCGCCGAGGACGTGAAGCACGAGCGGAAGGTCGCGCTCAAGGTCCCCCCACATCCTGCCCCTCGTCGATTCCGGCGAGGCGGACGGGTTCCTCTATTACGTCATGCCCTATGTCGAGGGCGAGACGCTGCGAGACCGCCTCGACAGCGAGCGACAGCTGCCGGTGGACGAGGCGCTCAAGCTCACCCGTGCGTGCGCCGAGGCGCTCGACTACGCCCATCGGCACGACGTCATCCACCGCGACATCAAGCCTGAGAACATCCTCCTCCACGAGGGGAACCCTGTCGTGGCGGACTTCGGGATCGCGCTCGCGATCTCCGCGGCCGGCGGCGGACGGCTGACCGAGACGGGTCTCAGCCTCGGGACCCCGCACTACATGTCGCCCGAGCAGGCCACGGCCGATCGCGACCTGACTGCACGAAGCGACGTGTATTCGCTCGGAGCCGTGCTTTACGAGATGCTCGCCGGCGACCCGCCACATACGGGCCCGAGCGCGCAGGCGATCCTGATGCGGATACTCACCGAGGACCCGCGACCGATCACGGACACGCGCCGATCGGTGCCGGGCAACGTCGCGGCGGCGGTCGCGAAGTCTCTCGAGAAGCTTCCCGCGGACCGGTTCGAGAGCGCGGCGTCGTTCGCGGAGGCCCTGGACGACCGGGGGTTCACCTACACGGCTCCGCAGCGG
>JBDHIO010000064.1:0-9534 GCA_039587355.1 Gemmatimonadota bacterium | reverse complement strand
TCCCACCGGATCCCGCCTCGAAGAGCCCCGTGCGGTCCCTGAGGGCCCCTGTAAACGCTCCCTTCTTGTGACCGAACAGCTCGGACTCGAGCAGTCCCTCGGAAAGCGCCGTGCAGTTCACGGCCACGAACGGTCCGGTCGCACGGTCCGACTGCGCATGGATCGCCCGGGCGATGAGCTCCTTCCCGGTGCCGGTCTCGCCCGTGATGAGCACCGTGGCTTCGGTCGGGGCCACCCGTCCCACCATTTCGAGCACTTCCCGGATCACGGGCGATCGACCCACCACGCCGTGCGACTCGCCGTTCGCCTCGGGCAGCTTCGGTCGGCGCGACAGCAGCGACTCGACCCGGGCGCTCAACACGTCCGGCTCGACCGGTTTGGTCAGGAAGTCGTCCGCCCCTGTGTGCAGCGCACTGACCGCGGTGTCGACCGTGCCGTATCCGCTGATCATCAGGATCGGCGTGTCGTGTCCCCAGGTACGGAGCACCTCCACGATCCCGATTCCGTCGAGCCCGGGCATCTTGAGGTCGAGCAGGATGAGGTCGAAGTCGCGCTCCTTCAGGAGCGCCACGGCCGCCGGACCGTCCCCGGCCTCGGTGACCTCGTGTCCGTCCTGTCGGAGCAGCGTCGCGGTCGAAAGGCGGAACGTGCGGTCGTCATCGACGATCAGGAGGTGGGCGCCCCTCATGCCACACCCTCGTTGTCCGCCGTCTCACTGCCGTCCGAAGGAGAGACGAGCGGGATCTCCACGGTGAGCCGCGCACCGGACCCGTCGGCGCGATTCGATGCGGCGATGCGGCCCCCGTGGTTGCGGGTAAGACCCGCGGCGGTGAAGAGACCGAGCCCCACCCCGCGCACATCCGCCTTGGTCGTGAAGAACGGGTCGAAGACCTGCGGGAGGGCGTCGTCGTCGATGCCCGGCCCGTCGTCCGTCACATCGATCCGCGCGTTCTTGCCGGTATTGGCGACGCGAATCTCCACCCGACCGTCGTCCTCCACCGCCTCCTGAGCGTTTTGAACCAGGTTGAGCAGCACCTGCTTGAGGGCGTCTCCGGGGATCTCGACGAGGACCGGCTCTTCCGCTTCCACATCCACCTCGATCTCACGATCCCCCATGCCCAGTAGCACCACCGCAGCGACATCTTCCGCGATCACCGCCGCGTCACAGTCGCCATTCGTGGCCCGGGGGCGGTGGAGATCGAGCATCTGTTCGGCGAGCTCATGCATGCGGAGGAGCTCGTCGATCGCCAGGTCGGCAAGTTCGCTGGCTTCCTCGTCGTCTTTCACCCGCCGGCGCAGGACCTCGAGGCAGTTCCGCACGCTCGCGACCGGATTACGTACCTCGTGCGCCAGCTGCGCGAGCAGTCGTGACGCGGCCGAGAGTCGGTCTCGCTGAACGAGCTCGGCCTGCAGCATCGTCAGTCGCTCCTGACGGTCCTCGAGCTCCGCGTTGGCCGCCTTGAGCTCGTCGATTCGCAGGGCTAATGCGTCCCGCATCACCTCGAAGGCGTGCGCCACCTGGTCGACTTCGGCGACCACGGTGCGCTCCACGGGGGCGTCGAACTCGCCCTCGCTGATCCGCGTCGCCGCCTCGGCCAGCGAGCCGACCGGTCTGGCCATCTTCGAAGCGAGCCACCCGCCCACCGCCAGCGCGACGAGCAACGCGACGCCGAGCCCACCCGCGCCGACCGTACGCAGAGACGGGACGATCGCCAGCTCCTCGGTAAGGGATCTCACGAAGGTGACCCGGGCCCCGCCCGGAACCGACGCGCTCACGGTCAGGTACCGCTCGCCGTCGACCGTGAACTCGTGGACCACGCGCTCCGACTCGGCCTGGACCAGGGGGAAGAGCCCCATGGCCGCCTCCGCGTTCCCCGTGTAGGCGCCGAGCGCGAGGTCGGGGCCCATGAACTGGACGTTCGATCGGGTCAGCACGGACAACGCCGATGCCTCCGTGCTGTCCATGGGAACGAAGATGCCCGCGGCGCCGACCCAGATGCCGTCCTCCTTCACCGGCGCGAGCGCCACGGTCACGAGATCGTCTCCGGACTTCACGACCTCGACCGGCATCCCGCCGTCCTGGGTCATCGCCACCAGCTCGGACGGGATCTCGGGTCCGAGCAGCATCGTGCCATCCGGCGCGACGAGCACCGGGTCTTCGCCGGGGAACGCCTCCGCCATCGACGAGATCAGATCACGGGCCTCCTGCTTCGCCCCCGTTCGAACGGCAGTGGCCAGCCCCGGCGCCCGTGAGACCTCCTGCGCATGCATCATCCTCGCGGACGCGAGATTGCCGAAGTGGTCGTCGAGAACGAGCGGGGCGGCCGCCAGGTCCTCGCGGACCCCTTCTTCCAGGGCCGCGACCAGACGCCGGTCCAGCAGCACCGCTGCCGGCACCAGGACGGCCAGTAGAACAACGAGCACCAGTCCGAACAGGGCGCTCCTGAGGCTGATCTTCATCTCCACTCCTGCAAAACCGGCGTTGACGGAACGCCTCCTCCAAAGTGCACGAGGCGGGCCACACCGGGGAATCCCTTTATCCTGGCGGCCTCCGCACGACGGCCGCCACGGCGACCCCGCTCCAGGCCTCTAAACAGTGTTTCGTCGCGCTGGTTCCGCGTTTCATCGGCGTTTCGTGAAACACTGATCGCTGGAGGGTGCCGACGGGCCGCATCGGCGCGGAGTCCAGGTCTTCCAAGGGCTTTCGCCGGCGAGGGGTGCTGCGCACGCGTCGTGCCTTTCCAAGGGGCGTGAAACGCGGCCCCCGCCGCCCCCGCTACTTCGAACGAAGGATGCAGTCATGAAGCGCCTACTGCTCGCGACCCTCGCCCTCACGGCGACCGTCGCCACCGCCTGTGACAACAACCCCGTCGCTGTGTTCCCGGAGACCCTGGAGCTCGACTTCTCCAGTCTCGAGCCGCTCGCCAACGGCTTCCACTACGAAGGCTGGGCGATCATCGACGGTGCCGCGATTGCCACAGGCAAGTTCAACGTCGATGCCGCCGGCAATCTGGTTTCCCTGGCCGGCGACCCGATCGCGAACGGTGCGTTTGCGACGGGAGTCGATCTCTCGGGTGCCACGGCGATCGTCATCACGATCGAGCCCAACGGGGACACCGACGCGATCCCTGCCGCCACGCACGTTCTCGCCGGACCGGTCGCCAACGGCACGGCCACTCTCAGCGCTGGAAGCGGAGCGGCCCTGGGCAACGACTTCCTGTCGGCCTCAGGTGACTACATCCTGGCCACTCCGACTGACGGAACGAACGCCGACGAGAACAGCGGAATCTGGTTCCTGTCGCTGGCGTCCGGGTCCCCGGCAGCCGGCCTGAACCTCCCGACGCTTCCGGCGGGCTGGGAGTACGAGGGGTGGGCGGTCATCGACGGCACGCCCGTCACGACGGGGCGCTTCACCGCGCTCGACATGGCCGACGACGCCGCGCCGTTCAGCGGTGGTATGGCAGGCCCGCCGTTCCCCGGGGAGGATTTCCTGATGAACGCTCCGGCCGGGCTCACCTTCCCGACCGATCTCGCGGGAGGTCTGGCAGTGATCTCGATCGAGCCCCAGCCGGACGACTCGCCGGCACCCTACACGTTCAAGCCTCTGATGGGTGGGATTCCCGCGGGCGCCGTGGATCACGTGACGTACTCGATCCCCAACATGACGGCGGCGACGTTCCCGACGGGGACTGCCTCTATCCGCTAAGGCCTGATAGGCAGTCGTATGAGGCAGGAGGCCGGCGGACCGAATCCTGGTCCGCCGGCCTTCTCGTTCTCGCCGGCGTGACTCAGCCGCCAAAGGCGGCGCGACCCTTGAGCTCGATGAGCACCACTTCGGTCTCTGCGTCGCCCGTGTTCGTGGGCAGGTGGACCGCTCCGTCATTGCAGATGATACCGCCTGCCTCATCGGCGGGCGCATCGACCGTCTCGCCCGACGGCAGTTCGAAGGTCACCGGGCCCGGCTGCAGCCAGACCACGCAGTGCGCGGGGTGATGGTGCATCACCGACGTCTCGCCGGCCCCGTAGACGACTCGAACCATGCGAACGACGTCTGTCTCCGCCACGACCGTGTAGTGGTCCGGATCCGCCTCGACCGCGTGGGGCTCCTCGACCATCCAGTCGGATGCGGCCATCGCGCCTTCCTGGATCTCTACGAGGATGGCCTCGTTCGTCCCGTCGCTCGTGTTGCGTGGAATGTGGACAGCAGCCTCCGTGCCGCACTCCACGTCGCCGGGCGCACCGGCGTTCTCTTCGACCGTCCCGTCTGCGTTCGTCATCTCCCAGCCCGTCGGGGACAGCGTGATCGAGCACAGCGGCGGGTGGTTATGCATCGTCGAGGTCTCCCCGGGCCCATACCGCACGCGGACGATGCGAACCACGTCGTTCTCGAACTCGACAGAGTAGTGGTCCGGATCGGCCGTCACCGCGTCCGGAGCGTCACCCGCGCTCATCGCGTCGGCGGCGTCTTCAGCAGTCTCGGCTCCGCCGCAGGCCAGCGCGAACCCGATCACGCCGATGAAAACAACTCTGATAAAGCGCATGTCTCCGGCCTCCTTGTGAAGACGACCTTCCCCTAACTGAGCCGGCTTCACGTGAGAAGGCGGCACCCCGCTTCCCTTGAAACGACGACGCGGGTGCCCGGACCCGCAAGGGGGAGTTCGTCGGAGGCAGCGCCGCCGGACCTCACGATGCCCCGCCCGGTCGCGTCAAACGATCGGGCTGCGGGTCGAACCCACGACCTACGGATTCGACGACCGTTGCCCTACCGCGCCAGCGGATCCGGCCTCATCTGCACTTTCCCCACGTAGGGGTGCGGGATCTCCGACTGGAAGATCGGGTCGAGCCCGTTCGTGTACCACAGGCCCCTGCCCTTCCAGCCAGCGTCCGGGTCGTCGATCCGGCCGTCCAGGCCGCGGGTGTAGCTCACGAGCGGGTACGGGATCCGGATGGTCGTGAACTCCTCCGTCTCCTGGTCGAACGCGAGGAGCGCGTCCGAGCCCGTCCCGTTCAGGACGACCACGTTCTCGCCGAGACCCAGCGTGTTGAACTGGTCGACGAAGATGTAGTAGTGGAAGTCGGCGTTCACCTCGTCCGGGCCGTCGCCCGTACGCATCCGGGGGCCGGGGCTCCGGTAGAGGGTCCAGCCCTCGGGACACTGGTCACCGGGGCCCCAGTTCTGCGCGCACTGCGATCGATCGAATCGTCCCAGGTGACCGCTCCCACCAAGCGCCGCCCAGATGATTCCGTTCGTATCCACGTCCACTCCGCGCGGCCCTCCGCCGGGCAGGGGCGGTGTGTAGGTCTCGAACACGCCGGTCTCGGGATCGTACCGGATCAGCCGACCGCGGTCTGCCCGCGGCGAGCCCGCGAACCCGCTCGGCTGGCTCGACCACACGCTCCCGTCCACGGGGTTCGGGATCACCCCGTAGTTGAACCCGGGCACGGGCGTGTCGTACTCGCCGTCTCCGTCGGTGTCCACGATCACGGGCGCGAACCCCTGCGCCTCCTCGAGGGTCGATGGGTCGGCCGGGTCATAGAGGGAGGGATCGAACCACCCGAACACGAACACATCTCCGCTGGTCCACAGCACCCCGTCCTCATCGAATTGCAGGTGGTGCGTGCCGTAGCAGGTGTCGATGAGCTCGAACTCCTCGGAGTCGGGATCGAAGTAGCCGAGCTGCCGGTGGTGCGTACCCCCGGCGATCCCCGGCGCGCTCTGGCAGAACTCCGGCGTATCCTCTGCCCACTGCCGGCGGATCTGGGTCGTGATCCACACGCGCCCCTCCCCGTCGAACATCGGATTGTGCGGGTTCGCGGGGTTCGGGTACTTGCCTTCGTGCGGCGTGATCCCGTCGGGCATCGGGCAGCCCAGCGACCCCAATCCGGCCGGGAACTCCTGATCCGACCCCATCGGCCGGAACGTCTGATTGCACCATGGCGTGTCGAACCCGCCGACGGTGGGGATCGACCACGCGCTGGGCGTGTGCGTCACGGGGTCGAGCGCGACGAGCCGGTCGTTCCCGATGTCGACGCCGTAGATCGGTCCGTCGGGATAGAGCGTCGGATCCCGCTTGTCCGTCGCGATCTCGTCGTGGATGTAGCCGTCGCCGTCCGCCCAGTTCCACTGGGTGATGACCATGTTCCGCTCGACGCCCTGCGGACGCGGCGGCGCCTCGGGAGTCTCGCCGTCCCGGATCCGCGAGGACCAGTCGGTGAGCGCCTCCAATATCTCCGCCCGCCCGAGCGAGTTCGCGTGCGCATCCATGAACGACGCCTTCTTGAACCCCGCGTCGTACAGCTCGCGAGCCTGGAACCGCGTGAGCGCCGACCCGACCTGGTGGCACAGCTGGCACCCGAGCTTGAAATGGGTCGTCCAGTTCGCGTCCCCGTCGGGCGGGTTCATGAGCGAGAGCCAGTACGACGCGGGATAGATCGTCGCGGCCTCGACGTCGGTCCCGGCCGCCTCGACGGTCAGCGCGACGGTGTCCCCGGGCCGGGCGTCGACCTCGTCCGAGTCGACGAGCCCGTATCCCCTGACCCAGACGGCGTACTGCGCGTCGGGCAGCTCGGGCAGGACGAACCGTCCGTCGTCGTCCGTGACGACGATCTTCCGGTACGGCGTGGGCAGGTCGCCGGTCTCGGCGATGACCCAGACCCCGGCCTCGGGGCCGGAGGCGGAGGAGACGGTGCCCTCGATGAAGGCGTCCACGTTGCCGGACACCTCCAGGGTTCCCGCCTCGTCCATCGAGCAGCCTACGAGAGTCACCATGATCGCAGGGGCTGCGAGGGCTGATCTGAGTCTCGTCATTCGTTGATAGCCTGTTGTTGCCCGGCGGCACGCTGGCGCATGCCCACGGTTTTCCGTCACGGTCCGTACAGGTTCTATTTCTATAGTCACGATTTGGGGGAGCCGCCGCACGTACACGTCGATCGCGATCGATGTAGTGCCAAGTTCTGGCTTCAGCCCGTGTCGTGTGCGCGGAACGAGAGCTTCGCCAGCCCGGAGATCAGGCGCGTGGAGCGACTCGTCCGCACAAGACGTACGGAGCTTCTGGGGGCTTGGTTTGATTACTTCGAGGAATGAGCGTGGGCGGCCACCGGGCGAGCGCGTGGTCGACGTACGAGTCGATAGCGGCAGGGTGAGCGTCGACCTGGCCGACGGCCGCACGATCACCGCTCCAGTGACGTGGTACCCGCGGCTAGCGAACGCGACCCCGACCCAACGCGCCAATTGGACCGTGAGCGGGGCCGGGTTCGGGGTCCACTGGCCTGACCTAGACGAGGACCTCAGCGTGCGGGGACTTCTCGAAGGTGCGCCGGCGCCATCCGCCGCGGCACGCGAGGGCTGACGATCTCGATGGCATCCCGGACGACAGATTCCCGACCTACCCGGCCGGCAACGGCCGTGATTGCGCTCGCCATATGCGTCGCCGTGCCCGTTCTCGTCGGTGCCGTGTCCGGCCTCTCCACGGCCGACAGCGTGAGCACCTGGTACCTGGAGATCGCCCGGCCGTCGTTCACGCCGCCCTCCTGGGTGTTCGGCCCGGTCTGGACGATCCTCTACCTCGCGATGGGGTTCGCGGCATTCCTCGTCTGGCGGTCCGGACCCGGCGAGCGCGAGGTCCGCGTCGCCCTGGGCGCGTTCGTCATCCAGCTCGTCCTGAACGGGATCTGGACGCCCCTCTTCTTCGGGGTCAGGAACCTCGGACTGGCGTTTGCCGAGATTCTGGTGCTCTGGGTCGCGATCGCCGTCACGCTCCTTCTCTTCCGGCGGCGCTCCCTGCTGGCCGGGGCCCTGCTCGTGCCGTATCTGGCCTGGGTATCGTTCGCTACCGTGTTGAACTTCTCGTTCTGGCGACTGAACGCCTGAATACCGCAATCGGAGATTCGATGTTATCACGGACACGACTGCTACTCGGCACGGCCCTCTTTGCCGCGCTTCCGCTCGCCGCACAGGAGGCCCCGCTATCCCGCGCCCTCACCGACAACATCGACGCGGTCTTCGCCGAGTACGACCGGGACGACTCCCCCGGCTGCGCCCTCGGGGTCAATCAGGGTCACCAGCTCGCGTACGCCCGCGGCTACGGCATGGCGAACCTCGAGTTCCGAACGCCGCTCGGCCCGACGAGCGTGTTCCGGATCGGCTCGACGTCGAAGCAGTTCACAGCAGCAACGATCGCCCTCGCCGCACAGCGCGGCGACCTGTCGCTCGACGACGACATCCGCATCCACCTGCCGGAGATGCCCGAGTACGATGCTCCGGTCACGATCCGCATGCTCGTCCACCACACGAGCGGGATCCGGGACTATCTCGGGCTGATGTCGCTCGCGGGGCTGCGGAACGACGACTGGTACTCGGTCGATGAAGCGCTCGCGATGATCGCGCGGCAGCAGGAGACCAACTTCACGCCCGGTACGCAGCATCTCTACAGCAACTCGGGCTACTTCCTTCTCTCCCAGATCATCGAGCGCGCGACCGGCAAGACGCTCAGGGAGTATGCACAAGAGCACATTTTCCAGCCGCTCGGAATGACGAACACGCACTTCCACGACGACCACACCGAGATCGTGCCGAACCGTGCGAGCGGATACGCGCCCGCCGAATCAGGATTTGATATCAGCATGACGACCCTCGACATGGTCGGAGACGGGGGAGTGTTCACGACGATCGAGGACATGCGCCGCTGGGACGAGAACTTCTACGACCCGGTCGTCGGTGGCGACGAGTTCATCCAGACGATGCTCACGCCGGGTGTGCTGACGAGCGGTGAGGAACTGGACTACGCCCTCGGGCTGGTCGTCAACGAATACCGTGGTCTGCCGACGGTCCGGCATGGCGGCGCGTTCGTCGGATTTCGTGCGGAGAGCCTCAGGTTCCCCGACCAGGAAGTGACGATCACGGTCTTCTGCAATCTCGCGACGACGTCGCCATCCAGGCTGGCCGACCGGGTGGCGGACGTGCTGCTCGCCGATCGCCTCGGGCCGCGCGCGGAGGAAACCGCGCAGGCCGCACCGGCGGCCGGGCCCGCGCGGGCAAGCGACCCGCCCGTCGAGCCGGACGCGACCGGGTTCGTGGGTCGCTTCCACTCCGACGAGCTCGGCGTCGACTACGTCATCACCGCCGATGGAAGCGATCTGTTCGTGAAGCGCGGGCGAGGCGACCCGATCCGTCTGCGGCCGACGGGCGAAGAAACGTTCAACCTCCGGGGCGCCGAGGTGCGGTTCGAGCGCACGGGGGACGCGCCGGATGCCTTCGTGATCGACACGGGACGGGTACGCGGGATCAGGTTCGAGCGGGTGGACCGCTAGGACCGGACAGGCTTACCGGCGGGTCACTCCCACCACTCGATCGCCGCCTCGCGCAAGACCGACGGCGGTGAATGAGGTCCATGCCGGCCAAGCCAGGCCCGCCGCTCCACCGTCGCTTGACCGTCCCTTGATCGCTTCAGGCGAGCCTGCCTCCCAGCCCGAGAACGCACACTGGAGGTGGATCATGCTTCGCCGGATCGCACGCAGCCGACTCGCTCGTTACGG
>JBDHIO010000029.1:0-40908 GCA_039587355.1 Gemmatimonadota bacterium | reverse complement strand
CTGCCCACCATCCCCGTCCGCGAGCTCGAGATCCAGAAGCGCGAGAACGACCTGGTCGCCGCGACGTTCGGTCGGAGCTTCTACGTGATCGATGACTACACGCCGCTGCGCGAGTTGGCTGCCCGCTCGAGCGAGATCCTCGCGATGGACGGCTACATCTTCCCGATCGACGACGGCGACATGTTCCTGCGCTGGAGCCCGGGAGGAGCCGAGGACTATTCGGCCAGCAACCCGGCGTTCGGGGTCACCTTCACCTATCTCGTCGGCGAGACCACCCGGACCCGGCGGGCCGAGCGCCAGGCGGAAGAGCGGCGCCTCCAGCGTGCGGGAGAAGACACGCCGTATCCGAGCTGGGACGAGCTGAGGGCCGAGGACCGAGAGGAGGCGCCGCAGGTGTTCCTGACGATCCGCGACTCGAACGGCAATGTCGTGAACACGGTGAACGGATCGGCATCGCAGGGCATGCGGCGGGCCACCTGGAACTACCGGTACCCGGGCTACAACCCCGTGACCGGCGGTGGTGGTGGTGGTGGCGGGTTCGGCGGATTCGGCGGGGGCGGAGGAGTGGGTCCGATGGCCCTCCCCGGAGACTACACGGTCTCGTTGTCACGACGCGTCGATGGTGTCGTGACCGAGCTCGCGGGGCCGACGCCCTTCCGTATCGCACCGATGGGCGAACCCGCGATTCCGCCGCAGGATCGCGCGGCCGTCCTCGAGTTCCAGCGCGAGACGGGCCGACTGCTGCGCGCCGTCAGCGGGACACAGCGAGCGTCCGCCGCCGCGATGCAGAGAGTTCAGGCGATGAAGACCGCCGTCGGACGGTGGCCGGAGGCGACGGAGCAGCTGCGCGAGGACGTCCGGGCCATGGAGCTTAGGCTGATGGACCTGCAGGAGATTCTCAACGGATCACGGACGCGCGCGTCGCGCTCGGCGCCGGAGATGCCGGGGATCGTCAGCCGCGTGAATCAGGTCGTCGGCGGTCACTGGCGCGGGATGCACGGACCCACGAACACGCACCGCGAGCAGTACCGGATCGCCTACGGCCTCTTCTCGGATCTCTATCCCGACATGAGGCAGCTGATCGAGACCGACCTGCCCGCGCTGGAGGCACGGCTCGAGGCCGTGGGCGCACCATGGACGACGGGACGGTCACTTCCGGATTGGCCGCCGCGCTAGCCGGATAAGTGCGCCGGGAAGTCGACGAGTTCTGAGCCGCGGCAGGGAATGGGCCCCGAGGCTTGCCCTGGCCCTGGCAGCCGCCGGCTTTCCCATCGCGCCGGGCCTGTCCTGGTTCTTCGACGTGCGCCGTACCCCTGGGCCGGATCGACGAGGCGCTGTCGTTCGTGGAGCACGCGAGGCCGAGGGCGGCGTGGCTATGGTTTTACTTGCAGCACCCCGAATTCGACCCTGTCCGGGAAGACCCCCGCTTCGTCGCCGTCGTCGATGAAGCGGATCCCCGGAGGCAGCCTTAGGAGGATCCGACGGGGCGGCGGCTGACCCAAAGCCGGGCGAGGCAGCGTTATTCGTTGTGTGGAAGGCACTTGCTGACTTCCCGCCGGCCGGCGTAGCGTCCGGCGAGCGGGCAGGCAGTAGCCACCCCGGGTGGAGGGGAAAGCGGTGAACGAGACGCAGCAACCTCGGAGTGCCGGAGGCGGGTGGGCCCGCGGCATCCTCTACGCGATGGTAGGTGTCCTCGCCATCTACGTGGCCTGGCTCGTCCTCTTCTATCGCTACCATTTCGTGGACGGCGTCAACCTTCTGATCCACGAAGCCGGCCACGTAATCTTTTCGCCGCTCGGGATCATCCCCGGGGTGCTCGGGGGCACCATCCTCCAGCTCGCGTTCCCGATCGCGTTTGTCGTGTACTTCGCGCGCCGGCACCAGCAACTGGAAGCCGGGTTGATGACCGTGTGGACGGCCGAGAGCTTTATGTACACCGCCCACTACATGGCCGACGCGAACACGCAGGAGCTTCCCCTCATCGGTGGGCATCTGCACGACTGGAACTATCTGCTCGACCGCTGGGGACTCCTCGGCGCCGCCGAAGGAATCGCGGCGACCCTCCATTTCCTCGCATCCCTCGCCGCCGTGCTCGCCGTGTTCGTGATACTCCAGGCGGTGAAGCACCGGTCCTGAAGCCGGTCAGTCTCGGGGACAGGCTCTCCCTTCCTGCCGGGGCGATCAGCCCGTCGAACCGGCCTTCCGAAGAAACCGACGAGCCAGACGGAACATCCGTTCGTCCCCGGCCTCCTCGGCTTCGGCAGCCAGTGCCTCGACGTGCGGGACCAGACACGGCTCACCCCAGGCGAACCCCGTAGCCTTCTCCGCGCTCATGGTGTTGCCGAGGTTCGCCCCCTCGAGCAACGCGCGCGCGGCGGCCTCCTCATAGTGCGGCGACTCACGGTCCGGAAGGCTGTATCGCGGCTCCGGTTCGAACGTCGCATCCTCGTTTACGAATGCCCTGGACATACCGTGAGATAGGCGTCCCGGGCTCTCGTCGCTACCGGATTGACTGCGCGCGATCGAACCGCCAAGGTGGGGCGCTTCGCTCGTGCGCCTCCCGCGCGAGCCCGGGGTTCTGCTCGCGCGGCTAGCGCGCGAGCCTGTCGTTTTCGCAGAAGAGGCCGGGGTAGTGCCGCCAATCACGCCCGTCGGAACGAAGGATCTGTCGCAACGCGGCATCCTTCGATTCTGGACGCCGCTCGCGGCGACCTGGCTGATGATGGCCGCCGAAGGACCCTTCCTGGCGGCGGTGATCGCGCGCCTCGCCGATCCGACGATCGGACTCGCCGCCTACGGCGTCGCGGTCGCGTTCGCCGTCCTCGTCGAGTCTCCTGTCATCATGTTGATGAGCGCCGCGACGGCCCTCATCGAGGATGACGCCAGTTACCGGCAGCTTCGGAACTTCGCGAACATGCTGAACGCGTTCGCGACCGGGCTGCTCCTCCTCGTCGTGGTTCCTCCGGTTCACCGGGCACTCTTTGTCGGCCTCCTGGGTCTGCCTCCCGACGTCGCCGCTCAGACGTATGGCGCCCTCTGGTGCTTTCTCCCGTGGCCCGCGGCGATCGGGATCCGGAGGTTTCTGCAAGGCGTCATGATCCGCGCCGGTCGAACGAGGCTCGTCGCATACGGAACCGTCATCCGACTCGCCTTCATGGCCGCGGCCGCGATCGTGGCCGGTCCGGTCCTCCGGCTCCCGGGTGCGTGGGTCGGCGGAATCGCGCTCTCCTCGGGAGTGGTGGCGGAAGCCATCGCTGCTCGCTTCATGGCGGCGGTAAGCATACGCGAGGTCGTCGCGATCCGAGCTGCCGACCGCACCGAGGGAGCGCTCGGGTATCGCGAGATATTCTCGTTCTACTACCCATTGTTCCTGACTTCAGTGATCGGCCTCGCCGTGACCCCGATGGTGACGTTCTTCATGGGGAGGTCGGTGGCCCCGGTGGAGTCGCTCGCGGTGTTCCCGGTCGTTCACTCGCTGCTGTTCGTGTTCCGGGCGCTCGGCCTGAGTTTCCAGGATGCGGCGATCGCGCTCCTGGGTAGAGGGAGCGAGGGCATTCCCGAGTTATCGCGTTTCGGACGCCGGATGAGTCTTACGCTCACGGTGCTGCTCGCCGCCCTGGCGTTCACGCCGCTCGCGAACGTGTGGTTCATCACCGTCTCGGGACTCCCGCGGGCACTCGCCGAGTTCGCCTACTTCCCGCTTCGGGTCGTCGTACTGCTTCCACTGCTCGGCGTATGGCTGTCGTTCCAGCGAGGCGTCCTCATGCGAAACCGCCGCACCCGATCGATCACCTGGGCCACCGTATCCGAGGTTTGCGTGATCGCGGTCGTGTTCGCGATCTGCGGCTGGGGGTTCGATCTGATTGGCGTAACGGCCGCCTCGATCGCCCTTCTTTGCGGCAAGGTCGCGTCGACGGCGTATCTCGTCCCATCGACGCGGCTGGCGCTCAAAGAGGGCCCGCCCGAGCCCACCGGTTGAGCGCGATCCGCCCGCGAGCGATCTTCGGGTGATGGAAAGAATTCGACGCCTACTGCTGGCCGTGCTCGGGATCGGCATCCTGGGTACCGGCACCGAGCTTCTTCTTATCGGTCACACGGAAGAGGCCACGCAGATCATCCCGCTGGCGCTGCTGGCGCTCGGGCTCGCGGGCACCGCGGCCAACCTGGCTCGCCCGACGCGCTGGACGCTTCAACTCTTTCGGCTGCTCATGGGTCTTTTCATCGTGGGGGGCGTTCTCGGCGTCCTTCTCCACTATCGAGGGAACGCCGAGTTCGAGCTCGAGATGAGACCGACCATGGCGGGGTTCGAGTTGATCTGGAACTCTCTCACCGGGGCCACCCCGGCACTGGCGCCAGGCAGCATGATCCCGCTCGGATTGATCGGTCTGATCAGCACGCTGGGGCGAGGAGTGGCCCCCGCGTCTTTACTGGAAGAAGAGGAATCGCATGTTTGAACACCGACTTCGGCGCGCCGCGCGATTCGCGGGCGTAATTCTGGTCAGCGGCATGGTAGCGTGCGGCGGAGCGCCCGATAGCGCACCGTCCGACGAAGCCGAGGCCGCTGCCACCGAGACTCCCGCAGCCGAGCCGGCTTCGACGGGTCTCCTCAATCCGAACCTCGCCGACGAGGCCCAGATCAACGGCCTGGCCGGCATGTCCCCGGCCGCGGCGGAAGCGATTCTCGAGGGACGCCCGTTTCTCGACATGCTCACCCTCGACGCGGCAATCGCGCCGCACCTCGAGGAGGCCGCTCGCGAGGCCCTCTACGGATCGATGTGGGTCCCGGTGAACCTGAACACGGCCTCGGAGGCGGAGCTCCTTCTGATTCCGGGGGTCGGGGACCGGATGGCCTACGAGTTCGACGAGTACCGGCCCTACGACGGCATGGCGCGCTTCCAGCGCGAGATCGGCAAGTACGTCGACGAGGAGACGGTCGAGAACTACGCCAGGTACGTGTTCATCGCGATCGAGCTGAACACGGCGAGCGACGAGGACATCCTCGCGATCCCGGGCGTCGGCGACAGGATGCTGCACGAGTTCAAGGAGTACCGTCCGTTCGAGAGCATGGAGCACTTCATGCGCGAGATCGGCAAGTACGTCGATGACGACGAGCTGGCCCGTCTCGCCCGGTACGTGACGCTGGCCGATGGCCAGGACGACTGACGACGTATCCCGGTCGCGACGAGCGGCCCGCCACCCGGAGGCAGTCATGACGCATCGAGCACGAATCGGAACGCTGGCCCTCGCGGCGCTCCTCGCTTTTTCGGGGGCACCGGACGTCCGGGCCCAGGACGTTCCGACGATCCAGGAGTGGACGGTCCCTTACCCCGACAGCCGGCCGCGCGACCCGATGGTGGCCCCCGACGGCCGGGTCTGGTTCGTCGGGCAGGCGGCACACTACGCGGCTGTGCTCGACCCGGAGACGGGCGAGTTCACGCGCTACGACATGGATCCGGGTACGGGACCGCACAACCTCATCGTCGATGACGATGGATTGGTCTACTACGCGGGGAACCGGGCCAACCACATCGGGATCATCGATCCCGAATCGGGTGCGATCGAGAAGATCATGATGCCCGACGAGCGGGCACGCGATCCGCACACACTCATCTGGGACGACAACGGCGACATCTGGTTCACCGTGCAGGGCGGCAACCTGATCGGATTCCTGGACAAGGAGGCGAAGAGCGTTCGGCTGGTCGAGGCGCCCGAGATCGAGGGCGGCCGGGGGACGTCCAGCAGACCGTACGGCATCAAGATGGACTCGCAGAATCGCCCGTGGATCGCCCACTTCGGCACGAACCTGATCGGCATGGTCGATCCCGGATCGTTCGAACTGATCGGCTACGACCTGCCCGAGGGCTCGCGGCCCCGCAGGCTCGTGATCGACTCCCGGGATCGGATCTGGTACGTGGACTACTCGCGCGGCAAGGTCGGTCTCGTCGTCGAGGGCGACGGGTTCATGAAGGAGTGGGATCTGCCGGCCGGCGAGGAATCGCGTCCGTACGGAGTCGCGATCGACAAGAACGACGTGATCTGGGCCGTGGAGACGGGCATCCAGCCCAACCGCTTCGTCGGCTTCGACACGACGACCGAGGAGTTCGTCGGGACCGTCGAGGTGACGAGCGGCGGCGGGACGATCCGTCACATGTACTACGATGAGAAGACGCATTCCATCTGGTTCGGGACCGATGTGAACACGGTGGGTCGCGCGGTTCTGCAGCCCTAGCGACCGTGGCGCTCTCGAAGGTCTCGAGGCCCGCGGCGCTCCTCGGCGTCGCGGGCCTCGTGCTGTCCGTCGGCCTCCGTGCCGCGGCTCCGCTACACGTCGTCGGGCCGCCACCCGGCCACACAGGTGGGTTCGGCGAGCCGACGTGCGTCGTCTGCCACGTTGGATCCGACATCAACGAGCCGGGGTCGGAGCTCGAGGTCACCGGCCTCGACAACGGCTACCGTCCCGGAGCCACCTACCGGGTTACCGTTCGGCTGCTCAGCTTCGACATGAACACGGCGGGATTCCAGGGTGCCTTTCGCTGGGCCGCCGGAGACGCTGCGGGTACGACCGCAGGGGCGGTTCGCGCGCTCGACGACCGGGTCGCGACGACGGACTCCACGGGAGTCGAGTACGTCCAGCACGCGGCGGGCGGGACAGCGGCCAACGGCGAGTCCGCGGAGTGGGCCTTCGAGTGGACGGCGCCGGCCGTCGCCGGCACGGTGGCGTTCCATGTCGCGGCGAACTCGGGGAGCGGCGACAACTCGCCGCTCGAGGACCTCGTGTACACTCGCTCGGTGTTGCTCGAGCCGGGCGGTCTCCCGCCGCCGAGGTAGCCGGCCCCACGAACTGGACGCAGGCGGGCCCGCAGAGGCACGTGTACGTTCCGTGCCATGAAGACACCACCCGCCTTTCGACTCGTTGCCGCACGTCCGGGCCTGTGGGCCCTGGCGACTCTCGTCGCGTTGGGACAGCCCCTGGATGCTCAGGAGATCCCGAAGGACGAATACCTCCGCTTCGTGCCTCTCGAGGTGCCTCGGATCGTGGGCCAGACCGACGCGAGCGCGCGGTTCCGGCTCTACGGTGACCCGAACTCACCCGACTTCGTCGATGTCGCCCCGCTGGACGGCGTGGACGACCGCCGGATGGCCGTTCTCGAGGCCCTCGGTCTGCGGTTCGCTCCGTTCCTCGTCCAGAGCAGCGAGATGGTTCCGCTGGACTTCCGCGCGTTCGCCCGCGTGGACGGCCTCCCGCTGCATGTCGATCGGTGGGAGACCGCCATGCAGGAGCGGCTGATCTCGGAGGAGACGATCGACTGGATGGGCGACGCCGGCCCGTGTCCCGCCGGGAGCGACGGATCGGCGGACTGCAGGGTCCACGAGCTCCTGGCCGACTATCACCCCGCCACTCCCGCCAGTGCCGTCGAGAGGGCGCGATCCGTCACGCCGCGGTCCGCCCCGTTCGAGTTGCTGTGGCTCGACTTCCCGGGGGGTGGCCCCGCGGAGTGGAAGGCGTACTTCGCGAAGGACGACCGGAGTCTGCGGGACGATCTGCGCGACGACGTGAAGACCTATCTGCACCCGTTTCTCGAAGAGGTCGAGGGACCGGGTGACGAGCCGCTCTACCAGCTCGTTCTCCAGTACTGGTTCTTCTATCCATACAACGACGGCGGCAACAACCACGAGGGAGACTGGGAGCACATCCACGTGATCCCCGCGCCGCGGGATCGGGTCACGGAACCCGGCCTGACCGCGGCCGAGGTTAGGGAGATCCTCGACGGCTCGGCGCTCGCCGTGTCAGGGGATCGCGGGCTCGTCATGAAGCGGGTCGAATACTACTTCCACAGCAAGGTCGCCTTCCTCGACTTCAGCTCCCCCAACGTCTACGCGGATCGAGGGGCGTGGGATCTCGAGCGACGCACCATGGCGAACCGGGTCGCCGGCGGAGACGCCTGGGAGCGCTACCTGCGCTTCATGGCCTACCGGGACGCGGCCGAGACCGAGATCAACACGCATCCGATCGGCTATATCGGGGCTGACAACAAAGGGCTCGATCAGATCCTCTCCGCTCCCGGGCCGAAGAACCGCGACTCGCACGGGACGTATCCCGCCCCCGGTCTGTTCAAGGACATCGGTCCGGCCGGGGCGACGGAGGACGTCCACCCTTCTTTCGATCACCAGAAGTTCTTCGCCTCGTCGGCCGCGGAGCAGGAGGAGCGCCTCACCCGGTTCGCCCGCGGCGGCGTGGTGTTCATGGGTGATCCCGGAAAGGTCGAAATCGTCCCCGACTGGGAGCCCGTGATCGATGTCGTCATGTCGGAGTACGACGCCCGGCGGCGCTGGTCGTGGTTCCTGCTCCCCATCCGCTGGGGGTATCCCGCCCACGAGTCGCCGCTCGCCGGGATCGTGGCCCACGCGGAGACGGGAAACATCTCCATCGTCGGCCCCGCGTTCAACTCGGGATGGAATCGCTCGGGTGTGAACCAGCAGTACGTCGCCTACGACCCGCACGTGCTTCCGCGTCCCTTCCCCACCGCGTTGCAGGACGCCTTCAGCAATGAGTGGGGGTTCATGAACGCCACCCTTCCCACGCTGAGCTTCCTACCGCCGTTCGACGCGTTGTGGCGAATCGTGGCGGCCCCGATCCGGCTCGCCACGAGCCCCATGGATCGGGTGTTCTACCCGGCGGAGACGGTCCCGTTTCGGTTCGTCGGCCTGCGGGCCGGCGTGACGAAGCACTGGATCACGGACGAGTATGCCGACCTGCTGTTCAACGCGACCCAGGGCCCCGCCTTCATCGCTGGGCTGATCGACTACATCGGCCAGAGCGCGGGGCCCGAGACCGAATTCGTCGACCTGAAGGCCCGGGTCGAGGACCAGGTCGCACCCGTCTATCTCGTCGATCTCTACGTCGGTCATCACATCGTCACGACGAACGGCCTTCGTCACGCCCGGAGCGATGTCGGGGCCACGTTCTCGTTCAGCGACATCGATCCGTTCGTGGTCAATTCCGAGCTCAACATGTGGGAGTACACCGGTAGCCTTCGCTACAGCGTGTTCACGGACGGCGTGCAGCCCTTCGTCCGCGCCGGGTACGGCCTGAGTTGGTACCGGCTCGAGGAGTATTCGCTGAACGGACAACCGATCGATCCGCCGGAATCACGCTGGGTCAGGAAACCCGGCTTCTTCCACAACCTGCTTCCGAACACGTGGCATTACGGAGTGGGAATCGAGGTGATTCCGGTCCGGAAGTTCGCGGCCCTGCCCGCGGGAATCGACGTGGGCCTGACCATCGAATGGCAGCAGTTCCACAACAAACTGGGTCTGGACCAGGTGGGGGTGGACATCGCCGATCTCATCGCGATCGGCGTACCCGCGGATCAGCTCCCACGCGAACGGTGGGTGTCCCGACACGCGATCAGCGCGAGCCTGGCTATCAGCTTCTAGCAGGCTTTAGCAGTGGGCCGAGGCGACCCGGTCAGTCGAGCTCCTTCGGCCGCCAGAACCCGACGAGCCGGCCGTTGTCGGCCCGGTGAATGTCAGTCCAGTCGTCGATCTCCAGTTCGACCACCGCCAGGGCCGCCGTCGGCATCTCCTCGAGCTCCCCGGTGAGTAGTGTCACCAGGGCCGTGATGCCCGGGTTGTGGCCGACGACCATCGCGACGCCGGCATCCCCCGCGTAGTCCGCGAGCACGTCCAGGTACGTGTGGGGAGAGGCGAGATACAGGTCCCGCGTCGTCTCGATCTCGGGGGGCGGATCCATCATGCCCGTGGCGAGCTCGGCCGTCGACTCGGCCCGCACGGCAGTCGAGCTGATCACGCGTTCCGGGACGAGATCCTCCTCGACGATCAGTCGTCCCATGCGGGGAGCGTCGTGGACTCCGCGGTGATTCAGCGGTCGGTCGTGGTCCTTCAGGCCTGGATCGTCCCAGGCGGATTTCGCGTGCCTCAGGATCAGCAGGGTCTTCATGTCGCTCCATACGCAGCGCGGAGTGCTGCCGCTCGCTCTCGTCAGGCGTAAGTTTGTCGCGTGAATCCAACAAAGGTCGTAGACGGATCTCCCCGAACGGGATGGACGGTACACGACTCCGCAGTGCTGTACCAGATCGCTAATTGGGGTGACCCGTATTTCGCGATCAACGAGGCCGGTCGGGTAACGGTCCGTCCGCACGGGACTGCGAACGTCGAGGTCGATCTCTACGAGGTGGTCGAGGGCCTTCGCGAACGAGGGCTGCACGCCCCGGTCCTCATCCGGTTCTCCGACATTCTCGTCCACCGGCTCGAGAGGCTCCACCAGGCCTTTCAGGACGCAATCGAGGAGCACGGCTACGGCGGTCGCTACGTGGCGGTGTACCCCATCAAGGTGAATCAGCAGCGACCCGTCGTGGAAGAGGTGCTTCAGTACGGAGACCGATACGCTTTCGGGGTCGAAGTCGGATCGAAGCCCGAGCTCCTGGCGGTCATGGCGATGACGGGCGAGCTGGGTGACCGACCGATCATCTGCAACGGGTTCAAGGACGAGGCCTACATCGAGGCGGTTCTCCTGGCCACGAAGCTGGGCAGGACAATCATCCCGGTCATCGAGAATCTGAGCGAGTTCGAGATCCTCATGGCGTCGAGCGAGCGCCTCGGGATCCGCCCCACGTTCGGCCTGCGGGTGAAGCTGGCGAGTGTCGGGGCGGGTCGCTGGAGCGAGTCGGCGGGATACCGATCGAAATTCGGCCTCTTCGCAACCGAGGTATTGCAGGTCGTCGAGCGCCTGCGCTCGGCGAACATGCTCGAATGCCTCACGCTGCTCCACTGCCACCCGGGGAGCCAGATCAACGACGTGCGCGCGCTCAAGGAGGCCGTGGCGGAACTGGCGCACGTGTATGCCGGGCTCATCGAACTCGGAGCCGGGCTACAAACGATCGACGTGGGCGGCGGGCTGGGCGTCGACTACGACGGAAGCGAGTCCACCAATCCGTCGTCCGTGAACTACTCGCTCGCCGCATACGCGACCGAGATCGTCCACCGCGTGGGGGCGATCTGCGAGGACCGGGGGATCACACACCCAACGATCGTCACCGAGTCGGGGCGGGCGATCGCCGCGTATCAAAGCATCCTGGTGTTCGACGTGCTCGGCGCGTCCGGGGCGGCGGGATCGACCGATGGGGAGCTGGCCGCGGCGGGGCTCGATCCGGGCACGGACGATCTGCCTCAGCCGCTCCGGGATCTCGTACTGGCGTGCGAGACGGCCGCCGCCGGAGGGCTGGCGGAGGCATACCATGACGCGCTCCAGGCGAGGGAGGAGGCGATGCGCCTCTTCGGGCTGGGCTATTTGAGCCTGCCCCTCCGTGCCTTCGCCGAACGGTTGTTCTGGGCGACGCTCGAGCGGGTCCGTCGGGTCGCCTCCCCGTATGACCTCACTGCGGCAGAGCT
Source organism: Gemmatimonadota bacterium (assembly GCA_039587355.1). GTDB lineage: Bacteria > Gemmatimonadota > Gemmatimonadetes > Palauibacterales > Palauibacteraceae > Palauibacter. The sequence goes on along the minus strand of JBDHIO010000029.1, from coordinate 29,496 downwards.
GGAATCGCTCGAGCGCATCCTCGGGTCCACCTACTTCTGCAATCTCTCGGTCTTCCAGTCGCTTCCCGACACATGGGCGATCGAGCAGCTTTTCCCCGTGCTGCCGATCCATCGACTCGATGAAGAGCCGACCGTCCTCGGTGTGCTCGCGGACATCACCTGCGACTCGGACGGAAAGCTCGACAGGTTTATCGATTCCGAGGGACGCGAGCCCAAACGATTGCTCGAGCTCCACGAGCTCGACCCGGACGGCCGGTACTACCTGGCGGCGTTTCTCGTCGGCGCCTACCAGGAGACGCTCGGAGACCTGCACAACCTCTTCGGGGACACGCATGTCGTGCACCTGAAGGTCGACGGTGAAGGCAGCTGGTGGGTGGACGAGTTCGTGGAGGGCGACACGGCCGCCGGGGTACTGGGCTACGTGCAATACGATGTGCGGACCCTGTTCCCGACGCTACGACGGGACTGCGAGCAAGCGGTCCGCGACGGACGCCTGTCGGTCGCCGAGAGCCGGGCCCTCCAGGACTTCTACCGATCGGCCCTGGACGGCTATACCTACCTCGAGCGCTAGGGCGCTCCGGCCCCTACCAGCCCGACCTCACCAGCCCAGGATCCTGGCGAACATCAGCGGGGCGACGATCGTCGCATCAGACTCGATGACGAACGTCGGCGTCGTCACGTCGAGCTTTCCCCACGTGATCTTCTCGGACGGTATCGCACCCGAGTAGGAGCCATAGCTGGTCGTCGAGTCCGAGATCTGGCAGAAATACCCCCAGTACGGGCAGTCCAGTTCGAGGTCCTGGCGGATCATGGGGACGACGCAGATGGGGAAGTCCCCGGCGATCCCGCCGCCGATCTGGAAGAAGCCGACCGACGCCGCGTCCGGCCCCCCGGTCACGTCGATGTACCAGTCCGCCAGGGCTTCCATGTACTCCACACCGCGCCGGATCGGACCGTACCCGTCCAGCGCGCCCGACATGACGGAAGCGACGTACACGTTGCCCATCGTCGAGTCCTCCCAACCGGGAACGAACAGGGGAAGGTCTCGCTCCGCGGCCGCCACCAGCCAGGAATCGCCCACGGCGATCTGGTATTCGGGCTCGAGCGTACCCTCGCGGATCACCTCGTAGAAGTACTCGTGCGGGAACCTCGCCCTGCCCTCGTCCTCCGCCCGTTTCCAGGCGGTCGTGATCGGACCCTGGACCTTTCGAAACGCCTCCTCCTCGGGGATGCAGGTGTCGGTGACGCGGTTGAGGCCCGCCCCCTCGAGCGCCTTTTCCTGCTCCAGCGTGAGGTTCCGCCAGTTCGGTATCCGGGTGTAGTGGTCGTGCGCCACGAGGTTGAACAGGTCCTCCTCGAGATTCGCCCCCGTGCACGTAATCGCGTGGACGCGGTCCCGCCGGATCATCTCTGCGAGCGATCTCCCGAGCTCGGCCGTGCTCATCGCCCCGGCGAGCGTGACCATCATCTTTCCGCCACGGTCGAGATGGTCGACGTACGCATCCGCCGCGTCGACGAGCGTCGCGGCATTGAAATGTCGATAGTGGGTCCGAAGAAACTCCGTGACGCTCAACTTCCGCCTGCCTTTCTGAACTCGCTGCCGTTCATGACGAGAGCCTCGACCCGACCCGACGCGCCGAGGCGGAACGTGAGCAGCGCCTCACCGCGCCAGCGGGTCTCGTATCGGAGCACGAACGTGTCGTGGTGCCAGTGTTCGAGCGGGCCTGCGAGTCCCGGCCCGTAGCGCGCCTCCAGCCCATCCTGCCCGGCCGTGACCTCCACGGTTCCGAACAGACGATCCGTGTACATGCCGGCGAACTCCGCCTCCGGCAGGGACGGCGTCGTGCCCGCGATGCGCGAGGCCGCCCGTGCCTCCCGAGCTCGCGCGCCCGCCTCATCGAGCGAATCGTACAGATCCTTGAGCTCCGCGCTCCAGTCGCGGACCTCGCCGTGACCGTTGAACAGATCGAAGACCCGGTACATCAGCGCGTGTCTGACCTCGACGTGGTCCCGGTTCCCGAGCACGTAGACGCCGAGATTCTGCCCACGTACGAGGCCCGCGATCGCCACCATGCCGTCGATCGACCCGGTGTGATAATCGACCTTCCGTCCCCGGTAGTCCTTCTGGAACCACCCGAGCCCGTACGTCATGAAGTTCGGAGCGGTCAGCCGGTCGGTCGGATACTGGCTGCGGAGAACGACCTGCGGGGTGAACAACTCATCGACCGTGGCGGACCGCAGCAGGCGGGTACTGTCCGGCAGTACGCCTCCGGCGAGGAGCAGGTTCAGCCACTTCGACATGTCGCTGACGCTCGACCAGATCGACCCGGCCGCGGCTACCGGGTCCACCGAGGCGTTCTCGATCGTCACCAGTTCGCCGTCCACGTAATCGTGAGGTCTGGCCACGTTCGGCTGGTCCCTCGTGTCGCTGAGCAGCGGCAGCGTCTCCGTCATCCCGAGCGGCTCGAGGAGCCTGGTTCGGACGAAGTCGGCCCACGACATCCCGCTGACCGCTTCAATCACCTCCCCCGCGACGTGATACATGATGTTTTGGTATATCCACGATCCCCTAAACGAATACTCTGCAATGACATAGCGTGCCCGCTCGACGATCTCATCTCCCGTCACATCCTGCTCATACCACAGATAGTCCGCGTTCCCGAGACCGGCCCGATGTGTGAGAAGATCCCGGATCGTGACCTCGCGCGTGACGTATGGATCGGAGAGTTCGAACCCCGGCAGGTGCGACGTGACACGGTCGTCCCAGCGCACCTTTCCCTCGTCGACCAGAAGCCCGATCGCGGCCGCCGTGAAGGCCTTGGTGGTCGACCCGATCGAGAAGCGCGTGTGCTCATCGACGCGCTCGGCGCGACCGACTTCGAGCACCCCATAGCCCCTGGCAAACAGCACCTCGCCATCCTTCACGACGGCCACGGCGAGACCCGGGGAATCCCAGAGGGCGACGGCATCCTCCACGTAAGTGTCGAACGCCTCCGGGTCCCACTGCTGAGCAGACACCGCCGAACCGACGGAGATGAAGGCCAGGGTCAGGGCGGCGGGGCGCACGTCAGACCGGCCCCGGGACACGCGTGTGATCATTAGAGGGTCCTTTCGGAGACTCGTCTCGGGCGGACAGGACCACCAAGATGCGACACGCCCGCGGAGGGTCCAACACCTCCGCGGGCGCGTGTCCCACCCTGAGCCGCGACGGGCATGGATGGCCGCTAGGGTGTCGGTTCGTACCCCTCTCTTCGAATCACCTCCAGACGCGTCCTGAAGGTCTGATCGCCGAGCCTGAGCTCCACGGTGTATTCGCCGGGGTCGGCGATCGCGCCGCCTCCGCCTCCACCGCCGAACCCGCCGACCCCGACGCCACGATCCCGGAGTGCGCGGAAGAACTCGCGGTTCGCGTTCCCGCGCCCGCTGCCGGCAGCCGCACCCCGGCCACCCGGCACTTCATTCGCTCGAGTCGGGTAGTTCTCGCCCGGTCGCTCGCGGAATTGCGGGGCGGTGCCCGCCGCCCCACCGCCGAATCCGGGCCGTCCACCGCGACGCCCCCTGTTCGCGAAGTTCTGCACGGACTGCTCGATCTGTGCGGAGTCGGCGCCCGCGACGATGAGCGAATCGGCGACCTCACGGATGACCCGCACGTTCCGGATGCTGTCCCGTCGTTCGCTCGGAGACAGCGGCTCGGGCGTGGTGCGCGGCTGGTAGTTCCAGAAGATGCTCTTGAGACCCGGTGTCACGGCGCCGGTAACGACCTGCACCGTGTCGCCCGCCGCGTCGTAGATCGTCATGACGGCCTGCGCCCTGCCCGACGCGGGCGTTTCGTCGCCGGCATCGGCCGCTGCCTCGCGAGCTTCCCGGGCCGCCGCCATCAAGGCAGTCGATGTCTCGCGGGGCACGTAGTAGTAGACCTGGGCTCCGTAACGCCGGCTCTCCCCCTGGAACACGCGCTGCGCGACAGACTCGCCGCCGACGAAGCGATCGCCGTACTGGAGGGCGGGCGGGGGGTCGAACAGAATGGGCTCGTCGAGCTGCCGTCCCGCCACCTGCGCGATCGGCGCGATGTCGACGATCCAGATCGAACGGCCGTGGGTTCCCGCGATCAACTCGCGATCGCGCGGGTGGATCTTGAGGTCGTGCACCGGCACCGTCGGCAGACCGTTCATGAACTTCTGCCAGGACGCTCCACGGTCCATCGACATGTACACGCCGAGGTCGGACCCGACGAACAACAGGTTCTCGTTCAGGGGGTCTTCCCGGACGACGTGGAGGAAGTCCGGCTTACCGGTGGGAAGGTCGTTCGCGATCGATCGGAACGTGTCACCCCCGTCATCCGTCACGAAGACGTAGGGCATGAAGTCGTTCGTCCGGTGTCCGTCGAACGTCACGTAGAGACGATCGGCGTCGTGGTGCGACGCCTCGACCCGGCTCACGTAAGTCCCGGCCGGAACTCCCTCGACACGGTCCGTCAGCTCCACCCAGGTCGCACCATCGTCATCGGTCTTCCACAGGCGGCCGTCGTCGGTGCCGGCATACAGCAGCCCCTGCCGCAGAGGTGACTCCACCAGGGCCACGATCGTGGCGTACGTCTCGGCGCCCGTCACATCAGGCGTGATTCCACCGGTCGTCCGCGTGCTCACGCGGATCTTCATCGTGTCGGCATAGGACAGGTCCGGCGAGATGACCCTCAGGCCATCTCCCCAGTCGTCGGACTTGAGGACCCGGTTCGCGGCGGAGTAGAAGACACTCCGATCATGGACCGACTGGACCATGGGCGTGTTCCAGTTCCAGCGGAGCTGATTGGCGAGCGAATCAGCCGTAATCCGCGCCCGGAGTTCGGCCATGCGGGCAGACTGGCCCGCGGATGGCGAGTCGCCGGCCTCGTCCTCGATCGTCACCAGCTCGTCGCGCGCCTCCTTCGTCACCGACTGCCACGTCGGCTTCTGCAGCCCCTGCCGGGCGCCGTTCGCCACGTTGATCCGGGACATGTTGCCGCCCTGCGACTCGGCCCACATGAGATCCGGGTCGACGAGGTCCTGCGGAGCCCAGAAGCCGTCCCCACCTGCGACGGTATACCACATGTGGTTCGTGATCGAGCCCCCGCGCCGCCGGCTCGGCCCGCACCACGTGCCGTTGTCCTGCAGCCCACCACAGACGCGATACGGCACGTCCATGTTGTGCGAGACCGCGTAGAACTGGCCGAGTGCGAACGTGTTCGGGAAGTCCCAGTTGCCGCCCCGGTCCCACGTGATCGCGATTCCACCGTCGTTTCCGACGACGTAGTGGTCCGGGTTCGAGACGTCCCACCAGAGGGCATGGTGGTCGACGTGGACGCCCTGCGTCGTCTGCCCGACCGTGAGGCCGCCATCCTTCGAGAACCTGACCGGCGTCGATGACCACACGACGTGATCCGGATCGGACGGATCGACCCGGACCTGCGAGTAATAGAACGGACGCGTGTTCTGGCCGTTCATCCATCGCCAGGTCTGACCGCCGTCCTCGGATCGGTACAGGCCGCTACCCCGCAGGCCGTCCCCGAAGTCCGTCTCGGCTTCGTCCTCGCCGGCCTGGTCTCCGTCGTCGTCCTCGCTCTCGGGCGTCCGTGCCTCGACGATCGCGTACATGATGTCGGGGTTCGAGTGGGCGATGGCGATTCCGATGCGCCCCTTCTCGGTCTCGGGGAATCCGCCGCCCGTGACCTCGTTCCACGTGTCTCCGCTATCCGTGGATTTCCAGAGTGCGCTGCCTGGACCGCCACTCTGCAGGAAGTACGGTCCGCGCACACGCTCCCAGCTCGACGCGAACAGGATGCTCGGGTCGTTCGGATGCATGACGAGATCGACAAATCCCGCCTTGTCGGAGATGTGGTGGATGAGCTCCCAGGTCTCGCCGCCATCCGACGTTCGGTAGAGACCGCGCTCCTCGTTCGATCCCCAGATGTGCCCGAGTGCGGCGACGTACACGAGATCCGGGTTGTCCGGGTGGATCACGATCCGCGCGATGGTCTGCGTTTCCTCGAGACCCATCAGCGTCCATGTGAGTCCGCCATCGGTGGACTTGTAGATCCCTCCGCCGGCGCTGATCGAGTTCCGGGAGTCCTCTTCTCCGGTGCCGGCCCAGACGATGCTAGTGTCAGCCATCGCCACCGCGATGTCGCCCAGGGCGACGACCCTCTCGTTCTGGAAGAGCGGACGAAAGCTCGTCCCGTTGTTCGTCGTCTTCCAGATCCCGCCGGCGGCAGACGCCACGTAGAAGACCGGCGTGCCGGGAATCCCTTCGACGTCCGTGACGCGACCCGACATGTTCGCGGGGCCGACGGAGCGCCACCTGAACTGCGAGAGGAACGCAGAGTCCGGCCCCGCTTCCTGGGCGACGACCGGTGCGGCGCCGCCGACGAGCAGGGCTAACAGCGCCGCATGAAGAGACGCGAAGCGGCGCATGGAATCGACGAATCGGAGACGATGAGACATTTCTGCTCCAGAACGAGAGTGGTGTAACGGCTGCAATTCAGGGACACGCGCGCGAACACCCGCGTTTACGAGATTCGGGGGCGCGGGGTTCAGCCCGGTTTCGTGGACCCGGGGTCGCCGGCCTCGTCATCCTCGTCCACGACTTCCCCGTCGGGAAGGCCGAGGTCGGCGGCGATGGCGGCCGGCGCCAGATCGGGCATCCGTGCTTCCGGCAGAATCGACCTGAAGGCCTCTCCGTACAGTTCCCAGACTGTCAGAAACAGTGCCGCGACGATCGGTCCCACTATCACTCCGGCGGCGCCGAACACGGCCAGTCCGCCGAGCGTACCCAGGAGGATCATCAGATCGGGCATCTGGGTGTCCCGGCCGACGAGCCAGGGCCGCATCAGATTGTCCACCGTCCCGACGACGACCGCGCACCAGATCATGACGCCCATCCCCGCACCGGTCTCCCCGACCGAGACGAGATATATCCCGGCGGGAAGCCATACGAGCGCCGCACCGATGCCGGGAATGATCGAGAGAACGGCCATCACCGTGCTCCAGAACGCGACCGAGGGGATTCCGGCGACCCAGAACGCCAGCCCCGCGAGGGCTCCCTGAACGATCCCGATCAGGAACGTGCCCTTCACCATCGCCCGACTCACGGACACGAACTTTCCGAGCATCCTCCGCTCGTCCACGGTGGACAGCGGCAGGTAGTAGAGGATGCGCGTGATCAGCTTCTCGCCGTCCTTCATGAAGAAGAACATCGAGTAAAGCATCACGAAGAGGAGGAAGATGAACGTCACCGTGCCCCTCGTGAGCGCCGCGAGCTGACCGACGACGAAGGTGCCGATCGAGGCAGCCACGGTCCCCACGCGCTCGGTCAGCTCCGTCTGATAGGGCCGGAGCATGTCGGCGAACGGGAGCCCTTCGATGAGCCGGTCGAACCCGCCCGGCTCGTTGAGCTGTGCCTGCGCGTGGAGGACCCACGGCCCCACGGACTCGCTGACGTGCACGGCCTGCTGCGCCACGATCCCGAGAAACACCGCGAGGGGTCCGAGCAGTAGCACCACGAAAAGGAGGAGCGTCAGCCCGGACGCGAGAGCCCGTCGCTCACCCGTCAAACCCATCACCCGGCGATAGAGGGGCTGATTCAGCCCGGAGAAGATGCCGGCCAGAAGCAGGGCGACCGCGAACGGCCGGATCATCCGGAAGAACAGAAGGCTGATCCCGATGACCAGGATCATCAGGAATATCGCCCGGAATCTGCGGGCATCGATCCCGAGATCGATGTCGTGGTTGTCTGCCGATCCGCTCGTGTGCTCGTTCATGCCACCGAACCTACCGGCTCCGTCCCCGAGAGAGACGCCGGATCGGACGCGAGATCCGCTAGCAACTCCGCGGAGGACCGCGCGCGCTCGACCCAGAAATCGGCCACCTCGGGCGCAATCGACCCGGTCCCATCGTGCCTGCGCTCCCAGGCCGACGCTTCCTCGGCGAGCCACGAAAGCGTATCGGGCGCGCCCTGCGCGAGCATCGCCTTCAGGATGTACGCGCGCTCACCGATCCTCAGACCCAAGCCGAGGTCGCGGGCCGCCCGCGCGAGATCCCCCCGCGTCAGCACGATCCCGCTCTGGACCGGGCTCAGGAGAGCCGTCACGAACGAGATCGCGTCTCCTTCCCGCGGATCTGACAGCGGGGCCGATTCGCGAAGCGCCAGCGGCGTCCGGGAGGGGGGGCCCAGCGTGGCCGACTCCTGGGCCAGCGCCGACTCGAACATCTCGACCCACCCCTGGTAAAACGGAGGCGCGATCTCCCGAAGCTTGAGCGAGAACGGCAAGGTCCAGCTCAGAATGTGCTCCCAGAGGAACGCGTGCCGCGCCTGACGCCAGCGGACCCGCGCCCGGTCTTCCCGAGCCTCCTCCTCGGCTTCGATCAGGCCCGCGTAGGCGGCGAGCAACGTCGCGAGGTGGTCGGCGTCCGGTGGCGGATCCTGGCCCATGACCCGCCAGAACCCTTCGACGCGGTCGCGGGCTTCCCCGCCGATTCCGCCGCCTTCGCCGAGGAAGACGGACGCATACGGGTAGACCTGAAACAGAAACAGGTCGCTGTGCGTCGCCTCGTCCGGGGCCGGCCCGAGGTCGAGCAACTGAGCGATCAGGCGGGTCTCCGCACCCGGAGCCTCGAGCAGCGATCCCAACGCCCTGAGGAGTTCCATCCTACTCCTCCCCTTCCTCAACCGACGTGTGCGTGTCGCCCTCCGCCCCCCCGTTCGATGACCCCAGGCGGTACGCGTCGCGAACGGGCTTCACCGGTCTGATCAGCCAGTGCGGTCGCCGGGTCCCATCCGGGGAATGCTCTGTCGCCGCGCGGGCCTTCCCCAGCCACGACCGATAGACGTCGTGTGACTTCGCGGTATCGACGTATATGTCGCCATTCCGGTCCCGGGCCCCCGCTTTCACGACACGCACGGCCTGGTGCCAGCAGTGCATTCCCGAGATCGGGTCGGGGTGGACGGGGAACGTGAGGTTCTGGTGGACACCGACGTCCGTCCACCAGACACGCGACGTGTCGGGGTCGCTCGACGAATAGGGGCCCGCGCCCTTCCGCCGCGAGAGCTTCCAGTCGTCGCCCTTCCTCTTAAGGTCCACGGACGCCATGAGCTGACGCTGTGACCCCGTCTCCACCGTGCCCGTCGCGGACGACCGGCCGATGGCATCGGTCTTGGCGAGCTTCCAGCGACCCATGTGGTGGCTGCACGCGACGACGCCCGGCCGGATCCCCTCGGTCACCCAGGCCTTCAGTACGAAGTGGCCGATCTCCGTCTCGACGCGGACGAGGTCGCCCGTATTCACGCCGATCCGACTCGCCTGGTCAGGATGGATCCACAGCGGGTTCGTATGAGCGATCTCATCGAGCCACTTGGAGTTCGCCGATCGGGTATGGATCTGGACAGGCAGTCTGAACGTCGAGATCAGGCACGACTGATCCTCGTCCATCGACCTCGGGTGCACGTGGCTGCGGATGTAGGTCGGTACGGAGTACTCGGGCCACCCCCAGTCCACGAGGGTTCGCGAATAGAACTCGAGTTTCCCGCTCGGCGTCGGGAACCCACGCAGAACCCGGCCGTCCACGTCGACTCCGACGGGGCGACGTCCCTCGGCGTCCGCTTCCGGGGCCCCGGTCGGTGCCAGGTTGGGCGATGCCGGCTTCGGGACGGGCGTGAACACGCGGCCGTACTCGGCGACGACGCTGCCGGCCAGCTCGGAAGCCGGGACTTCGGTTTCGTGAAGGGGCCCGATGTCGCGGGCGACCTCGAACGCGCCGTACCGGCGCATGTACCCGAGCGGCGTCAGGCCCTCTGCCTCCGCGGCCTCCGGGAGGCCCGGAACGGAGTTCTCGAAGATCCAGGCGTAATACTCGTCGGTATCGAGCCGCGAGCCCGGGTTCCTCTCGCTCTCCACGAACTCCCGGATGCCCAGCTCTCCGTCGGGATCGACGCGCCAGGAAAGCTCGAGCCAGAACTCGTTCTCCTCCCAGACCTCACCGGGATTCGTGTGGCGCGAATCGGCGACTTTCTCGCCCAACCTCTCGCGCGCCGCGCGCACGACCGGCTGTCGGAACCCGATCCACTGACCATCGTGCGTTTCGTACGAGTGAATGTCGTGTCGTTCGGAGCTGTGCCCCATCGGCAGCACGTAGTCGGCGAAGTACGCGGACTCGTTCCACGTCGGCGTAAGGGCCACGTGGAGGCCGATCTTCTCGGGGTCCATGAGAGCCTCGATCCACGAAAAGCCGTCGGGGTTCGTCCACACCGGGTTGTATACGCGGGTGAAGTAGACGTCGAGCTTTCCGCGGCCCTCCTTCAGGAAATGCGGAAGGAGGAAGGAAAGTTCGTACATCGTGAGCGGGAACTCGTCCGGCCAGGTAAGGTCGTTCCAGACCTCCGGGTGTCTCGGGAGACGGATCGGCTTAGGCACGAACTTGTTCCACGCGCTCGGATACATCCCGCCCGGCGTGGCGACCGACCCGGTCAGGGCGTTCAGGAAGAAGAGCGTGCGCGAAACCTGCCAGCCGCCCTCGTTCCCCGCGGCGGCACTACGCCAGTTGTGAGTCGAGAGCCGCGAGCCCGCCCGGGAAACGAGCTTCGCGACCCCCTCGAGCTGGGCCGGGTCGATCCCGGATTCCTCGGCGGCGAACTCGAACGTGTACTCGGCGTATAGCGCCTCCATCTCTTCCTCGAAGGCCTCGAACGTCCTCGGGACGTCGGGGCGCTCCGCGACGAGGAATTCCTCCCAGTTGAACCATCGACGGACGTAGTCCCGATCATACGTACGGGTCCGGATCAAGTAGCTCGCGATCGCGAGCAGCACCGCGGCCTCCGATCCCGGCTGCGTGGGCAGCCAGTGGTGCGCGTGCGTCGCGGTGTTCGACAGCCGGGTATCGAGAACGATCAGCTTCGCCCCGTCCTTCACGCCCTCCATGATCCTCTGAGCATGCGGGTTGAAGTAATGTCCCGCTTCGAGGTGCGAACTCACGAGGAGAATCACGTCGGCTCGCGCGTGATCCGGGCTTGGGCGGTCCATGCCGCACCAGAACTGGTAGCCGGCTCGCGCGCCCGACGAGCAGATGTTCGTGTGCGAGTTGTGGCCGTCCACTCCCCAGGCGGCCATGACCCGCTCCGTGAAGCCGTCTTCGCCCGGGCGGCCAACGTGGTACATCACCTCGTTTCGGCGGTCCTCGCGGATCGCGGTGGCGATGCGTCCGGCGATGTCGTCCAGCGCCTCTTCCCACGACACCGGGACCCACTTCCCCTCCCCCCGTTCCCCGACACGGCGCAACGGCTGGAGGATCCGATCGGGGTCCACGATCTGATTGAGGGTCGCCGGCCCCTTCGCGCAGTTCCGCCCTCGGGATCCCGGGTGCTCGGGGTTCCCCTCGAACTTCCGGATCTCCAGCGTGTCTCGATCGACGTAGGCCAGAAGCCCGCAGGCCGACTCGCAGTTGAAACACGTCGTGGGGACGAGCATGTAGCGCTTCTCACGCCGCTCCGGCCACGCCTTCGAATCCAGCTCGATCCAGTCGTCCCAGCGCTCCTTCGGCGGGAACGCGGCAAGGTGGACGCGGCTGGCCCCCGGATAGAACGTCTCGCCCCGCGCTTCGGTCTCCTCTCGGGCGGCGCTAACTCGTGCCTCGACGCGGTCGAGGTGCCGTTCGAGTTCGGTCATGCCAGCGGGACCGCCTGAGCGGCCTGAACGTGCGCGTGTTCATGGGCGAAGAGCCCGGCGATCGCGAGGCCCCCGGCCGCCACCTCGGCCCATGGGAGGTAGGCCGGCGGGCTGACCGAAAGGCCGATCGCCGCGCCGACGAACACGACGCCCACCCAGAACCACAAGGCGTAGCGACCGGACAGCATCTCGTGCGCGGCCGCTCGCGCGTGCGCCGTGGGGTGGGCGAGAGTGAATTCACCGAGCAGGAACAGCAGGTGGACGCCGCCCGCTATGGCAAGCAACGTCCCGGCCCCCGGCAGGGTCCCGAGACCCGCGGCCTCCAGGAGCAACAGTGTCGCCGCCCCGGCGAAGATCGACTGGACGAGGAAGTGCGGGGGAAGCAGCGGGTTCTGCCAGAGGTCGCGCGCCCTCGATTGAGCGAAGAGATACGCGGTGTAGATCGCGGTCATCGCTGCGATGGGCGCTCCGGCCCACGCAATCCACCGTGTCGCTCCGGCGCCGGAGGTTCCGCCGCCGACCCCCGCCACGAAGTGCGCCACGAGCGCCAGGCTGTACGCGCCAATGATGAACGCGCCGCGCACGAGCCAGCTCTTCCAGTGAGGCCTCGTGAAGATCATATAGAACCGGGCGGGGTGTTCGAGGTCCCAGATGAGAAGGGCCCCCGTGAGCCCCAGGGCCGCCATCGCCGTCGCGGGAACCACTCGCAGCCACAGCGCATCACCCCATCCGCCGGTGGCGAGCAGGAGCAGCATAAGGGCCGCGAGGTAGACCCCCGCAGCGATCCCCTTCGTCAGCGTGTACATGCTCACTCGCCAGTCCCACGGCGCCCTGTGCGATACGTCGTAAGACAGCACGGCAGCCGCCGAGGAGTTGGCCGACCCGGCGCCGTGCGTCGCCCCGGATCCGACCTGGTGCGACCCGCCCGGCTGTTCACTCCACATGAAGATCCCGCCATCCGGCCGGATCGCGGCGAGCGGGTCGAGCGTGGCCTGGTGCGCGCCGTTGTAGAAGAGCTTCGGCCGTGTCTCCTTCTCGGGGCGGCGCACGGCGAGGGGCTGGCGACCGAGCATCTCTCCGACCCCGGACTCGGGATCGTTCATGTCGCCGACCAGGATCGCCTGGGTCGGACACACCACGACACAGGCCGGTTCGAGGCCTCCGTCGATGCGGTGCGCGCAGAAGTTGCATTTCTCCGCGGAGTGATCGTCCGGATTGATGAAGATCGCGTCGTAGGGACAGGCGGCCATGCACGCCTTGCACCCGATACATGCCGACTTGTCGAAGTCGACGATCCCATCCGGCCGCCTGAACATGGCGCGCGTGGGACACGCCGTGGCGCAGGGCGCCGTCTCACACTGGTTGCAGCGCGTGACCTGAAACGCGCGGCGGGCGTTCGGGAACGTCCCGACGTCGGCGTACTTCACGTAGGTCCGCGTGACGCCGAGGGGAACCTCGTTCTCCGACTTGCATGCCGTCGTGCAGGCGTGGCACCCGATGCATCGGGTCTGGTCGATCACCTTGGCCCAACGGACCGTCTCGTCTGCCGACGCGGCGGACCCTGTCATGGACACTCCGGCGTTGTCGTTCGTCGCGGCCTTCGCACCCCGGTTTTCTACCGGTTGCGTGACTAACTACTCGCGTCCCGGATCGCGGGGCAAGGGCTTGCGGGGTCGGGGTCCGTGCCGAACGATCCACCGCCCGGGCGCGGGCGGCGCAGGTCGCCGGCCGTGAGGGTTCGAGGACACCGAGACGAGAGGAGAGGAGCCTCATGCCGTTTGAGAGCATCGACCCCACGACCGGCGAGACGCTCGGCACGTTTCGGTCGCTGGACGCCGGCGAGGTCTCGGCGGCGCTCGCCTCGGCCGGCGCGGCGTACGCCGACTGGCGCCGGCGCCCGATCGAGGAACGCGCCGAGCGCCTCCACGCGGTCGCCGGCCTCCTCGAGCGCGGGCGGGACGCATACGCCCTGCTCATGACACGAGAGATGGGAAAGCCCCTCGCCGAGGCAGCGGCCGAGGTGGACAAGTGCGCGTGGGTCTGCCGGTACTATGCCGAACACGGTCCGGCCCGCCTGCGGCCCGAGCCGCTCGAGAGCACCGGCGCCTCCTGCCACGTTGAATACCAGCCACTGGGCGGCGTGCTCGCGATCATGCCCTGGAACTTTCCGTTCTGGCAGGCGATCCGCTGCGCCGCCCCCGCGCTGCTCTCCGGCAACGTCGTCCTCCTGAAGCACGCCCCCAACGTCCCTCAGTCCGCGATCGCCGTGGAGGGTCTGTTCGCCCGGGCCGGATTCCCGGCCGGCGTATTCCAGAATCTCTTCATCGAGGTCGAGGACGTTCCGACGGTGCTCGACCACCCCGTCGTGCAGGCAGCGTCACTGACAGGGTCGGTCGGCGCCGGAGCGTCGGTCGCGGCCGAGGCCGGAAAGCGGATCAAGACAACCGTGCTCGAGCTCGGCGGCAGCGATCCCTACATCGTGATGGAGAGCGCCGATCTCGACCGAGCGATCGACACGGCGGTCACGGCGAGAATGATCAACAACGGGCAGTCGTGCATCGCGGCGAAACGCATGCTCGTGCAGGAATCCGTCGCCGACGAGTTCGAGGAGCGCCTCGCAGGACGAATCTCGGGGCTGACGGTCGGGGACCCCCGCGAGCCCCAGACACGGATCGGGCCGCTCGCGCGAGAAGATCTGCGAGACCGACTGGCCACCCAGGTGGCCGACTCGATCGCGGCCGGGGCGACCCCCGCCGTGGGTGGGCACGTGCCCGATCGCGAGGGCTGGTTCTACGAGCCCACGATGCTCACGGACATCCCGGACGGGTGCCCCGCGAGCGAAGAGGAGCTCTTCGGTCCGGTCGCTTCGGTGTTCCGGGTAGCCGATCTCGACGAGGCGATCGAACGGGCCAACGCGACGGACTACGGCCTGTCGAGCGCGATCTGGACCCGTGACCCGGCGGAGCAGGATCGTGCGGTGCGCGATATCGTGGCGGGGGCGGTGTTCCTCAACGGCATGTCCGCCTCCGATCCGAGAGTCCCCTTCGGTGGGGTCAAGCGTTCCGGTTACGGACGCGAACTCGGCCCTCACGCCCTGCGGGAGTTCGTGAACGTGAAAACAGTCTGGTCCGCCGAATGATCAACCGATCAGTTCACCGCATCGCCGGCCTCCTCGGCACCGTGGCCCTCGTCGGGTGCGTGACCTCCGGCAACATCGCGGACCACCGCGGGTCCGGAGAAACCCGCTGCTACATCGCGCCCTACGACGCGCTGTGGCCGGCCGTCGAGACGGGCGTCCGCGAGCTCGGTCTGGTCCTCGAGCGTGCAAACCGTGAGAACGGCATCCTCGTCGCCCGGACGTACGAGCCCGAAGTGGTCGCTCCCGAGGAAATGGCGCTTCAGTCGAACGCAGGCGAGCGGGTGGGCGTGTTCTTCGAGCGCGACAGCCTCGACGGCGAAGGCCGCGACGTATGGGCAATCGAGGTCCTGAGCCGACCCATCTTCAACCTCGACCCGTCGGCGCGAGATTGGACACGCGCCGTGTTTCTCGCGATCGAGGCCCGGATTCCGACCGAGTACTTCCAGCCGAGCGAAGATCGCGCGGCATGCTCACGGGTGAGAGGCTAACCCTCCCCGGCCCACCCCAGGTCGACGTCGGGCTTCCGGTCTCGCTTCCACCGGGCGCGGATCCGCTGGCCGGTCTGGTACTGGAACATCGCGAGCGCCGGGACACAGAGCATTAGGATTCCCGTAGCGAAGAGGATCCCGAACCCGAGGCTCACGGCCATCGGGATCAGAAACTGGGCCTGGATGCTCCGTTCGATGATTAGGGGAAACACGCCGAGAAACGTCGTCAGCGAAGTGAGCAGGATCGGCCTGAATCGAACCCGGGCCGCGTCAACGATGGCCTCGCCCATCGGGAGGCCCGAACGGTGTCGCTCGTTGACGAAGTCCATGAGGACGAGGGAGTCGTTCACGACCACTCCCGAGAGTCCGACGATTCCGAACATGGAGAGCATCCCGAAGTCCATCCCCATGATCAGATGGCCGAGCGCCGCCCCGATGAACCCCAGCGGGATCGAGGTCATGATGACGAGGGGCTGCACGTAGGAGCGGAACGGGATGGCGAGCAGCGCATAGATTGCGAGCAGCGCCATGCCAAACCCTCGACTCATGCCCCCCAGAGCCTCGGCCTGCTCACGCTGCTCACCGCCGAACCCGTACCGGAGCCCCGGGAACCGCGTCTGCAGCTCGGGCAGGACATCGGACTCAAGGAGCGTGTTGACCTCCTGTCCCGTAATCAGGGACCGGTTGACCTCGGTCGTCACCTCGACGATCCGCCGACCGTCGATGCGTCGAATCGTCGAGGCACCGACGCCGAACTCCAGGTCCGCGACCTCGGACAGCGGCACTTCACCGCCCATGGGCGGCCGAATCCGGTAGTCGTTGAGGTCCGCCAGCGCGTCTCGTTCGCTGCGCGGGAGCCGCACGTATACGCGCACCTCATCCCTGCCCCGCTGCAGCCGCAGGGCCTCGTCCCCGAAGAACGCGCCGCGGACTTGTCGCGCGAGGTCGTCCAGCGTGATTCCCAGAGTGGTGGCGGCGGGCTTGAGACGAAGCTCGAGCTCGCGCTTTCCCTCGCCCCGGTCGTTCCGGATGTCGATGACCCCAGAGACCCGCGACAACCGCTCCTCCAGCGCCGCTACCGAGGCGTCGAGGCCCTCCAGGTCCGGGTGTGACAACTCCACCGAGACCGGCGCGCCGAGGTTGATCAGCTCGGCGGAGAACGTGAGTGCCCGGGCAGATGGCACAGTTCCGACGCGATCCCGCCACGCGTTCGCGACCTCCTCCGCGGATACGTCCCGGCGTTCCGCGTCCCCCAGCCGGAACGTGATCTCGGCGATGTTCGACTGGACGAACGTGGGCGCCGCGGAAAGCCCCGGCTGATTCGCGATCGATGGCCGTTGTCCCACACTGGTGTAGACGGCCTCGACGAGCGGGTCGTGGTCCTCCGGCAATGTCGACTGCAGCTCCCGCGCGGCCTCACGGCCCGCCTGCTCGACGAACGCGGCGATCTGCTGCGTGCGCTCCGAGGTCGTGCCCTCTGGCATCTCGAGGTAGGCGATGACCTCTTCGCCTTCGATCACGGGGAGCAGGCTGAACCGGATATAGCGGCCCGCTACCAGCCCCCCCACGAGGAGAAGCGCCGTTGTCGTCCAGAGCAGCACCAGCCCCGGACGCCGGACCGCGAACGACACGCCCCTGTCGAGCGGGCCCGCGGTGAAGCGATCGAGCCCGTCCTGAACCGCCCCCTGGATCCGCAGGAACCAGTTCGATCGCCGACGCGACGCATCGTCCGACGGTGGTGGCAGATGCGACAGGTGGAACGGCAGGATGAAGAGCGACTCGATCAGCGAAAGCAGGAGGACCGAGATCACGATGATCGGAATGACGTACAGGAACTTCCCGATGCTGCCCGGGATGAACAGAAGCGGAGTGAAGGCCGCAACCGTCGTGAGCACGGCGAACGTCACCGGAACCGAGACCCGCTGGGCCCCGCGGACGGCCGAGTGGTGTGGTGGGGTGCCCCGTTCTCGCTCGGCGTAAATGTTCTCGCCCACGACGATCGCGTCATCGACGACGATGCCGATCGCGAGGATGAATCCGAACAGCGACATCATGTTGATCGAGACGCCGAGGGCTCCCATCACGGCGAACGTGCCGGTGAACGAGAGGAAGATCCCAACGGACACCCAGAACGCGAGTCGGACGTTGAGGAACAGCGCGAGCGCCGCGATCACGAGGATGAGACCGATCCGCCCGTTCTTGACCATGAGCGACAGCCGGTCCTGCAGGTACTCGGCCTCGCTGCGCCAGACGTCGGCCTCGACCCCTCGCGGCAACGTCCCCGCGAGCTCGGTGTCGAGGTATCGCTCGACTTCCGCGACGATCTCGAGAACCCGCTCGTCTCCCGTCCGGAAGACCTGTACGAAGGCGGTGTTCTCGCCATCGTACGTGGAGATCAGATCGGCATCCTCGAACCCGTCGCTCACATCGGCGACGTCACCGACGCGGAGAGTCGCCCCGTTCGGCTCGGCTCGCACCACGATGTCCTCGAAGTCGGCCCTTGTGTAGTTCTGCCCCTCGACGCGCACGAGGATCTCCTCGCGATCGGTCTCGACGCTGCCTCCCGGCAGATCGAGGCTGCCACGCCGGACGGCCCCCGAGATTTCCTGCAGCGTGAGTCCGTACCGTCGGAGCGCGTCCTTCGACACCTCGATCGAGATCTCGTAAGCGCGAACGCCCGAGACCCGGACGAGAGAGATCTCGGGAAGCGACGACAGGTCGTCCTTCACCCGGTTCGCGAGCTCTTTGAGCGTGCGCTCGGGAACGGCTCCGTGGACGGCGATCTGCATCGCCTGGCTCCGCGCCTCGAGGGCCGTGACCTCGGGTTCCTCGGCATCGACCGGAAAGCTCGTGATCCGGTCGACCTCGGCCTTGATTTCATCGAGTGCCTCGGAGACGTCGGTCCCCAGGGCCAGCTCCGCGAGGACGACACCGACGTTCTCTGACGCGGAGGAAGAGACCCTGCGCACCCCTGAAATGCCGCCGATCTGTTCCTCGACACGCTGCACGATCGATTGCTCGACCTCCTCGGGTGAGGCGCCGGGATACTCGACCCTGACCTGGATGGCTTCGAGAGAGAACTCCGGGAAGATCTCCTGGGGGATGTTGAAGATGGCGAACACGCCCGAGACCCCGATGAACACCATCAGCAGGTTTGCGGCGACCCCGTTTCGGGCCATCCACGCGATCGCGCCCCTCATCGGCCGCCTCCGGAGGTCCCGGCGGGCGCCGTCTCGAGAGACCCGATCCGCCGGACCGCCATGCCGTCGGTGACGAACGGGAGTCCGGAGGTGATGACGGGCTCGCCGTCGACCAGATCCCCGGTCACGTAGGCATCCTCTTCCACTTCCTGGATCACTCCGACGGGTTTCATCACCAGGATCGAGTCGGACTCGAGCGCCCACACGACATCGCCGTCACGGAGCGCCGAGCTCGGGACAAGGAAGTACTCGTCCAGGACGATTCCCTCGATGTCCGCGATCGCGAACGTCCCGATCAGCAGCGGGGGCCGGTCCGGCTGGTCCTCGGGCGCCTCGAAGGGACCCGGCACGCGCAGGATGACATCGACGGTGCGGGTCCGTTCGTCCAGCGCCGCCTCGGCACGGTCGACGAACGCGGACCAGCGGTAGATGCGCCCGCCGTACTCGGCCTCGACCGCCGCGGGAATCCGGGTGCTCGCATCCCCGGCCCTCGCCTGCCACAACGCACCGATCCGGGCGGCCTGGTCGTCGCTCAGTGGCACGACGATCTCGACGGAGTTCGTCGCATACATGCGGCCGACTCCCTGACCGGGGCCGACGTACTGACCGATATCCACCGACTCGTCGCGAACGATTCCGTCGAACGGTGCCCGAACCCAGGTTCGATCCAGACGCAGTCGAGCATCCTCGAGCCGTGCCTCGGCGCTCTGGAGGGCCGCGCGAGCGGCCTGAAGCTGCGGTTCCCGGAGTACCAGGACGCTGGCCTCGGCCGGATCGAGCCCCTCGCGGCGCGCGAGACGCTCCCACTCGTCCCGGGCGATCGCGACTTCCTCTTCGGCTTCCAGCACGCCGACCTGACGTTGGGCGACGTCGGCGCTGGCGGCCTCCACCGCGTTCTCGTAGTCGGCGGGGTCCAGGCGGAACAGGGGCTCGCCGGCGCGGAACCTACCTCCGCTCACGAACGCCGGGGCGACCCAGGTCACGCGGCCTCCGACCTCGGCCGCCAGAGTCACCTCGGCGCTCGGTCGGACCGTCCCGCTACCCCGGACCATGATCGCGCCGGACGCCGCTCTCGCGTCCGCCGTCGCCACGGTCGGAACCTGTCTGGGAGGCTCCACTTCCGCCGGGGACCGCCTCAGGAGCATCAGGAGCGCGAACCCCCCGACGCCGATCGCGAGGACAAGGAGCCCCTGTTGCCAGTGGGCGAGGCGGCTCCAGAAGCCCCCGCGGCGGCTTCCGCCGGTCGGTTCTACGTCGTCGTAACCTTCCATCTATCTATCATCTCCGGAGCCCGAGCCCGGGCTCTCCGATTCGTTCGTTCCGCCTGCTTCCGCCACGACTGCATCCGGGGTTTCGAGCCAGGCACCGCCGAGAGCCCGATGCACCGCGAGGCGCGCCTCGGCGAGTCCGCGCTCCGCTTCCACGAAGGCGTTGCGAGCCGCCACCAGGTTCACACGAGCATCGAGGTACGAGACGTAGTCCCCGACACCACGCTGGAACCGCTGGAGCTGGGTTGCGCGCGACGCCTCCGCGTCCGCGAGCTGGTCCGACACCCTGAGGTAGCGCTCGAGCGAGTTGTCGAACGCGATGAGACTCACGCGGACCTCGCTGTATGCCGTGAGCACGGTGCGCACATACGCCGCCATCGCCTGGTCGTACTGCGCCTCCGCGACGCCGATGTTCGCGCGGATTCGGCCACCCTGGAAGATCGGGGCGACGATCCCGCCGATCAGGTTGAGAAACCACTGGTCGGCCCTGAACAGGTTCACCGGTTCGCTCGCCTGGAACCCGACGTTCGCGTTCAACGAGATCGTCGGAAGCTGTTCGGCGCGGCGCGCCCCCACCCTGAGCCGACTCGATTCGACGCGTTCGTGCGCGGCGATGACGTCCGGTCTTCCTTCGAGCAGCGATACGGGCAGCGCCGGCGTGACCGGCGTCGGATCCACCTCGGGTGAAAGATCGTCGGGCAGAAGGTCTCCGATCCGTCCCGCGTAGCGACCGAGGACGACGGCGAGCCGCCCCTCGGCGTCGGCGAGCTGAGTTCTCGCGACCGGCAGATTCGCCTGCGATGTCCGATAGAGCTGCCGGATCGAATAGAGCTCGAACGACCCCGTCAGCCCGGCCTGGTAGCGCAGGTCCGTCAGTTCGGACCTTTCGGAAAGCAGGTCGACATCTTCCTCGAGCAACGAGACCCGCTCCCGGAGCGCCACGATCTCGAAGTAGGTCGAGATCGTCGAGGCGATGACCCCCAGGCGGAGCGTCTCGAAGTCGGCCCGGGAGGCGCCGAAGTCGCGGGAGGCCGCGCTGCTTTCGTTCCGGTTCTTGCCCCAGAAGTCGAGTTCGTAGGCGAAACCGAGCGATGCGGAGTAGGTCGTGAAGTCGAACCGGTCGGGGAAGTCGAAGGAGATGCCCGGCGGCAGGCCTCCGGTCGAATCCCCGGGCGTGTCGCCTCCGATCGAACTCCCGAGCCCGGTGTTGGATGGCGTGCTGGACCGGGTGACGTCACCGTTGAGCGATACGGACGGGAAGAGCGTCGACCGTGCGATGCGGTACCGGTTACGGAGTTCCTCCAGCCGGCCCGCCGCCTCTCGCAGGTCGAGGTTCGCGAGGAGCGCGGTATCGATCAGCTCGCCAAGGACGGGGTCCTCGAACGTCTCCCACCAGCGGAGCGGCTCGTAGGCGCCGATCTCGATCGGCGCCGCGAAGTCCTCCGGGAGCTCCGCCACGGTCGCGGGGGTCTCGGGCGCGGGGGCGAACGAGCACGCCGAAACGAGGATCAGCGAGCCGACGATCGGCATCGCCACCGCCCCCCTCATGAGGGCGCCTCCCCGCCGCCGTCGGGCCGCAGGCTGCCGAGCACCAGGTCGACGATGTGGCGCTTCCGCCCCTCGACGAACGCCTCGAAGTCCTCCTCGACCTCCGGGTGGAACATCCTCACCGTCGGAAGCGCGACGAAGGGAAAGAGACACGCGGACACGATCGTCAGCATGGTATGCTCGACGTCGACGGGACGGATCTCTCCCTCGTCGATCGCGGTCTGGAGACGGTCCTCCATCACGAGCCCGGGGAACCCCGCCCGGTTCTCGATCGCCTTCGAGAGATACGACTGCATGACCGGGCCGCCGCAAAGGCATTCGTTCAGCATCAGTCGAGCCATCTCCTGATGCCCGTAGATGTAGTCGATGTACCCGTTCACGAACGTCCGCAGCGTTTCCTCGAACGACTGCTCGGAATGCAGGCTGGGCGTGAGCGATGAGATGAACTGCCCGAATCCGTGGGCGAACACGGCTTCGTAGAGTTGAGCCTTGCTCCGGAAGTAGTAGTGGAGGAGCGCGCGGTTGATTTCCGCGTGGTCGGCGATCTCCTGCATGCGCGCCCCGTCCATCCCCTTGTTGGCGAAGACGCGGAGCGCCGCATCGAAGATGCGCTGTTCGGTGCCGGTTTCGGGCACCTGGCTGGTCGTGGCCATGCTGTCCTGCTCTATCTCGCGAAAACGCCCGGGAGACGTGGGCCACCGATTGATCGAGGCCGCTCCTCGCGCGTTTGTCATCCAGGTTTAACAGTTTAGTTAAACTAGATGGCCTACCCCGGGCGGTCAACCCGATAAAGCCCCTCCGGCAACCGGTATCGTCCCGGTCCGCCCGGGCCTATCATCCGCGCCATGTTCGATTCGCCGCCGAAACTCGTCCTCGCTTCCGGTTCCCCACGCCGCGCCGACGTGCTGCGCCAGCTGGGACTCGACTTCGACATGAGACCGACCGATGTCGACGAGACCCCCCACCCGGGGGAAGGACCGACGGCCATGGCCGAACGCCTCGCACGCGCGAAGGCGTCCGCAGGCGCTGCGCGCGATTCCCTCTCGTTCGGTTTCGACACCGTGGTATCGCACGGCGGATCCGTCCTCGGCAAGCCGGGCTCCGCCGAAGAGGCAGTCGAGATGATCGAGCGACTGGGCGGAGACACTCACGTCGTGTTCACGGGAATCGCGGCGGCGACGCTCGATCGGACCGTGAGCGCTGTCGAGCGAACGACCGTCAGGTTTCGCCCGATTCAGGACGGGGAGGCCGCGGCCTACGTCGCGACGGGCGAGCCCATGGACAAGGCGGGGGCGTATGGCATCCAGGGAGCCGGTGCGTCGCTCGTCGTCGGAGTCGAGGGCGACTTCTTCAACGTGATGGGGTTCCCCGTCCAGCGGTTCCAGGATTTGCTTCGGACGTTTGGCTGGCGATACCACTTCGGGAGGCTCATGCGAGCGCCGGAACAACCCGCCACCCGGGACCGGCGCCGGTAGCCTCGGCGATCGGGGTGATTTGTCCCGGAGCGACCCGCCCCGGTCGCTCCGATCTGTCTCGGGGGGGCGCCCCCCGGGGTCGCGAGATCCCGCGTCGTTTCTGATCTTCTGCGGTCGGGTACGCTGGACCGGAAATTGTCTGTAGGTTCGTCGGGTCAACCTGGCAGGAGGAACCGGACTTGGGCACGCAACGCGTCAGTTCGTCGGCGAGTCCTGAGCAGCTCCGCGCGTTCACCGCACGCTTGCTCGAGGACCTGGACCGGCTCGAAGCGCTACTGGATTCCGATGTGATCGAACGCGGGCCGGCTCGTATCGGAGCCGAGCTCGAGTTGTTTCTCGTCGACCGGCAGTTCCGTCCGGTCGCCGACGGCCCCGCGATCCTCGAGCGGATTTCCGATCCCCGGGTCACGCCGGAGCTCGGGGCATTCAATCTGGAGATCAACACCGACCCCGGACTGCTCGCCGGCGCCTCACTGAGCGCGCTGGAAGACCAGCTGGTAGAGGTGCTGTCCACGGTGCGATCGGCGGCCGAGGAGCAGGACGTGCGGGTCGTGATGGCCGGTATCCTCCCGACCCTAGAGGGTCGCCACGCCAGCCTGTCGTACATGACGCCCGCCGAGCGATATCACCGGCTGAACGACGCGATGACGACCCTGCGTGGCGGCACCTACAGCGTGTTCATCAAGGGCATCGACGAGCTCAGCCTCAGGCACGAAACGGTGATGCTCGAGGCCTGCAACACGAGCTTCCAGCTCCACCTCCAGGTCGATCCGGCGCGGTTCGCACGCGTCTACAACCTTGCCTTGCTCGCGTCCGCCCCGGTGCTCGCCGCCGGGACGAACTCGCCGTTCCTGTTCGGGCGCCGTCTATGGCGCGAAACCAGGATCGCGCTGTTCCAGCAGTCGATCGACACGCGCAGACCCTCGTCTGATCAACGAGTCTCGGCACCACGCGTCGACTTCGGGCGCGAGTGGGTGAACGACTCGGTCCTCGAGATCTACCGCGACGACGTGACGCGTTTCCGCGCCGTGCTCTCGGCCGAGCTCGAGAGGGACGAGCCCGGTCAGATCCCTCGATTGCGGGCCCTCCAGTTGTTCAACGGGACGATCTACCGGTGGCTCCGCCCGTGTTACGGGGTGGCGGGTGAGACGGCTCACCTCCGAATCGAGAATCGCATCCTCCCGGCCGGGCCCACCCCGGTCGACCAGGTGGCGAACGCCGCGCTGTGGTACGGCCTGCTGTACGGGCTCGAGGACGCGATCGGCGATCCGCGCGACCATATATCGTTCGACGCCGCACGCGGAAACTTCTATGCGGTGGCCCGCCAGGGGCTGGGAGCGCCGATCGACTGGATCGGCGATCGCCAGATCGGGGCACGGGAGCTGATCCTCGAGGAGTTGCTCCCGATCGCGCGAAGCGGGCTCGAGTCCGCCGGAGTCGACGGCGCCGATATCGATCGGTATCTGGGGATCATCCGGGATCGGACCGATGCACGACGGACCGGCGCGGACTGGCAGCTCGAGGCCGCGAGCGCCCTCGCCACGGGGACGGTGACACCATGGGCACAGCTGACCGAAGCGATGATCGAGCGTCAGGCGGAGAATCGACCGGTGCACGAGTGGGATCTGCCCGGGGCGCCGACCCGAACGATCGCTGAGCGGTTGGACCGAACGCTCGGCTCGCACATGCAGCGCGACCTCGTGACGGCGCAGGAAACGGACCCGGTGAGCCTCGCCATACGCATGATGGGGTGGCGGAGGATCCGGCACCTGCCCATCGAAGACGCGGATTCGCGGCTCGTCGGACTGCTGACGCGCTCGACGTTGTTCCGCTTTCTCGCCGAACGCGGCGAGGACGGTTCGAACCAGCAGGCCCAACTCGTGCCGCTGTCCGAGGTGATGCATCGCGATCTTGTCACCGCGGGACCCGACACATCCGTCGGCGACGCGATCCACCTGATGCGAAAACAGGGCGTGTCGTCGCTTCCGATCGTGGAAGGGGAACGGCTGATCGGCCTCGTGACGGAACGTGACTTTCTGGACCTCGCGACGGATGCCCTCTTCGGTCAGGAACTCGCCGGAGAGTAGCCCGTCCCGGCGTCAGGCCATCGCCGCCCGCACCGCGCGGCCGATGAGGATCTCCGCGATGTGTAGTCGATAGTCTGCGCTGGCCTGCTCGTCGTCGTGCGGGTGGGGAAGGTCAGCGACTCTCGACGCCGCCGTCGCAATCGATCCCGTGTCCGTGGCCCCAACGAGCGCATCCTCGACCGCCGCGGCCCGCAGCGGCGTTCCGCCCATGTTCGTAAGGCCGATCGACGCGCTCGCGACCGCCCCGGACTCGACCTGCACGGACGCCGCCACCCCGACGATCGCCCAGTCCTGGGCCCTCCGATGGAACTTCCGGTACACGCCTCGCGCGCCGGACAGGGGCACGCGGACGGCGGTAAGCATCTCGCCCTCTTCGACCGCACACATGAACGGGCCGTGGAAGAAGTCGCCGGCCGCGACGGATCGCGAGCCGCCCGCCCCCTGTACGATGAACTCGGCGTCGAGCGCGAGAAGGGCGGTCGGCAGGTCGGAGGCGGGGTCGGCGTGTGCAACCGACCCCCCGATCGTCCCGCGGTGTCGCACCTGCGGGTCACCGATCTGGGAAGCCGTGTCCGCCAGCAGCGGACAGGCATCGCGCAGCTCGTGGGAATCCGCCAGGTCGTGGTGCGTCGTGAGGGCGCCGATCTCGAGCGTGTCGCCGTCCCCGGAGATGTACTTCAGGTCGTCCAGGCGCCCGATATCGACCAGGAGCGTGGGGCGCGCGAGACGGAGCCGCATGAGCGGAAGTAGCGAATGCCCGCCGGCGAGCAGTCGGGCATCCTCGCCGCCCTGCCGGAGGAGCTCCAGCGCCGCGGCCACCGAGTCCGCGCGCTCGTAGTCGAACGGTGCCGAAATCATGCCGCACCTCCCTTCGCGTCACGAATCGCTGTCCAGACCTTCTCCGGCGTCGCCGGGATCGACATGTCGGTGATTCCGAAGTGGGACAGCGCGTCGAGCACCGCGTTCATGACGGCCGGTGTGGAGGCGATCGTGCCCGCCTCGCCGATCCCCTTCACGCCCATGGGGTTCGAGTTGCTGGGGGTGACGGTTCTGTCCAGCTCGAAGGACGGCAATTCGGCCGCCGACGGGACCAGGTAGTTCAGCATCGATGACGTCTGAAGCGTGCCGTCCTCGGCGTACGTCGCCTCCTCGAAGAGGGCGGCGGCGATCCCCTGCGCAACGCCGCCATGCACCTGACCGTCCACGATCTGGGGGTTCACCACATTGCCACAGTCGTCCACTGCCACGTAGCGGACGATCTCGACCTCACCCGTCTCGGTGTCGATCTCGACGACGCAAATGTGCGAGCCGAATGGGAACGTGAAGTTCGGCGGGTCGAAGACGTGGTGCTCCGTCAGTCCCGGCTCTTCACCCTCCGGAAGGCTGTGCGCGGTCCACGCGGCGTACGCCACCTCCTGAATCGTCGCCTGCCGGTCGGGCACACCCTTCACGGAGAACGTTCCGCCCTCGAACTCGAGGTCGTCGGGGGCCACCTCGAGGAGGTGCGCGGCGATTCGCGAGGCCTTGTCGACCACGCGACCGCAGGCGTTGTGCACCGCGATCCCCCCTACGGAGAGGCTGCGACTTCCGTACGTATTCATGCCGTGTGGCGCGACCTGCGTGTCACCGTGGAGCACCGTGACGTCGTCGAATCCAATGCCAAGGGCGTCGGCGGCGATCTGCGACCAGGATGTCACGTGCCCCTGTCCGTGCGGCGAGCTGCCCGTGACGACCTCGGCCTGCCCGGTCGGGAGCATTCGAACGGTGGCTGCGTCCCATCCTCCCGCCCCGTAGTTGAGCGAACCGAGAACCTGCGAGGGCGCGAGCCCGCACATCTCGACATACGTCGACAACCCGACCCCGATGATCTTCGAGTCCCCCGATTCGCGCCTGGCCCGCTGCTCCGCCCGGACGGAATCGTAGTCGACGATCTCGAGTGCCCGATCGAGATTCTGCTCGTAGTCGGTCGTGTCGAACGCGAGGCCGCCGGGGCTCGGCACCATCTCTCCCGTCGGGAGGAAGTTCCGTTTCCGGATCTCGACCGGGTCGACGCCGACCGCCCTGGCCAGCGCGTCGATCGCCCGCTCGATGGCGTACGTCGCCTCCGGCCGGCCGGCGCCGCGATACGCGTCGGTCGGCGTGGTGTTGGTGAACACCCCGGTGCATTCGAAGTGGTACGCCTCGCCGCCGTAGCTGCCGCAGAACAGAAAGGCGCCGAGCAGAGGTGTTCCCGGTGTGATCAGCTGCAGATACGCACCCATGTTCGCGAGGATCTTCGCGCGATACCCCAGGATCCTCCCATCGGTGTCCGCGGCGATCTCCATCTCCTGGATCTGATCGCGCCCGTGGACGGTCGCCACGTAGCCCTCGCTGCGAGTCGCGACCCATTTGACCGGAGCCCCGAGGCGCCGGGCGAGCACGAGGCAGACGATCTCCTCGGCATAGATGTTCAGCTTCGACCCGAAACCGCCGCCGACGTCAGGCGCGATCACCCGGACCTTCGCCTCGGGGATACCCGCCGTCAGCGCGAACAGCACCTTCGCGATGTGCGGGATCTGCGTCGCCGACCAGATCGTATAGTCGCCGGCGGCCGGGACCGGTTGCACCACGACGCCGCGCGGCTCGATCGCGTTCGGGATCAGACGCGGCTGCGTGTACCGCTCCGTGACGACGATGTCCGCCTTCGTGAAGGCCGCGTCCACGTCGCCGTTCGTGAGGGCCCAGGTGTAGCAGTCGTTGTCCTCGAATTGGTCGTGAACCCTCGGGGCGCCATCGGCGCGGGCGCTCTCGATGTCGACAACGGCCGGCCGCTCCTCGTAGTCCACGCTCACCAGATCCGCGCCATCGGCCGCCTGCTCGCGGGTCCGGGCGACGACGACCGCGACGGCGTCGCCGACGTAGCGGACCGCGTCCTTCGCGACAGGCCAGTGATCGGGGATCCGAATGTCGTCCGTTACCGGCCAGGCCATCGGAAGCCCCGCCGCCCATTCTCCCGCGAGGTCTTCGCCGGTGAGCACCGCAACGACCCCGGGGGACTCCGCGGCGGCCACGGTATCGACAGCCCCGATTGTCGCCGCGCCATAGGGGCTTCTCACGAACGCCACATGCAGCATTCCGGGCAGCGTGATGGACTCGACGAACGTCCCCTGCCCCGTAACGAGCTTCGGGTCTTCCTTCCGAAGAACGCCGCCTCCGACGTATTTCTCGGCCGTTGCCATGATCCCCTCAGCCCTGGGCGGCCGACGACCGCAACTGCTCGGCCGCCGCGAGAACCGCGTTCACGATGTTCTGGTAGCCCGTGCACCTGCACAGATTCCCCTCGAGCGCGTGTCGTACCTCCGATTCGCTCGGGTCCGGGTTCTCCGCGAGGATGCCGACCGACGCCATGAGCATCCCGGGGGTGCAGAACCCGCACTGAAGGCCGTGCTCCTCGTGGAAAGCCGTCTGGAGAGGGTGCCAGTCGCCGTTCGTCGCGAGCCCTTCCACGGTCGTCACCTCGGAGCCATCTGCCTGGACCGCGAGAACGTTGCAGGCTTTGACTGTCTGCCCATCCATCAGGACCGTGCAGGCGCCGCACGACGTCGTGTCACAGCCCACGTGCGTTCCGGTGAGACCCGCACATTCGCGCAGGAAGTAGACGAGAAGGGTCCGGGGTTCGACATCGGCCTCGTGCGAGACCCCGTTGATGCTCAACGAGATGCGGGTCATACGGCCTCTCCTGGCTGTTCACGAAGCGGCGGACGGAGGCTCCAGCGCACCCACCCGACCGACCGGCCGAAGACCCGGAGAGAGTCCCGTCGACCGGCGCTCCTAGAGTAGGAGCCCCCGGTCTCGGGCGGCAAGACGAGGTATGTCAGACCGAGGAGACCCGTCTGTCCGCGGGCCACTAGCTCGTCCTCGAGCGCATCGACGTCGGCGGCAATCTCTTCGAGCAGCGCGAGCCGCGTCCTCGGATGAACGCGGATGTGCCGCACGTCATCGGCTGCCCGCTCAGGCCGCGACATGATCGACTCCGTCCAGCAGGTCGAACAGGGCCCCGAACGCGTCACGCAGTTCGGCCACATCCCGCTTGAGGGACGCGCGACCCGGCGCCGTGATGCGATAGGTCTTCCGGCGCCGGCCGTCCTCGTCCCAGACGCCGGCGACGCGCCCTTCCTTCTCGAGCCGGTGCAGGATCGGATACAGCGTCCCGTGCTGAAACGAGAATCGTCCGCCGGTGCGCTCCTCGACGCGCAGCGCGATCTGGTACCCGTGCGCGTGATCGTCGTCGAGCACGGCCAGCACGAGCAACTCGTTCACGCGTTTCGAGAGATTAGACTGCATTCAGGCCCCCTATAAAGATTCTCTATGTAAAGAGAGTCCATACGTCATCGGCGCCCGCGCAACCCGCGCGCGCCGCGGCAGTGTCCCCCGGCGCGAAGAAACGTCGCTCCCGGCGGGTATCATCGGGCGAGACGAAGCGGTCCGCACGGCCCGAAGAGGCAAGCACGTGTACACGACCTGCATCTACTGCCACAACGACCTGGGATCGAACGAGGCGATCGAGGAGTTTCCGGTCGGCCGACGTCTCGCGTTCGACTCCACGCGCGGCCGTCTGTGGGT
>JBDHIO010000113.1:0-2137 GCA_039587355.1 Gemmatimonadota bacterium | reverse complement strand
GCGAAGATCGGGCCCGCCAGCGGGTGTCGGGGTCGGGAGGACGCGCGGTTCGGGGCAATCCGTGTCATCGGTTCGCTTCGGTACGGGTTCGCAGGGGATGATTCCGCAGTCCCTCACGATACCCG
Organism: Gemmatimonadota bacterium; assembly: GCA_039587355.1. Lineage (GTDB taxonomy): Bacteria > Gemmatimonadota > Gemmatimonadetes > Palauibacterales > Palauibacteraceae > Palauibacter. The sequence goes on along the minus strand of JBDHIO010000113.1, from coordinate 2,012 downwards.
AGGCGACCGGCGCTCGCACGGGTCCCGGCGTCCAGCACGAGTTCCCGGTAAACTCCGCGTGCTCCCCGATGGTCGAACGAACGAACTCACCGGATGACCGGGAGAGCCGGCGTCCACGACTTCGAGACAGGATCATCTCGTGACCCATCTTCTGCCCTGGTGTCTGATCGCTTTCCTCGCGTGCTCCGACGCGACACCCGCTCCGACCCCGGAAGCCGACGACTCGGCCCGGCGCGCGGAGCGGATCGAGCGCGCGGGACGGATCGCCGACCGGCTGATGGAGGAGCTCGAGCCGTTCGTCAACGCGCCGGCGCTCTCGGGTGCGGTCGTGGTCGACGGCGAGATCGCCTGGACCGACGCGAGGGGCTGGGCGAACACCGCCGACAGCGTCCGCGCCACGGCAGACTCGCGGTTTCGGCTCGCGAGCGTCAGCAAGCTCTTCGCGGCGACGCTGGCGTTGAAGCTCATCGAGGACGGAGTGCTCGACCCGGACGCCGACATTCGCGAGTACGTCCCCGCCTGGCCCGATCACGGAGGCGCGGTGATCACCGCCCGTCAGCTCGCGGCCCACACCGCCGGGATCAATCACTACGAGAGCCTGGCCTCCAGCGATCACGTCGCGGGGCGGCACTATCCGGACATCTTCGAGACCCTGTCGTTCTTCTCGAACGCGCCGCTCCTCGCCCCGCCCGGCGAGGCCTACAGCTACAGCTCGTTCGGATACGCGCTATTGAACGCCGTGACCGAGGGTGCTTCGGGGCTCACCCTCGCCGAGGGACTCGACAGCCTGGTCTTTCGCCCTACCGGGATCGCGCAAACATCGCTCGAGGACGTCCGCGCCCTGCCCCCCGACGCGGTGGCGCTGTACCGGGCCGATGACGACGGCGTTCCGTTCGAGATCGACCCCAACGATCAGAGCTTCGTATGGGGTGCGACCGGAATGCGCAGCACTGCTGCGGATTTGGCCAGAATGGCATACGCCTTCCTGTCGGGCGGCCTGGTTTCGCCCGAGACGCGCGACATGGCCCTCACCCCGGCCCGTCTCAACGACGGATCAACCGTCGCGGAAGACCGGTACGCGATCGGGTTCGGCTGGCGCATCGGCGAGGACTGGGACGGCCGCCGCGTCGCCCACCACGCGGGCTCGACCCCGGGCGCGCGCACGATCCTCCTCGGCTACCCCGACGACGGGGGCGCCGCCGTGTCGCTCGTGGTGAACGGAACGTGGACGTCCCGCGTCGAGACGACGGCCGAGCTGCTCGCCGCCGCGTTCCTCGAGCCTGCGGCGGGCTCGGCCGTGGGTCCTGGCTCGGAATGTCCAGCCGGGGAATGGACGCTCGACGGCTCGGTCGACACGGAGCCCGAACGGGCGACCCTCTTCCTCCTCCCCGACGGTGATCTGTGCGTCGGGCTGCTCACGTCCGAAGGGTATCTCGCCGAACGATTCGGCGACCTGGCGCCCGCCCGCACATCGTCGTTTCCGCTCGTCAGAGTCGCGGAGAGGGACGGAGCACACGTCTACGCGATGGCCTACCCGTGGGGGCTCGCGGCGCTTCGCGTCCAGATGTTCGGGGACGACGTCAGGGTCACAGGGGACGTCGTCGGCTGGCTGGTGCGGCTGATGCCCGGGCCGCAGTAGCGCTCGGATCGACCGCAGCAGCGTCAGCCGGTCCGCTGGCCCTCGATCAGTGCGCCGAGGCGCCGCTCGATCTCGGCACGGCGCTCGTGCAGCACAGGATCCGCATCGACCCAGAGCTCGGCGAGGCGCGAGTAGAACCTGATCGCGTCCTCGACCCTGCCCTCTTCCTCGGCGATCTCGCCCATCCGCTCGTACAGCAGAGGGCGCCAGTAGCTGTCCCAGGGACTCCAGGGCTCATCCAGTCCGTTGTAGAACCGCTTCGCGGTCTCGATGTCGCCCAGCTCCCGCTCGAGCTCCGCCCGCTGGAACCGGGCGCGTCCCATGTCCGCGAGCGGCCAGACGGTGAGTGCGTGGGGCACGGCGGTCTCCATCG
>JBDHIO010000063.1:0-10206 GCA_039587355.1 Gemmatimonadota bacterium | reverse complement strand
CACCAGCAGTCGGGTGCGGTCATCGACCTCGTCGAGCTCGCGAACCTGCCGGAATCCGTCGGAGTTGGCGTGGATTGTCGTCGTTCGGGGTGCCGCGGGCGGGTAGTCGAAGGTTGTCGTTTGCCCCGGGTGAAGCGCGTATCCGTACGCCGGGTGCGGTCCGAACTGCTCCGTCCATCTCGGGACCGGCGGATACGGGAACGGGTCGTACAGATCCAGTAGCCGCAGGGTGCCCTCCGCGACCAGCAGGGCAATCACCACGCTCAGGATCATGAGTCCCGCATTACGGATCACGAGACGCCGGGGCTTCCGACTCGTCGGTCACCGACCTCACACCTCGCCTGGGCTTTCCGCGACCCCGAGCTCATCTCGGCATTCCCGTTGAAGTTGGCTCTGCGCGCGAGAGAGGAGCCAGCGAAGCAAGCTGCGTTCCAGTTCACCAGGCGGCTTCGAGCCCTGGCGGCGAAAGGTCCGGCCTCAGGGGCATGGACCCCGGGGCCCTCGAATGGGAAGGGTCCGTCTCCTCGCGCATCTCGACACCGAACACGCGGGCGAACGAGTCGACGACCTTCGCGCGAAGCCGGCCCGGGTCGACTTCGCGCCCTTCGGTCTCGATGCTGGCCATCGTCACGCCGTCGATGCCACACGGGACGATCCACTGAAAGCCGCGAAGGCTCTCGGCCGTGTGGTTGAGGGCGAATCCGTGGATCGTGACCCAGCGGCTCGCATGGATACCGATCGAGGCGATCTTGCGAAGTCGCCCCGCCGCCACGAGCGGAGGAGCATCGGCCTCGGCGACGCTGCGCGTCTCCGGAGGGGTATCGATCGAGAACCCGTCGCCCACCCACACGCCGGTCAGTCCCCGGGCCCGCGCCGCCGGCACGCCGAGCCCGTCCAGCGTCCGGATCACGACCTCCTCCAGGCACCGGAGATACCAGTGCAGGTCTTCGCGGTGCCGGCGCAGGTCGAGGATGGGGTACCCGACGAGCTGGCCGGGTCCGTGATACGTGACGTCACCGCCGCGCTCGACCTCCACCCGGGAGACGCCGCCCGCGTCGAGTTCTCCGGGGTCCGCGACGACGTGCACGTCATCGGCGGCCCGGCCACGGGTGATCACGGGGGGATGTTCGAGCAGGAGGAGGACATCGTCCTCGACGTCACCCCTCCGCTTGGCCCCGGCGATGTCGCGTTGGAGGGCAAGGGCCTCGTCGTACCGCACGCGCCCCAGATCCCTCCACGCGACCGCGGGCATCGTCAGATGTGGATCGCCCGGCCGAGCGCTGCGAATGCGGCCTCCATGACGGCTTCGGCCATGCTCGGGTGCGCGTGCGCGTGACCCGCGATCTCGTCTAGTGTGGTCTCGAGCTCGCGCCCGAGTCCGACCTCGGCGATCAGCTCGCTCACGTTGTGCCCGATCATGTGCGCGCCGAGAACCTCTCCGTACTTCGCGTCGGCGACGAACTTGATGAAGCCTTCGTTCGATCCGGCCGTGAGCGAGCGTCCGTGCGCCTGCAGCGGATAGGTGCCGGTGACGACGTCGTGTCCCGCCTCCTTCGCCTGCTCCTCGCTCATGCCGATGGACGCGATCTCGGGGTGGCAGTACCCGACCGACGGGATGTTGTCGTACCGCATGGGGTGCTTCGGCTGCCCGGCGAGATGCTCCGCCGCGACGATTCCTTCGTGCGAGCCGACGTGGGCGAGCATGGGCTGGCCCGCGACGTCTCCGATGGCGTAGACGCCCTCGGCCGTCGATCGGCACCACTCGTCGATCTTGATGAACCCGCCCTCGAGCTCGACGCCGTTCTCTTCGAGACCGAGGTCCTCGGTGACCGGACGCCGTCCGACCGCCATGAGCACCATGTCGGTCTTCTCGATTCCCTCTGATCCGTCCGCGTTCTCGACCGTCAGGATCATCGGCGATGCCGACCGATCGAGCTCCTTCACCTTTGTGCCGGTTCGAATCTGGATGCCGCGCTTCTTGAACGAGCGGCCCAGAGTCTTCCCGATGTCCGGGTCCTCGAGCGGAACGAGCGAGTCGAGCGCCTCGATCAGGGTGACTTCGACCCCGAACGCGTTGAACACGTCGGCGAACTCGACCCCGACGAACCCGGCGCCCACGATCACCATCCGTCCGGGAAGGGCCTGCAGCCCGAGGGCCTCGCGACTGCCGATGACCTTCTCGCCGTCGAACTCGAACCCGGGAAACGTCTTCATGACGGATCCGGTCGCGATCACGGTGTTCTTCGTTGTCAGCTCGGTCGGTTCGTCACCCTCGACGGACACCTTCCCCGGGCCCGCGAGCCGTCCGCGACCATTGTAGACATCGATCTTGTTCTTCTTCATCAGGTACTGCACGCCGCCCGTCGATCGCTTGGTGATCCCGCGGCTTCTCGCCACGGCGGCAGTGAAGTCGTACTCGACCTGAATCGGCTTCACGCCCATCTCGGTGCCGTGGCTCTTGAGGTGTTGGGCAAGCGCCGCGCTCTCGAGCAGCGCCTTCGCCGGGATGCATCCCCAGTTCAGGCACGTTCCGCCGAACCCTCCCTCGTAGGAGCCGCTCTCGACGAGCGCGACCTTCTGGCCGAGCTGCGCCGCGCGTATCGCGCAAACGTACCCGCCAGGCCCCGCCCCGATCACTACGCAATCGTATGAATCCGCCATTCGTCTATTCTCGCTTTACGTTTCGGTAAAGTCGTTGTCGTTGCTCGCGATACGGCTAGAGGATCATCTCCAGCGGATTCTCGAGCATGGCCTTGAACGTGCCGAGAAACTCGGCTCCCGACGCGCCGTCGATCACCCGGTGGTCGCACGACATCGTGACGCGCATCCGCTTTCGGACGACGACCTCGCCATCGACGACGACGGGCTTCTCCGTCGTTCGCCCGACGGCCAGGATGCCGGCTTCGGGCGGGTTGATGATGGCCGTGAACTGGTCGATCTCGTACATGCCGAGGTTGCTCACGGAGAACGTCGCGCCCTGGTACTCTTCGGGGACCAGCTTCTTGTCTCGGGCGCGCGCGATCAGGTCCTTCGCCTCGACCGAGATCTGCCGCAGGCCCTTTCGCCCGGCGTCCCTGACGACGGGCGTGATCAGGCCGCCTTCGAGGGCGACCGCGATCCCGATATCGACGGAGCCGTGGTATCGGACCGCCTCGCCTTCCCACGACGCGTTCGCCGACGGGTGACGCGTCAGCGCTTCGGCGGTCGCCTTCAGGAGAAGGTCGTTCACTCCGATCTTCCCCTCGAGATTCCGGGCGTTCAGGTCCGCGCGGAGCTCGAGCGCCCGGCCCATGTCGATCTCGGTCGTCAGGAAGAAGTGGGGGACCGGCCCGATCGACTGCACGAGACGTCGGGCGATCGCCTTCCGCATCTGGCTCGCCTCTTCCACGCGATCCGCCGGCGCTGAACCGGTTGCCGGCGTGACGACGGGGGCGACGGTCGGGGCGTCGGTCACGGGCGCCGCGGTCGGGGCCTGCAGGGCACCCTCCACGTCGGACTTGATGATCCGGCCCCCGGGCCCCGAGCCCGCGATGGTCGTCAGGTCGAGGCCGTTCTCTTCCGCGATGCGACGTGCGACGGGCGAGACCTTGAGCCTTCCGTCGGCCGGCGGCTGCACGACCGGCGTCGCGGGTGCCGGCGTGGCCTCGGCGGTCGGCGCCGCGGGCGGCTCGGGCGCGGTCTCCACCGGGGCCTCCGGGGCGGTCTCGGGCTCGGTGGGCGGAGCGGCGGCCACGGTGGCCGCCGACGCGATGAGGTCGTCGATCGCTTCATCCGGCGAGGCGATGACTCCGATGAGCGCTCCCACCGGGACCGTCTGACCCGGCTGCACCAGGATCTTCCGGAGAACGCCCCCGCCCATGGCCTCGACTTCCATATTGGCCTTGTCGGTTTCGATCTCCGCTACGATGTCGCCCTGGGCAATCTCGTCGCCCTCGCTCACCCGCCACTCGAGCAGCTTGCCCTCTTCCATCGTCGGGCTCAGCTGAGCCATCACGACTTTCGTCGCCATTTCTATCCCTGTTTGCCGTGGCAGACGTGCCGAACTGCCGCGATGACATGGTCGGCGTTCGGTATCACGAGCTTTTCGAGATTCTTCGCGTAGGGCATCGGTACGTCCAGACCGGAGACGCGGGCGATCGGGGCATCGAGCCAGTCGAACGCCTCGCGCTGGATATCGTCCACGAGCTGTGCCCCGATGTTGCAGGCTGGCCAGCCTTCCTCGACGACGACCGCGCGATTGGTCTTCTTCACGGATTCGATCACGGTGGGGACGTCGATCGGTCGCACCGTCCGGAGATCCACGATCTCGACGTCGATGCCCTCGGCCTTGAGCTGTCCGGCCGCGATCAGCGAGTGGTGCACCATCTTCGCGTAGGTGACGATCGTCACGTCGGATCCCTCGCGCTTCACATCGGCGGATCCGATCGGGATCACGAACTCCTGCTCGGGCACGTCGTCCTTGACCGTGTTGTACATGAGTTCGCTCTCGATGAACACGACCGGATCGTTGTCGCGTATCGCGGCCTTGAGCAGCCCTTTCGCGTCCCGCGCCGTCGCCGGGCTCACGACCTTCAGACCCGGGACGTAGCTCATCCACGGTTCGGGACACTGAGAGTGCTGCGCCGCCAGCTGCAGCGCCGCCCCGCCCGGTCCCCGGAACACGATCGGCACGTTGTACTGCCCGCCCGACATCTGGTAGAGCTTGGCGGCGCTGTTGATGACCTGGTCGATTGCAAGCAGGGCGAAATTCCACGTCATGAACTCGACGACCGGGCGGAGCCCGGTCATCGCCGCGCCGACACCCAGACCGGCGAAACCGAGCTCGGCGATCGGCGCGTCGCGGACGCGCCACTCTCCGTAGGTGTCGAGGAGCCCCTTCGTGACCTTGTAGGCGCCGTCGTATTCGCCGACTTCCTCTCCGATGATGAAGACGCCGTCGTCCCGGTCCATCTCCTCGCGCAGCGCCTCGTTCAGCGCCTCTCGATAGGTGAGCACGGCCATCAGGAGAACTCCTCGCGCCAATCGTCCCGCCGGGCGATGCCGTGCGGGTAGGCGTCGGAGTACACGTTCTCGTACACGGCCCCCGGTTCGGGAAGCGGGCTCTGGTCGGCGAACTCGGCGGCGGCCTCGGCGCGGGCGATCGCCTCGGCGTCCATCTCTTTGTACTGCTCCTCGGTCAGTCGCCCAGCCGCGATCAGCTGCCTTGAGTAGTCCAGGATCGGGTCATCGGAGCGCCACTGCTCGAGCTCTTCGCGCGTCCGATACGTTCCGTGCGACGGGTCGGCCATCGAGTGTCCCATGTACCGGTAGCACCGGGCCTCGATGTAGGTCGGCTTCTTCTCGGTGCGCCCGCGTTCGATCGCTTCTTCGACGACCTGTCGCACCGCGAGCACGTCCATGCCGTCCACGACGACCGACTCGAGCCCCGAATACGCCTTGCCGCGCTGGACCAGCTCGTCAGCGGCCGCTACCCGGCGGATGTCGGTGCCCATGCCGTAGGCGTTGTTCTCGAGCAGGAAGATCACCGGGAGTCCCCAGCGAGCCGCCATGTTCATCGATTCGTGGAACGCCCCGATATTCACCACGGAATCGCCGAAGAAGCACAGGCACACCTGGTCTCCCTCGCGATACCGGATCGAATAGCCGGCTCCGATCGCGAGCGGCAGGTGGCTGCCCACGATCCCGTGCCCGCCCATGAAATTCAGCTCCTTCGAGAACATGTGCATCGAGCCGCCGTACCCGCCCGAGCACCCGTCGACCCGTCCGTAGAGTTCCGCCATGACCGCTTCCGGCGACATCCCTCGAACGACTGCCTGAGCGTGCTCGCGATACGCCGTAATCACGTAGTCATCGGGGCGCAGCGGAGTGATCGATCCGACGGCCACGGCCTCCTGACCGATGTAAAGGTGGCAGAACCCGCCGATTTTGCCCATCTGGTAGACTTCCGCCGCCTTCTCCTCGAGCCGTCGCGCGATCATCATCTGACGCAGAAGCTCGACCGATTCGTCCCGGGAAAGCCCCAGAAACGCGGCCTCCATCGGGGCGCTACCGGTGCCGTTGCCGCTCAATGATCCATCCGGCGGCGTTGGGGGACTGTCGTCGCCCGCGCCCGGATGGTCGGGCGCCGCGTCGGGGCGGTTCGCCTCATCCTGTGTCACGGGGTCCGTCGGGTCGCTCATGGTTCAGTCCTGTCTGAAGTCTTAGCCGGCGGCGATGGCCGCGACCCGCGCGCGCAGCTCGACGACCTGTTCGCGGGCGTGGTAGCTCGATCGGACGAGAGGCCCGCTCTCCACGTGCAGGAAGCCGCGCTCCTCCCCGATCCGCTTCCAGTCGGCGAATTCCTCGGGGGTCACGTATCGATCGATCGCGATGTGATCCTCGGAGGGGCGCAGGTACTGCCCGAGCGTCAGGATCTGGACGCCGGCCTCGAGTGCGTCGTCCATGAACTCGTCGATGTCCTCCGCCCGCTCTCCCAGCCCGAGCATGATCCCCGTCTTGACCAGCACGCCGTCATGGATCGAGCGTGCGGTGCCGAGAACCTCCAGAGAGCGGTCGTACCGCCCGCCGGGGCGGGCCGTACGGTGGAGGCGGCGGACCGTCTCCATGTTGTGGTTGAAGATCTCCGGCTCGGCCTCGACGACCGTGCGGATGGCATCGTGCATGCCCCGAAAGTCAGGTGTCAGGACCTCGATCGAGCATTCCGGGCGGCGCTCGCGCGCTTCACGGATGAGCTCGGCGAAGATCCAGGCGCCGCCGTCCGGCAGGTCGTCGCGATCCACCGACGTGATGACGCAGTGATTCAGCTCGAGCTCGGCGATCGCCTCGGCGACCCGCCGGGGTTCGTCCTCGTCCAGGGCCTCGGGTCGGCCGTGGGCGATGGCGCAGTACGGACAATTCCGCGTGCAGAGGTCTCCCATGATGAGGAAGGTCGCGGTTCCCGATTCCCAGCATTCGCCGATGTTGGGACAATGCGCCTCCTCACACACGGAGTTGAGCTCGAGCCCGCGCATGAGCTCCTTGAGGCGCATGTAATTGGTCCCGCCCGGGGCGCGGACCTTGAGCCAGCGAGGCTTCTTCGCCGGCCACGCCGGTGCCTCGCTACCCGTTCCGTCTATGACTTCGAGCTGCTTCAAGCCCGGTAGCTTCCTCTCGGCAACGCGATTCGACCCGCCCGGGACCGGGCGGGCTCCGCCTCCGGCGGAGAAAGTGGAACCGCAAAAGATACCCGCTTTCCGCCATGCGTCCAAGGCGACCGACCGTTTCCCCGGACAAAAAAAACGCCCCATCGGCCTGCGCGAATGGGGCGCCGGGGCGGTGGTCGCGTGCCGAAGGACGGTCGGCGACCTTTCGCCCGTTTCCCCGCGAGTCCAGCCACCCGCGAGGGGGCGCCGATGGTATTCGGCGAGGGCGCGGGTTGTCAAGAATCCTCGGGCAAATCGTGGTTTGCTCGCGCCTCACGACCCGAATATCTTCTCGCGCATGACATACATCATCACGCAGCCGTGCATCGGTGAGAAGGACGCATCTTGCGTCGACGTTTGCCCGGTCGATTGCATCTACGAGGGTGAGGATCAGTACTACATCCACCCCGAGGAGTGCATCGATTGCGGAGCTTGTGTCCCGGAATGCCCGGTCGAGGCGATCTTCCCGGACGACGAGGTTCCGGATCAGTGGAACGAGTTCGTCGCCAAGAACTACACCAACTTCGACGTTCCCCCGCCAGCCTGACTCGACGGAACGGATCGTCGTCGGCTGGCCACGAGCGTCCGGCCAGATACGGAGATCCAGGATGGAGCGCCTTCTCGACATAGACGGACTCTCATGGCGGGTCGTGTCTCTTCCGGAAACTGCCTCCCGTCGTGATCCGGATCCATGGCACTACGCCCGGGTCCGGTATGAGCCGGACGGGCACTCGGAGCACCGTCCCCGTGAGACCTGGCTGCGAATTGAAGAAGACATCCCCGCGAACGACGTCCTCGACCAGTACGGTGACGAGTATCTGATCGAGGCGTTTCTGGTCGCGGAGGCCATAAACGGAGTCGATACATGAAGAGAGTACTGCTTCCCGCGCTGATCCTGGCCGCGCTCGGCGCGCCGCTGGTCGCCCAGGAAGAAGAGCACGATCATGCGGAGATGGACCACGCGGCCATGGGCCACGAGATGGGCGAGATGGAGATGGCTGACGATTCGGCCATGCCCGAACTGCCCAGGGTCAACGATCTGTTGCGGGTCCACCGGGACGAGGACGAAAGAGTCGTCGAGGTCATCGTGGGTCCGGTCTCGCTGCCGGCGGGATCCGGCCACCTGCGCACGCCGATCCAGATGATCGAGCTTGGCGTCGAGGGCTGGATGCACGGCTTCTCGTGGGAGATGCGAGATGTCGATGGCAACGTGCTTCCCGAACGCCTGCTCCACCACGTGAACCTGATCGATCCCGACAGCCGCGAGTTGTTCTCCCCGATCGCGCGCCGGATCATGGCGGCGGGGCGGGAGACGAAGGAAGAGGGCGTGCCCGGCGTGCTCGGGTACCCGTTGCTTGACGGAAACCGCGTTCTCGTGAACGCGATGTTCGCCGCGCTGGCGGACGAAGCGTACGACGAGGCGTACCTGCACATCAGCCTCCCCTTCACGCCTTCGGATGACCCCGGCTTCATCCGGCCGCGCAACGTATTTCCGTTCTATCTCGACGTGATGGGACCGGTCGGCGACAAGGAGTTCGCGCTGCCGCCCGGGACGCACGGCCGCACCTGGGAGGGGTCGCCGGCGGTGAGCGGGCGTCTGCTCGCGCTGGGCGGCCATCTGCACGACTACGCCGACTGGATCCGGCTCGAGGACCTGACCACGGGCGAGGTGCTGTGGGAGACGGAGCCGGTGAAGGACGAGAACGGTCTCGTGTCGGAGGTTCCGATCGGGAGTCTGTGGTGGCGTGGCGGCGTGAAGATCGACGCGGGGCACGAGTACCGAATCTCGGTGCAGTACACGAACCCGCTCGACGTGCCGGCTCCGGACGCTGCGATGGGGGCGATCGGTGGCGTCATTCTCGCCGACGGCGCGGAATGGCCCGAGTTCGACCGCGGGGATCCGGCGTACGTGGCGGACCTTCGGAACACGCTGAACAAGCCCAACGAGTCTCACGAGCACGGTCACGCCGCCACGATGGAGGGCATGAGCGAAGGGCACTCCGGCTCCTCCTGACCCGTGCCCGAGCTGCCCGACATAACGGTCTACATCGAAGCGCTCGAGCGTCGCCTTCTCGGCCAGACGCTCGAGCGCGTTCGTTTGGGCAGCCCGTTCCTCCTCCGAAGCGTCGAGCCGCCGATCAGCGTGGCCGAGGGACGTTCGGTGTCGCGGATCAGACGAATTGGTAAGAGAATCGCGATCGGTCTCGACCCCGACGTGTGGCTCGTGATCCACCTCATGGTGGCCGGCCGCTTTCGCTGGGATCCTCCGGGCGCGCCGATCCCGCGACGAATCGGACTCGCCGCCTTCGATTTTCCCGCCGGGTCGCTGATCCTCACCGAGGCCGGTACGAAGAAGCGCGCGTCGCTCAGGGTCGTCGCGGGTGAGGCCGGGCTGGACGGCGAGGATCCCGGCGGGCTCGAGCCGTTGACGGCCGACCCCGAGGCCTTTCGGGATCGTCTGCTGCTGCGGAATCACACTCTGAAGCGTGCCCTGACGGACCCCCGACTCTTTTCCGGCATAGGGAACGCCTATTCCGACGAGATCCTGCACGCCGCCCGTCTTTCGCCGATCACCTGGACGCAGCGGCTGGGTGATGAGGACGTCGAGCGTCTCTACGAGGCGGTCCGGTCGACACTCACCGAGTGGACCAATCGTCTGCGCGCCGAGACCGGTGACGCCTTCCCGGGAAAAGTGACCGCATTCCGGCCGGACATGTCGGTGCACGGAAAGTACGGCGAGGCCTGTCCCGTCTGCGGTGATCCGGTGCAGCGAATCAGATACGCCGAGAACGAGACCAACTACTGCGCGACCTGCCAGACGGACGGGAAGGTGCTCGCGGACCGTGGTCTCTCCCGGCTCCTCGGGAAGGATTGGCCGAGGACCATCGAGGAGCTCGAGCGCCTCCGAACGGGTGATGAGGCGTCGTGATCAAGTTCCATTACCACACGTCGCCGCGAGACATCGACCGAATCGGCGTGAAGAAGGGCGATCCGATGTGTCACGTCTACAGCGATCGGTCCCTGG
>JBDHIO010000062.1:0-10617 GCA_039587355.1 Gemmatimonadota bacterium | reverse complement strand
CCTCCCGATGACCGGTCAAACCCTCATTAGAGACGTACTCAGCTCGGCGGATACCGTTCCAGATCCACCTCGTCGGCGACCAGGTCCGACGCGACCCGGTCGATCACCTCGCGCCCTTCGAGCTCGTCCAACCAGCGCTCGGGGATCGCGTCGGGGCCCAGAAGCGCCCCCATGAGGTTCCCCGTGATGGCGCCCGTCGAATCCGTGTCGCCGCTGTGGTTCACGGCGAGGAGGACGGCGGACTCGTAATCGTGCGAGACCAGCGCGCAGTAGACCGCGATCGAGAGCGCTTCCTCCGCGATCCATCCGCCGCCCAGAGTCTCGACCGCCTCGGGGGACGCGGGCAGCTCGCGGGCCGCCCGCTGCGCCGCCTCGATGCCGCGGATCGTCTCGGCCCCCTCCTCCCTGTCGAGCGCGCCGAGCCCCGATCCGATCGCCTCGTCGAGCGGCGAGCCCTCGGCCAGGCGCTCGATCATGACCGCGAACGCGCCCGCCGCGAGGTACCCCGTCGGGTGTCCGTGGGTGAGGTGGGCGGCCTGGAACCCGACCGTGTATGCGTCCCGGATCGTCCCCTCTGCCGACGCGAGGCCGGCCGGAGCCATCCGCATCACCCCTCCGCACCCCTTGCTCCAGTTCTCGGCCCAGGGGCGCGGACTGGGGTCTGCGAGCGACGTGAGGCAGGTCTGCCCCGGGGCGCGCCGAGCATGCAGGAACCGCTGCTCGAGCAACCAGCCGTCCAGCAGTTCGGCGCGTTCGATGCCCGGGGGAAGCCGCTCCGGCAAATGGCCCTGCGTGAACAGCCAGCGCAGATACGCCCGCCGGATCTGATCGCTCGGCGCGACGATCTCATCGACCGCGAGCGCGCTGCGGGCGCGGAGGAGCCCCTCGGCCGTGAACAGCGTCATCTGCGTGTCGTCCGTGATCGCGCCCCGGATGCCGTAGGCCGGCACCATGTCGCGCACGCCTTCGGGTCCGAACGATTCCCGGATCCGGGCGAGGGAATAGAACTCGATCGCCGCCCCGAGGGCGTCGCCGACGGCCCCTCCGAGAAGGCAGCCGCGGGCGCGATCTGTGAGGCTGAGCGGGTCGGTCATGTGATCCTGTCGTGAACGGGTCGCGGCAGGCGAGCGTCTCCGGTGCTGTAAACGCATTTCGGTTCGGAAAGAGTGCATCCGCAGAAGATGCCGGAAGGGTGTGACAGCGATGTGGGAGGCGTCAGCGGGGGGTCAGTCACCGGCTACGTTCGTCGTATCGGTGGCACGGAACGTCCCGGTCGGTTCCAACTTCACCGGGTGGCCTCCGACCTCTTCCGGAAGCGGAGGATCCAGCTCGGAGGCGGGACGACTCACGAACACCTTGATGCAGGGGCGGTCGTCGCAGAGGCCGATCCCCGTTCCCTCGACACCGGGGATCTTCATCCAGTCGTCGGTCACGCGCTCGAGCGCTGCCTCGATCGTCTCGGTCACGGTGTCCGGCGCTCCTTCCTGCTCAGGGCTCACGTCGGGAGCCTCTTCACCTTGCTGCGCACAGGCCGGCAAGATGAGCAGCGTCAGGATGATGGCGGCTCGCGAGCGCCAAACCGGCCGCCGGAGTCTCACGGCACCGCTGTTGCATCTCATGCCCATGCGCTAGAAGATGCGTTGGACTCGTAGTCCCTGCCACAGGAGGCGTTTCACCCTATGCGTCGGCCAATCACCAACATCCGTGCGGCTCTTGCCCTCACGCTAGCCGTCCCGCTGATCTGGACGGCGTGTTCCGATTCCGCCACAGATTCGCTTTCTGGCCCCGAAACCGCCCCTGGCGTACTTCCCGCACAGGCGGCAGACCGGGCCCAGGCAGTCGCGGCCCAGGACCGTCACACATCAGCGCTCCTGGCTCGTGAAGACGTGGTCGGAACGGGCGTTGGCATGGACGACGATGGGAGCTACGTGATCCGCGTGTTTACGGTCCAGCCCGGACCGCGGAACCTCCCCGAACAGCTCGACGGCGTACCCGTACGGCCCGTCACGACCGGGTTGATCGTCGCGGGGAACGTCAACGATCCGACGACGAAAGAGCGGCCGGCCCCCAACGGGTTCTCGATCGGACACCCGAGCATCACGGCGGGCACGCTCGGCGCGCTCGTGAAGGACGGCAGCGGGAACCTCTACGCACTCAGCAACAACCACGTCCTCGCGAACAGCAACAACGCGAGCATCGGAGACGCCGCCCTTCAGCCGGGCCCCTACGACGGCGGCACGGCTGCCGACCAGATCGGCACCCTCGCCGACTACGTCCCGATCAGCTTCAGCGGGAACAACACGGTCGACGCGGCGATTGCCAGCGTGAACCCGGGTGACGTGACCGGCACGACGCCGAGCTACGCATACGGAGCCCCGGGGACTTCGACCACCACGGCCTCGGTCGGCATGGGAGTTCAGAAGTTCGGGCGTACCACCGGGTACACGTCCGGAACCGTGGCCGAGACGAACGTGACCGTCGACGTGTGCTACGAGACCCAGGGACCGTTCCGCTGCAAACGCGCCGCCCGCTTCGTGAACCAGTTCACCGTCATCGACGGATCCTTTTCCGCTGGCGGAGATTCCGGCTCGCTGATCGTGACGACCGGCGGCGGCAAGAACCCCGTGGGTCTCCTCTACGCCGGTTCGAGCACGCGGACGATCGCGAACCCGATCGGAGCTGTTCTCAGCGCGTTCGGCGTGTCCATCACGACCGATCCGGGCAGCGGCGGTGGCGGCGGCGGCACGAACACCTCGCCGACCGCGGACTTCGACGCCCCGAGCTGCACCGTCGGCGTCGCGTGCACGTTCGACGGATCCGCTTCGGACGACCCCGACGGATCGATCGTCTCGTACGCCTGGACGTTCGGCGACGGCGGGAACGGTTCGGGAGTCTCGGCCAGCCACACGTACGGCGCGGCCGATACCTACACCGCGACCCTGACCGTGACGGACAACGAGGGGGCGACCGGCTCCACCTCGAGGTCGGTGACCGTCGCGGACGCTCCGCCGCCTCCAGGCGGGTTCACGCTGTCCACGACCGGATACAAGCAGCAGGGCCGTAACACGATCGACCTCACGTGGTCCGGCGCCTCGGGTGAACAGGTGGACATCAGGCGGAACGGAACCGTCGTCGCAACAACCGCGAACGACGGGTTCTACACCGACAACACGGGCGAGCGTGGCGGCCGAACGTACACGTACGAGGTCTGCGAGGCGGACACGTCGACGTGCTCGAACACCTCGACCGTGGTGTTCTAGGGAGATCTTCGGAGGGCGCCCCCGGTGAGGGGGCGCCCGACCCTTCATGCGGTGAACGCGTTGCGGTGCGCGAGCAGTGACTCGTCCGTTAGCTCGGCACCGACCACGCCTCCCGTCAGGACCGCGTAGGCCCCCTTCCCCACGGTCGGCGCGGGCGTCCGCTTCGCACCCGCGACCTCGGCCAGAAACCGGAGCGCGTCGGCTTCGTCCGGGATCCGGGCGTCGGCGCTTTCGGCCGGAGTGTCGCTTCCTGGGGAGCAGCCGACAGCGAGCAGGGTCAACAGAGTCCGTTTCGGGCCGACGATGCTTCGCGGCAGGCGAACGTTCACGTGGCGGGTGCTCCCGGGACGGGGTGGCGTGGCGATACCGGCGTCGCCCTTGGGGACCCGCCGATCGAAGCTCACGTTACTGGTAACGTGTGACAGTCGAGCTTCGGCTCATCCCGACCCGTGCCCTACCTCCGCCCCGCCACCCTCAACGGCAGCACCTTCCCCCTCGAACTCGCGTGCGGCTCCTCCCTCCGGACCCGTAGCGTCCCCTCCGCCTTCCACACCCCCGATACGAACCGGTTCGACCGCGAGCCCTTCCCCAGCTCGGCCGCGAGAAACTCCAGCAGCGCGTCCTCGTCGACCCGTCCGACCCCGGGGGCGACCAGCAGCGTCAGGTGCGTCTTTCCGCCCTCGGCCTCCTCCTCGACGAGCTGGTAGTCGCCGGGGCCGCCGCCGAACCGCCCGGGCAGGGTCGTCTCGAACAGCTCGAACAGCTGGTCGCGCGAGTACGCGAGCCCCTCGCTCGTCAGCTTCTCGAAGCTGCCGACGTGGTGGACGTGCAGATCGAGTCCGGCCTTCTCGAGCCCGCAACCGCAGTCGCGGCGGGTCAGGGTGGCGAAGTCGCCGTTCGAGACATTGATCCGGAGGTGCGCGGCGCACGAGTAAAGGGTCGTGATCAGGAGCGGGCGGATGGGCTCGTTCGCCCCCTCGACTTCGCGGTTCGGGTGCGGCACGACGGCGACGGAGTGCCTCAGCACGTGCATCTCGTCCCCGTGCTCGGGCCTCGCGCACCCGAGCCCCACGTGGACGCACCCGGGCTCGAACCCCCAGAGCACGGCGACGCGCGCCCCGGCCGCCTCCATGACCTGGCGCTTCGCCTTCGTCACGGGCTCGCCGGACGCGATGAACGTGCAGCCGGTCAGGGACACGTCGTGCTCGAGCGCCCAGCGTGCGATCCGCGCGGCGTTGCTCGCGACGGTCCGGATGCAGGTGCGCGCCCCCTCCCGGTGCTGTTCGTCGGCCCACGTAGCGATGCGGCCGATGTCCCCGCGCCTCGTGAGTTCGGGACGGGCGTACCCGGGGCCGTATCTCTGACCTGCCCGGGCGATCTGGTGGGCGGTCAGCCGGAAGTACGCCGCCTCGAGCATGCCGTTCACGGGCACCTCGCGCGCGAACCAGCGATCGAGCGGGACGCCGAGCCGTGCCATCATGTTCACGGACTGGATCCCGGCCGCGACCCCGGCGAGCATCGGCTCGTACGCGGCCAGCCGGTGGTCGAGCAAATCGTGCGCCTTCATGTAGGCCGCGAACGCGAGGGTCTCGCGCTCCTGCCACGCGAGCGACGTGGGGGTTCGGACGGGTGCCCCGGTGCTGCCGCTGGTCTGGCTCAAGAACGCGGCGGGCGACGCCATGCCGGGGTACCTCGACGCGTGAAGCTCCGACGGATCCATGCGGAACCGGAGCGACCCGCGAACGATGTCTTCCCTGCCCTTCGCCTCGCCGGGCATGAGATAGACGCCCGTTTGTGCGAGCCGGACGAGTGTCTCGTCCAGACCATCCTGCTCGAGCATCTCCGCGACGTCGCCCCGCTCGATCCCGGCGTGGTCGAACAGACGACGGTACGGGTTCGAATCGGACGCGAATACGGTCGCGTCGAGGAGCGCCCCGAACCTGATCTCCCGGGTCTCGAGCTCGCGGCGGAGCTCGTCGATCGCGGCATCCGGGTCCGGCCCGTCCGAGAAGAATCGACGCAGGGCGAACGGCGCGACGAACGGCTGCCGGAGCATGAACCGGACGTGCGGGGAAAGGAGGGGTGTCATGCGCGGCTAACCGGCCCCCTTGGGACGGGGGCGCACCGCTCCAAAGCCGCGGGACGAGCGACTCAGGTCGCCCACTCCGGGCGAAGGCGACGCAAGACTCGGATAAGGGGCGCCGTGACGGCCCTGTACGACGGTTCCTTCTCCGCCTCCTTCTCCACTCGCTCGAACCAATCCTCGAGCGCCTCTCCCGGAAGCTCGGCGATGGCAGCAGGCTCCTCGAGACCCGGTCGTCTCCCTCGCACGAACATGACGGCGGCCATGAAGGCACCGGCCAGCGCCCCCACGGCTGCCGAGCTCGCGAACAGCTCGACCGTCTCCCCCGGCATCACGAGCTTCCCCCAGCGTAGCGGCAGGAGGCTGACGCCCAGGATGAGCGGCGCCGTGACTCCCGCAGCGAACGCACGAATGCTCGAGAGGGGCCGGAGCTTCTTCTTCGTCGCTCTGAGGGCGAGGCGGTAACCGACCACCATGCTGGCGGCCTGCGTACCCATGAGGACCATCCCCTGCCAGGCCGGCAGGTCCGAGGCAAGCAGAAAGTAGGCTGCATAGAAGGTCGTCACGCCCGGCACGAAATGCCGGAGCGTCGAGCGTCGGAAGTCATCCTTCGTCGCCATTGTCGAGCCTCCCTCGATTACACCCAGGGTTCGCCATCAGGCGTCTCGACCACAATATGCCGCGGGTGTGAATAGAACTCATACGAGGGCGAGCCACCACGCACCGAAGCGGGTCGGACCTCCGACCCGATACGCGTTCCGGCGCCTCACGAAGACCCGCAAACAGGTGCGTACCTGTTACAGAAGGTGCACACCCACCACGCTCGGGGCCGCGAGACGCATCCCGCCCGCCCGATACGGCCCTTCCTGGGCGAATCGCGCACTTCGGGGCTCCTGAACGACTTGAGGTCCCGGGCCCGCTAAGACCCCCGTTTTCCGAGCCCCGGCCCTGCCCGAGAGGCATGGTCCGTGCCCTTTCACCCACCGTCAGGATCCGCTGTAGCCGTTCGCTGCGCCGAAGTACATCCCTGTAAACGGGAACTCCCACATGAGATTCCACCCGCGATCGTCGTTCATGGGCAGGCTTCTTTCCTCGCCCGGGCTCCTCGCAACAGGTCTCCTCGCGACGGCGCTCATCGCCGCATGCGGGGGTGACAACCCGATGGCTCCCGGTCCAGCCCCTCAGAGCGAGGGCCCGGCACCGGACGCGACGACCGCTCCGGCCGCGTCGGCGTCGCAGCAGGCACGGCCCCAGTTCGTCGAGGACCAGTACATCGTCACCTTCCGCGACGGAGCACCTCCGGGACTCGTCGGGAACCTGACGGCTCAGCACGGGATCACCGCGAGGCACACCTACAGCAACGTGCTCTCCGGCTTCTCGGCGACGATCCCACCGGCGGCGGTCACGGCCCTCCGCAACCATCCGTTCGTCGAGTCGATCGAGCCCGTCTCCCTCTTCTATCTCGAGGAGTCGTTCAGACCGGGCACGGTCCAGGTCCCCGCCGCGGGGCTTCGCCTGCGGCTCGTGGCCGACGAGCTCGGGCTCGCCGACGGCGCCGACGTGGACCAGTGGGCGAACTTCGGGGGCTCGGAGGGATCGGCGACGCAGTCCCGACGGAACCGGCGTCCGACGTTCCACGCCGCGGGCTCCTCGGGACTGTTCGGCGGACGTGCACACGTCGGGTTCAACGAGGCGGGTCAGAAGGACGAGTACCTGCAGGTCACCAACGTCGACTGGCACGGCTCGGCCACGCTGGTCGCAGTGTTCAGCCAGGACGACAAGGCAGCCCACAACTACGGGCTGTTCGCCGTGTACGGCAGCACGAGCAACCGCGGCACGTTCGCGAGCATGTTCGCGGGCGGCGGCGATCCGCTCGGGTACTGGGACGCCACGCTCGGACAGCACCGCTCGACGTTCTCGCCCACGGCGAACACCGAGCACGTGGCCGTGTGGCGGATCGACGGGGGCAACACCATCGACTTCCAGGTCGACGGCGTGTCCTACGGGTCGTTTCCGATCACGAGCGACATGCACGACACGTTCAACCGCTACTTCGTCGGCAACGCGACCACGTCGCGCACGAACCCGTTCACGGGGCAGATCGCCGAGCTCGTCATGTACGACCGCGCGCTCGTCGATTGTGAGCGCGATGGGCTCGTCGGCGCCTACGGCGCCCACTACGGCATCGATGTCGGAGCCGTCGGGGGAGGCGCGTGCGCCCCGCCCTCCCCTCCCAAGAGCCTGACGGCCCTGGCCATCGATCATCAGTCCGTCGATCTCGCGTGGACGGACATGTCCGCGAACGAGGACGGCTTCGACGTCGAGCGGCGCGAGGGGCAGAACGGCACGTTCGCGGTGATCGCGCAGACGGCGCCTGATGCGACGGCTTATTCGGACGCCGGCCTTCTCGCTTCGACGGAGTACTGCTATCGGGTGTCCGCGTTCAATGCAGACGGCTCCTCGGCGCCGACCGGCATCGAGTGCGTCACGACCCCCGCGGGTCCGCCTCCGCCTCCGCCTCCGCCCCCTGTCTCCGTGCCGGACGCGGGGCTCCGGCTGCGACTCGTCGCCGACCAGCTCGGGCTCGCCGACGGCGCCGACGTCGACGTGTGGCCGAACTCCGGCGGCAGCGTGGGTGACCCGTCACAGTCCACGTTGAACGAGCAGCCGACGTTCCATGCCGGCAGCCCGTCGGGGCTCTTCGACGGGCACGCGCACGTCGGCTTCAACGAGAGCGGATCGAGACAGCATCTCGATGTCGGCGGCGTCCCCTGGCATGGCTCGGCGACGCTCGTTGCCGTGTTCGCCCAGGACGACAAGGCAGCGCACAACTACGGCATCGTCGGGGTCTACGGGAGCACCAACAACCGGGGCACGTTCGCCACGATGTTCAGCGGCGGCGGAGACCAGCTCGGGTACTGGGACTTCACGCTGAACCAGCAGCGGTCCACGTTCTCGCCGACCGCCGGGCAGGAGCACGTGGCGGTATGGAGGATCGCCGGCTCGGACTTCATCGACTTCCAGGTCGACGGCGTCTCGTACGGAACGATCCCGATCACCAGCGACATGCACCACACGTTCAGCCGCTACCTCATCGGCACCAACGAGCCGTCGAGCACGAACACGTTCGACGGCCAGATCGCCGAGTTGTTGATCTACGATCGCGCGCTCCTCGACTGCGAGCGGGACGGCATCGTCGCCAACCTCGGGGGCCAGTACGGCGTGGACGTCGGCGGGGTCGCATCAGGCGCGTGCAGTCCTCCGGCGGCACCGTCCGGGCTCACCGCGACGGCGATCAGTCACGACACGATCGACCTCGGCTGGACGGACGGCTCGTCCGACGAGGACGGGTTCACCGTCGAGCGTCGCGTGGGACAGTCGGGCACGTTCGACCTTCTCGTCGAGACCGCCGCGAACGTGACGGCCTATTCCGATACCGACGTCCTCTCGGACACCGAGTACTGCTATCGGGTGCGTTCGTTCAACGGCGACGGCATCTCGGCGTACACACCTGTCGAATGCGCCACGACCTCATCGGGTCCGCCGCCTCCGCCGCCGCCCTCGCCGGTCGACGCCCCGAGTCAGGGTCTTCGCCTCCGCCTCGTCGCGGATGAGCTCGGCCTCCCTGACGGGGCCGCGGTGGACACGTGGCCGAACTTCGGCGGCACGGTCGGCGACGTCTCGCAGACCGATCCGAGCGAACAGCCCGCATACCGCGCGGCGGGATCCGACGGGAGCTTCGCCGGACGCGCGTCCGTGTCGTTCAACGAGAACGGCTCCGGCCAGTATCTCGAGGCGAGCGGGGTCGAGTGGCACGGCTCGGCGACCCTCGTCGCGGTATTCCAGCAGGCGGACAAGACCGCCCACAACTACGGGATCCTCGGACTCTACGGGAGTCTCAATAACCGGGGCACGTTCGCGACGATGTTCACCGGTGGCGGCGACGAGCTCGGGTACTGGGACTTCACCCTCGACCAGCACCGATCGACGTTCTCTCCAACGGCCGGGCAGCAGCACGTCGCGGTGTGGCGGATCGACGGCTCCGACTTCATCGACTTCCAGGTCGATGGCGTGGATCGCGGCTCCGTCCCGATCACGGAGGACATGCACTACTGGTTCGACCGATATCTCGTCGGATCGAACCAGCCGTCGAGCACGAACACGTTCGACGGACGCATCGCGGAGCTGATGATCTACGATCGGCCCCTGCTCGACTGTGAGCGGGATGGTCTCGTCGCCGATCTCGGCACCCGGTACGGCGTCGACGTCGGAACGATCGGCGGCGGAGCCTGCAACCCGCCGGCCGCTCCGGTGGGTCTCACCGCGACGGCGCCCGATTACAGGACGGTCGATCTCTCGTGGGCCGATGTCTCCGCGGACGAATACGGGTTCCGGCTCGAGCGCAGCACCGGCGGCCCCGGCGCGTTCGACGAGCTGGCCGAGTTCGGACCGAACGCCACGGCGTACACCGACACGACCGTGATCGCGCTCACCGAGTACTGCTATCGGGTGTTCGCCTACAACGGCGACGGAGACTCGGAGTCGTCGAACGTCGAGTGCGTCACGCCGCCGGCACCTCCGCCGGGCGTGTGCTTCGACACCGGAAACCACGACGATCTCGGGCAGCTCTGGAACGTGGCGGCGACGCAGAACTTTGTCGTGGCGGAAGCCGGTAATACCGGCGAGGATGGAAACGGCCACGGGACGCACGTCGCGGGCATCGCGGCCGCGATCGACGGAAACGGCGGGATCGTGGGTGTCGCGCCGGGCGCGCCGCTCCACGGCTACCGGGTGTGCGGTGACGCCGGGACGTGTCAGGAGGACGACATCCTCGCGGCGATCGACGCCGTGACCGCGGTGAAGCTTGGGAACCCGAGTCAGCCCATGGTGGCGAACATGAGCATCGCCGGGGCCGTGACGCCCTCGATCGATACCGGTCTGCGGGCATCGGTGAACGCCGGCGTCGTCTACGCGGTGGGTGCCGGAAACGGCCTCATCGGCGCGTGCTTCATTCCGGGAGACGCGCAGGACGTGTCACCGGCCGGCGTGGGCGACGACGCGATCAACTCGAGCAACGGAAGCGACGGCAACACCGCGCGCGTGAACGGCGTGATCACCGTGACCCTCAGCACCTCGGCGGATGCCGACGGCGACTGCAACTACGGAAACCCCGTCACCGTGGCCGCTCCCGGCGCGAACGTCTACTCGGCGTGGCTGGGCGGCGGGTACGCCACGAACACCGGGACCTCGATGTCCTCACCGCACGGAGCGGGA
>JBDHIO010000028.1:0-43623 GCA_039587355.1 Gemmatimonadota bacterium | reverse complement strand
GGCCGTCCTCAACGTTCGCTACTCGACGTCCTACGTCCTGGGGGGAGCCGCCGAGATCCTCGTCTATGGCGCGGCGGTGCAGGTCGAGGCGATCTGATGCCGGCCGCGCGCCGGCGGCGCCCCCTGCCCGCCATTGGGTCCACGTCGCGCGCCCTCGGACTTCCAATGCTGCTCGCCGCCGGCGCGCTATGGCCGACCCTGCCACTGATCGCGCAGGAGGCGACTCTGGAAGGCCGCTGGAGCGGGGCCCTCACCATCCTGGGCAGCGACCTCGGGTTCTCAGTCGACTTCACCGGGAGCGGTGCAGAGCTGGCCGCGACCATGGACATCCCGACGCAGGGTGCGAGAGGACTGCCGCTCACAGAGGTGTCCGAGGATGGCCTCACCGTCCATTTCGAGCTGCAGGCGGGGCCTGGACTCGCCGTCTGGCACGGAGACCGGGCGGGCGACGTGATCGAGGGAACGTTCACTCAGGGTGGTGCCGCGGGCACGTTCACGATGGCACGGGAAGGCTCCGCGGCAGCGGACACCGACGAGCCCGAGGAAGCAGTCCCTTACCGGCAGCAGGAGCTCGTTGTGGAAAGCGGGTCCGTGCGGCTCGAAGGCACGCTGACGCTTCCCGAAGCGGGCGGTCCGTTCCCGGCCGTCGTCATGGCGACGGGGTCGGGCGCGCAGAATCGTGACGAGGAGCTATTCGGCTTCCGTCCGTTCCGGGTGATCGCCGACTACCTGACGCGCCGAGGGATCGCGGTCTTCCGCCACGATGACCGCGGCGTCGGCGGATCCAGCGGGAACGTGGCCCTGTCGACGACGTCCGACTTCGCGGACGACGCGCTCGCCGCGATCGAGATGCTCGCGAGCCACGACGAGATCGACGCGGATCGGATCGGGATCATCGGCCATTCCGAGGGTGGCGTCGTGGCACCGATCGCCGCCTCGCGATCCGACGCCGTCTCCTTCGTCGTCCTGCTGGCCGGGACGAGCGTTACCGGGGAACAGGTCATCTACGAGCAGGGCGAGGCGATCGCGCGAGTCGCGGGGCAGTCTCCCGATCAGATCGCGGACGGCCTCGAGATCCAGCGGCGGATCTTCGCAGCGATCCGGGAGGAGCGGGACATCGACGAGTTTCGCCAGGAGCTCGAGACGATCATCCGCGAGCAGATCGCTGATGCGTCCGAGGAGGATCTCTCCGTCGTCGCCGACAGGGACCAGTTCGTGACGAGCCAGGCGGATCAACAGATCGCTCAGGTGAACACGCCGTGGTTCAGGTACTTCCTGACGTTCGACCCGGCCGGCGCGCTCCGCCAGACGACGGTGCCGGTACTCGCGCTGTTCGGAGAACTCGACCTTCAGGTGACGCCGTCGCAGAATCGCCCGCCGATGGCCGAGGCCCTGGGCCGTAACCCCGACGTGACGATCCATACGCTTCCGGGCGCGAATCACCTCTTCCAATCCGCGATCACCGGCAGTCCGGCCGAGTACGCGACGCTCGAGAAGGAGTTCGTACCAGGCTTTCTCGAGTTGATCGGCGACTGGGTCATCGAACGAACCGGGACGGGCACTCGACCGAACAACTGATCCCTCGCTGACGGCGCGCTGGCCAATACCGGCGACCACCGGCATCATCGCGTGATGGAATCCACTCCCCGCGCCGAATACGGCGCCCGGCTGCAGGCCCGCACCTCCGATGTCGCCTCCGCGGAGGCGTCCGAGACCCTCGTCGCCCGACTCCGGCTGGGGATCTTCCTCATCGCGGTCGCCGAGATCTGGCTGCTGGCGGGTCGGATCCCGACCTGGGTTCTGGTCGGCGTGCCGCTTGTCGCGTTCGTGGGTCTCGTGCTGTTCCACGGCCGGGTCCGTCAGACGCTGGAGCGCGCCCGACGCGCCGTGGCCTACTACGAGCGCGGGCTCGAACGACTGGATGGACAGTTCGCGGGGGTCGGCAGGACGGGAGAGGAGTGGCTGGAGGATACTCACCCCTACGCCGGACACCTCGACATCCTCGGAGAGGGGTCGCTCTATCAACTCCTTTGCGAGGCGCGGACGTCAGCCGGGCGCCGGATCCTGGCGGAGTGGCTGCTGGAGCCGGCCGACGCGGACGAGATCACCGCAAGACAGGCCGCGATCCGGGAGCTGCAGGACCGATTGGACCTCCGCGAGGACCTCGCCGTCTTCGAGGAGGACGTGGTTGCGGCGCTCAGCACGCGCGAGCTCGTCGCCTGGGCCACCGCGCCCTCGCCGCTTCCCTCCAGCGCGGGCGTCCGGATCGCCGCGCTCGGCCTGGCCGGCCTGACGGCCGCGGGAGGCATCGCCGCGATCTGGATGGGGCCGCCGCCGCTCGTCTGGATGCTCCTGATCGATTTCGCGTTCTGGCTTCCCCTTCGCGCGCGGGTCGAGTCCGTGATCGAGTCCCTCGACGGAACCGCGCCGGCGTTTCGCCAGGTCCTCCTCGCACTACGACGCATCGAGACCGAGTCCCTGGAGACGGAGCGAACGCGGAGGATCGACGCCGCACTGGGGGCGCACGCACCGCCCGCTTCGCACGTGATCGCGTCGCTGCTCAAGCGGGTCGATGCTCTGGATTCCCGCGAGAACATGATGTTCACGCCGATCGCGCTCGCCCTCCTGTGGGGAACGAACTGGTCCTTTGCGATCGAGCGCTGGCGGGCCCGGCACGGCGCGGAGGTCGAGGAGTGGATCACCGCCGTGGGCGAGCTGGAGGCGCTGCTCGACCTGTCTCGCCTGGCGTACGAACGACCCGAGTACGTGTTCCCCTCGGTGTCGGGCGAAACCACGCGTTTCGACGCACGGGCGCTCGCTCACCCGCTCCTCCCGAGCTGCACGGCAAACGACGTGAGCCTGCGATCCGGGGAGCCGGCCGGTGACGGGGCCGAGGCACCACCGCAGCTACTGGTCGTGACGGGATCGAACATGTCCGGAAAGAGCACTCTGCTGCGAACGATCGGCGTAAACACGGTCCTCGCTCAGGCGGGCGCGCCGGTGCGAGCGTCCTCGCTCGACATGTCCGCCGTTTCGATCGGCTGCTCCATCCGGACCATGGACTCGTTGCTCGACGGGGCGTCCCGCTTCTACGCCGAGATTCGCGCGATCAAACGCGCCGTGGACCAGGCGGGAGAGGCCAGACCGGGGCTGTTCCTGCTCGACGAGCTGCTCCACGGGACGAACTCGGAGGATCGGAAGATCGGAGCGGAGGCGATCGTGCGCGCGTTTCTCGACCGGGGGGCAATCGGGATCATCACGACCCATGACCTCGCCCTCGCCGCGATCGCCGACGCCGTCGGCCCGGCGGCGCGAAACGCCCACTTCGAGTTCGCCCTCGAGGGTGAGGAGATCAGCTTCGACTACACGCTTCACCCGGGGACGGTGAAGGCCGGAAACGCCCTCGCGATCATGCGGGCGGCCGGGCTCGACGTGTGACGCCCTACGGGGGAATCCTTACGTAACAACGACCATGGAGGTCGGATGACCGGCAGGACACGGTGGTCTCTCGCTCGATCCGCGAGACTTACGGGGCTCGTCTCGTGCCTGGCGTGCGCACCGCTCGCCGCCCAGTCGCCGGCCGAAGACCTCGGCGCGCTGAGGGCACACCCCGTCATTCAGGAGGCGTTCGCCGCGATCGAGTCGATGGATGGTCGGACGGTCGCCGACCTGATCTCTCTCACGCAGGTCGCCGCTCCCCCGTTCATGGAAGAGCAACGGGCAGGGGTCTACGCGGAGTGGCTGAGAGAGGCCGGTGCGGATTCCGTGTTCATCGATCAGGAAGGCAACGTGGTCGCGGTCCGGGAGGGGCGTGGCGGCGATCGGGGATCGGTGGACGGGCGTCGTCGGGTCGTCGCCATCTCGGGGCACCTCGACACGGTCTTTCCGCCGGAGGTGGACGTGACGGTGACCCAGCGCGGCGACACCCTGTTCGCCCCGGGCATCGCGGATGACACCCGTGGACTGGTCGCCGTCCTCGCCGTGCTTCGAGCATTGGAGGCGACGGGCATCGAGACGCAGGCCGACCTCCTGGTCATCGGGACGGTCGGCGAGGAGGGGCTGGGAGACCTGCGCGGCATGAAGCACCTGTTTCGCGACGGCGCCGACCCGATCGACGCCTGGATCGACCTCGATGGGGCCGGGTTCGGACGCGTCACCCACCAGGGCCTGGGCTCGTATCGGTATCGCGTGACCTTCCGGGGGCCTGGCGGGCACTCATGGGGCGCCTTCGGGCTGGCGAGTCCGGCGCATGCGCTCGGACGTGCGATCCGTCACTTCCAGGACGCGGCCGACCAACTCACCCGCTCGGGACCGCGGACCAGCTACAACGTGGGACGGATGGGGGGCGGCACCTCCGTGAACTCGATCCCGTTCGCATCTTGGATGGAGGTCGACATGCGTTCCGTGAGCCCCGAGAGTCTCGATGAGATCGACGAGGCCTTCCAGTCGGCCATGTACCGCGCTCTCGAGGAGGAGAACACGCTGCGGCGCGACGGGCCGCCGATCGAGGTAGACGTCGTCCGGATCGGGACCCGTCCGTCGGGGGAGATCCCCGACGACCACCCGCTCGTCGAGCGCGCATCCCACGCGATCCGACTGCTCGGCGGCGAACCCGTACTCGGGCGCTCGTCGACGGACTCCAACATTCCGATCTCGCTCGGGATCCCCGCCGTAACGCTGGGGAGCGGTGGCAGGGGCGGCGGCGCGCACTCGCCGGACGAGTGGTGGATCAACGAGGCGGGGCACCTGGCGATCCAGGCCGCGCTTCTCACTCTCGTGGCCGAAGCCGGGCTGGCGGAGGTGCCCTGACCGACTCGAGTCCGGCGACCGGGCGCATCGTCCTCGCGTTCGCCGCCGTCTACCTGATCTGGGGTTCGACCTACCTCGGCATTCGCTTCGCGGTCGAGACGCTCCCGCCTTTCCTCATGGGCGGAGTGAGGTACGGCCTCGCCGGACTGCTCCTCTACGCCTGGCTGCGCCTGAAGGGCGCTCCCCGCCCGGACGCCGAGCACTGGCGGTCCGCCACGATCGCGGGCGCTCTAATGCTCCTCGGCGGAAACGGGCTGGTGAACTTCGCACAGCAATCCGTCCCGTCCGGTCTGACCGCCCTCGTGGTCGGAACCGTCCCGATCTGGTTCGTGACCATCGCCTGGCTCGGACCCGACCGCGAGAAGCCGAACCTCTGGGAAATCGGCAGCATCGTTCTCGGAGTGTCCGGCGTTGGGCTCCTCCTGTCCGGATCTCTGGACGACATGGGGATCGGGGGAGCGGGCAGCCGCGAGGTCCTCGTCGGAATCGGCGCGCTCGTGATCGCGACGATCACGTGGTCGGCGGGCTCCGTCTACAGCCGTCGCGCGCGACTCGCGAAGCCGACGCTCCTTTCCACGGCGATGATGATGATCGGCGGCGGGGCCCTCCTCGTGATCGTGGGGATGTTCCTGGGTGAGATCGGCCGCTTCGACGCCGCGGCGGTGTCGACTCGTTCCCTGATCGCGCTCGCCTACCTCATCGTGTTCGGGGCGATCATCGCGTTCTCGTGCTTCGTGTGGCTGTTCCAGGTCGTGAGGCCCGCACTCGCCGGCACCTACGCCTACGTGAACCCGATCGTCGCCGTGTTTCTGGGGTGGGCGCTCGCGGACGAGGCCATCACGCGAGAGATGGCCTACGGTGCCGTACTGATCATCGGGGCGGTCGTGCTGGTAGAGCGCGGGAGGGCGCGGGCGCGCCTGGACGCGGGAGGGCCGACGAACACCGCCCCGTCGAGCGAGGCGGCATCCCCCAGGAACGGAGACTAGCAGGCTGCTAGAACGGAGGCCCGCGCCGCTGAGCCATCATCTCGGTGTACTTCGTCATTTGCTCTTCCGAGAGGATCTCCGCGAGCTCGGCATTCGTCTCTTCCCGGATCTCCATCATGGCGGCTCGCATGCCCTCGCGATTGCCGCCGGCACTCGAGCGCATCTCCTGCATCCTCTCCATCTGGCCCTCGAGAACCAGACGCACGGCCTCGGACTGCTCCTCGTCCAGGTCGAGCGCCTCGGTGAGCCGCGCCATCTGGTCATCGAGATTCATGCCGCCCTGACGTCGCTGCTGAGCGTCCGCGGGCGCCGCGACGACCGCGAAGACCAGGGCCAGGCCGAGCACGGCCATCGTTTTCTTCATCATCAGACGATTCCTGTCAGAAAGGTCGAAGAGCCCTACTGCTGGTGATACGACACCCTTCAAGACCTGTTCGTTAGTCCTCGCGTCACGGCGCTACGCCGCGAGTGAGCGGCCGACTCGCCCGTTTCAACGACCGTCCGCGCGCTTCGCCGTCCACTCGTACGCCTCACCCATGATCGACACCGCTCCCTCCGCGGTGTCCCCGTGCACCGTCCCGGTGAAGTCGAGGTTCACCTCGTGGTCCGGCTGAACCACGAACATCGTGAACGTCACATCCTCACCCTCCTGCACGCCCTCGACGACCGACTCGCCCATCTGGGACGAGGCGACGCCATTGATCGCGTGCATGTCCTGCTCCAGGTGGAACGTCATCGTCATCGGACCCATCTGGGATGAGAACGTGACTTCCCATGCACCCTCAAAGAGACCTGCCTGATCTATGTGTTGCGCCTGAACACCTGTGGTGAGAGCGATCGTCGCGACCAGCGCGACGCCTGCGGTTCTGATTCGATTCATCTCGGTTATCCCGTGATCGGATGGTTCTGACGCGGACCGCATCGCGGACCGACTCGGCTGCATGTGGTACCGGTGTGCCCTCGGCGCCGTTTACCAGGATCTCCGCCGTCCCCACATTCCGCCCCAACGGGAGATGATCATGCGCACGACACTTCGACACGCCCTTCCCTTCCTTGCCGGCGCCGGGTGGCTCTGGCTCTCGCCGACCGGGGCCCTCGCCCAGGATGCCCACGGGGCGGAGGACGTCCGGTTCCACACGGCGGGCATGGCGGCCCACCACCTGTGCGCGGGCGTGTTCGTCGTGGGGCGGGATCATCCGCGAGACGCGAGCCGCGTGCTCGCGAGCGACATCGCGCGATTCTCCGTCTTCAACTGGCAGGACGACTTCGAGTACGTCGTCGACCCGGACGAGCGTTCGGCATCGGTATGGGCGGATGGCGTCCCGCGGCGAACCGCACGGTACAACGGCGACCAGGGGTGCACGATCCTGCCTGACGGGATGGATCAGGTCGCCTTCGAGCCCGTCTCCGTGCCGCGGAATATTCCGAACCCCGACGAGACTCCCTGGCCCACCGGCGACGTGGGTGCCTATCACGAGGCCGCGCCCGCCGGGGTCGACGAGACCGCGCTCGCGGCGTCCCTCGACTGGGCCATGACCCGGGGCGAGCACAACACGAGAGCCCTCGTCGTGATCTACCAGGGGAAGATCCTCGGCGAGCGCTACGCGGACGGGTTCACCAGAAACACCCCGCAGATCAGCTGGTCCCAGGGAAAGTCCATCGCGAGCGCCCTCGTCGGCGCCTCGATCGAGGCCGGGATCCTCCAGGCCGGTCTGGATGACCCGGTCCCCGTCCGGGAGTGGAGCGGCGACGGCGACCCCCGGAGTCGCATCAGACTGCGGGACATCCTCCAGATGTCGAGCGGTCTCGACTTCCAGAACTGGAGCATCGGGGCGGACTCCTCCTGGACCCACGGGAACGAGCACTTCCGCATCTACTTCGATGGAATCGACGTGTACCGGCACGCGATCGACCAGCCGATGGACCGGGAGCCGGGCGAGATCTTCCGCTATCGAAACTCCGACCCGCTGACCGCGAACCTGATCGTGCGACGGGCGGCGGAAGCCGCCGGCGAGGAATGGCTGACCTACCCCCAGCGGATCCTGTTCGACCGCATCGGGGCCCGGGACTTCGTGCTCGAGACCGACGCATGGGGGAACTTCGTGATCTCGGGCTTCGATTTCGGGAGCGCCTGGGATTGGGCGCGCTTCGGCCTGCTCCACCTGTGGGACGGTGTCTGGCCCGGCCCGGACGGCGACGACCGCGTCCTGCCCGAGGGGTGGGTGGATTTCGTCAGCTCGCCCGCACCCGGCGCCCGACTCCGCAACTACGGCGGGCTGTTCTGGCTCAACCAGGGCGGCGCCTGGCAGAAGGCACCGCGCGACGCCTACTGGGCCGCGGGGTTCATGGGCCAGCACACGGTCATCATCCCGTCATACGACATGGTCATCGTGCGGCTCGGCCCGAGTCCGTCGGGCACGAACACTTATATGTCCGAGGTCGTGGGTCGGATCACCGACGCCATCGAACGCTAGCGACGGGTGATCGAAGGCCCGGTGCCCGTTGGTTCCGGACGAACCGACCGCGACCACCGTCGAGGCGGTGACGAACGCGGCCGTGAGGAACCGAACGGGCATCTGTGGCAGTCCGGGCTGGAGAGCTTCGCCTGCTTCCGAGAACTCAACGTCCGGTCAGGGGCTCGCGTGACGGCCCGCGTACGGTCATGTGAGACCGATCCAGATGGCGACGAGAATAGAGACGCACCCGAGCGCGACCATGCCCAGGTACCGCGGCCCACAGAACCTGAGCCACTCTTCGTACTTCACGCCGCTCGCGGCGAGGATCGCCATCAGGGCCCCGTTTGTCGGAGTCACCAGGTCGCAGAGACCGCCGCCGAACTGATACGCGAGGATGGTGACCTGTCGAGCGAGTCCGAGGAGGTCGGAGAGTGGCACCAGGACCGGGAGGGTCAGGACCGCCTGGCCGCTGACGCTGGGAACCGGCACGTGGATCGCGGCCTGGGCGGCCACCATCCCGAGAGCGGACAGCTCGACCGGCAGGCTCTCCAGCGGGACGAACATGGCCCGCACGATGGTGTCGATGATCAACCCGTCCGTCATCACTACGAGAATCGCCCGCGCGAACCCGATCAGGAGCGCCGCATAGGCCATCGACCGGAACCCATCGGCATAGGCCTCCGCCGTCCCCGTGACCCCCAGACGGCCCAGGAGTCCCACGACGACCCCCATGATGAAGAAGAGGGCGGACATCTCGTTGAAGCCCCAGCCGAGCGCCAGAAGACCAAACGTCAGCGTGGCGAACGTCGTGCCCACGATCGCGAAGATCACCGCGTCTCGGCGGTTCGGTTCATCCAGGCCATCCGCCGAATCCAGCACCTCGGGCTCCGTCCGGGTACGCTCCGCGTGACGCACCGTCCACCAGATCCACAGGGTCAACGCGATGACGAGGGTGACGATCCTGAACGCGGCCCCCGATGCGAGCGGGACCTCCGACACCTTCTGCGCGATCTGGACCTGGAATGGATTGATCGGGCTGAAAGCCGAACCCACGAAGGCCGCCCCCGCACTGATCGACACTGCGGTGATGCGGCTGTATCCGATCCGACGGGTCAGGAGAATGAGCGGAGGGACCAGCGCGATGATCTCTTCCTGGAAGTTCTGCAGGACTCCGCCCATGGCGAACGCGAGGGAGACGATCGGGATCGCGAGGACCTCCCGACCTTCCAGGATTCGAATGAGCCACGAGATCCCGCGCCGGAGAGCTCCCGTGGCATCGAACACCGCGAAGGCGCCGCCGATGAGGAATACGAGGAACACGACCTCCCCGGCCAGCAGCATGCCGCGCGGGATCGAGACGATCGCCTCGAACAGGTTGACCGGCGAAGGCTCTACCTCGGCATACGTTCCCGGCACGACGACGCTCTGACCCGTGACCGGGTCTTCGACGCGCTCGTACTGCCCTGCGGGAATGATGTAGGTGAGGAGCGCGGCGAAGAGGATGAACCCCGTCAGCAGGGTCAACGGATGGGGAAACTCGAACCGGCGCTTCATACGTCTGTGTCTCCGATCTGTCCGGTCTTGTAGAGACCCCAGGTCCACCACGCCTTGCAGTGCCTGAAGGTCAGCAGGATGGAGACGAGCACGACCGCGACGGTCGCCCACACGAGCCAGACGTGGAAGCCGAAGAAGACGATGAGCGTCGTGAACACCACGATCCCGGTGATCCCGCCGATGCCGTACCCCAGCGCGATAGGCCCACCGTAGTGCGCCCCGTCACGGCCGAGGAGGTCCATCCCGCACGCGGAACACTCCTCCTCCATGCGGTAGCCCGAAGCGAAGAGACGCCCTTCGCCACACGCGGGACACGTGTGGCGAAAGGTCGTTCTCAGCATCGAGCGGATCGTTCCGCCGGAGTCGGCGGAAGCAGAGTCAGTTCGAATCGGCCTGATCGGACGTGGCGGTACGCTTCAGCTTGAGACCGAGATTCTTGCCCTTGTCCACGGCCGGTACGCCATCGGCCATCCACTCGGGCTCCGGCGCCCCGATCAGGTAATGATCGAAGAACTGCTGCATCCGGATGGTGAAGTCCGTCTGGTTCTTCTGCTGGGTCAGGCCGTGCGCCTCGCCGTTGTAGTTCAGCATGAAGACGGGCTTCCCGAGCCGCCGCATCGCGACGAACATCTCGATGCCCTGGTACCAGGGGACGGCTCCATCCTCGTCGTTGTGCAGCATGAGGAGCGGCGTGTTGATCTTGTCCGCGAAGAAGACGGGCGAGTTGTGGATGTAACGGTCGCGCTCGTCCCAGAGCGTCCCGCCGATCCGGCTCTGCGTTCTCTCGTACTGGAACATCCGGCTCATGCCGCTGGCCCACCGAATGCCGCCGTAGGCGCTCGTCATGTTCGAAACGGGAGCACCCGCCTCGGCCGCCGCGAACAGATCCGTCTTCGTGATCATGTACGCGATCTGATATCCGCCCCACGAGTGACCCTGGACGCCGATCGCGTTCTCGTCGACATACCCATCGTCGATCAGGGACAAGACGCCCGGGATGACCGCATCGAGCGCGCTCTCACCGGGATATCCGATCTCGTACGGAATGTCGGGGACGAAGACCAGGTATCCCCGACTCGCGTAGAACGAATACTGGATCGACGCGCGGCTCGGCACGGGAGCGCGGTACGCGTTGATTCCGTCGGTCGAGCGCTCGTAGAAGTAGACCATCATCGGGTACTTCTGCGTCGGGTCGAAGCCGTCGGGCTTGATCAGGATCCCCTCGAGGGGCGTGCGGTCCGCGGACAGCCAGGAGACCAGCTCGGTCGAGCCCCAGCGGTACTCGTCCTGCTGCGGGTTCGCGTCCGTCAGCTTCCGAGCGTCGGCGAAGTCGTCACCGCTCACCCAGACGTCCGGGAACTCCACGAAGCTCTCGCGCGTCCACATCATCCGGTCGGCGTCCTTCGCCTTGATCGGCCGACCGTAGCGCACGTCGCCCGAGACCAGAGACCGCGGCGCGGTCGCACGGTCCGTGCGGCCCATGGCATACCCACCGGCGCGCGTCTCGAGGTCGAACGTCGTCATCATGACTTCGCCGTTCGGGATGTCGACGCCGCCACCGAAGAACCCGCCGCCACCGCTGCCATCCGACAGCGGCGCGACGCGGAACCGGGTGCCGGACTCGCGGCCGTTCGTCAGCCGCACCGGCCCGTCGTCACCGGTCGGGTCGGTCCGCCAGACGTCGTGCTTGTCCGCCACCAGAAATGCCTCGTCGCCCTCCGTCCACTGCGCCTGGCCGTAGGGCGGCGGCTCATCGGGATGATCGTCCAGCTCGTTGTGGAACGCGCTCGAGATGCCGGCGGTCATGCTCATGGGCGCTCCGCCGCTCATGCTCGCGACCTTCCAGTCACGGTCGGTGCCATCCCACCAGTGGGCGTAATCGCCTCCGCGGGAGAGCGTGGCCCCGCCGAACCCGTGCACGGCCTGCACGATCAGCCGGGCCTGGCCGGTATTCACGTCGATCGCGTACGCGTCCTCGTAGCTGCCATCCCAGGACA
The DNA here is from genome assembly GCA_039587355.1 of Gemmatimonadota bacterium. Lineage (GTDB taxonomy): Bacteria > Gemmatimonadota > Gemmatimonadetes > Palauibacterales > Palauibacteraceae > Palauibacter. The sequence continues at coordinate 31,821 of JBDHIO010000028.1, read as the reverse complement.
CGAGCTGACGATACGCCTGATCCGAGGTGCCGAGAACATAGTCGCCCGAGCCGTCACTGGTGCGGCTCACATCGGGGATCTCGCTAGACCCGAGCTGGACGATGCCCGATGCACCATCGTGGTGGACGGCCAGGTACGTGCGATTGCGCTCGCGGTTCGCCCGCACCAATTGCATCGGCTGCAGGAAGTCGTCCTTCCAGTTCCAGATGTCGACCGAAACGCGGTCCTCTTCCAGGATCTGCTCGTCCGGCTCGGGGGCGGGACGCGGTGCCGTCCCGAAGAAGAGCCGGGATCCATCCTCGGAGAACGAGGGGCCCGAGTTCTCGCTGACCCACCAGCCACCCGGCACGCCGGCCGTGCTGGAAGTCGCGATCAGATCCGCCGCTCCTCCGACGTCCGACCGATACAGGGCATACTCGGGACGCTCGGCCTCCCAGTCCGCCGCGTTCGAGAGGAACGCGAGCCGGTCGCCCGCATCGTCGAACGCGAGCTGTTTGTAGAGGCCGGCGCCGGCCATCGCGGTCGTCGCGGTACCGTCGAGGGCGTCTACGACGAACACGCCATCCCCTTCGCCCTCCTCGGTGCTCGCGGCGTAGGCCAGAACGTCACCGGCCTTCGCGACCGCATAGGAGGTCACGTTCTCGAACGTCGTCTCTGAACCCGTGTCGAGGTTGCGAACTACGAGCGGAGTGGCGTCGTCCCTTTCGTGCCACTTCTTGTACTCGTCGGACTCCTCTTCCTCTTCGGACTCCTCGGCTTCCTCGGCTTCCTCCTCGGGCGTCTCCTCGGCCTCTTCTTCCTCGTCCTCCGGAACCTCCGAGAGGTGGTACGCGATCCACGCGCCCTCATCTTCCGGAATCTCGAACCCCTCAATCGGTCCGGCCCTGAAGACGCCGGCGTCCGACTCCCCACTCCCGAACGCGGCGCTCAGCGTGACGACCGCCAGCGAGTCACCGGGCAGATCGTCTCCACGCGTCCCTTCGAGCTTCAACGAATCGACGACGGCTTCGACCGGGGGCACGGTAAACGCGATGAACCGCGAATCGCGCGTGAACTCCGGGCCGCTCCCACGGAACCGTCGCTCGTCGGACCCGTCGGTTCGGGAGATCACGACCGTCGGGTCACCCTCCCAGGGGGAGATCACATAGGCCAGCCAGTTTCCGTCCGCGGACAGCGTCCGTCCGCCGATCGTGTTCCAGCGATACGTGTCTTCGTGCTCCAGCGCGGGCTTGCCCTCCTGGGCAGCCAGTGAGGCCAGCGGGATCGACAGTACGAGGCCGGCGAAAAGCACTGCCCGGAACCAGCGGGCGCTTGTTGATCTGGGGTGCATCCTGCCCTCCGTAGATTCGACGCGTGGAAAGCGACTCAAGGCCGCGAATGAATCTTCGACAGTTCAGCGCCTCAAGCCAGACGTCCGTGAGCCGCCCGAGGTCGGTTTCCGCGTGTAACAAGACGGGAGGGGTGGTCGGGATTGAGTCATGGCGCTGGATTCGGCGCCCACATGTGGGAGGTTTCATGATGACCAGACGACTGACGTTGGCCGCAGGGATGCTCTTACTGGTGCCGGGAGGCGCGGCGTTTGCACAGCAAGGGGCCGTCGAATTCGGGGTCGATGCAGGATACGAACTGTCCATCGTCGATAACTCCGACAACGTGTCGAGCGTCGGCATCCCGCTGCAGAACCTCCGGATAGGCTTCTTCGTCTCGGACGCGGTGAGTATCGAGCCGAGCGTGGCGCTCGCGATCCTGTCGAGTGGCGGTACGACGCTGACGACCTTCTCCGGAGCGGCCTCACTGCTGTACCACCTGTCGCAGGATCCGGCACAGAGCCGCATGTACCTTCGCGGGGGAGCCGGGATCGCGGTGATCGACCTTGGAAGCAACAGCGTGAACCAGATGGGCGTCTCAGGCGGCATCGGCGTCAAGGCTCCGGCCGGACCCCTCGCTATCCGGATCGAGGGCCACGGAGGCTACAGCTTCGAGAACGACGACCTCGCCTCCTCCATCGATCTCGGGGTGTTGTTCGGCATCTCCTTCTTCACCAATTAACCCCTCCCCCGGCACCCGGGGGCGCGCGTCCCCGTGGCGCCCGCTGCAACCGTCCAGGTGGCCTGGCGCTCGGAATCGGTTGAGCGAAGCTTCGGGCTCTCCGGGGGGGCGGCGCTCCCCCGGGGGCTTCCCCCCTGGTCCACCTCTTGCCGCCGGGGGCCGATACCGGCGGAAGAGTCGCGGCGCTGCAACAATACCGGCAGCCTGCTCGGGCGGCCGCGAATCCCCTCGCAGTAGACCCACCGTCATAAGCGGCTGACACGTGTCCGTTTGCGGGCATTTCGCGATGCCCGGCGATTCGCCACACGCTAGGAACGTGGATTGCGAATGGCCGTCCCCCGTGCGGTGGTGTGGTGTCGTGGGGGGACGAATCCGAAGCAACCCACGAGGTCCATTCGTGATGAGAACGCAGGCCCTGAAGACTCGAGCGCACCGCCCCTGGAACCAGGCGACGGAACGCGTGCTGGACGCTCCGACGCTCGCCTTCCTGAAGGCGCTGCACCACCGGTTCGAGCCGAGGCGCCGCGCCCTGCTCGAGGCCCGCGGCCGCCGTCAGGCGGCGCTCGACTCCGGCGTCCGACCCGGGTTCCTCCTCGAGACGGCCGACGTTCGCGGGAGCGAATGGCAGGTCGCGACCGTCCCCGCGGACCTGGATCGCCGCTGGGTCGAGATCGCAGGTCCGGCGGAGCGGGAGACGATCGTCAACTCGCTGAACTCTGGCGCCGACTGCTTCGTCGCAGATTTCGGGGACGCGATGAGCCCCACCTGGCCGAACGTGATCCAGGGGCACTCGGACCTGTGCAACGCCATCCGGCGCGAGATCGATTTCGTCGATGACTCGGGCCGCCCGTTCCGGCTGAGCTTCAACCTCGCGACCCTCATCGTCCGGCCACGCGGACTTCACCTCGACGAGACGAGAGTCAAGGTCGGAGGGCAGCCGATGTCGGCCAGCCTGTTCGACTTCGGAGTCCACTTCTTCCAGAACGTCTCGGAGCTGCAGGTTCGCGGCTCGGCCCCGTACTTCAGCCTTTCACAGATCCACAACCGGCTCGAAGCACGCCTTTGGAACGACATCTTCACGTTCGCCCAGGACTACTGCGACATCGCGCACGGGTCGATCCGCGCTACCGTCGTCATCGAGCATATTCTCGCGGCGTTCGAGATGGAGGAGATCCTCTTCGAGCTGCAGGACCACGCGGCAGGGCTCGTCGCCGGGCGCTGGAACTACGTGTTCAGCGCCATCAAGACGTTCGGACGATACGCGGAACTGACGCTCCCCGACCGTGGTGACGTGGACCGAACGGTGCCGTTCATGCGCGCGTTCACCGAGCTGCTGATCCGGACCTGTCACCGCCGGGGGGCCCACGCAATCGCGGGCACCAACTCGTTCGTCCCGATCAGCGGCGAGTCGGACGTACGGGCACGCGCGATCGAGGCCGTCCGCTCGGAGATGGAACGAGAGAGTCTTGAAGGTTTCGACGGCACCTCCGTGGCTCACGCGGGGCTGGTGCCGCTCGCCCGCGCAGCCTTCGGCGCGGTGCTGGGCGACGATGCCCGCCACCGGGACCGATTCCGCGAGGATGTACGCGTTGGGACGTACGACCTCATGGCCCTCGCCGACACCGGAGGCCGCGTGACGAGGGTCGGAATGGAGCTCAACACGAGCGTTGCCCTCCAGTACCTCACGTCGTGGCTACGGGGGACCGGGTCTGTCCGGATCTACAACGGGCTCGAGGACGCGTCGACGGCCGAGGTGTCCCGCGCCCAGCTATGGCAGTGGGTCCGGCACGGCGTCCCGCTGGAGGATGGCTCGACCGTCACGCCCGGGCTCTACGAGAAGATCCGCGACGAACAAATCGCGCGACTGACCGTGCGGATCGGGGACCACGACGGACGCCTCACGGCGGCGGCGGGTTGGCTGGACCGACTGGTTCTGGCCGACGATTGCGTTCCGTTCATGATCGCGGCGGCGTCCCCCACCTGAGCTGAGAGGGGCGCTGGCTCAGGCCGAAGAGTCGTCGCCGATGTCGCCGAGTCGCGGGACGACGAGCCGCGCTACGCAGCCCGTCTCCCCCACCCGATTGGCGAGCGTGAGCGTCCCGTGGTGAGCCTCCGCGATCTCCCGCGACAACACGAGCCCGATCCCCGATCCCGTTTCCTTGGTCGTGAAGAACGGGACGAAGAGGTTGGCCGTATCCGCCAGCCCCGGCCCCTCGTCCTCGACCCACACCTCGATCTGGTGACGTAGACGACGCCAGCCGACGGTGACGCCACCACCGGTCTCTTCGGCGGCGTCCACGGCGTTGTCGACCAGGTTGATCAGTAGCTGCTCCAGCTGGTCGCCATCCGCCCGGATTCGAGCGGCGGGCCCCTCCTCGATCTGGACCTCGATCCGCGTCTCGAGCCCGACGACCCGATGCACCCAATCCCCGACGTCGAGCGGGGCGAAGGTCGGCGGAGGGAGCCGTGCGAGACGGGCGTAGGACGACAGAAAACGACCGAGCGCCTCGGCGCGGTTGCCGATGACGTCCATCCCCTGCTCGACGTCCTCGCGCCATTCTTCGGTCGGCGGCGCGTCGCTACCGCCCCCCCGAGCGGATGACAGGAGGCTCTGCGCAATCGATCGGATCGGTGCGAGAGAATTGTTGATCTCGTGCCCGAGCACGCGAACCAACCGCTGCCATGCGGTGCGCTCCTCGGCGCGCAGCACACGACTCAAGTCCGACACGACCAGGAGCCTGTGCGGCCGTCCCTCCTGTCGGAAATGGCTGACCCTGAGCTCCCAACGGCTCGAGCCTCCCGGGAAGACCATATCCGCGACGCGGCGGAGCGGACCGGACAGCAGGTCCTGGACACCGATCGAAGACGCGCGACGGCCGAGCATACTCTCGGCCGACCGGTCGAGCAGCTTCTCCGCGGCGCGGTTGACCAGCACGAGGCGATCGTCGTGGTCAAAGGCGAACACCGCGACGTCGATCTCCTCCATCACCCGGCGCAACAGCGCCGTGGCCTCGAGCACCTCGAGTCGCTGCTCGCGGAGGGTCTGCCCGAGCAGGTTCACCTCGTGAGCGACCAGTCCGAGCGAATCGTCCGGCCGACCCAGCCGCGCCCGCATCGTGTAGTCGCCCTCCTGCAGGGCCGCGATCATGTTCGACATGGTCTGGAGCGGCCTGACCAGCCGTTCGCGCAGGACGAGCCAGAATCCGAACCAGCCGCCGACCGAGACCAGGGTTAGCGTCCACTGGAGCCGCGTCGAGAAGTCCCCCGTCCAGATGAGTACGAGGGCGATGCCCAGGGCGGGAATTGCGCTGGCCAGGGCGAGGAGTGGGACTCGCCGCTGATACGTCAGGCGGGGTTTGCGAACGGGCAGTTCCACGGAAGCCGGATCAGGTCTCGATGCCGTGACTCTCGAGCCGGCGGTAGAGTGCACCCCGACTGAGCCCAAGCGCCTCGGCGGCCTTGCTCACGTTTCCCTCGAATCGACCGAGGGCTCGCTGAATCATGATTCGCTCGGCCTCCTCGAGCGTCAGATCATCGAAACGTCCACCGGTGCCGGGGCCCGGTTGCAACCCCAGGTCGGCCGGCTCGAGGCGGTCGCCCTCGGCAAGCAGAACCGCCCTTTCAACCGCATGACGCAACTCGCGCACGTTGCCTGGCCACGAATGGGCGAGGAGCGCCTCCATCGCCGCGGGTGCGATCTCGAGCTCGCGCCCGTAGCGCTCCGCCTGTCGGCGGAGGAAATACGCGGCCAGCGCCGGGATATCCTCCCGTCGTTCTCGTAGCGGCGGAAGCCGGATCTCGACCGAGTTCAGTCGATAAAGCAGGTCCTCCCGGAACCGCTCCTCCGCGACCCGGGCGGCGAGATCGGCGTTCGTCGCGGCGAGGACCCGAACGTCGGCCCGACGCGTCCGCGACGATCCGACCCGCTGGAACTCGCCGGTCTCGAGGACGCGCAACAGCCGCGCCTGCTGAACGAGCGACAGATTGCCGACCTCGTCGAGAAACAGGGTGCCCCCGTCGGCCATCTCCACGTATCCCATGCGATCCGTCTTCGCGTCGGTGAACGCGCCCTTCACGTGCCCGAACATCTCGCTCTCGAAGAGCGTCTCAGACAACCCGCCGGCGTTGACGGCGACAAGCGGCCGGTTCGAACGCTCGGATCTGGCGTGGAGCCACCGCGCGACGACCTCCTTGCCGCTCCCCGGCTCACCGGTGACCAGCACGCTCGCATCGGACGGACCGACACGCTCGATCAACCGGATGACGGGCTGCATGGCGCGCGACGTCGCGATGAAGTCGGGAACGTCCCGCTCGCGGAGCCACCGGTTCTCGACCTCGAGATGCTGGGCCCGGCGGATCGCGCGCCCGAGCTCGATCTGCGTGCGCAGCGTCGCGACGAGCCGCTGGTTGTCCCACGGCTTCTCGACGTAGTCCCCCGCCCCCTTTCGCATGGCCTCGACCGCGCCCTCGATGGAACCCCACGCCGTCATGACGATCACGGGAAGGGCGGGCTCGAGCGCCTTGATCCGGGGGATGAGGTCCAGCCCTTCGCGGCCGGACGTCGTGTCGCGCGCGTAGTTCAGGTCCATCAGCACGCCGTCGAAATCGTGCGATTCGAGCGCGCTCAGGATGCCCGCGGGAGACGTCGCTGTCTCGAGCTCGAAGCCTTCACCCTTCAGGAGCAGGCGGAGAGCCCGGAGGACGTCCTGCTGGTCATCCGCGATCAGGATCCGGGTCGGTCGGTGGTTTTCGGTCACGGCTCAAAGGTACGTCGGCACACGGGCCGGGCCTATCCGGGGAGCCGCGCCGGATCGGCCGGAATCACTCGTCGACCATCCACCCGTCGGCGAGGTTGATCAGGCGATTCCCGTACTCCGCGACCTTCTCGTCGTGCGTCACCTGGATGATCGTCGTCCCCTGCTCGTTCAGCTCCTTCAGCATCTCCATGATCACCTGCCCCTGCGAGGAATGGAGACTGCCGGTCGGCTCATCGGCGAGGATCACCTTCGGTTCGGAGATGACGGCGCGGGCCACCGCTACCTGCTGCTGCTGTCCGCCAGAGAGCTGATTGGGGAACAGGTCCTTCTTTCCGACGATGCTGAATCGATCGAGGATGTCCGCGACCTGTGCCTGCCGCTCGGACCGCTTCACGTCACGATACGAGAGCGGAATCTCGAGGTTCTCGTAGACCGTCAGATCGTCGATGAGATGGTACTGCTGGAACACGAAGCCGATGTACGCCTTGTGCAGCTCGTTGCGATGTTTCGGTTTCAACGCATGGACCGGCTCGTCCACGAACCAGTACTCGCCATCGAACGCGCCGTCGAGAAGTCCGAGGATTCCGAGTAGCGTGGACTTCCCCGCCCCGGACGGGCCCATGATCGTGACGAATTCTCCCTGGCGGATTTCGGCGTCGATGCGACGCAGGACCCAGGTCCGCCCCCCCTTGTAGGGGTAGCTCTTCTCGACGTTCTTCAGACGGATCATCTATGCGGCTCATTCTGCGCGATGCGCGTTGGGAGTTTCGAGCGAACCGATCGACAATGTGGAGGCAACCGACCGGTCTCGCGATCCGGAGCGTTGGTCATTCGGCTCTTAGCGTGACCATCGGATCGACCCGGGTCGCACGTCGGGCAGGCCAGAAGCATGCGAACAGGGCCGAGAGTCCGAGTAACACCGCGACCGAAACGAGTGTCAGGGGATCCGCAGGACTGACCTCGAAGAGAAGCGTCGACAGCGCACGGCCCGCCCCGATCGCGGCCAGCAGCCCCAACCCGACACCGACCCCGGTGAGCATCAGTCCCCGCGACATGACCCCCTGCAAGACGTCGACGGGCCTGGCCCCCAGTGCCATCCGGATTCCGATCTCGCGTCGCCTCTGCGAGACCATGAACGCCATGACGCCGTAGATGCCCACGGCTCCCAGCACGAGGGCCAGCGCCGCGAAGCCACCGAGCAGAAGGCTCACGAATCGCTGGGGTGCCATACTCGCCTCGAACACCGTTTCGAGCGTCGCGACCTGTGACAGCGCCAGATTCGGGTCGATCGACCAGATGGTCTCCCTCAGGTCGGCAGCCAGCACGGCCGGGTCCCCGTCGGTCCGAACCACGATCGACATCCCGCGTGCTGCCCGCTGCTGGTAGGGTACGAACACCTGCGGTTCGGGCACCCGGTCGATCGCCCGGGTACGCACGGTCTCGACGACACCGACGATCGTCCACCACGGCGCGTCGGGATTCCGGACGCCGCCCGCCTTGATCCGCTGACCGAGCGGATCTTCGCCGGCGAAGTGCCGTTCCGCCATCGAGCGACTGATGATCGCGACGTTCTGAGTACCATCTCGATCGTTCTCGTCAAAATAACGCCCGCTGACGAGTGGAATTTGCAGCGCCTCGAAGAAGCCAGGGGTCGCGCGCCACTCGTCCGCGAGCGGCTCACGCCCGGGGTCCGGCAGCCGCCCCTCGATCCCGAACCCGACGTCGGCCACGTTCCCGCTGAGGGGCAGGACATTGCCCGCGCCGACGGCGCTGACCCCCGGGCGGGAGGCTAGCCGTTCCTCGAACTCCACCATGAAGACACGAAGGCTCGCGGCATCCGGGTAGTCGGAGGAGGGAAAGAGCACCCTGGCGCTCAACACGCCCTCCGCCCCGAACCCGGGATCGACGTTCTGCATCTCCTGGAAGCTCCGCAGCAGCAACCCGGCCGCGACGAGCACCGCGACGCCCAACGCGAGCTCGCCGATGACGAGCGCGTTTCGCAGCCGCCCACCGCGACCGATCGAGGAGCCGCGTGCGCCTTCGCGCAGCGCCTGGGCCGAGGACTGCGCGGCGTGCCCGAGCGCCGGTGCCAACCCGAACAACAGCCCCGTCACGACCGATGCGAGCAGCGCGAAGGCCAGTACCCGCGCGTCCATCGCGATCTCCGCGACACGTGGCAGGCCGGGCGGGGCCACCTGAACGAGCAGGGCGGTGCCCCAGACAGCCAGTGTGAGACCCAGCAGACCGCCGCCGATCGCGAGGACGACGCTCTCGGTGAGCAACTGGCGGACGATCCGTCCTCGGGCGGCGCCGAGCGACGCGCGGACCGCGAGCTCGCGATCTCGAACGGAAGAACGGGCGAGAAGGAGGTTCGCGACGTTCGCGCAGGCGATCAGCAGCACGAGACCGACCGTGCCGAGGAGGACCAGCAGCGCCGTCCGCACGGAGCCCACGACCGTCGTTTGCAGGGGCTCGACCGCGACGCCGACGTCTTCGTAGTCGATCGGATTCTCCCGAGCGATCCCCGCCGCGACACGATCCATGTCTGCCTGCGCCGACTGCTGTGAAACTCCGCCCTTCAATCGCCCGACGACCCGAAGGAAGTACGAGCCCCGGTCGCTTTCGGCGCGATCGATCGGGAGGACTCCCCAGATTTCGTTGTTCTGGACCAGCGGTCCGTCGAAGCCTTCGGGAGCGACGCCGACGATGACGTGCGGGGTTCCGTTCAGCGTGATCGAACTGCCGAGAACATCGGAATCGCCCGCGAACCGTTCGTGCCACATGTCATGACCGATCACGACGACGTTCTCGTTCCCCGGCACCTCCTCTTCTGGAAGAAAGCCTCGGCCCTCGCGTATCGTGACGCCGAGGGTCGTGAAGAAGGAGGGGCTGACGAGGGCGCCCTGCAGAACTGCCGGTCGATCGAGACCGGTCAGGTTCGGACCCCAGCCCGTGACAGCATACATCGATGAGAAGGTCTCCGAGCGATCGCGCCAATCCGCGAAGGTCGTGCGCCCCGTCCACTCCCGATCCGTCCAGTCCCGCAGCTCGTGGTTCTCCCAGACGGTGTAGAGCCGGTCGGCGTCCTCGTAGGGCATTGGACTCAGCAGGACCGAGTTCACGACGCTGAATATCGACGTGTTCACCCCGATTCCGAGCGCGAGCGTCGCGAGGGCGATCAGGGTGAATCCCGGGTTGCGGCGCAGCGACCTGAACGCGAACTGCACGTCCTGACGGAAGTTGTCTATCATCGGAGTCTGTCCTTCATTGCGGTTGGCTGAACGGGGTTCCTATTCGGCGTCAGCGGCACACGTAATGGCTCTCCGCCCTACCGCGTCAGCGCGAAGGTGACGCCTGTCCATCCGGCGAGCGCCTCGAACGATTCCGTCTGCTCCTGGAAGTCGACGAAGTCCGGGTAGGACGTGCCGCTCGACGCCGTCCCGATTCCACCCTCCGTACCATCAAGGATGACCAGATCGCCCTATTCAGCGAACGGGAGCGTCTGGAGCAGCACCCCGTTCACCACGCTGAAGATCGCGGTGTTTGCTCCGATCCCGCTCTTATTTTTCGTCGCGATCGCCGTCAGGCGGCGGTCAGGCGATCTCCCAGCCGCTCTCGCGCAGTTCCTCGACCGCCTGCTCGTTCGCCTTGTCCTCGACGATGCGGCCGTCGAACAGGTGAATCGTGCGCTCCGAGAATTCGGCATAGCGAGGATCGTGCGTCACCATGCAGATGGTCGCGCCGTCCTCGTGCAGGTCCTTCATGAGATCCATGACGGCCCCGCCGTTTCGGGAGTCCAGGTTTCCGGTCGGTTCGTCCGCGAGCACGATCAGCGGGTCACCGACGACGGCTCGGGCCACGGCGACGCGCTGCTGCTGACCGCCGGAGAGCTGCGCCGGGTAGTGGTTCCGCCGATGCGACATCCCGACGCGCTCGAGGGCTTCGAGCGTCCGTTCCTTACGCTCGCTCGCCGACATGCCTTCTCGGTACGTGAGCGGAAGCTCGACGTTCTCGTACACGGTCAGGTCGCCGATCAGGTTGAACGCCTGGAAGACGAACCCGATGTGGCGGTTGCGAATGCGGGCACGGTGCGAGGCCGAAAGCTCGGCCACGGGCTGCCCGTCGAGCAGGTACTCGCCGTCCGTGGGCGTGTCGAGAAGACCCAGCAGCGAGAGCAGCGTCGACTTTCCGCAGCCGGAAGGACCGGCGATGGACAGGAACTCGCCCTCGGGAATCTCGAGATGGATATCCGAGAGGGCGTGCGTTTCGACCTCTTCGGTAAAGAACACTTTCTTGATCTCCGAGAGCTCGATCAGGGGCCTCGGGTCGGATCCGTTCTCGCTCATTGTTTCACCTGGTTCGTTTGCCGGCTCATCCCGGACGCGGGTCCTGGCCGTCCGCCCGGGCGTTCATTCCGCTGAGCGACCGCTCAGCGGATTCGGATTCGGTCCGCGTCCTGAACGCGAGACAGATCCGAAAGAATGATCACGTCCCCTTCCTGGAGACCCTCAAGTACTTCGATCTCGTTCACCGAACTGCGCCCGAGACGCACGGTCACCCGCACGGCCTCGTTCCCATCTTCGGTGAGCTTGAACAGACTCACAGATGCGTTGGCCTGCCCATAGGTTGGACGCGCCACATACAGCACGTCCTGAAGCCGCTCGAGCTCGATCGTCCCATCGACGCTGAGACTCGGACGGGCGCCGGGCGGCAACTCTTCAGTGAGCCGCACCTCGACGAGTACCGATGAATTCTGGACGTTGGGATCGACGCGCCGGACAGCACCGGCGATCGAGTCCGTCCGCGTGTCGATGATGGCCGGCTGACCGACCTGAACATCGCGGGCCTGCGTCTCCGGGATCCGTAGCTCGGCCATGAGCTGACCGGGCTGCGCCACCCGCGTCAGCGTCGTGCCCGGCATGACCCACTGCCCGACCTCGAGATCGAAATCCTGGATCTCACCGCTCGCCCCGGCCCGCACCCGCATCGCCTCGACGCGCTCGCTTCGGAACGTGACGATCGAGCTCAGTCGGGTAACCTGCTCGCGCTGGATCTGGAGCTGGTTCTCGATCGTGCTCTCGAGGAGGTCCAGTCGGGTCTGCTCCGTCTCGAGAGCGACCCTGGCCGTAGCGGCGCGCTCCTGCGCGCGGCTCGCCTCGTTACGGGAAACCGTCTGATTCGTAACCAGCTCGGCATACGCCTCGGCCTCACGAGTCGCATCCTGGAACTCCGCCTCGGCCGACGCGAGCGCCGAGCGCTGCTGCACGAGCGAGGTCTGGAGGCTGCGCTCGAGCTCGAGCAGTCCCGCCCGGGAGGTGGTGAGCTGCTGCTCGGCCTGCAGGGCCTCGAGCTCGATGTCCGGATTGGAAAGCACGACGAGGATCGTCGTGTCGACGACCGCCTCGCCGGGCTGTACGAGCACCTGCTCGACCCGCCCCCCGGTGATCGCCGAGACGAACACCATCTGCTCGGGAACCAGCGTTCCCGGCCCCCGCACCTCGCGGACGAACGAGCCGCGCTCGACCGTTCCGAAGAGCTGGATGTCCCGGTCGACGCTGGGCGCAGCGGGCTCGAGCTGCGAGAGCAGGAACGTGATCACCGCGAGGCCGAGCACGCCGGCCCCGATCCAGATGTTCCGACGCTTCTTCCTGCCCTCGGAGCTGCGGGTGACGTCCATGCCGGCGCCGCCGCCCACACCGATCTCGATCCGGCGCCCGGGTCGAGCCCGTTCGCCGTCGGGAAGTATGTCCGGTTCGCGTGACCGCTTGTTCTTCGGTCGTTCGCTCGATGGCGTCATCTATCCTCTTTCCTTCGAAATCCCGGACCTCTCGGACCGGAATCGTGTCCCAGCTATACGGAGCACCCGGGTGTTCGGTGTCGCGCTCTCGGATAGTGCCCCCAAAGGCAACGGCCGTACCACGAGCGCGGGACCCCGTAACCCGTTGTTTTTATTGATGTTGCGGGGGATGCCCGCGACCCGGAGAGGTCAAAACACCGTCCGGAATCGGGAACGGGTGTCCGGAATCGGACACCCCGAGATGTCAGGCGATCGCCGAGATCAGGTCCGGCACGTCGCGAATGCTCTCGACGGAGTGGAAACGCGTCTGCTTGAGCTGTTCGGGCGGGACGTTCTCGTGCTCCCAGGTCGTCTCGTAGGGGACGAAGATCGCGTGCCCGCCCATCTCCGCGACGGGGAGAATGTCGGAACGAAGTGAGTTTCCGATCATCGCGAATTCACCCGGGCGTACGCCGTATCCATCGATCAACGATTCGTAGATCGCCCGGTCCTTCCGGCTGACGACCTCGACATGGGCGAAGAAGTCTCCCAGTCCGGACCGAGCGATCTTGCTCTCCTGATCCAGCAGGTCGCCCTTCGTAAGGACCATCAGATCGTGGACCTCGGACAGGCCCGACACGACCTCGTGCACGCCATCGAGAAGATCGATCGGCGCCAGGATCATCTCGCGTCCGAGACGGAGAATCCGCTCGATATCGTCACCCGTCACCCTGCCGTCGCTCAGGTCGATCGCGGTCTCGATCATCGACAGCGTGAAGGACTTCACGCCGTACCCGTAGTGCCCCAAGTTCGCGATCTCGGTCTCGTACAGCCGCTGACGGACGATATCGGGATCCGTATGGCGGGAGATGAGCTCGAGGAAGCGCGCCTGCACGTCGATGAACAGGCGCTCGTTGTGCCACAGGGTGTCGTCGGCATCGAAGGCGACGAGCTTCAGCACGGCGGATCATCTCGGGTCATCGGAGCCCCTCATGTCAACGTCCTCGGTCCTCCGGGAGCCTAGCTGATCCCGCGGGGGTCTACCACTCGCTCACGGTGGTGGCGGTCGGCAGGGTGCGACCCGCCGTCGGCGCTAGTGGTCGAGCCACAGCCAGCGACGAAGGCGGTATGCACCCCGTCTGCGACCCCGCCCAAAAGGGGACGACTACTCGTAGCGCAGCGCTTCAGCCGGATCCACCGAAGAGGCCCGTCGCGCCGGCAGGTAGGACGCCAGTGCCGCGACCCCGAGGAGGACGATCGCGAACGTCGCGAACGTCAGCGGATCCGTGGCGCTCACACCGAAGAGCAGCACCTCCATGAGGCGCGTCAGGAAGAACCCGCCGGCCAGTCCGATCAGGACGCCGATGCCCGCGACCTTCACTCCCTGCCCCACGACCATCTTGCGGATCTCGACGTCCGCGGCGCCCATCGCCATCCGAATCCCGAACTCGCGGAGTCGTCGGCTGACGATGTAGGAGATGACGCCGTAGACGCCGATCGTCCCGAGGAGAAGCGCGACGACGGCGGCGATGGCGAGCATGACCAGGGTGAACGACATGCGGGCGGAGGCGTCCGCCATCAGCTCGTCCCCCGTCTGTACGTTCGCGATCGGGAGCCGGGAGTCCAGCGCCCAGATCTCGTTTCGAACGGCGGGCAAGATCGTACGCGGGTCGGTCGACGTCTTCACCGTGATGGCGAGCCGTGTGACGACGGTGAGGAAGCGGGCCTCGGACGCCACCATCGGGTAGTAGACCATCGGGACCGGATCATCCATGAGGCCGTTGATCAGGAAGTCATCCACGACTCCGACGATGGTCATCCACGGCGCGTCGTTCGCGTCTCGCGGAAGCGTCGGAGCCACCCGGCGCCCGAGCGGCGACTCACCGGGCCAGAACTGCTCGGCGGCGGTCCGGCTCACGAGAGCGACGTTTGTCAGCTGCTCGTGGTCGCGCCGCTCGATCAACCGCCCCTCGATCAGGTCGATCCCCATCGTTTCGAAGAACCCTGGGGCGACGACGTTGGTCTGGACGATGGGCGGCAGATCGCCCTCGGCCAGCGGACGTCCCTCGACGATCATGGCGTTGTTGCTCCAGCCTTCCGAGAACGGGAGCGACGTCGAGGCACCGACGCTGACCACGCCCGGCAGCGCCCCGATGTTGTCGAGCGTCTCCTGGAAGAACGCTCCCGACCGGGCGGACGTCTCCACCTCCGATGGGATCATGGAGAGATCGAACGTCAGCAGGTTCTCGTGCTCGAACCCGGGGTCGATCTGCCGAAGCTCGAAGAAGCTGCGAGCCATGAGCCCGGACCCGATCAGCAGCATCAGCGCGAGGGCGACCTGGGCGGCGACGAGAACGTTGTTCGCCCGGTGTGTCTCTTTGCCCAGCGATCCGCCGCGTCCGCCCTCCTTGAGGGCCATCGTCAGGATGGGGCGCCCGTACTTGTACGCCGGGACGGCGCCGAACAGGAGTCCGGCGAGCAGCGACACGAGCCCGGTGAACGCGAGGACGGATACGTGCAGGCCGATCTCGCCCAACCGCGGCAGGTTCTCGGGACCCATCGCCACGAGCGCCTTCACGCCGGCGAAGGCGAGTCCGATCCCGATCACACCGCCGACCATCGACAGGACCACGCTCTCGGTCAGGAACGCGCGGACTATGGCGCCGCGCCCTGCCCCCATCGCGGTCCGCACCGCCATCTCGCGCTGCCGTCCCTCGGCCCGCACGAGAAACAGATTCGCCACGTTGGCACACGCGATGAGCAGCACGAACGTGACGGTTCCCAGCAGGATCCAGAGCATGTCTCCGACATCGCCGACGACATCCTCCTTCATCGAAGTAAGCACGGGGGCGAAGCCCGCTCCCTCCATCATCGCCGACGTGATCTCTCCGGGATACACCTCGGGCATCAGTGGAAGGATCGATGCGACCTCGGACTGCGCCATCTCGAGCGTCGCTCCCGGCGCCAGGCGACCGATGCCCCAGTAGCTGAAGTTGGCGGGCCCGAGGTCTTCGGGACCGATCACGTGAGGCGTCCAGATCCGCGTGCCCTCCTGCGGATACTCGAAGCCGGCCGGCATGACGCCGACGATCTCGAACGGCGCGTTGTCGATCGCGACGGTCTGACCGAGTACGTCTTCGCGACCGCCGTACCGTTCCTGCCACATGTCGTACCCGATGACCGCGACCTGCGGACCACCCGGGTCGTCCTCGTTCTCGCTGAACGTTCGACCGAGTTCAGCCGGGGTCCCGAGGACCCTGAATAGCGATGCCGTCGCGGTCGCCGCGAGTACGCGAGCCGGCTCTCCCGTGCCGGAGATGATGACGGCGCGTCGACCCACGAGGCCAATCTCGCTGAACGTCTGGCTGCGCTCCCGATACAGTGTGTAGCTGGTGTTCGATTGCTCGAACTCCTGGATGTCGAGACCCGGGGCCGTGTGCCAGAGGCCGACGAGCTCGTCGGCATCGGGGTACTGGAGAGGGCGCAGAAGGACGCCCTCGACCACGCTGAAGATCGCCGTGTTCGCCCCGATCCCCACGGCGAGCGTGAGCAGCGCGATCGCCGTGAATCCGGGGGTCCTCATGAGTTTTCGGACGATCTGCTTGAACTCGCGCGTGGCTGCACCCATGAGGTCTCTCTCTCGGCACGGGATGACTCGCGGAGTGTCCGCGATCGGCACTCTCTACGGCGGCCAGCCGCCCGGCGGTTTCGATCGCGTCCGGCCGGAGGGGTCCGCCCAGGCGACGAGAAGGGACGCCAGCCCAAAGACGCCGAGCAGTTTCGCGAGACCCCGTACGGTCGCGCCGGGACCGTTTTGGAACCCCAGCCAATCCCGCGTCCACGTGAGGCCGGAGTCCAGCCAGCGGAGGGCCGAGACGACAGTCGGTGAACGGGTCGTCGCGTAGTAGTCGTGCGACACGCCCAGCACGAAGTCGGTCACGGCGGCGAACAGCAGGGCCACGGCGGCGAACGCGCCGATACCCAGACATGTGGCGAGAATCGCCCGAGCCAACCCGGCCGCATCGGGCACCGCGCCGGGGGAGCCCGGGAGGTCGGGCTGACGGTCCCCGGTCGCGAGCGTGTGGGCCAGCCAGGTCGTGAACCCGCCGTGCTCCCAGTAGTCATTGTGGGCGCTCGTCGGGAGAATCCGGTGCGAGATCACCCGGTTCTCCGGGCGAGGCCCGGCGGGCGTCGCCGGAAACCGGTGCAGCCTCGCTCCGATCGGATCGACGATGTCTGTGACGTTGACCCACCGGCACCAGGCCGTCGCCGGGGCCCGGGATGCATCGCCGCGCATCGGCCAGAAGTGGCGGTACTTGTCCAGCGGTGATCCGACGGTGACGAGCGTGTCGACCGGCGGTCCGGTTCGCGTCGTGAGCCCCTCGTAGGCGATGACGGACCCGAGGCTGTGTCCGACGACGTGAACCCGGTCGCATTCGTCTGCCGCCCGCCGGAGGGCCCGGTCGAAACGATCGAGGATCGCGTCCCGTCGTGTTCGCCCACGGCACTTCCTCGGGCTCACGTAGAGCGCGACGTCGCCGGCGTATTCGAACAGCGAGCGGCGCCATATCGCCCCGTATGCTCGCAGGGGGCCCTGCCGCGGGACGGTCATCAACTCGAGAGAGACGTTCACCAACCAGTGACCGAACCCGAACGCGACGACGGGAAGCTGCAGCAACGCGACACCGAGGCGCTGGAAGCGGAGGGAGCCACGTGCGGACCGGTTCAGGAGCGGCCGCCACAGGGTGCACATCAGCCAGACGTTGTAGCGAACCCGCTCCCGAGGAGAGATCTCACGATCGAGGTCGGCCCAGTAGACCTCGTAGAAGCGCACGGTCGACCGGGTTCGAGCCACGGCGCGGATTCGTGGCAGCAGCCCGGCCAGGACCCGGTCGAGGAACTCGTGTCTCGACTGGTCGCCGATTCCGTGGACGAGAACGACACCGGTGCGTTGTGAAGGCATTCGACGCTCCTGCAGGACAATCGACCGTCCTGTGAGAGCACCGGGGTCGCGTCTACCTTACGAGCGGGCGTCGCCGTCCGGCTCGTCGCCCCGGCCCGCGGTCATCCGCACGCGCCACTGGGATATCCGCCCGTCAGAGATGCGGACCCGAATCTCAGACACGTCCGCCCACGCGAGGTCCGGCAGCCCGATGAGGGCCTGATCGACCACCGCCTGAACGGCTTCCGAGAGACCGATCCGCGAGCTCCCCGCGATCTCGAGTGTCTCTCCCTCCGACTTTAGAAAGCCCGTGTCGAGCGTCGTCATCTCGAGCGTGCGCTGCTGCGCCCGACGTACCTCATCCTCGAACATCTGGCTCGCGTGGAACTCGGACAGGTCGAGATCTCCGCGCAACTGCTTGAGAAACACCTTCTCCTCGTCGTCCACCTGGTTGTCTTCCAGAACGGCCTCGAGGGCGTTCCCGTAGACGTCGCGGGCTACGCGGTTCTGGATGTGGGCGACGTCCGGATCCGACAGATGGAGGACGTCCTTGAGGTGGGTCAGGTCCTTCACCTCGAGCTCGGACAGCATGTAGTCGTCAAGGCAGTGCTCCAGAAACCTCCGGTAGAGATTGCGTCTGGCGGTCCGAAGCTGGGCGGCAAGGTCGATACCGTGCCGCTCGCCCACCGAGGCGACGTGCTCTCCGGTCACGTCGCAGATGCGTTCGGCCTCTGCGAGCAGCGACTCGAGCGCTCTTACTGTCTCGGCGCGCGCGCGGCGCCCGGAAAAACGTGACAGCAGCCCGTCCTGCCCTTGCTGCTCTCCGGCGCGTATCTGAAACGGTTCGGCCACGGCCAACTCCCTGGGGTTCGATTGTCGCGTCCAGGCACGCTAACGCTGGAGGCGCTTCCGCGTCGAGCCGTCGGTCGGGTATGTTGGCGTCATGTTCGAATCGACTCTGAAGGACTCGCTCGTTGCGATCGTCGTGGGCACCGCTCTGACCGGCTGCGCGGCCTCCCTCAACCTCACGCCCTCGGACCACGAAGCGGTGCTGGCGTCTCAGACGCTCGACGCCCCGCACCCGGCTCGCGAGGGGCCGTACGAGGTGGGGCGACTCTACTACGGGAGCGGCACGGACAGGAACCGTCCCGAATACCGCGACTCCGTCACCATCACGACGGAGTCGGTGGACGCGTCGAAGCTGGTGGACCTCGGCGGGTCGGCCGACGAACGAAACAGGTACTGGGGGTTCACTCCGGAGCAGTTCCCGCTCAATGGCCGCGTGTGGTATCCGGAGGGAGACGGGCCTTTCCCGGTCGTGCTGATCGTGCACGGGAATCACGATCCCCGGGACTTTTCTGACCCGGGGTACGGGTATCTCGGCGAGCTCATGGCGAGCCGGGGATACATCTTCGTCTCCATCGACCAGAACTTCATCAACGGTGGCATCCGGGAGGAGAACGACGGCCGGGGCTGGCTTCTCCTCAAGCACCTCGAGGCGTGGCGCGGGTTCAACGAGGACGAAGCGAATCTCTTCTTCGGGAAGGCCGATCTCGACCGCGTCGCCCTCATCGGGCACTCCCGCGGAGGCGAGGCGGTCACGCACGCGGCGGCGTTCAACCGTCTGGACCGGTATCCGGACGACGCGTCGGAGACGTTCGACTTCGGTTTCGGCATCAGGTCGATCATCTCGATCGCACCCGTCGATGGGCAGTACCTCCCGACGGGCCGGCTCGTGCCCGTCGAGAACATCAACTACCTGGTGTTCCACGGATCGCACGACGGCGACGTCACGAGCTTCCACGGGCTTCGGATCTACCAGCGGCTCGGGTTCAACGACAGCGAGGACTACTTCAAGAGCGCGGTCTACATGTACCGCGCGAATCACGGCCAGTGGAACACCGTCTGGGGCAACAGCGACTTCGGACCGCGCGGCGGTCGGATCCTGGAGCTGCGGGGACTGATCGACGGCGAAGACCAGCGCGAGATGGGAAAGATCTACGTGTCCTCGTTCCTCGAGGCGACGCTCAAGGACAACAAGGAGTACCTGCCGCTGTTTCGCGATCACCGCGTGATCGGCGAGTGGCTCCCGAACACGATGTACGTGACCCGTTTCCAGACGAGCTCGTTCAGGCCGATCGCCACGTTCGAGGAGGACATCGATCTGACGACCGGATCGAAGGAGGGCGTGCGCATCGTCGGCGACTCGCTCGGCCGCTGGCGCGAGGACCTGCTCGCGCTCCGGTCCAGCAACCGACCGACGACCTCGAACTCCCAGGGCACGAACGGCGTGTGGCTCGGTTGGAACAATGCGGTCGCCGGACAGGACGAGCCCGCCGAGATCCCGGGCAGCTATGCCCTCGCGCTGCCAGCCGACCTGCCGGTCGAATGGGGGTTCTCCGAGACGACGACGCTCGATTTCCTGCTCACCGCGGTCGACCAGAAACCCGGTCCGCGCAAGCGCGAAGAGGAGGAGGAAGACGCGGAAGAGAGCCCGGTCCCGGACTCGCCCGACGCGGACGAGGCAGACGCGGACGACGAGGAGGAGGACGAAACGGTCGATCTGTCCGTCAGCATCACGGACGCGAACGGCAACACCGGCTCGGTCCGACTCTCCGACTACGGCCCGATCCGAAAGCCGCTGGATATCAAGGTTCGCCGTCGAAACGACGCGGATCAGTTCCAGACCCAATGGGAGCTGGTGCTACAGTCGTTCTCGATCCCGCTCGCGGACTTCGGGGACGACATCGACGTGCGGGCGCTGAGAGAGGTCCGTCTGGTGTTCGACCGCACCGAGGCCGGCACGGTCGTCGTGGACGACATCGGATTCTCGAATCTGGACCCGGCGTTTCTCTCCGCGGACCGGCCCGAGACGACGGGTTCGCGGTAGTCGAACTTCGCGGTTACTGGTTCCAGCGAAGTCCGATGCGGTGGGCGTTTCCGCGCTCGTCGAACGCCTGGTAGGCGTACTCGATCGTTATGGCGTCGCCGGTGAACGCCCCCCCGAGGGTGAACGGGCTCCGGGCATCTCCCGACACGCGCTGGAGACCGCCCCGCAGGTGGAAGGTGTACCCGGCGACCGGCCAGTACGCGACCTCCACACCGCCGGCCGGGATGTACTGTCCGTCACGGCGCCGCGTCACCTGGGTGGTGGCCGCCATGTCGAACGGACCCACCTCGAAGTCCTGACTGGAGAGCCCCGCGATGAACTGGCGCGGTAGCTGGACCTCGATCGGCTGAGGATCCGTAGGCCCGGGCGAGAGCTTCAGATCCCCACCCAGATTGCGGCCCGCGAGGCTGATCATGATCGGGCCGACATCCTTCGCGAGCCCCAGGTCCACCGAAGCACTCGACTCGCGGGTGCGATTCGCCGACTGCTCGACGTACTTCAGGGCGGCCCCCGCCCGGATACCGAACAGGGTCCGAGCGTACCCGATCGACCCGACGAACTCGGTCACGCCGATCTCGCCGCGCGTGAGGGCGACGCTCTGCATGTCCCGATCCTGCGGGAAGCCCCCGTCCAGCCCGTACCGCATGTACTGCGCACCGATCGCGAAACCGCCACCCAGGACGTCGCCCGAGGCGGCGGCGGAAGCCAGTGTGCCCTCGCTCGCGTAGCGTTGGAAGCCGACGACCGCCCCGGCCGTGCGTTCGAGGAGCGCCGGCGCGTAGAAGACGAGCGACGGGCTCGAGGACCACAGGTACGGCGCGTTCCCGTACGCCATCGCCTCGGTGCCAGCCGGGGACTCGAGTACCAGCATCCCGGCGTTCTGTGCGTCGAGGGGACTCAGCGCGCTCGATAGCAGCAGCGCGATCCCCACCCCCCCGAAAGCCCGTCGCGTCATTCTCAAACCGATCCCCTTCGAATGGCCGTCATTTGTCGGGGATGAGTTCCGTCGACCCCGTGAACGACATCGTTTGCGGCATGTCGAACGCCTGCCCCTGGACGCCGATCGAGAAGAGACCGTTCATGTTCACCTCCCGATCGCGATACAGCAGCGTCCCGTCCGCCGCGAAGATCGCGGTGCCGTTGTCCGTTCCGTCGGACGAGGTCATGAACTCGGCGCCCATCGCCTCCATCACGCCTGTCGCCTCGGTGCTGACTTCCTGAGCCACGCTCACGACAAATGCCGGCACGCCGTTCACCACAGTATCGCGCTCCACCTTCATCGTCATGGCGCGTTCCATGTAGTAGGTGGCGCCGGGCTGACTCGACCCCTCGTTGATGAGCGTCTCGGACCACTCGACGCCGACGGCGAGGGACTCGTCCGGTAGCGGCACGAAGAAGTCGTCGAACGAGTGGAGCGGATCGATCCCCCCCGCACCCGACGCACCCATGCTCGGATGCGAGAGCGTCTTCACGACCCCGGGGCGTTCGAACGACAATTCGAAGGTCCCGTCCCTGAGCGGCGTGACGTCGGGCGACTGATCGCCCATCGTGCCGCCCACGTACGAGAAGATCGTGTCGTAGGTGGCGACGGCGGACGTACCGTCGACCTCGAAGCGCACCTCGCCGTATCCTTCGGCCTGCACCTCCATGGCGCCCATCGGCGAGTCCATGAACACGGTGCCCTCTTCCGTCGTCCTGTAAAGCAGCGTCACCTGGGCGACGAGCGGGGTGGCGAACGCGAACGCTACCGCCGCGAGAACCGTCGTGTGCCTGATCCGGCGAACATCGAGCGATTTCATGGTCTCCTTGCCTCCGTGGCCCGGTGCGGGCGCTCCTGAGTATCACTCTCGACGGCCCGTGCCGCGAGATGCCCGGCGTCGAAGCGGATCGATGCGGGTCAACGCGTGCGCGACGACGTCTGTTGTCTCACAATACCCGGACAGGACAGACCGATTCGACCGCCCGAGACGAGGTAGCGAAGAGCGTGATGAGGACCCCGAGGCTCATGAACGCGGCAGGCCCCCGTTTGGCCGCCGCGCTACTCCTGACCGTCGGCTGCGGAGGATACTCCGCCGAGCCGGCAGCCTCCCCGGCGCCCGCCGAGGCGGTCGAGGCGGCGCCGGCCGCGGCCACGAACGGTGCTTCGTTCAGCCCGGCGCAGGTCGATGCCGGACGAGAGCAGTTCGGCGCCGTATGCGGTGAGTGCCACACGACCGGCGAATTCCGGGGCGACGACTTCCAGTTCACGTGGCGCCGACGCACGGCGTGGGACTTCTTCCGCACGGTGAAGTCGACGATGCCCGAGAACGCTCCGGGATCTCTCAGTGACGCAGCCTACGTGTCCGTCGTCGCGTACGTGCTTCAGCTGAACGGATTCGAGCCGGGCGACGCCGAGCTTTCCGCCACCGAGGCGGCGCTCGATGAGTTCGTGCTGGATTCCCCGCCGGGTGGACGGTAGCAAAGGACACCGCATGACGATCGACAGACGGGACTTCCTCAAGACCGCATCCACCGGAGCCGCCCTCTCTCTCGCCGGGGCACGGCCGCTATCGGGCTCGATGCCGGCGGCCCGCACGACTCCGGTCCAACGCCGCGAGGGGCAGGCGCCCGACTTCGTCGTCATCGGAGCCGGCACCTTCGGGATGTGGACGGCCCTCAATCTCCAACGTCTCGGGGCCATGGTGACGGTCGTCGATCCGTACGGACCGGCGAACTCGCGATCGACCTCCGGCGGCGAGACGCGGGGCGTGCGCACGTCATACGGCGACCGGCCGCACGGCCTGCAGTGGGTGCACTGGGCGAATGAAGCGATCCGCCGCTGGATCCAGTGGGACGAGGAAGGAAGCGAGCTGCTGCTTCCCCGGGTGTTCTTCCAGACCGGCGACCTCATCATGCGCGAGGAGTCGGAGCCCTATCTCGAAGACACCGTGGCGCACTGGGATACTGTCGGCGTCCCGTACGAGCAGTTCGGGCCGGACGAGATCAACCATCGCTGGCCGTGGATACACACGGAAGGAATCACGACCGCGCTCTATGAGCCGGGAGCCGGCGTCGTTCGAGCGCGTCGCGCCATCGAGTCGGTTGCGACGAGGTTCGTTCAGGAGGGCGGCGAGATCAGGATCGGCCGCGCCTCGATGGGCGGCAGCGACGGCGGGCAGCTCAACGAGGTGATGATCGACGGCGATGAATCCCTCTCCGGATCGACCTACATCTTCGCGCTCGGCCCGTGGTTCCCGAAGGTGTTCCCGGAGCTCATGGGAAAACGCCTCAGGATTCCGATCGGGTTCGTCTTCTACTTCGGGGTTCAGGACTCACGCTGGATGTTCCCGAACATGCCCAGCTACGGCGTTCCGGGGTGCACCGGGTGGCCCGCGCTGCCGCCGGACCATCGCGGCTTCCGCGTACGGACGGGCGGCAAGGCCGGCGACGACCCCGACACGAGCGATCGCTGGGCGGACGCGGATTCGCACGAACGGCCGCGGCAGATCATCGAGCGGTATTTCCCGGATCTCATCGGTGCGCCGATCAACGAGACCCGCGCGTGCCACTACGAGTTCGGACGTGGCGGGAACTTCCTCGTCGACAAGCACCCGGACTACGAGAACGTGTGGCTCGCGGGTTCGGGGTCGGCCGAGGCATTCAAGCAGGGACCCGTCCTCGGCGAATACATCGCGAAACGGGTGATGGGGAACGACGAGCAGCCCGAGCTCGCCGAGGGGTTCGCGTTGCCAGAGGAGTTCGAGGACGACCCCTCCGAGGAACGGCGACGTCCCCCCCCCGACGGTTTGCTCTAGCTGGTCAGGAGTCCTGCCGGTCGCGGGTCCGCAGGATTCCCTCGGTCGCCTCTTCGACCCAGGGCCGCATGTCCTCATCGGCGTGTTCCCAGGACCTGATGAAGTACTCGTATGCATCCCGGGCCCTGTCGTGCTCACCGAGCTTTTCGTAGACGCGGCCGAGCGCGTGATAGGAGATCGGGAACGCCCAATGCGCGGCATAGAACCGCGCTGCGTCCTCGTCGCGGCCGAGTTCTTCATAGATCGAGCCCAACCACCAGCCCCACCCGCCCTCGAGGAACGCCTGCTCCGCGAGCGGCAGCGCGGCCTCCGGCTGACCTCGTTTCCAGAGTTCGTAGCCGCGTAGCGCGAGCGCATGGGTCTCCGGTCCCGCAGCACTGCCGCCACCCGAGGCGGAGTCCGGGAGGGCCGCCAGCGAATCATAGTGGGCCAGGACCCGGGCGAAATCTCGCCAGCGTCCCCGCTGGCCGGCATACAGAGCACGACACAATGGTTCGATGCCGGTGCTCGTAAGCTCGCCTTCCAGGGGGAGAACCGAGTCCAGCAGGCCCTCTGGAATGGGAAAACCGAGCACCTGATACACGGCCATGCTGCAGACTCGTGACGTCTGGTTGACGCCCGGCTCGGCATACAGCTCCATCGCCCGGTTGAGCTGCCCGTGCATGAGCGCTCCCGAGGCGATCTGAGTCGCCATCGTCCCGTAGTGGCTCGGGAAGTCGTCTTCCTCGCGGGCCCGATCGGCGATCTCCGTGAGCACGGCGTCGCGAGCGTGCCAGCAGCACGCGTTCAAGTAAGGTGATGCCGCCGCGTGCAGCTCGGTCATGTCCAGACCCGAGAGCCGCCGCGCGGTGCTGCGACGTGTCACCGAATCACCGAAGGAGAGCGCGAACTGCAGCCGGGAGCGCTCGTCGAACTGGCTGCCCGGTGCGAGGTCACCGTACGCGCGAATCCGATCCCACGCACCCGCGCTGTCCGCCTGCGGGAACGACAGGTCCAGCAGGTGGATGTGGAACGGGGCGAACCTCGGATCGAGATCGATCGCGCGGGAGAACGCGTCCGCCATCTCATCGAGGCTCACCAGCGATCGGGGCCCGAGGTGGAAGAACGCGTCGCCAAGCAGATACCACGCCTCGGCATGGTCGGGGTAGCGCTGGACGGCTCGTCGGAGCTTGTCGATCGCGGCCAACTCTCCTCTGAATACCTCATCGGTGGCCTGAACGAGCAGCGCCTGACGTTCGGGGAGACGGTCCGCCAGCTCCACGGCCCGGCGCCGGTTCTCGACGGCGCCCGGGTGGGCGGGGCCGTTGCTCCAACCCCACGCGTTCGCGAGCTGGTAGTGGGCGAGCGCAAACGTCGAGTCGTCCTGGATCGCCCGCTCGTAGGCTTCCCGCGCTCCCTCGAAATCGGACCGGCGGTACGACACTTCACCCTCGAGATACGCCTTCAGGGCCGGAATCGAGTTCGTCGTTACCGTCGCGACGCTCAGCGTCTGCAGCGGGTCCTGCTGCTGCCCGAGGATCGCGTCGATCGCCTCGATCGAGATCCGGTCCACCAGCTCGAAGAGATTGTCCGGAGACCCGTCGATCTGACGATGGTCCAGACGCGCTCCGGTCGAGAGGTCGTACACGTCGGCCTGCAGGCGGACGTCGTCGCCCAGTTCGACCGCGGACCCCAAAAGGGCGTATCGGGCCCCCGCGGCACGGGCGACCGCGAGGTTCGTGTTCTGATCGGCCCGATCGCGGTCACCGACCAGTTCGTCCCACCGCGCCAGGACAGTCCGGCTGTCGATCGCCCGAAGCCCCGTGACACCGTCGAGGTTCGTGGCCAGCAGCGAGACGATCCCCTCCCCGAGCTCTTCGAGGTCGGGACTATTGACGGTGAACGGAAGTACCGCGACGCCGGGTGAGGCACCCTCTTCGATCGCGAACGTCGCGCTCCCTTCGGCCGGCCCCGCGAACACGATGTACGCGCCGGCGATGCCAAACAGGAGTGCGAAGGCGAAGATCCCGCCTAATGCGAAGCGAGCCCAAGTGAAACTGGCTGCGGCGTCTCTCACTAGGCCGGATTGCGGGTCGTCCCCGATCTCCGCCTCCTCCCCGCGTCTGGCGAGAAGGAGTGCCTGGACCCACACGACCGCCAGCTGGAAGACCAGCCCGATCGTGAGGAGCACGATCGCCCCGACCATGGTCCAGGCCGGAAGACCGAGGTTGTCGATGAAGATGTCGAGCAGCTGAAGGATCAGCCACGTCGCACCCAGATACACCAGGAGACCCTGAACCGCTCGCGCCTCTCGAAGGCGCGCCCAAAACCCGTTGGAATCCATGGAAACCCGCGAAGATCTATTTGCAGCGGCGCCGGACGTCTCCGATACCGCGTGGTTGACCCCGTAGTCTGTCTTGACCCTGCGTCTCAAACAGTTTGACGTCTCGGCCGAGACGGAAGGTTGTCCGACAGTCGGCGGTTACGGAACTGTTACTGAAGGGAAAAGGGCCGAGTGAGGGGCCTGTGAAAGGGCGAGGATCAGGCCCAGAGCGCCTCCTCGGACAGGAAGGCCTCGAAGCCGGCAGCATCGGAGACGGCCCTCTCGAGACGGGCCACGCCGCGCTGGATCTCCTCCATCGAGTTCGCGATCGACAATCGGAGGAAATGCTGTCCCGCCGAGCCGAGCCGGCCGAACGACGCGCGGTCCATCGTGGCGATGCCGTAACGATAGAGGAGGAACATCTGGAGCATGCCGGCGGGCGTGGTTCTGGCCCGCGAGGCCTCGGACAGACGGTCGTACGCCGCCGGGATCCCCAGCCGCTCGCACGCCCCGGCCACGTTGGGGAACACGTAGAAGGCGCCGAGGGGGTTCTGGCATCGGATGCCGTCGATCGCGTTGAGGGCCGGGACGATCCAGTCCCGTCGACGTTCGAACTGATCGACCATCGCCCGAACGACCTCCGCGGTCCTCGGGTCCTCGTAGGCCGCGCGCCCGCCTTCCTGCAGGAACGGGGGGACGCAGCTGATCGTGTTGATGTTGAGCTGCTTGAACACGGACGCCTCGTCCGCGGTCGGTAGCGCCGCCCACCCCAGCCGCCAGCCCGTCATCGCGAACCCCTTCGAGTGCCCGCTGCAGATCACGGTTCGCTCGGCCATTCCCGCTCGGGAGGCGATGCTGTGGTGCTCGGCCCCGTCGAAG
Source organism: Gemmatimonadota bacterium (assembly GCA_039587355.1). GTDB lineage: Bacteria > Gemmatimonadota > Gemmatimonadetes > Palauibacterales > Palauibacteraceae > Palauibacter. The sequence continues at coordinate 4,432 of JBDHIO010000028.1, read as the reverse complement.
AGGATGTGTTCGTAGATCTCGTCGGAGTACACGCGGACATCCGGGTGGCACCGCGTGCGGATGACCTCGGCCATCCCGCCCAGCTCGTCCGGCGAAAGCACGCCCCCGGTCGGATTCGAGGGGGAGCACAGAATGACGAGCTTCGTGCGTTCGCATACGCGGTCGGCCAGATCGTCCGCCGTGAACGCGAATCCGGCGCTCTCCTCGAGCTGTAGCGGGACGGGCGTCGCGCCGACGAACGTCACCCAGGATTCGTAGATCGGGAACCCGGGACTCGGATAGACGACCTCGTCGCCCGCGTCGACGTACGCCTGGAACGTGTAGCTGATCGGCGGCTTCGCCCCCGGGGTGACAACGATGCGATCCGCCGTCATCTCGATCCCGCGCGTCTCCCGAATGTGTCGGGCGATCGCCTCGCGAAACGACGCGAGGCCCGCCGGATCGCAGTAGCCGGAGTTCCCTGCCTCGAGCTCCGAGATCGCGACGGCGTTCAGGTGCTCGGCACTCCGGAAGTCGGGCGCGCCGAGGTTGAACCGGATGACGTCCATCCCCCGGTCCACGCAGCGCTGGATGTCCTCGCCGAGCTTGAAGGCGTTCTCGGTGCCGAGGGCGGAGAGACGGTCGGCGAAGACGGCCATGTCGCGAAGCTCTCAGGTCAGGAACGTGCCGCCGTCACCAGGAGGCACGAGGAACTCGAATCTCGGGATCGCCGCCTTGAAGACGGATCCATCGTCCCGTCGGAAGTGATAAAAGCCCTCCATGTGGCCCGTCTTCCCGCGCAGCACACAGAAGCTCTGATAGGTATGCGAGGCCCCCGGATCGAGGCGAGGCGACTCTCCGACGACCCCTTCGCCTTCGATCTCCTGATCGCCGGCGATCGGATCGTGAATATACCAATGGCGCCAGAACAACTGCGCCGGATCCGTCCCGACGTTCTCGATCTGGACCCGATACGCAAAGACGTACTGCTCCGTCTCCGGATCCGACTGATCGGCCAGATACTCGGGTTCGACGCTGATCCGCATCGCGTCCGGGTCGAGCGGCGGCCGTTCGGACTCCACGGGACGGAACATCACCCCGCGCGCGACCACGGTGCGTACAGCGTTCTTTTCATTCGACGGCCCTCCCGTGAAGGCGTGGCGTCACGGCGAGCGCGAGAAGCCCGAGACCGATCGTGACGTATCCGAGCACCGGATGTAGGGCATGGAGGGGAGGCCCCGCCAGACACGCCAGGATCCCGACCACGGCGGGCATGTCGCGACCCCAGGGGCCGAACGCCGGACCACCGAAGCCGTCTGAGACCAGAGTCAGCAGGCGATCGCGCTCGTACCACAGCAGGTAGACGTTCATCACGATGAAGCCCGCGACGACGTAGGGCGTGCCGCGCCACTCCATCGAGGTGACGACCGCGAAGATGTTCACGAGCAGCGGGACCATCATGACGGCGCCCACCGTCGCGAACCGGCGCGAGAAGAGGAGCACGGCGATGAAAAGCTCCGACCAGGCGATGAAGCGCGCGTAGGGCCCCAGGCCGTGCGGCTGCAGCACCTCCTCGAGCCAGACCGGTCCCATGATCCCCGGGAACGGGATGAGCTTCGACATGCCGCCGGTGAAGAACATGATGCCGAGAAACGCCCGGGCCGCCACCCACCCGAACTTCCAGATTCCGGAGCGATTCAAAGAGGATCAGCCCCCTGACATGGCCGCCCGGATCGCGCGGACGGTGATCGCGGTCCGGTACTGAACGAGCTTCCGGCCGTTCTCGATCGTGCGTTCGAGCGGATCCAGGTCGACGCCGTTGATGCTGAACGACCCGGCGGCCATACGCTGCTCGGCACGAATCCGATTCGGATCGGTCGTCGCGACGATCGACGAGTAGTGATAGTCGTCGTGGTATTCGTTACGGGTCGCGGTGCACACGTCCGGCTGCTGGAAGATCGCGAGCTCGTCCTTCAGATACTCGCAGCTCCAGATGTCCGCTTCGTAGTAATCGGTGATGTGGTGGACCCGCGCCGGGTCGCCGGACCATTTCGCGTTCAGCGCGCCGGCCACCGCCTGCATCCCGCCCCCGTTCCCACCGCTGTCACCGATCAGGACGATGTTCTCGAACCCGTGGACCGCGAGGCTGCCGACGACGTCCGTCAGCATCGCTCGGAACGTCTCCTCCCGGACACTGATCGTGGAGTGGAAGAGCATATGTCCGGTCGGTGGCTCGATCCCGCCCTCGGGGACGAGCTTGATGATCGGGGCGACCAGCGCATCACCCAGCTCGCGTGCGATCGCGTCGGTGGTGGCCTCGAGAACGAAATTGTGTTTCCCGGCGGCGACATACGGGCCGTTTTGTTCGATGCCCCCAGTCGCGACGATCACGGTCGTATTCCCTGACGCGATCGCGTCCCGCACCTCCATCCAGGTCATCTCTTCGATGAAGACGGTGTCGAATGCCTCGATGGGGCGTGGCGCGTCGAGGTCCTGGGCGGTCGCGTCGGCCGACAGCCCGCCGCAGAAGAGTACGAGGCACGCCGCGAGCCGGGGAGCGCCCGGCCACGTCGTGGTCATCGTGCACCCACTCGCGACGAGTACTCCTCGAGGACTTCCAGCGTCCGGTTCATGACGTCGAGGAGACCTCGAAACCCTGTGGCCCGGGCCCGGTGAATGATCGCGACCGTCCCCAGTTGCGCTCCGAGCCTCGCGTTGTCGGACAACGCCGCGCGCACCGTCGCCAGATCCTGGCCGTTCACCTCCGGTCGATACGAGCCGCCGAAGCCCAGTGCGATCTCGACGCGCCTGGTCGGCCGCATCACGTGGATGGCGAGATCGTCGTATTCCGCGAGCTGTGCTTCCCAATCCCGCTCGAGACTCAGGTGGAATTCGATCCTCTCATGAAGCTCGGCGAGCGAGCGTCGCACTTCCTCGTCCCTGATCAGTCGCATGTTCCCCGTCGAGACAAGATCGGTCCACGTGGTCGTGTGGAAGTCGGGAAGGATCGACCACGCGATCGTTTCGAAACTGACAACGAACCCGATGGTATCCGACACTACATGTCCCGGGTTCTCGGCCGCGGCGAGGAGCTCGAGCGTCCACCCGTATCTGCGGTCCGCACGATCCCTCGCATCGTTCGCGAAACCGACATCGGCGCGAACATCCTCGATCAGGGCGGTCAGGTAACCGCGCTCGAGGTCACGGTCGTCCAGGGTCATGAGCCATCGATCCGCCGCGAGCGCGACAAGCACGCCGATGACGATGACGAAGAACTCGGCCAGGAGCCGCGCGACGAGACGGGGGGATCCGGGGTTGTCCATAAGAGACTTTGCCGGGGGCGACGACCCTCGACAACCCGTGGTGATCTCCGGGGACCCAAGTTTCGGTTAGCTTTGAGGAAAGCCACACGCATCGTACGCCTCGGAGAAACTCATGAGCACCCCTCGACGACGTCACCGCTACTCGCTGTTCCTGGCACTCGCCATCACGGGATGCTCCGCGCCGTCGAGTGACGACCGGGCCGCGGAATCAGCGGCGCCCGCGGTCATCTCCCAGGCGGACTACGGCGAGATGGGGTCGGTACGGTTCGGGGTCGGTACGGTTCGACCCCGGGTGTGCGGACGTGGCGAACGGGCACGCCGTGCGCGGGCTGACCCTGCTCCACCACATGACGTACCTCGATGCGAACGAGGCGTTCGTCGCTGCCACCGAAGCCGACCCGAGCTGTACCGTGGGCTACTGGGGTCAGGCCATGACGATCGTGCACCCGGTGTGGCCGGACGTGCCGGATGCGGAAGGCCTGGCCAGGGGCGCCGAGCTCGTTCGCCTGGCGCGGGAGCGAACGGACACCTCCGGCAGGGCCGGGGCCTACGTCGAAACAGTCGCCGCCTATTACGAGAACGCGTCCGAGAAATCGGAACCGGAGCGTCTCGTCGCGTTCGATGACGCCTGGCGACGGGTGGTCGAGGCGTACCCGGACGACCTCGAGGCCCGAGCGCTCTACGCTCTCACCCGCATCGCCACCGCTTCGCCGAGCGACAAGAGCTACGAGCAGCAGTTCGAGGCGCTCGACCTGCTCGACGACGTGCTCGCCGCGGTGCCCGACCATCCTGGCGGTCACCACTACACGATCCACGCGCGCGACTATCCGCCGCTGGCGGAAGAGGCACTCGAGGTCGCTCGCGCGTACGGACGGATGGCGGAGAACATCCCCCACGCGCTGCACATGCCGACCCATATCTACACGCGGGTCGGGCTCTGGGACGAATCGATCGCGGGGAACACGGATGCCGCCGAGGCCGCGACCCGACAGGGCCAGCGGTTGGGTGGAGTCACGACGGACTTTCACCATTCACTCGACTACCTCGCCTACGGTCACCTGCAGCGCGGTGAGGACGAGGCCGCGAAAGCCATCATGGAGCGGGCGTTCGCCGCCGACGGCCCATGGGTG
>JBDHIO010000112.1:0-2271 GCA_039587355.1 Gemmatimonadota bacterium | reverse complement strand
CCGACGTGGCGCATGCGACGGCCGTTGATGTACAGACTCGGCCCGACGACGGTGGCCACGCCCTCCCGCTTCAACTCCCGGCAGGCCGGGTTGGACGTCGAGATGAACGGGTAGTCGCAGAAGGCACCGAGGCAGTTTCCCCGGATCATCCGCACGCGCGGGAACCCCTGAAGCACGTGGCTGATCCGCGCCGCGCCGCGCTGCTCGATCTCGAACCGGGTCATGAAGGCGCCGAGTCCGAGCCGCTCGCTCCAGTCGCGGCGCTCGTAGAATCCCGCCATCTCGAGCTTGTGCGAACGGATGCCGACGATCTGTACCTCCAGCGGATCCACGGCAACCACTGCGGGATCGAGCATGACCTCGATCTCGAGCGTGCCGTCCCACGGCATCTGGAAGGCCGTCTCGGTGTCGCCGAACGCGATGTGCCGGACCTGCATCGACTGCAGACCCTCGGGCACGCCGTCGATCTGGAAGCGGCCCGCCCCATCGGTGACGGCGGTCAGTCCGGCGGGGCCCGCCCCCACGAGTGCGTTCGGGATCGGCTGATTCGTGGATCGATCCAGGACTCGCCCGATCACGCGCCCGGACGTCGCGACCTCAGCGGCATCGCCGAACGCCAGATTCAGGGGGACTCGAAGGGCCTGACCCAACTCGAGAGTCGCCGGAACGTTGGACCCGTTGAACTGATCGAGTTCGGCGCTCACGACGACGGGGACACCCGTCTTCACGCCGCACACGATGTAGATGCCGTTTCGGAGGGACTGGGCCCGCGCGTCTCCGCCGCCCCAGCGCACCACGACATCCGCACCCGGCACCGCGACGTCGCCCTGCGCCGACGCACGAACCATCCCCCACACGATGCCGTCGTTGGGATCGTAGCCGGGACACTCCGGCGTCTGGGCAAGCGTGGCCGTCGTCGCGGGGAACAGCGCGAGCAGGGCACACATCGGGCTGATTCGGGTGGGGCGCCACATGGCCAGCCTCCAGAGCTGACCTAACGATGGCGTAACGTCGTGTGCCGCGGAAGGGCGGCCTACGCCGGGGGCGACCCGGCGGCCTCGGACCGGGCGCTCGCGGTGGCCTTCAGGATACGAATCCCTCCGGACAGGACGAGGAGACCGATCCCGGCGCCGACGATGAGATCCCAGAGGGCGAATCCGGTGGTCGCCACGAGGATCCCGCCCACGATAACGGCGATGTTCGCCAGGACATCGTTCTGTGAGAAGATGTAGCTCGCCCGCATGTGCACGCCCTCGTGCTTGTGACGGGCGACGACCCTCAGGCAAATCGCGTTCGCGACCAGCGCCACAGCCGCGACGGCGATCATGTATCCGGGCTCGGGGGCACTGCCGACCAGCCAGCGGCGCACGACCTCGGCGAGCGCACCCGCCCCGAGCGTGAGCTGGAAGAGCCCCGACACGGTGGCGGTCCCGGCACGGCCGGCGTCGGACCGCGAGACGGCCGCGAGCGACAGGCCGTAGACCACGGCGTCCGCGAGCATGTCGAACGAGTCCGCGATCAGCCCCGTGGATTCCGCGATCCAGCCGGCGACGAACTCCCCGACGAACATCACGGCATTGATCCCGAGGACCAGTCTCAGGGCAGACGCCTGGAGTTTCACGGCCATGTCGGATCCTCCGTTCTACTCGGCGAGTCGCTTGAGATTCGGGGCACTCCGGGGCTCAACGAATCAGGATCGGCGGCCCTCGCGAGCCGCAGCGAGCCGACGGCGGTCGCCCACCCGATGCCGCCGGACATGACGATCGATGGCAACGCCGCGAAAGCCGGGAACGGATTCCCGGCGGCGACGGTCAACGCCCAGAAGCCCACGGGCAGGAACATCCCGGCGGCGGCGCCGAGCACCCCGATCGAACCTCCGCGGATGTCGGCCAGCAGGCGATTCCGATAGGCGACTCCGAGCACCATGGAAAAGACGGCGCCCGTGGCGAACCCGATCAGCCCGCCATTCAGGACCATGGCCAGAACCAGGGCCGGGGACATCGGCATGCCCCACACGACGATCGGGAATACGCTGAAGGCGAGCGTGCCGAGCATCCATGGAACGGCCCAGACCAGGCCGTTCCCCACCACCGCCTTCAGCTTCCGAATCCACCGTCCCATGGGTGGTCTCCCGGGCCCCGCGAGGCCGTGCTCAGAACGCCACGGGCTCCTTGAATCGCCCGTAGACTTTCTCGAGCGCGATCCTGATCTCGCAGAGTGTGGCATATGCCCGGAACGCGTCCATCATCGCCGGCATCACGTTCTCGTCCG
>JBDHIO010000111.1:0-2281 GCA_039587355.1 Gemmatimonadota bacterium | reverse complement strand
TCTGGGCGCGCTGGTCGAGATCCTGAATAGCCTGGCGGCCGCTTCCTGAGCGCGGCGCGGGCGCGCGTCTCAGATCATCTCGAGGAACGCGCGTAACACGTCTCGGCGACTGAGCATTCCGACGACCTGGCCGCCCTCGAGGACCGGGAGTCGCCGCCAGGGACTCCGGTAGAAGCGCTCGATCACCTGGACCAGCGTCGTGTCCACGTCCACGGTATCGACTTCTTCCGTCATGTACTCGGCCACCGTGCCGGTGGCGTCTCCGTGATAGCCGGTCCGGAAGGCGACCGTCAGGCAGTCCCGCTGAGTCAGGATGCCCACCAGGTTGCCCCGATCGTCGATCACGGGCGCGCCCGACAGCTCGCGATCGATCAGCAGACGCATCGCTCGGAGCACGTTCTCGTCCGGCGAGAGCACGGTGAGCTCGGTCGACATGAAGTCCCGCACCTGCTCCATCTTCTCCTCCATCGGCGGCCGACTCCCTGACGAGGTCACGCTCCGAAGTCATCCAGGTAGATATTCTCGGGCGGTACCCCGAGCGTCGCCAACATCGATCGAGTCGCGGAGGCCATGACGGGCGGGCCACAGAGATAGTACTCGCAGCGTTCGGGCGAGGGGTGATCCGCCAGATAGCATCTTTGCAGGACCTCGTGGACGAAGCCGACCTCGCCCTCCCAATCCGGGTCGGGTTCGGAGAGCGCGACGGTCCAGCGGAAGTTCGCGTGCTCCTCAGCCAGCGCGTCGAAGAGCTCGCGATAGAGAATCTCCCGGGGATTGCGAGCGCCGTACCAGAACGAGATCGGACGCTTCGTCCGGATCCGACGGAGCTGGTCCAGGATGTGCGAACGCATCGGGGCCATGCCCGCCCCGCCGGCGATGAAGATCATCTCGGAGTCGCTCTCGTTTGCGAAGAAATGTCCGTACGGTCCCGCCACGGTGAGTTCGCTCCCGGGCTCGGCCTGGAAGAGATAGGATGAGACCACGCCGGCTGGCGTATCCGGGGGAGCGAGCGGAGGCGGCGTCGCCAGGCGCACCAGCAGCATGATGATGCGATCCTCGTCGGGATCGTTCGCCAGGGAGTAGGCGCGCGAGACCGGTGTGTCGGTCCCGGCCTCGTGACGCCAGAGATCGAGCCGGTCCCACTCGTCCCTGACTCGGGAATCGACCGGGAGATCGCGGAAGCGGATCGCGTAGGGTGGTGCGGTGACCTGCACGAACCCCCCGGCCCGGAAGTCGATCTTCTCGCCCGGCGGCAGCTCCGCCACGATCTCGCGGATCATCGTCCCCACGAATCGCGCCGAGCGTACGCGGCAGGTCCAACGGTTCACTCCGAAGATCGTCTCCGGAACGCGAACGGCGACGTCCTCTCGAAGACTCTGCTGGCAGGCGAGTCGGATCCCGGCGGCGATCTCTTCCGGCGAGAGAAGCGCTGCCTCGGCCGGGAGGGGTGGCGACGCGGAGGCGACCAGGGTCACGCGACACTGGCCGCAGGTGCCCTTCCCACCACATGCACTCGGCAGAGGAAGCCCATGGGATTCGAGCGCGGCGAGCAGCCGGGTCGAGCGGGGTACCTCGAAGCGTCGGCTGTCGTTCACCACGACGCGGACCTCGCCCTGCGGCAGCAGCAGCCTGCGAGCGGCAAGGATCATCCCGACGAGCGCCATCACGACGCCGGAGAAGATCAGGATCGCCAACGTCGACTCGTTCATGGGAGTTCGATCCCTGCGAAGCCGAGGAAGGCGAGCGACACGAGGCCCGCCACCACGAAGGTGAGCCCGACTCCCTGCAAGCCCTCGGGCGCGTCCGCGTATTCGAGCTTCTCGCGGATAGCGGCCAGCAGACAGATCGCCACCGCCCAGCCGAAGCCGCTGCCCGCACCGAAGACGAAGCTCTCGGCGAGGTCGTACTGGCGTTCGGCCATGAAGAGCGAGCCGCCGAGAATCGCGCAGTTCACGGTGATCAGCGGCAGGAAGACGCCGAGCGACCCGGCCAGCGTCGGTAGCCATCGCTCGAGCACCATCTCGACGATCTGTACGAAGGCCGCGATCACGCCGACGAAGGTGATCAACGAGAGAAAGCTCAGGTCCACGTCGGGCAGACCGGCCCAGGAAAGGGCCCCCGGGCGCAGCAGGTAGACCCAGATCAGGTGGTTCAACGGCACCGTCAGGGTCTGCACCGCGAAGACGGCGATCCCAAATCCTGCGGCCATCTCGAGTCGCTTCGAGACCGCGATGAACATGCACATGCCGAGGAAGAAGGCGAGTGCGAGGTTCTCGACCAG
>JBDHIO010000110.1:0-2320 GCA_039587355.1 Gemmatimonadota bacterium | reverse complement strand
CCAGCGTGTCGAAAGTGATCCGACACCGGGCCGGATCGTCGGCCCGGTCCCCCGTCGTGTCCAGCTCGCCCACGCGAAACCCGGCCTCGCGCGCACGACGGATCTCCTCGTGATACAGCCCGACACCGGCGGCCAGGCCGGCGACCTTGACCACCGGCGGGCCGACGCCCCCGATTCTCAGCCTCACGCGGTCCCGTTTGGTATTCTCGGATCCATGGTCGCCAAGCCTAGCTCAACGGGCCTGCACCCGCAGGCCCTTGTCGAGGGGCGCGTGCGTTTCGTCCTCGTCGAGCCGCAAACGGCGGGGAACGTCGGTGCGGTCGCGCGCGCTCTGAAGAACCTCGGCTTCTCGCGCCTCGAGGTCGTACGCCCCCAGTGCGATCTCGGAGCGAAGCAGGCGCGGATGATGGCGGTCGAAGCGACCGACCTGCTGGACCGTGCCGGAGTGTACGACGACCTCGACGCTGCCATCGGCGCGGCTCGGACCGTGGTCGGCACGAGTCGACGCAAGGGGAAGTACCGCCGGCCGCACTACCGGCTCGATCTGTTCTCGGTCGAGATGGCGCGATTCGCCGCGGCCGGCGAGCTCGCGGTGCTGTTCGGTCGCGAGGACAGCGGTCTGACGGATCGGGAGCTGGACCGTTGCACGCACCTGGTGTATCTGCCCGCCGCGGATGCCTACCCGTCGTTCAATCTCGCCCAGTCGGTATTGCTCGTGGCTTACGAGGTGCGTCGCGCGTGGTTGGAGTCGACAGCTCTCGAAGAAGGAGAACAGGATCCGCCTGCGGGGCACGCCGAGCGCGAAGCGATGTACCGTCATCTCGCTCGCGCGCTGCACGCCATCGGCTTTCTCCAGGACGAGACCGTCGAGCCGATGATGCGCCGCTTCAGGAGGCTGTTCGGGCGTGCCGCCATGACGCCCGAGGAAGTCCAGATCCTGCGTGGGGTCGCGCGTCAGATGCTGTGGGCGGCCGGGCGTCAGGGAACGGGCGGCGGTTCCGATGAACCCTGACGCTCTGACGCGAGAGCTGCGAGACCGCGCCCGTGCGGAAGGCTTCGATGCCTGTGGGCTCGCGTCCGCATCGCGACTCGATCGCGACGGCGCGGCACTCGAGGCGTGGCTCGCGAACGACCGGCACGCGGAAATGCACTGGATGGCACGCGACCCGTCGAAGCGTGCCGACCCCCGCGAACTGCTACCCGGCTGCAACAGCGTCGTGGTGCTGGCGATGAACTACTGGCCGGGACCGGAAGACGCGCTCAACCCCGAGGGCTCGGCGCGCGTCGCGCTGTATGCGCGCGGCCGTGACTATCACAAGGTGCTCGCGCGAAAGCTGAAGCGCCTCGCCGCCTGGCTGGACGAAAAGGCCGGTTGCGTCTCGCGCGTTTTCGTCGACACCGGGCCGGTGCTCGAACGAGCCTGGGCCGAGCGAGCAAAGCTGGGCTGGATCGGCAAGAACGCGAACCTGCTGACACGCGAGCTCGGATCGTGGCTTCTGCTCGGCGAGATCTTGACCACCGCGACTCTGGAGGCCGCCGCGGCGCAGAACGAAGAATTTTGCGGCACGTGTACGGCGTGTCTCGATGCGTGCCCGACGGGCGCGATCGTCTCCGACGGTGTGGTTGATTCGAATCTCTGCATCTCGTACTGGACCATCGAGCACCGTGGCGCGATCCCGCCGGCTCGGCGGCCGGGGATTCGGGACTGGATCTTCGGCTGCGACGTCTGCCAGGAAGTCTGTCCGTGGAATCAGAGCTTCGCCCGACCTGCTGTCGGAGATCCCTTCTCGCGTCGCGAGGATCTGCGCGGTCTCGACCCGGAGGAGGTTCTGGGACTGGACGAGGCGACGTTTCGATCCCGCTACTCCGGCACGTCGTTGATGCGAGCCAAGTGGCAAGGCATGCGGCGCAACGCTTGCGTCGTGCTCGGAAACCGTGCCGACGCCGGGGCCTTGCCGACGTTGGCCCTGGCGCTGGACGACGAGGATGCCGTCGTGGCGAGCCACGCGGCCTGGGCCGTGGCCGTCATCGGCGGCCCGGACGCGGCGCGTTTGCTCGAGGATTTCGCGCGGCGGGAGACCCGTCCCGATGTTTCACGGCACCTCCGCGAGGGCCTGGATCGCATTCGTGGGGCGGGCACCGGCGAGGATTGATCCCGCCCGCCGATGCACCTATATTCCGCAGCACGGTAGCTGCATGGCGATTCGCACCCCAGGAAAACAGGGCCGTGTCCGGACGCGGGGTCGGATCAGGGTCCGCTACGGCGTGGGCAAGCTCGATCGCACGGCGTTCACGATGAACGTGTCCGCCACCGGTGTGT
>JBDHIO010000109.1:0-2341 GCA_039587355.1 Gemmatimonadota bacterium | reverse complement strand
CCGGCTTCGCCAACTCGTTCGTGGCCCTGTACGACTCCCAGAGCTCTTTCGTCGGTGGTTTCGTCACCGACGCGAGCGGGACGTACTCGTTCGCGGGTCTCTGCCCCGGCGATTATTCGCTCGAGTTCTACCGGCCGGGCGGCTACTCGTTCACGGCTCGGGACCAGGGGGCCGACGAGTCCCTCGACAGTGACGTCGATCCCGTGACGGGGCGCACCGCCCTGTTCAGCCTGGCCGAGTGGGCGACGGTCACGAACGTGGATGCCGGACTCGTCGTCGGTTGTCCCGGCCCCGACGAGCCGGTCTACATCTCGAGCGTCGGCCTCACGTCCGACGGGAACGACTTCCCGATCCTGACCCTCCAGGATCCCAACCAGCCGTCCGAAGTGACTGGATACAACATCTACCGCTCCGGCGATCCCGACCTACCCGAGGGCTCGTGGCCCCTCGTGGGATCCGACGTCGTGGACATGGACGAGGTCACGCCCGACATCCAGTGGATCGACACCTCAGGTGATCCATCGCCGTCGGGTGCCTGGTACTACCAGGTCACGCCCTACAACTCCGTCTGCTCGGCGGAGGGGCCGCGGTGAGGCCTCGAGCCAGATGATTCCGCGCGTATGAACCCGGCCACGTGGCGGAGCTCGGGACTCGGCAGGCTCGTCGTCGCCGTGGCTCTATGTGCGGCGGCGTGGAGCGCGCCACGGGCGTTCACCCGTCTGGCGGACGGATTGGGCGCCGATCCCCTGTATCTGGCGTGGTTCGTGACCCCCACCTACAAGATCAACGTTTCGACCGACGACTCCCTGCCCAATGTGGCGACCGGCAGCGATCCGGAGACTGCGATCCGGCGTTCGTTCCTGACCTGGCAGGAAGTCTCCACGTCGATCGTATCCGTCGCGGACGGGGGCACGACCACCATCGAGAACGCCGGCCGGGACGGCTTCAACCTCGTCTCGTTCGTGGACGACGACTTCGTCTTCAATGGCGCCCTCGCAGCCACACAGATCTTCTTCGATGCCTTTACCGGAGTCGTGACCGAGGCGGACATCGTGTTCAACCCCGCCGTGAGCTTCTCGACCCACGGGTCCACGTCGGGAGTCCATGACGTTCAAGAGGTGGCCACTCACGAGATCGGACATTTCCTGGGCCTCGCGCACTCCGGGATCCTGTCCGCGACGATGTACCCCTTCGCCGCGGACGACAGCCAGATCGAGCGATTCCTGGACACCGACGACGTGGCGGGAATCTCCGAGGTCTATTCCCACCCGTCGTTCGACACCGAGCACGGGAAGATATCCGGAGTCATCAGGTTCTCGGACGGGACCAAGCTGTTCGGCACTCACGTCGTCGCTGCGGACCTCGCGGGCCGGCCGCGTGTATCGGCCCTGACTCTCAAGGACGGGACGTACGAGATTCCCGGCTTGTCCCCCGGGAGCTACTACCTGTACGCGGAGCCCCTGGACTCTCCGGTGGCACAGGCTAACTTCAGCGGCTACTGGTCGAGCGCCCCTTTCCACGACGGGTTCCGATCGATGTTCAAGGGTGGCAACGACAACCCCGGAACCCCCGCCGTGGGTGCGGGAGGGCACATCGTCCGCAGGATCACCGTCTCCAGCCTCGCGGCCACGATCGACGCAGGGCTCGTCGCAAAGCAGCCGGCAGGCGGAGGAGCCATAGCCGCGAGCAACACGCCGGTCACGGTTCTTCAGGGTGACGCGGACTGGAACATCATCGTGGCCGGGGGCGGGCTCGGACCTCCCGCGACCTTCGAGATTCTGGGCCCGGACGTGACGCGCACGACCGACTTCACCTACGGCACTTTGGGGGGCGGAGCACCGTACATCAAGGCGAGGTTCGAGTTCGACGCCGACGCAATCGCCTCACCGCGGGTGATACGCGTCGACAGCGACGACGAGACGGTCATGCTGACCGGCGGCATCGAGATCTTGCCTTCGCCCGGCATCCTGTATGTTTCCAAGGACCCGCTCGACCCCAGCGCGGTTTTCCTGCGTTGGTACGGCGGTACGCCTCCGTTCGATCTCTTTCGCGACGTCGTCCCGCAGATGGACGCGCCGGTGAGCCTCTACCAGGAGACCGACCTGCAGTTCGCCGAAGGTGTCTTGCTCGCCGGCATGGACTATTACTACCGCCTCGCGGAGTGAGACCTCCAACCTAGCAAGTATCAATGATAGAGTGGTTTACGGCGGTGGCCGCCGTAGCATCTCCACGAGCCTGTCCTCCAGCTCGCGGGCCCACTTCTTCTTGTAGCCGTACCCGTTCCGGGTCTCGACGACCCTGCCGTCGCGATCGATGAACACTTCGATCGGAAAGCCCTTGA
>JBDHIO010000061.1:0-11725 GCA_039587355.1 Gemmatimonadota bacterium | reverse complement strand
TCAAGGCGGCTTCCGGGCGCCACGCGGGGACGCGAACGATCGCAGCATCGGCCGTTGTCCTGCTCTGCGCGGCCTGCGCATCCCTCAATGTCGAGACACAGGCGGCGCCGGAGGCCGCGTTCGGGGACCTGAAGACCTACGCGTGGTTTCCGAACCCCCCGGCGGACCTGACCGTCCAGTTTCCGCGGATCGGCCGCATCGTCCGCGAATCGGTGGACGCGGAGGTGCAGTTGGTCGGGGATGCGGAGGATCCGTTCGGCCGGCCCGACTTCTGGGTCAATACCCATGTCGTGGACGGGCGCACGGACGTGCGAACCACATGGGCCTTCTACGGCCCGAGATGGGACTGGCTCTCCGCGCTCGTCGGTCCGCGAATCGACGTGTACAACGAGGGCACACTCATCGTCGACCTGCTCGAGGGCGAGTCGCGCGACCTGATATGGCGCGGCGTCGCGACCGCGGCGGTCCAGGGGGGCGGCCGGGCACAGCAGGATGCGGAGCGAACGGTCCGGCGGGCCGTCGAGGAGATGCTCTCGAAGCTGCCATGATTGTCCCGCCGAAGGGCCTGCTTCGGTGGCCTGTGGCGGGCATGACGATTGCGTGATACCCCCTCAAACCGGCGCTCCCGGCGCGTTCCGCGCACCCGAAGGGAGGGCCGTTCTAATTGATGGAGGATCCAGGATGAGACGTGCGATGTTTGCCGCCGCATTCGCGGCATTCGGCCTTATCGGCGTGACAGCAGGCGCCACAGCGCAGGAAGGGTGGTTCTTCGACGCGGCCGGTGGTGTGGCGCTGCCGGTCGGGGGACTCAGTGATTACCTCAAGGCCGGACCGACGTTCGGTGTGGCCGCAGGGCAGCAGTTCGAGAACCTCAACATCGGGCTGAGCTTCGACGTCGACCTCCTTTCGGGGAAGGATCTCGACGGAGAGGCGGGTGTCGGTGCGAACTTCTACCTTCGGCGAATACGGGTTCATCGACCCGCGCACGTCGAAGAACCAGGTGAATCTCCTGATCGGCGTTGGTGCAGCGACGATCAGCTCCGACCGGATTCCCGATACCCAGGAACGTCTCAACGACACATACATCGCGTTCGAGACAGGCCTCCATGCGGGCCTGAACCGTGTCTTCGCGGAGGTCTCCTGGGTCGGGATGTTCGGGACCCGCGGGGTCGCGAAGGTGTTCCCGCAGGATCTCTCGTCCATGTCGAACCTGACGGTTCGAGGCGGCATCCGGATCCACTAGTCGCTCCTCCCCCCGGGATCGGGGTCGGCGCCCGCCGGCCCCGACGTTCGGGCTACCGCCGACGGCCCTCTTCCCGTTGTGCAACCGGCGCCCGCCCGCGAGCTTGGCCGAGGCTCGCTACCACCCGTCAATCCCTCGAGGATTCGAATGCTCACCCGTCTGCTCTTCCGCGCCGTGATCCCTGCGGTGCCCATGGCCCTGTTCACACTGCTCGCTACCCCCCCGGCCCCGCTCGAAGCCCAGGACACCTGCGACTTCAGCAACGTCCCCGGCGCCGTCTGGTGGGGCACCCGAGGCCAGATGACCGCACGCGAGTTCGCGAGCTACGTGGCTCCCGTCTATTGGTTCTCGCCGGATGAGCCGCTGTTGGCCGAGCGAACGGGCACGGGGCGCAGTCGCGAGTTGGCGAGCGGAGCCGGAATCCGAATTCCCGAGGCGTTGCCCATCGAGGACCAGCCGGATCGTCCGGTCGTGTATTACCAGATCGAGGAGACCGTCGAGCAGGCCGGCAACCCGGCCGAGGGGTGGGTCGAGAACCTGAACGACAAGAACGAGTCGATCCTCGATTTCACGTCCACGGGGGCCGTGAAGCTGAGCTTCTTCGCGTACTTCAGCGAGGAGGCGGGTCTCGGAGCACACCCGCATGACCTGGAGGCCGCGGAGTTCCGCGTCGGGATCGCCCGGAGCGGCGGGGACTACCTGGCGCGCTATCCCGATATCCGCTGCGACCAGCCGACATACGTGATCGTGGTCCATTCGGTCTACGCGAAGGCACACGGCATCGTCTGGTTCTGGAACATCGTGGACGTGGACGAGCAGACCCGGTTCCCGATGCACCTGCTGGTCGAGGAAGGGAAGCACGGCCTCGCGACGGACAAGAACGGAGACGGCTACTTCACGCCGGGCTACGATGTCACTCGCCACGTCAACGACGCGTGGGGCGTGCGAGACATCATCAGTACAGGATCGCTGTTCAGCGGCGGATACCAGGCGTTCATGACGAAGGTGCGTCAGGACGAACACCGGGTCTTTCCGCCGCTTCCCGAGGACAGCCCGAGTCGGGCGTTCCTCGAGGGGCGAGGGGACTACGATGAACCCTACGTCGAATACGAGCTGCGTCACCTTCCGAAGGCAGAGCTGACGGTGGACGACCCGGGCCTCCACCACTTCATGGTGGACAAGGAAGTTCCGGACGCCCCCAAGCGGCGATACGCGAGCGACCTTCAGGGCTACATGGACTGGGCCTACGAGGGCGAGATCGTGAAGTCGCTCGGGATCGCCTTCCGGGCCGATGGCGACCTCGGCTTCTCGTTCGTCTTTCCGCTCTTCATCGTGAAGAACTTCGAGATGGATCTCGGCGGTGGGTTCATCGTCAATCGGATGTATCTGAAGGACACGGACCTGCGCGACTTCGGCTGGATGCTGATGTATACGCCGTCCGCGTCGCGGTGGATCGATACCTACGTCGCAGCGGGGGTCGAGTGGGACGCGTTCGACGTGACGACGGATGACGATGGGAATCCGCTGCCGCCCGATCAGTTCAGGGAGGAGACCGATACCGATTTCGTTTACGAGGCCGGGATCAAGTTCAGGGTGAACCTCTCCACATCTCCGCTGAAGTTCCTCGGGTTCCTTACCGACTTCTGGGGCCTGCGCGCGGGGATCAAGAACCACGGCTTCTTCGATATCGAGAAGCTCGGGTACGTCATCGAGTTCGGGGCGGGCGTCTGGTAATGGTCACCCGCGCGCGGACGGGATGGTTCGCGGTCCTGTGTCTCGCTCTCGCCGGCCTGCCGCGCCCCGCGATCGCGCAGGCGTCGCCGGGCCAGGTGCGTCCGATCTCGGTAGCCATCGTCGATGATGGCCCGCACCGGCGCCACGCGGATCTGCTCGATCGTCTCGAGCTCGAACTCCGAGAGCTCCTCTCGGGCGATTTCGACGTCTCGATACCGACGTCGATGCAGTACGCGGGCGACTGGACCGAGGCCGGTATCGAGGCGGCCCTCGACCGCGCCCTCGCGGCTCCGGACGCCGACCTGGTCGTGGCGACCGGGTCGGTGGCCGCGAACATCCTCGTTCGCCGGACCTCCGTACCCCGCCCCGCGATCGCGGCCTTCATCCTGGGCCCGCTGATCGACGGTGGCCTGGAGACCCGGGAGTCGTCGGGCGTCGAGAATCTGAACTGGGTGAACGCGGCCAGGGCCGGGAGGAACCTCGAGCTTCTCGAGGAGCTGGCCGACGACGGGCCGCTCGCCATCGCTCTTCCCCGGAGCCTCCCCGATGTGGTCCCCGGCCTCGGTTCGAGGGTCGCCGACATGACGGGGCGCGCCGGAGAGCGAATACACATCCTCCCGGTCGGTGCCTCGGCGGACGACGCACTCGCACTGATCCCGGACGATGTGGCCGCGGTGATGCTGGCGCCGCTTCCGGAGATGACCGATGCGGAATGGCTGCGCTTCGTCGACGGTCTTCACGCCCGCGGACTCCCCACGTTCTCCTGGCTCGGGGCCTCCGAGGTCAGGGAAGGAGTGCTGGCCGGTGCGACCCCGGACGGGTTCATGCAGCAGCTTCTGCGGTGGACCGCCCTGAACGCACAGCAGATCCTCCTTGGCGCGGATCCCTCGGAACTGTCCGTCGGCTTCCCGCCCCAGGAGCGACTCGTCATCAACATGCGTACCGCCGACCGGATCGGTGTCTCGCCCAGCTGGGCGATGCTGGTCTCGGCGCAGCTCATCGACCGAGACGAACGTGCGGCGTCGCGGCGTCTGTCGTTGACGAGCGTGATGGACGAGGCGCGCGGGATGAACCTCGAGCTGCTCGCCGCCGAGCGGTTCGTCGCCGCGGGGCGCGACCAGGTCAGGCTGGCGACGGCGCCGCTGTTGCCCCAGATCGGCCTTAACGCCGGGCTCGACGCGATCGATTCGGACCGGGCCGAGTTCATCCCCGGGGTCGCGCAGCGGTCGTTCACGGGCGGAGCGCGGTTGCGGCAGGTGATCTTCGACGAGGTCGTCTGGGCGAACCGTTCGATCGAGGGCTCGCTGCAGGATTCGCGGGAGATGGATCGGGATGCGCTCCGTCTCGACATCACCCGCGAGGCGGGTGTCGCCTACCTGAACGTGCTGCGCGCGAAGACGTTCGAACGGATCCAGCGCGATAACCTCGACGTGACGGCGACCAACCTGGACTTCGCCCGTCTGCGGGTCTCGGCGGGGGCGGCGAACCTCTCGGAGGTGTTCCGCTGGGAGGCCCAGTTGTCTCGCTACCAGCAGGATGTCGTGGATTCCGAGGTCGCTCGTGCGCTGAGCGAGCTCGAGGTGAATCGTCTGCTCAACCGGCCGCTGGAAGAGCGATTCGACACCGACGAGGCGACGCTCACCGCCCCACCCATCAGCGATCTTCTCCCTCTGATGGAGCCCTACATCGACAACCCGCGGGACTTCGAGATCTTCCGCGGGTTCATGACGGAAGAGGCGATCGGGGTGTCGCCGGAGATCGGACAGATCTCCGCGCTGACGACGGCTCAGGAGCGACTGCTCCAGTCGGCGAACCGCTCGTTCTTCCTGCCGCAGATCTCGCTCGAGGCCGGTCTGGAGAATCGCTTCTCGGAGAGCGGCGTCGGTGCCGACGAACTCGAGGGCTTCAAGCGACTGGGGTGGAACGCCGCCCTCGTATTCTCGTACCCGCTGTTCACCGGCACGGCGCGCTTCGCGGCCCAGAGTCAGGCGTCGCAAGAGCTGGCGCGCCTCGAGATCCAGCGGGACGACACGGTCCAGCGGATCGACCAGCGCATGCGAGGGTCGTTGCACCTGCTGCGGGGCTCATGGGTGAAGATCGAGCTCTCGCGGGCCGCGGCGCAGGCCGCGGACAGCAACTTCCGCCTCGTGCAGGACGCGTATCGACGTGGAGTCGGGGACATCCTCGGCCTGCTGGACGCGCAGAACGCTGCGCTCGTCGCGAACGAGGCAGCAGCGAGCGCCGTCTACGACTTCCTGATCGACCTGCTCGAGGTGGAACGAGCGGTCGGTCGATTCGAGTACTTCGGTTCGTCCGAGGAGCGGGCGTCGTTCTTCGAACGCCTGGACGAGTTCTACCGACAGAGCCTGGTAAGAGGGAACTGATGATGACATTCGGCCGACCGGTGGGTGGTTCGGTGAGTTCGAGGACCCGTCGCGGCCGGTCCGCGCACACCCTCATCCTGGCCTCGCTGGCGGGTGGTCTCGTCGTCGGGTGTGGCAGCGAGCCGGTGGAGCGCGCCGAACCCGTACGGCCCGTGAAGACGGCCGAGTTCGGTTCGGCCGCCTTCGGCACGGGACTCGAGTACTCCGGCGTCGTCCAGGGAATCCGCGATGCCGAACTGTCGTTCGAGGTCCCGGGCCGTGTCATCGACTTTCCGGTCGTCGAAGGGCAGCGCGTCCGGCAGGGCACGTTGCTCGCGCGCCTCGATCCGCGCGATTTCGAGGCCATCCGGGACGCGGCAGGCGCCGATCGGAGCGCGGCGCAGGCGGACTACACCCGATACCAGGAGCTGTACGCGGCGTCGGCGGTCTCTCTGCAGGAGCTCGAGGTTCGACGCCGGAATTTCCAGGTGGCGGACGCGAACTTCAGGACGGCCCAGAAATCCGTAGACGACACGAATCTCTATGCGCCGTTCAGCGGACAGGTGGCGCGCACGATCGCGAACGAGGGCGAGCAGGTACAGGCGCGGGAGCCCGTACTCTTCTTCGTGGATGACTCGAGGCTCGAGGCCGTGATCGACATCCCCGAGGCGGACGCTCTGCGGGGGACGCAGTATCTCGCCAGCACGGAGGCGATGGGGGCCCTGAATCCCCAGGTCCGGATCAGCTCTCTGGGTGACCGGTCCTTCGCGGCGGAACTCACCGAGTTCGCCACGTCGGCGGATCCCGTGACCCGGACGTTCGAGGCGACGTTCGCGTTCGACCCGCCGGACGATGCTTCCATCCGACCTGGAATGACGGCTCGGGTCGCCCTGAGTCCGCCGTCGGGCGAGTACGCGACGGCCGACCCGTCGCTGCCGGTCGGCGCGGTTCTCGCCGATGAGAATGGCGCCCCCTACGTCTGGGTCATCGATCGGCAGGACATGACCGTGAGCCGCACCCCCGTCTCCATCGGGACGGTGTTCGGCGATGAGATCGCGATTACCGGGGGCCTCGAGATCGGTCAGCTGATCGCCACCTCGGGCGTGCACAACCTGCGGCCGGGGATGCGGGTGCGGCAGCTCGAATCCTCCGCGACGAACTAGGCGGACCGGGACCGCATGAAGAAGCTCACCGAGTTCTGCCTCAAGAACAGGACGACCACGCTCGTCCTGACCGTCGTGACCGTGCTCGGCGGGTTGCAGGCGTACCAGGGCATGGGGCGTCTGGAGGACCCCGAGTTCACGATCAAGGACGCTCAGATCATCACCCGGTACCCGGGCGCGTCCGCGACGGAGGTCGCCGAAGAGGTGAGCGACGAGATCGAGCGCGCGGTCCAGGCGCTGGGTCAGCTCAAGGAAGTGAAGTCACGCTCGTCGCGTGGGCTGTCGATCGTCACCGCGTCGATGAAGGACGAGTACGACAAGGCACGTCTCCCGCAGGTGTGGGATGAGTTGCGGCGAAAGGTCGGCGATGTGCAGGGGAACCTCCCTCCGGGTGCCGGGCCGACTCTCGTAAACGACGACTTCGGGGACGTGTTCGGCGTCTTCTTCGCGATCTATGGAGACGAGTACACGTACGCGGAGCTCTGGGAGGTCGCGAAGCTGCTGCGTCGCGAGCTCCTCCTCGTACAGGACGTGGCGAAGGTGGAGGTGTTCGGATACCCCTCCGAGGTCGTCTACGTGGAGCTCGACCGCGACCGAATGTCGCAGAGCGGGATTCCCGCCCAGGCCGTGATCGCCGAGCTGCAGTCCAGGAACATCGTCACCAACTCCGGGCGCGTGCAGGTCGGCTCCGAGTTCCTGACGATCGAGCCTTCCGGTGTGGCGGGCTCGGTGGAGGATCTGGAGAACATCCGCGTTTCCGGCGGACCCGGCGGAGCGCAGGTCTACCTGCGGGACATCGCGAACGTGCGTCGGGGCATCCAGGATCCCCCGACGTCCATCCTGCGCTACGACGGGCAGCCGGGTATCGGACTCGGGATCTCTACGGTGTCGGGCGGCAACGTCGTCACGATGGGCGACGCGCTGTACGAGCGAATGCTCGATCTCGCGGAGGACATCCCGCTCGGGGTCGACTTCGGCATCATCTCGCTGCAGTCGGAGAGCGTGACGACCGCGATCGACGGGTTCGTGATGAGCCTCCTTCAGGCGATCGCGATCGTCGTCGTCGTTCTCCTCTTCTTCATGGGGATCCGCAGCGGTTTGCTCATCGGCTTCATCCTGCTGCTCACGATCTGCGGCACCCTGATCATGATGTCGGCACAGGGCGTGGCACTCGAGCGGATCTCGCTCGGCGCGCTGATCATCGCGCTGGGGATGCTCGTCGACAACGCGATCGTCGTCGTGGACGGAATGCTCGTGAGGTTCGCTGCCGGCGAGGACCGAGAGGAGGCCGCCGTCGCCGTCGTCAGCCAGCAGGCGATTCCGCTTCTCGGGGCCACGGCCATCGCGATCCTGGCCTTTGCCGCGATCGGGACCTCGCAGGATTCGACGGGCGAGTACACCCGCTCTCTGTATCAGGTGATCCTGTATTCTCTCGGGTTCTCCTGGGTGACGGCGGTCACGGTGACGCCGCTTCTCGGGGTCATGTTCCTCGAGACGCCGAAGAGCGACGGAGACGCGTATGGCGGCGGCTTCTATCGCCGTTTCAGGGCCTTTCTCTCGGGGACGCTGCGGCTGCGCTGGCTCACGCTCGCGTGCGTGGTCGGTGTGTTCGCGGCGTCGGTCGCGGGCTTCGGCGTCGTCGAGCAGAGCTTCTTCCCCAACTCGACCCGTCCGCAGTTCATGATCGACTTCTGGATGCCCGAGGGCACCCACATCCGCGAGACCGAGGCGACGGTCGCGGAGGTCGAGCAGTACCTCGGGGGTCTCGAGGGCGTGAGGAAGGACTCGGTGAGCGGGCGCATGTTCGTCAGCTCCTCGGTCGGGGGCGGCTTCGCCCGTTTCATCCTGACATACGTTCCGGAGAAGACGAACCCCGCGTACGCCCAGTTCCTGGTAGACGTGGACGATGCGAGTACCATCGACGCCATGATGCTCGAGGTGCAGGCATACCTCGAGGAAGCGTATCCCGAGGCCATCCCGCAGACCCGGAAGTTCATCCTCGGCCCCGGCGAACCCGGCAAGATCCAGGCGAAGTTCATCGGGACGGACCCGGACGTGCTGCGAGGTCTCGCCAACCAGGCGCGGGTGATCATCGAGGCGCAGCCGAACGCGTTCGGCATCCAGCCCGATTGGCGCGACCGCGTGAAGGTCGTGCGGCCGATCGTCGCCGAGGAGCAGGCGAACGCGAACGGGATCGATCGACAGGATATCTCGCTCGCGCTGCTGCAGGGGTTCCAGGGAGTTCCGGTCGGCGTCTACAGGGAAGCCGATGAGTTGCTCCCGATCGTCCTGCGCGCGCCGGACGAGCAGCGAGCGGACGTCACCAGCATCCAGAACATCCAGATCTGGAGTCCCGCGGCCGGTCGCATGATCCCGCTGCGACAGGTGGTCGCCGGGTTCGAGACGACGTTCGAGGACCAGATCATCGAGAGGATGAATCGACGGCAGGCGATCACGATCCGTGCGGATCCCCGGGTCGGCGAGGCGGCGCCGCTGTTCAACGCCATCCGGGCGGACATCGAGGCGATCCCGCTGCCGGACGGCTACACCCTCGAGTGGTGGGGCGAGTACAAGGACAGCGGGGAAGCGCAGGCGGCCCTGGCCGGATCGCTGCCGCTGTTCCTGATGTTGATGGTCCTGGTGACGCTCGCCCTGTTCAACTCGTTGAAGCAGACCGCGATCATCTGGCTCGTCGTGCCGCTGGCGATCATCGGCGTGACCGTCGGGCTGCTATCTACGCGGCAGCCTTTCGGGTTCATGGCGCTTCTCGGTTTCCTGAGTCTCTCGGGGATGTTGATCAAGAACGCGATCGTTCTGATCGACCAGATCAACCTGGAGGTTCGGGAAGGCAAGACGGCGTGGGACGCGATTCTCGATTCGGCCGTCAGCAGGCTGCGGCCGGTCGGGATGGCGGCGGCCACGACGATTCTCGGCATGGCTCCGCTGTTTCCGGACGCGTTCTTCGTCTCGATGGCGGTCACGATCGCGTTCGGTCTCGGGTTCGCGACGATCCTCACGATGGTCGTCGTCCCGACGCTGTACGCCGTCTTCTTCGGTGCCCGTCCCGGCGATCCCCCTCGTACGGCGGGTGAGACGGACTCCACTCCGGTAGTGGTACCAAACGCCTGATTCGTCCTGCGGCATCATGTCCCGTTCTCGGGGCGCCATCCGTTATTTGCTTCGAGGGGTCCGGGGGGCCAACGTCTGGCCCTCGAAGACTGTCTCAGCACTGTCTTCGCATGAGAAAACAACAGGAGGTTCGATGAAGATTTCTAGTATGAAGGGGTGGGGAGCCGCCGTGCTCGTCGCCGTTTCGACCGGAGTCCTGGTCGGGTGCTATCCCGGCGAGGTCACCGGCGTGTCCGACCTCGACCTGGTCGTGACGCAGTTCGATGAGGAGTACGGGTTCTCGTCCAACCGCACGTGGGCGATGCCCGATTCGATCGTGCACGTCTGCGACTTCGTCGAGGTCAGCGGGTGTATCGAGTTGGGTCGCGGCAACGACGCGCAGGTTCTCGCGAAGATCGCCACGGAGATGAACGATCTCGGATACACGCGAATTCCTTCTGACGAGATCAGCGACACGAATGTGCCGGACGTCGTGCTTCTGACGTCCGCTCTCGGCGTCCGCACCACTGTCATCTACAACTGGTGGCCGGGCTGGGGCTGGTGGGGTGGTTGGGGCTGGTGTCCCGGCTGCTGGGGTCCCGGGTGGGGCTGGGGGTATCCGCCTGCCGTAGGCGTTTCATCCTACACCACCGGAACGCTCGTCGTCACGATGATCGATCCGTCGGCTGAGCCCTCTCAGGATCAGAACATCGTCACGCCGTGGAACGGCGTCGTCGACGGTCTGCTCACGAGCAGCCCGACAGCGCAGCGTATCGACCGGGGTCTGACGCAGATGTTCGCGCAGTCGCCGTATCTCGAAGTCGGAAACTGAGGGAGACGACCATGACATTGAGCAGAATCAGCAAGGTCGCGGCCGGCGCCCTCCTTTTCGGAGTGCTCGCGGTCGCGCCTTCACAGGCGCAGGACCAGTGGCTGGCGGTCAGCTGGGGCGGCGCGACGCCGTCGGGCGATACGAAGGACTTCGCCGCCGGAACCAGCTGGCGGAACGTCGGCATCGAGTACGTGAGGTTCATTCAGCCGAAGCTCGGGGTGGGATTCAACGCCTCGTGGTCGGTGTTCAGCAACCGCGTGGCGGACGTCACGTCGAACCTGCCGGGCGTGACCGTCAACGGGACGCACATTCGGTACGTGAACGCGTTCCCGCTGCTGGTGACGGGACGCTACTCGCTGGCTCGTGCGACCCGGCGGAATTCCATCGGGGCCTGGGTCGGTGCGGGAGTCGGTGCGCTGATCGGAGAGAACCGCCTCGACGTGGGGACGTTTACCGCCAAGGAAACCAACTGGCACCTCGCAATCGCTCCGGAGGCGGGTGTGAGCTATGCGTTGAATCGCGACTTCGCGATCTTCGGACAGGGCCGGTACACGTACGGCTTCAAGACGAAGGATGTCTCACCGTCGTTCTTCAACTTCAACGTCGGGCTCGCCTGGCGGAACTAGTTCGTCTTCGCCCCTGACGGGGGCGATATCAGAAGCGACAAGGGGTCCGACGGTGTTCCGTCGGACCCCTTTCGTCAATCCGAGGAGATTGTCATCGCGCCTAGCGGCGACCCCCGATGTTGATGCCGCCGTAAAGCTCGAAGCGGGCCAGCATCTCGCCGCCGCCGCCAATGGCACAGCCACCTCCGCCGCACCAGAATCCGCCGCCGCCGTTGATCAGCGTGAGCCAGAGACGCGAGCCGACGCGGACCCACCGCGCGACGTCCGCGCCGAGCCCGAAGTTGAAGCCGAATCGGGTTTCGGTGCCGAGTCGGTTGAAGCCCTCGAAGTCGCCCGGGTTGTACACGGAGATCCCGAGACCGCCGTTCACGAACGGAACGACCCGCTGCGATCTGCCGAATTCATAGATCCCGCCACCCTGCAGCGACCAGACGTCGACCGGACCGAGGCGCTGACGCACACCCGTGTTCCGGTCGCGCTCGTTCACGTTGGTGGACGACCAGTTGAACACGAGCTCGAAAATGCTCTGACGCGCGACTTCGATGCCGACGCCGCCACCCCAGGAGAACGCGTCCTCGAGGTTGTAGCTGAAGTCTCGAGTCGTGATCGAGCCGCCGAAGGCGTAGCCGGCCGTCGGAGTGAACTTGACCTGTGCC
>JBDHIO010000027.1:0-69473 GCA_039587355.1 Gemmatimonadota bacterium | reverse complement strand
CCGGCGCGCGGCCGGCATCAGATCGCCTCGACCTGCACCGCCGCGCCATAGACGAGGATCTCGGCGGCTCCCCCCAGGACGTAGGACGTCGAGTAGCGAACGTTGAGGACGGCCTGGGCCCCCAGGTCTTCGGCTTCCTGGATCATACGGTCCATCGCCTGTTCGCGTGCTTCCGCCATCATCTTCGTGTATTCCCGGATCTCTCCTCCCACGACCCTCTTGAACTGCGCCGTGAGGTCCCTCCCGAGGTGTCGGGCTCGAATCGTGTTGCCCTTTACGAGGCCGAGGTCGCGGACGATCCGGTGTCCGGGGAGCTCCGAAGATGGCGTGACGATCATCGAACCACGTCCTTGTAGGGGTCGGTTCTGCCCACGAACCATCGTTCTCGCGCAACGGAGACGAACAGAATCACGAGTCCCGCCGATAGGGCGAGAATCGACCACCGGATGAACAGGGGCGCATCGGTATCGCTGAGAACCTCCTGCACGAATCGCACGCTGCCCCACACGGCCACGACGGTAGCGCCGAGCGATGCCAGGATCCACGCGAACCCTCGCTCGAGACGGCGGTACACGCCGTCCCAGTACCCGTCCCACACTTCGGGCGGGGGGGGGCGTCGCCGCACGGTGCCCGTCACATCGCGGAGCCGCCGGAATCCATCGAGCTCGGCGGCCAGGGCGGGGTCGTCCGCGATCGCCGCGTCGAGCTCCACCTGTTCGGCCGCCGTGATCTCCTTGTCTACGGCCGCCATCATCAGCTGCCGCAGCCGCTCAGCGCCCGTCGATCCTCGCGGAGGGGTCACGTGGTGGCCTCCCCGTGGGGAGCGGCGACGACGCCCGCCTCCAGAAGCTCGTGCGCGAGCGCACGACGGGCCGAGTACAGCCGCGACATCACGGTGCCGATGGGGATCCCGACCGTCTCGGCGATCTCCCGATAGCGCAGACCCTCGAACTCACGCAGCACGAGAACCTCCCGCTCGCGCGGCTTGAGCCGTTCGATGGCCGCTCCGACCTGCTCGCGCAGCTCGGACCGCTCAAGGGCGAGATCCGGGCTGTCGGGGCCCCGGCCCATCGTCGTGTCGGTCAACCAGGAGCCCACCTTCTCGAGCTTCTTGCGGTGCGATGACGTGTCTCGGGTGTAGTTGAAGCATAGTCGGCGAATGATCTGGTACAACCACGGAAAGAACGGTCGGTCGGGGTCGATGGTAGCACGCGCCCTGAACGCCCTCGCGAAGGCCTCCTGCGACAGGTCGAGCGCGTCATCATGAGATCCGACGAGCCCGAGGGCCGCGTAGTAGGCTCTCTGCATGTACTTGGAGGCCAGCTCGCCGAACGCCGCGCGTTCGCCATTCTGGGCCCGCACCACCAACGTTCGATCGGTGAGATCCGGGCTGTTCAACGTGAACTCCCATCAGCGTGCAGGAAAACCATGGGCCTCTGGTCACTTCGAGGGCGAGTACACGCCACCCGCTCCGATTATTCACCTACTGAGAATACGCTCACGAACGCTCGCGCGGGATTGCGGGATTGAATACGCAGCGGGTCGCCCCGTAGAGGGAACGACCCGCCGCAACGTGGAGCGTCTCCTACTCCGCCTCAGTAGCGCGAAGCCGTGAGTTCGACGTCCGCGTGTTGCCAGGCCTCCTCGAACTCGGCCCACACCGCCGACGCGTCCTCGTTCTGAGCTTCGAGCGCTTTCGCGAGACCGAAGAGCGACCAGCCGTTCGCCGGGAATCGCGCGAGGTCGTCGCGGTAGGCTGCCTCCGCCTCCGCGGCGCGTCCCGCAGCGAGCAGCGCCTGTCCCAGCGAGTGTCGCATCGGGTAGTACCAGAGCGGCGGCTCCTCGTATAGCATCTCGTCTTCGATCTCCACGGCCGCCGCGAAGTGCGCGACGCCTCCCACCGCATCGCCCCCGCGCAATGCGATCTCGCCCATGAGCGCGTGGATCGCGATCGCCAGAACAGGGTTCTCGCCATCGGGATCGCCCTCCGCGGCTACGGTGCGGAGCCGATCGAGCTCGGCCGCGGCGCCAGCCGCATCGCCGCTCGCCGCCAGGGCGACGCCGCGCGCGTAGTGCGCGACCGCCGTCGCCTGATACAGATCCGGGTCGGGCATGTCGAGCGAGAGCGCGGTGTGCCACCGACCGAACGTCACCGCGGTGAGGTGCGGGAACACGATCGCGTTCTGGATCCAGGGGACCTGAAGCGCGATCTCCTTGGGGATCTTTGGCGACACGATCTCCGAGGCCTCCATCGCCTTCCCGGACATACCCGCCATCGTCGCCGCGAACGCCATGAAGTGGTAGTTGTGCGGATAGTAGGCCGAGGGGTAGACGCCCATCGGGCTCTGATCGGCGATATACGTCTCGTCGGAGTGCACGGCGTGCTCGTTCACGGTTACGGCGTCCCGGTACCGACCGACGCGGATGTACACGTGCCCGGGCATGTGGACGATGTGCCCGGCTCCGGGCATCAACTGAGCCAGGCGGTCCGCACAGTCCTCCGCCCGCTCCGGGAACGCCGCTTCGACCGAGTGGATGTAGTAGTGGCAGGCACCCGGGTTGTTCGAGTCGATGTCGAGCGCCCGCACGAGCGCGTCGACGACCTCCTCTGTGCCGGGGTTCGGCGTGCGGTTCGAGTAGTCCCCGGCCCAATAGTCCCAGGGGCGCAGGTTCATCAGGGCCGCGGCGTACAGGGTGAGTACATCATCGTCCTCCGGGAATCTCCCGGCGACGTCCGCCATCGCTTTCGCGTAGGCGGAGTCACGCCCGGCGCGATCGGCTTCCGGATCCGCGCCGTACCGGACTGCGAGAGCATCGATGAGCGCACGCTCCACGTCCGTCACCTGGGCGGAGTGTGCCTGTGCTTCCGTGATCGCCTCGTACGCGGCCGTCCCACTGGCGGCGTCCATCGCGCCGTTGATGTTCGGCCCGTTCGCGAGGGCGATCCCCCACCAGCACATAGCGCAGCTTTCGTCCCTCGAGAGTGCGATCAGGTACGACTCGATCGCCTCGGCGTGGTTGAACGCGTACTGCAGGCGTAGTCCCTGATCGAAGTACGCCTGCGCCTGACCCGCCGAAGTCGTGATCGGGCGGCCGTGACTACCGAGGTTTCCATAAAGCGGGACCTCGCCCGGATCGGCCGGCCCTGGATGGGCGTGTTCCTGCATGCCGTCGCCGGACGGCGCACACGCCGTCGTAGCCAGCAGCGGCAGGGCCGTGAGAAGTCGTTTTATCGTCATCGCTCACCTCTGAGTCGCCAGGAGCGTCATTCGCGACGCGGGCGCGGCTCCGCGATATGCGGTCGCGATCGCCCCGGGGCGAATCCACCGTTCATCAGATTGCGTACACAGCCGGCCAGCCCCTGCGGGCCGCCGACCGATAACCCAGTATGTGTTACAGGAAACTAACTCAGAGAGGAGCACGAACGGTGCATTCCGGCGAAATCGAGGTCGCGCGAACCCCCGGGGAAGAGGGCGAGCTGGTCGTTCCCGACCGCTGGACCTTGATCCGAGACTCAGCCGTCTTCCAGCTGAAACTCGCGATCGACGGCCTCCGCGACTTAGTGATGATGCCGATCGCACTCGCGGTCACGGTGCTCGACCTGCTCAACGTCGGCCCGCGCGCCGGGCGCCAGTTCTACGATCTGCTTCGGGTCGGGCGGAAGACGGAACACTGGATCAACCTGTTCGGGGCGACGGAACACGCCGAGAAGCTGCCCGTCGTCTCACAGCCCGGCATCGACTCGCTCGTGCAGAGCATGGAGCGTCTCGTCGTCCGGGAATACGAGCGCGGTGGGATCACCACATCGGCGAAGGAGAGCGTCGACAAGATGCTCGACGGCCTCACGAACCGCCCCAAGTGACGCACGGGGTCGCCGGACAGGGGGGAGGGGCTTCCGCACCTCCGACACCCGCGGAGACCCGCGAGGCTCTGGATCGGCTCGCGCCATTCATCCTCAGGAGCCCGGTTCGCCCGTGGGTGCCCGACGTGGTCGGCGCCGACCCGCCCGCGGCGGATCTCTTCCTGAAACTCGAGCTCTTTCAACGCACCGGGACGTTCAAGGCGCGCGGGGCGCTGATGAACCTCCTGGACGCATCCGACGACGTCGTCGAGCGGGGCGTGACGGCGGTCAGCGCGGGGAACCACGCGATCGCGGTCGCCTATGCGGCCCGGGCGGTCGGCACGAGCGCGAAGGTCGTTATTCTCAGCTCGGCGAACCCCGGCCGTGTCGAACGCTGCCGGGGGTACGGGGCAGAGATCGAGTTCGCCGATGACGGGGCCACGGGATTCGCCCGGGCGAAGGAGCTCGCCGAGTCGGAGGGTCGCCTCTTCATCCACCCGTTCGACGGGCCCGCGACGATCCTCGGTACGTCGACCCTGGGTCTCGAGCTGCTCGAACAGATCGACGACCTCGACGCGATCGTCGTCCCCGTCGGCGGTGGCGGAATCCTGGCGGGCGTATGCGCCTTCGTGAAGGCGGTTCGGCCGGAGTGCGCCGTCTACGGTGTCGAACCGACGGGCGCGGACTCGATGCGGCGAAGCCTCGATGCGGGCGAGCCCGTCGCGATCGACGAGGTACGGACGATCGCGGACAGCCTGGGGGCTCCGTACGCCGAGGCATACAGCTTCGGCGTGATCCGGGATCGTGTGGAGGATGTCGTCCTCGTGGACGACGACGAGATCCGGGCGTCGATGAGGATCATGTTCTCGGACGCGAAGCTCGTCACCGAACCGGCCTCTGCCACTCCCTACGCCGCCGTGCGCGGTCCGTTACGTGACCGGGTTGCCGGCAAGAGAGTCGCCCTGGTGATTTCCGGGTCGAATATCGATGTCGACACGTTTGCCGGATACCTGAAGGAGGACTGAGGTGAGACAGGCACTTTCGCTATTCGCTGCCTTGCTCTTCGTCCCGGCGACCGTCACCGGGCAAACGGCGCCGACCCTGACCGATCTCGAATCCGGAACGAACGCGCTGCTCCAGGCGGTCAGCGTCGTCGACAACTCGATCGTCTGGGTGAGCGGACATGACGGAACCGTGCTGCGGTCGCTGGACGGGGGCACGACGTGGGAGCCGAAGACTGTGCGGACCTCGGATCCGCGGGATTCGGTAACCGTGACCGTCGAGGCCGAAGGCGAAGAGACCCGGGAATACCGGCGACCGATGGCGGATCGACTCGAGTACAGAGACGTACATGCCTTCGATGAGCGGCGCGCAGTTATTCTGAGCGCGGGTGCGGGACGGTTGTCGCGGATCTATCGGACCGTCGACGGCGGCGAGACGTGGTCGCTCGTCTGGGTGAACGACGAGGCGGCGGGATTCTACGACTGCCTGGATTTCTGGGATGATGGGCGGGGATTGCTCTACGGCGATTCCGTCGACGACGAGCTTCGGGTGCTCCTCACTGCCGATGGCGGCGCGACGTGGGAGAGAATCCCCGCGGCCCGACTCCCCCCGGCGCTCTCCGGAGAGGGAGGCTTCGCCGCGAGCGGCACCTGCGTCGACGCGGGTTCCGACGGGCGGGCCTGGGTCGGGACGGGGGCAGGTGAACGGGCGCGTGTTCTGAGGACGACCGACTACGGGAAGACGTGGACGGCCGCGGATCTCCCGATCGTCGCGGGGGAGGCGGCTGGCGCGTTTACCATTGTATTCAACAACGATCGGCTGGGGGTCGTGCTCGGAGGCGACCTGGCACTGTCCGACGGTTTCACTGACAACGTCGCGATCACGGGCGACGGTGGTGAGACTTGGGCGCTGGCGACCCGGACCCCGCTGGCCGGGGCCGTGTACGGGGCGGCGCTGGGGACCAGTGGTGTACTGCCGGTCCTCATGGCAGTCGGGCCCGGCGGGCTCGTGGCCTCGGCGGATCTGACCGGACCCTGGCGTCTGCTCGATCCGGGGGCCTTCTGGGCCGTCGGGGCAATCGATGGCACCGCATGGGCCGTCGGCCCGGAGGGTCGCGTCCTGAAGATCGTATGGTGATGAACTCGAGGAGAGATTCGATGCTTCGAAGCACGCTCAAGATCGCGGTTCTGTTCGGGCTGGTGGCGGCCCCCGCCCCTGCTCAGCAGGCGGCTCCACCATGCGCGGACGTGGAGCACCGGTATTTCGACTTCTGGATCGGGGATTGGGACGTGACCGTCGTGGGAACGGGTCAGGTCGCGGGGACGAACGAGATCACGTCGGTGCTGGGCGGGTGTGCCCTCCTCGAGTCCTACGAGACTCCGAACGGCTACGTGGGGAACAGCTACAACATCTACGACCGGACGACCGGCAAGTGGCACCAGTCGTGGGTCGACAACGCCGGTACTCTGCTTCTTCTGGACGGCGGGATCGTCGACGGCAAGATGGTCATGTCCGGCCCCGGCAAGGATGGGCAGGGTAACGACATTCTCAACCGGATCACGTGGACGCCGCACGACGATGGGTCGGTGCAGCAGACCTGGGACGTGTCGTCGGACGGCGGAGCGACCTGGACGAACTCGTTCGATGGGCTCTACCGGAAGAAGGGCGGCAGCTGAACGCGGCTCCTGGACGGGACAGGGATCACGAAAGAGGGGCGCCACGACGGCGCCCCTTCCTCGTACTTCCGATCTCGCGAGCCTGAGCGGCTCGCGTCAACGGGTTGGTTACATACCCAGCCCGAGAGACATTAGATCGTGGAACGCGGCCTCGAGGGTACGCATGGCACGAGTGTCGTACTCGTAGCCGATCTCGAGAGCGTTCGAGTAGAAGGACTGCCGGGCCGAACCCTGGTCCCTCGTGCAGCCGTTGAAGTTGGCGACGACCCCATTACAGGTCTGTCGCGCGCAGCGCCCGACATCCTCGGTGCAGTTCAGGTAGATCTGCCCGGAGTCGGTCTGCTGAATCGACTTCACATCTTCGAGATAGATTTCCCACCGAAGGAAGGCGCCGGAAGCGTCGCTCTTCTCGGCGACGAGCCTCCCGGAACCATCGACGGAAACCGAATAGGACCCGTTCGAAGTCGGGTTTGCGGCCAGCGCTCCATTGATCTCCCTGATGATCTCTCCGACGGCGCGCTGCTGCCCAAGCGCCACAGTCGGAAGAACCATCAGAAGAGCAAGAGCGAGGGAGCTAACGGCGGTAAGCGTCTTGACGCGCATCGGACCTCCGATTCGTAAGTGCCGTTCTTACATGACTCTCCCCTCCGCCCCACATCCACATCCCACGAAAACACCGTACGGACCGGTCCGAAGCCGCAGGCCGGTGGCCCGATCCCGTGCCACGGTACCATGCAATGGCCGCGCCTTATTGGCCACGAGGAAACCATATGACGACTCGGTCCGTCATAAAGGGCGTGAAACGCTTGCGCTCGCTCCTCCGTCGTCTTTGCACATGGCGCGTGGCCGGGATCGTCCTGGTCGCCGGCGTCACGACCGCGCTCGCGGCCCTTTCGTTCGACCGTCAGGTCGCCCGGGCCTTCGAGGCGGCCGACACGGCCGCGCCCACCCGGGTCTTCGCCCGCCCCTTCGTCCTCAGGCCCGGCGATCGCGTCTCAGCCGACGCTGTCCGTCGCCAGCTCGAGAGCACGGGCTACCGCCGCGCCGCGTCTCGCACACCCGCGATCGGGGAGTTCCGGCTCGGGGACAGGGAGTGGACGATCGGGAGACGTCCCCTGCGTCTCGGCGCGTTCTTCGACTCCGGTGGAACGACGACCGTGCGCCTCGACTGGTCGGGCAGGGTCCGCAGTCTGACGGGTGCCGACGGGGAAGAACTCGCGGGGATCGTCATCGACCCCGAAGAGGTGGCGACTTTCCGTGGGTGGGACGGGCGCGATCGCCTGCCGGTCCGGCTGGACGAGGTCCCGCCGCACCTCATCGACGCGATCCTGACGACGGAGGATCGAAGGTTCCTCACCCATTCCGGACTCGATCCGCGCCGCATCGCCGGCGCGTTCATGGCGAATGTGAAAGAGGGGCGGCTCTCGCAGGGCGGCAGTACCGTCACCCAGCAGCTCGCGCGCACGCTGTTTCTGAATCGTGACCGAAAGGTCATGCGAAAACTCCGTGAGGCCGCGATCGCGTTCTCTCTGGAGCGGAGCTTTCCGAAGGAGCGGCTCCTCCTCGCGTATCTGAACCACATCTATCTGGGACAGGATGGGGCCGCCGCGATCCACGGCGTCGGGCGCGCCGCGCAGTTTTTCTTCGGGAAGGACGTCACCGACCTCACGGTGGATGAGTCCGCGATGATCGCGGGAATCATCCGCGGACCGAGTCTGTACGCGCCTCACCGCCACCCCGACCGGGCACGCGCGCGGCGGGATCTGGTGCTCGGCCTCATGCAGGAGGACGGGAAGCTTTCCCCGGAAGAGTTCGACAACGCACTCGCTGCCGACCTGACGATAGTTCCGCCCGCCCCGAAGGACGGGGACTCGCGCTGGTACCTCGACTACATCTCGCGAGAGCTGGCGGCGGCGGATACGCCCGTTTCCGGCGCGGGGCTGACCGTGATCTCCACGATCGAACCCGAGTATCAGCGGGCGGCCGAAGCGGTTGTGGCGCGGCGGCTCGCGCGCCTCGAGCAGGTGAGACCCCGTCTCGCACAGCAGGCCCAGCCGCTCCAGGCGGCTCTGGTGGCGCTCGATCCACACACGGGCGAAGTGCTCGCCATGGTCGGCGGACGTTCCTACTCGGAGTCCCAGTACAATCGAGTCACGGAGGCCCGGCGGCAGCCGGGAAGCGCGTTCAAGCCCATCGTGGCCCTGGCGGCCCTCGCGGAGAACGCTGAGACCGGGTACACGTTGGCTTCGACCGTGTCGGACGAACCGTTCCGGCTCGACACACCGCAGGGTGTATGGGCCCCGGGGAATGCCGATCGCGAGTTCCTGGGAGAGATCAGCCTCCGCGAGGCGCTGGAGGAGTCCCGCAACGTCCCGTTCGCGCGGCTCGGGATCGAGATCGGCCCCGAGCGAATCGTCGAAACGGCCCGGAGGCTCGGGGTCGAGAGCCCGCTCGCCCCGTATCCGGCTCTCGCGTTGGGCGCGTCGGAGGTCTCGCTGCTCGAACTCACGGCCGCGTACGCCGTCTTTGCCGCCGAGGGTCGACGCACACCGGCCCACGGCGTTCGCAGCGCCCTGGATGGGTCCGGAGGGCGCGTAGGAGACGCGGGGACGATCACGACCACGCAGGAGTTCAGTGCAGCCGAGGCGTATCTGGTTACGTCCGCTCTCGCCGGAGTCGTCGAGAGCGGGACCGGCGAGGCGGTTCGCGATCTCGGCTACCGCGGCGCGGTGGCCGCGAAGTCGGGAACCACGAACGGGTCGAGGGACGCCTGGTTCGTCGGATATACGCCGGAGCTCGTCGTCGGGGTCTGGGTCGGGTTCGACGACATGACGCCCGTAGGCCTGACCGGCTCGCAGGCGGCACTTCCGATCTTCACCGACTTCCTGGTCGCGACCCTCGGCCGGGACGGTCAGAGCAGTTTCCGTGTTCCCGACGGCGTGGAGTGGCGCGAGGTGCCCACGGCCCGCGATCGGCGGTGCGACGGAGAAGCGGAGCTGTTTCTGGTGGGGACCGCTCCGCGCGAGTCGTGCTATTCGTGGCGGCGCGGCTGGCGATCGGGTGAGCGGGACGCGCTCCGGCTGCTGGACGAGGCCGAGCGGTGGCTGCGGTCGCAGCGCTACGAGGGCGACAGACCGGTCCGAATCGAATCGGGGCGCGGAGGGCGGCGTCCGCCCAGCTGAGCCGCAATTGCGGCACGCGTATTGTCCTGCTGCAGCACGCCACGTTTCACCGTGGTGCGCGTACAACAGACGCCCTGCCGCCGAGGCGGGCCGCAAGAATGTCCCGATTGTGGAAAACTCCCGAAAGTACTATCTGACAGGCGACTTGGGGACGCGCATACATGTGGAAAACCCGGGCGGCACCATGGTACATATCCTCCGTAGTGCCACTCTGTCTGCGCTAGTCACGACGAGGTCCCCTGGACCCGACGAACCTCAGGAGAGTGTTAAAATGCAGAAGTTCTTCAATGCGCTGTGGCAGGACGAGTCCGGGCAGGATGCGACCGAGTACGTGCTTCTCGTCGTGCTCATCGCCCTCGCCATCACCGCCGGGATGACCGTGCTCGCCACGGGCATCAATGGTGCGTTCAGCAACGCCAGCACCACGCTGAACAGTCAGACGGGCGGCTCCTGAGCCCTGACGGGCTCAGTGTAGTTACGGGTCGGCGGCTCACGCACCGCCGACCCGGAGGCCTCACGCAGTGTGAGGCTCCTCGCAAGCAGTACCTGAAGGGTGCGGTCGCTCTCCGCACCCTTCGCACATCCGGGCGCGATCTCGCGAACGGGCTTCTACGGTACCGCGGTGTAGTGCCCGTGTATGCAGAGCCAGCGGCCGTTCTCGCGCACGAAGATCCGGGTGGACTTGCCGCGCGTCGAGAACCGGTCGCCGCCGACGTACCCGTGATCCGTCCAGTAGTAAGTGATCCAGGCGACGTCTCCATGAACGGTGACCTCGGCCTGGTGCATATCGGTGTGCACGCCCGTGGCCCTTCGCACGTAGTCTGCGATCGACGCGACTTCGAGGTCCTTGCCGCTCGTGAGATACGTATCGTTCTCCCCGAATTGGGTGAAGTCCGGGTGCACGTAGGAGGCATACGTCTCCACGTCCCCGGTCTCGATCGCCGCCCACATCGCCTCGAGGGTAGCGATGACCTCCTGCTCGGGGGTGTCCTGCGCGAAGACGGGTTCGACCTGAATGAGGGCCAGCGCGAGATATGCGAGTGAGCGACGTGGTTTCATGACACCTCCTGGCGGGCTGTGCGAGCGAAACGCATCCAACGCGGTCCTGCGATGGTTGCGAGTCCCCGACGCCCTGTCCAGCTTCGCCTGAACCCGATTCCCGGTCGCGATCGTAGGAAGGTGTGCCTCGACGTGACGGGCGACGATCGCCGCGGGGCCAAACACGAAACATGCGGAACGCGACATGGTAGACGAAGCGAACGACGAGGAGCTCTTCTCGATGGACGATCTCGAGAAGGACTTGAAGAAGACGCGGGGCGCGCGACGGTTGCCCTGGTTCGGAGCCGGCCTTGTCCTCGGAATCGCGGGAACGATCTTCGTTCCCGTGCTCCTGGCTCAGTATCTCCCGTCTGTGTTTCAGTCGGACAGGGAGATCCTGACCGGGCCGGTCATGGCCGAGGAGCTCGATGGGGACCGCCTTCTGTTAACGATCCATGCGGAGCCCGGAGCGTTCATCGCGAGCTTCACCGAGCGCGTGTCGGAGATCTCGATGCTAGTGGAAGTCGGCGATACGGTGTCGCTCGCCGTCTCCGACTACGAACCGTTCATCGAGAATCCGGATTTCGAGGGAGTGCGGAAGGGTACGCCTGGTGCTGCGGCCGGGGATGCTCCGCGGGAGACCGCGCCTCCGGCCACCGGATCCGACACGGAGACCGACTCCGTGTCCGGTTTCGAAGAAGGCGCCCCGGATGAAGTGTCCGGCGAGGCGACACCGCCCGACTCGACCGGGTCGGAGGGCCTCTCCCCCGACCCGGCCTCAGAGGCCGTGCGTTAGCGGCGGCTCTCGTACACCGAGGCCGACGTCCCGTCGAACATGACGACATCGTAGGGGTCCACCCGGCCGCCCATCTCCATCCCTGGCGATCCGACCGGCATCCCCGGGACTGCCAGTCCTTCGGCGTCCGGAGCCTCCTCGAGGAACCGGATCAGCGTCTCCGCCGGCACGTGGCCCTCGACCCAGTAGTCACCGATCATGCCCGTGTGGCACGACTGGAGGTCAGTCGGCACGCCCGCTTCGGCCTTCACCAGCGCCATGGCGTCCGAATCCTGGACCTCGACCTCGAAACCGGCGGCTTCGAGATGCTCGATCCACTTCGCGCAGCACCCGCACGTCGGCGATTTGTAGACTTTGATCGTCAGCGCCTCGCCGCCGACCGCCGCGAGCTGGACGGGTTCGGGCGTCGATGCCGACTGTTCGGCGGCCTCGGCCGCGCACCCGCCGAGCACCACGAGCCCGAAGACGCCAGCCAGCGCGGTCAGGGTGAGACGGGTCCTTCGAATGTGTCGCTGCATGATTCCTCCTGCTGGTCCGGCCCCGGGTCGAAGCCTGCGTGCCTCACCGGGCGCTGTCGCGTCGTTCGGGTGTGACCGCAATTTATGCGTTGTCGGGTGCCGGCGCCTCCATTGGTGCGCCGGCCGTTACTGAACTTCTTCACAGGTGATCGATGGAAATCCTCGGGTTCGATCTCAGCGCAATCGATGTTGCCGGCTGGTGGCGTGCCGCCGTGGACTTCGCGGCGCCACGCTGGCTCCCGACTCTGGGGATCATCCTGATCGCCACCTTCGTCTACTACCCGGTTCGCTGGATCGTCGGTCACTACGAGAAGAAGCTGGCCTCGCGGACCGAGACCGAGATCGACGATATGCTCGCCCGGCTCGTCCGCCGAGGCTTGCAGATCTCGGCCGTCGCATGGGCGTTGTGGCGGATCTTCGACGTCTGGGGGCTCGGTGCGGCCGCCAGCGCGGTGGATGCGGTGTGGATCGCCGCGCTCGCCTTCCCCGTGGCCGCGTTCGTCGGGGGGTTGCTCGAAACCGTGGAGAACCGGCTCGTCGAAAAGACGGAGAGCGTTATCGACGACACGGCGCTGCCTTTGCTGAACAAGGTCCTGAGGTTCTTGATCATCGTCTTCGGGATCGTGCTCGCGCTCGATCGGCTCGGTCTGAATATCACGCCGCTACTCGCCGGTGCGGGCGTCATGGGACTCGCGCTGTCGCTCGCGGCCAAGGACACTCTGTCGAACCTGATCGCCGGAGTGCTGCTCATCCTGGATCGGCCGTTCCAGATCGGTGACAGGATCGAGCTTTGGGACTCCCCTGCCGAGACGGGGTCGTGGGGGGACGTGATGGAGATCGGTCTTCGCGCGACGAAGATCCGGAACCCGGACAACCTGATCGTCGTGGTGCCGAACAACGAGATCATGAGGCGGGACATCATCAACTACACGATGTCCGGATCGAAAATCCGACTCCGGATCCCGATCGCGGTCGAGTACGATTCCGACCTCGGGCTCGCGAAGACACTTGTCCTGCAGGTGGCGCAGTCGGTGGACGGCGTGGCCGAGTATCCCGAGCCGATCGTGATTCTCCGCGGCTTCGGGCCGTCGGAGGTGAACCTCCAATTGCGGGTCTGGATCAACGAGGCACGTCGTCGCCGGGCCATCGCGGACGAGATCACCGGGCGCGTGGTCGAGGTGTTTGCGGAGAACGGTCTCGCCATGCCATACCCGAAACGGGACGTTTACCTCCACCACGTATCGCCCGATTCGGACGGAGTGCACCCCGCTCTCGCCCCGGGGGTATCGCAGCCTCGACCGGACCCGACGTCCGGGTCCGCATCGACGTCGAACGACGAGTAGGGATTGCTTCACGGATGAGACCTTTGATCACGCGCGCCGCGTGCGCCGCCCTGATCGGGCTGGGGGCCTTTGCGAACCTCGCGGCCCAGGACCCCGAGCTGTTCGTGGGTGCCGGGTCGGAGTTGTTCACGAACCTGTATCTGATCGATGGACGCGGCGGGCCGCCTCAGGACAACGCAGCGATTCTGGTGTGGAACGGTCGGATTCGAGGAGTAGGGCCCCGGTCGAGCCTCCAGGTGCCGCAGGGGACCCAGGTCGTGGATCTCGAGGGGGCGTTCGTCATTCCCGGGTTGATCGACGCGCATGCGGCGCCACGCGACTCGGCCACCCTCGCCGGGATGCTGGCGCTGGGGATCACCGGTGTCCGCGAGGCCGCGATGCCCCGGGATCGGTTCGAGGCCCGGGGGAGGGACGAGTTGGCCGGTGGCCCCCTGCCGAACGTGTTTATCGGCGGACCGATGCTGGTCGGCCCCGGCGGCCACGGAGGTCTTTCCATCGGCTCGGAGGACGAGATCGAGCGCGCGGTCGACCGGCTCGTGGACGACGGCGCGCGGTTCATCTCCGTGGCTCCGTCCGTTCCGCCACCATGGATCCGGGACATCGCACGGGCGGCGAGGGAGCATGACGCGGGGGTCTGGATGGAGGGGCGTTCCGACGGGTGGCTGCTGACCGCCAGGTACGGGGCCGATGTCGTCAGCGGGGTCGTGTCGCTCGACCCGGACATGCTGCCGGAGGATGCGCGTCCGGTCTTCGCCTCGGCCCTCGCGGACCGGCCGTCCGCGGCTCTCGGGACCTGGCTGAACCTGGTGGACCCGGCCGGGGAGCAGATGGATCTCGCGATCTCCGCGCTGCTGTCGAGCGATGCCGCGGTCGTGCCACTCCTGGCGGTAACGGAGGCGCCGCTGCGGTGTGTATCGGATGGAACCGGGTGCGGCGGTCGTACGGATGCCGAACGCGCCGGCGTGCTCGATCACTGGCGCGCGGCCCTGGAGATCGTTCGGCAGCTCCACGAGCAGGACATCCGACTCCTCGTGGGTTCAGGGGTGCCGTCCGGAGCGGAGTCGGGGGCCCGATTCCATCGGGAGATGCAGCTCCTGGTCGAGGCCGGCGTGTCGCCGATCGACGTGCTATCGATGGCTACTCGAAACGGGGCGATTGCGCTCGGCGAGCTTCACAGACGCGGGACGATCGAGGCGGGCAAGCAGGCGGACTTCATCATCCTCGGGTCGGACCCGACGGCGGATATCCGAAATGCCGCCGATGTCCGCGTCGTCGTGCTCCGGGGCCGGGGTTGGGTCGCCGGTCCCGAGGGGTTCGAACGGATCCGGTTCCGATAGCCGTCAGGCGGTCGTCGGGATCTCCGTCTCGGGACGCGGGCAGTATTCGTTGCGGCGCCGGGTCAGGTCGCCGACGACTGCTGTTTTGAACCCGTCCTTCCCCGCCTGCTCGATCAATCGGTCGCGGTACTCCGGGATGTCGAGCGTCTCGCAGGTCAGGTCCACGTGGCGGAACAGGCGAGGGAACCGCTCACCCGGCGCGTGGATGTGGTGCAGGCCCGGGCTGTAGCCGAGCAGCATCCGGCCGTGGACTACGGCACCCAGCAGGTCGGCGATGCCGCCGCGCACGGTCATCGGTTCTCCGTGCCGGTCCAGGCCCGTCGGGCGCATCATGCGGCCCTCGGGGAGGATCACGATGAGAGCTTTCGGATCGTGGAGTCGTTTCAGGACCGCTTCCCAGGTTTCGTCCCTCTCCCGTGTGATCGGGATTACGTGGTGGGCGACGACCCGAAAGAACGCACCGGCGAACGGGCGGTCCATCGTCTTCTTCGCGACGGGCACGACCCCGTGCGCCGCGATCTGCCAGATGAGTCGGAGGGGCGCGGCCGCGACGAAGATCGGCTCGAACAGGCTCGTGTGGTTTAGGAGCGCGAGCACGCGGAGGTTCGACCAGGGGTCGGGCTCGCCACGGACCCACTCGAGTCGCACGCGATAAAACGTGCGACTCACGAGTTTCACCAGCAGCAGAAGCAGGAAGACGAAGTATTTTCGCATCTCGACGCTTCACGAGGACCCGGTCTGACACCCGACCGAGTGTAGCATCGCGCGTCCCGGCAGCGCATCTTCGGAGCCTTCGGATCCCCGCTTCGATTCCGCGCGGTTCCCTCACGTAAGCGATGGTGGTGCAGCATGTCGAGCTACGCGATTTCCGCGTTCGCGATCCAGGCGGTTCCCGTGCTTCCGATCGACGTCACGGGCGTCATTGCGGTCGTCATGGGGCTCATGGTCGTCTTGATTCCGGTCGCCGGAGTCACCGCACGGTTCGCGCTGAAGCCGATCGCCGAGGCAGTCGCCCGGATGCGCGAAGCTCAGGGGACGAATCGCGAACTCCAGCTGATCGAGCAGAGGCTCGCGCTCATGGAGCAGCAGCTCTCCGGGCTCGAGACGGATGTGAGGAGGATCGAGGACCGCAGCGAGTTCGATCGTC
Organism: Gemmatimonadota bacterium; assembly: GCA_039587355.1. Classification (GTDB taxonomy): domain Bacteria; phylum Gemmatimonadota; class Gemmatimonadetes; order Palauibacterales; family Palauibacteraceae; genus Palauibacter. The sequence continues at coordinate 53,593 of JBDHIO010000027.1, read as the reverse complement.
AGCTCATGTCCGGCGACACGGGCGACACGGAATGACCACGCATGCACGGGGGAGATCGATGATGACGCCACTTCACGGACGCGAGCGGGCTCTCAGGGCGACGGTTCTGGCACTGGCCACGGGCCTGGTGGCCATCCTGCCGGCCTCGGGGCAGCAGGACTACTCCGCGGTACAGATCCAGGCGACCCATGTCGCTGGACCCGTGCATATGCTTGTCGGAGCGGGCGGGAACATCGCCGTGTCCTCGGGCGCCGACGGCACGCTGATGGTCGACGATCAGTTCGCGCCCCTCGCGGACAAGATCCGCGCGGCGCTCGCGGAGATCGGCCAGTCTCCGGAGGCGGCTCAGCCCCGGTTCGTGCTCAACACGCATTGGCACGGCGACCACACCGGCGGAAACGCGGAGTTCGGGCCGGAAGCGACGATCATCGCGCATACGAACGTGCGGGGACGCATGTCGACGCCACAGAGCCGGGGCGGCAACGTCACACCGGCCGCGCCGGCGGAGGCGCTTCCGGTGATCACGTTCGACCGTTCAGTGGACGTGCACTTCAACGGTGAGCGGATCAGCGTCATCCACATCCCGCACGGTCACACGGACGGTGATGCCGTGATCTACTTCACGGACTCCAACGTAGTGCACATGGGCGACGACTTCTTCGCCGGCCGTTTTCCGTTCGTGGACATCGCGAGCGGCGGCAGCGTCGAAGGGCTTCAGGCCGGGATCGGATCAGTGCTGGACGACCTACCAGCGGACGCCAGTGTGATCCCGGGACACGGGCCGCTCTCCTCCGTGGAGGACCTCAGTCTGTACAAGCGGATGCTCGACGAGACGATCGGCAGCGTGCGCGAGCAGATGGACGCGGGAGCGTCCGTCGAGGACATCGTCGCGCGCGGGCCCGGCGAGGAGTGGGCCGACTGGGGCGCGGGATTCATCAGCGCCGAGCGTTGGCTGCAGACCATTCACCAGAGCCTGTCAGGCGCGAACGACGCGGACTACACCGCGCACGGGCACACACACGAAAAGGGTGGCGATCGCCACCGGTAGCGAGAAATGACTGACGAAGCACCAGAGCCGACGTCCGGGTCGACCCGGAACGGCGCGACGGACGGGCCGGCGGACGGATACAACGCCGGATATGCCGAAAAGCTGTACGAGAAGGAACTGCGGTCGCGCGGTCTGATCCCGCCGTCGCTGGCCGATTGGCCAGTGGACACGCCTCCCCGCGCGCCGACGGCGCCCGAAACGGCTGCGAGCCCGTCGTCGGCCCCCGCATCGACCGAGATCGTCGTCGCGGAGGACCTGAGGCTCGCGGCGATCGCCGGAGCCGTTGTCGAGGCATACCGGGCCTACGGACACCTCGGCGCGACGCTCGATCCGCTCGGTGCGGCCCCGCCGAGACACCCGCTGCTGTCCCCCGAGTTTCACGGGGTCCAGTCGGTGGAGCTCGCCAGGATTCCCTCGAGCGCGGTGCACCTCGAGCGCCTGGGGCCGACGATGGCCGACGTCATCGCGAAGCTCGAGGAGATCTACTGCGGCACGATCGGGTACGAGCTGGACCAGATGGAGAATCCGGCCCAGCGCGACTGGCTGGTCGACTACATCGAGTCCGGCCGGCACCGTGAGCCGCTGAGCGCTGACGGGGCGACCCGCCTGCTCGCCCGTCTGACGCGCGTGGAGGGGCTCGAGAGGTTCCTCCATCGGTCCTATCTCGGGAAGAAGCGCTTCTCGATAGAGGGCCTCGACATGCTGATCCCGATGCTGATCGAGGTCCTGGGGGGCGCCGGCCGGCGCGGGACACACCAGGTCTACCTCGGGATGGCGCACCGCGGCCGCCTGAACGTCCTGACGCACATTATCGGGCTTTCCTACGAATCGATCATCGCCGAGTTCGAGGAGCAGATTCACCGGGGGATTCAGCCGGCCCTGCCGGAGCTCGGGTCCGGTGACGTGAAGTACCACGTGGGCGGACGGCGCCGGGTTGCGGCCGAGGAGGTCGAGCTCGACGTCCATCTGGCCCCGAATCCGAGCCACCTCGAGCACGTGAACCCGGTCGTCCTGGGCATGGCGAGGGCGTCCCGCTTTCTCGATCCGTCGGACGACCCGGAGGTGATCCTCCCGGTTCTGATTCACGGGGACGCCTCGTTTGCGGGGCAGGGAGTCGTGGCGGAGACGCTTAATCTCTGTCGCCTCGATGCGTACGAGACGGGCGGTACCCTCCACGTCATCGCGAACAATCAGCTCGGGTTCACGACGCTCCCGCGCGAGAGTCGGTCGACCCGTTATGCGAGCGACCTCGCCCTCGGCTTCCGCATTCCGATCGTCCACGTGAACGCGGACGATCCGGCCGCGTGCATCGCCGCCGCCCGACTCGCGGTCGCCTACCGATACGAGTTCGGCGAGGACATCGTCATCGACCTCGTCGGGTACCGGCGGTACGGACACAACGAGGGGGACGAGCCCGGCTACACGCAGCCCATGATGTACGAGAAGATCGCGCAGCATGTCTCGGTGCGGGAACTTTGGGCGACCAACCTCATCGCCGACGGGGTCGTGACCGAGGACGAAGCTCAGGCTCTGGTCGACGATGTCGAGGCCCAGCTGGTCGCGGCCCGCGAGGCCATCACCTCGACGGAGGAGAGCGCGCCGGACGATGACGTCGATCTTCGCTGGCTCACGGAGCCGGCGGACACGCCGGTGGTGACAGCCATCCCCGAATCTCGCGTCCGCGAACTGAACGAGCGGATTCACAGTTGGCCGGAAGGGTTCGCCCTGTTCCACAAGCTGGGCCGGCAGCTAGACAAGCGTCGGCAGGCACTGGATGCCGGAATCGATTGGGCGCACGCGGAGGCCCTCGCGCTGGCCGGTCTCGTCACCGAGGCCGTCCCGATCCGATTCACTGGAGAGGACACCGAGCGCGGCACGTTCAGCCATCGGCACCTCGTCCTTCACGATTCGGAGAACGGCGAAATACACACCCCGCTGGCACATGTCGCGGAGGGACAGGCGGCGTTCGAGATCGCGAACAGCCCCCTCTCCGAGATCGCCACGCTGGGCTTCGAGTACGGGTTTTCGACAATCGCCGCGGACGCGCTCGTCATGTGGGAGGGGCAGTTCGGCGATTTTGCCAACGTCGGCCAGGCGATCATCGATCAGTTTATCGTGGCCGGCCGGTCGAAGTGGGGGCAGGAGTCGCGTCTGGTCCTGCTGTTGCCGCACGGATACGAAGGGCAGGGCCCCGAGCATTCGAGCGCCCGGCTCGAGCGGTTCCTTCAGCTCTCGGGCGAGTCGAACATCAGGGTCTGCAACTGCACCTCGCCGGCCCAGTACTTCCACCTGCTGAGACTGCAGGCACTACGGCCTACCCGGCGCCCCCTCATCGTCATGACGCCGAAGAGTCTCCTGCGTCACCCCCAGGCTCGCTCGAGCCTCGGTGAGCTCACGAACGGGACGTTTCAGAGAGTCGTGCGCGATGCGACGGTGCCGAACCCATCACTGGTCGACCGGATCCTGCTGTGCAGCGGCAAAATCTACTATGAGCTGGCGGCGGCGGCTCCGGAGCGCGGCGACACGGCGATCCTGCGACTCGAGCAGCTCGCGCCGTTCCCGGCGTCCGAGTTACGCGCAGCGCTTTCGGAGTATCCGACGACGGCGGAGATCTGCTGGGTACAGGAGGAGCCCGAGAACATGGGAGCCTGGACGTTCGTGGGGCATCGGATCGCCGAGGCGAGCGGGCGTGACCCGCTCTACATTGGGCGACCCGAACGGGCGAGCCCGGCGGAGGGATACGCCGGAAAGCACGCGCGCCGTCAGCGTTCTCTTATCGAGTCCGCCCTGCGTCTATAGTCGTTCTTTGAAGACGCGTCAGCGAATCCGCTGATCGATCGTCTTCTTCATGTCGGTGAGTTCCGAGACCACCTTCTGGTGGAAGTCGCCGAGCGCCTGTGCCGTGTCGTCGGCGGCGTTCTCGGAGAACTCCTCGAGCTTGACCTTCGCGCCGTCGTATTTGCGCTCGAGCCTGTCGATCATCGCCATGATCTGGACCTTCCGGCCCGCGCGGGCCTGACGCAGTTCCTCACGCAGTTCTTCGGCGTTCTCGCGGTACTTCTCGACAGTCGCTGACGCCCGCGCGACCAACTGGTCGAAATCTTCGGTGGAGATGTCCATCCGGTCTCGATTCTATTGCAACGATCGGTACCCGTCGCCGACTGCGACATCCTCCCGATCGTCTTTGCCATGTATCAAAATGACGACGGGTGCCGAACCGCGCACCCCCTGACCGATCGAACCGCCTGATCGGCCGGAGCACGAAGCCCGGCACCCGTGGCCCCCGAGGACACTGTCTGGTCGGTTAGGGGCCCTTCCCAGCCGATCCCACTGCGATGGTCTCGCGGATCGGAACCTTCGAAAACGTGGTGATATACGCCGCGTAGCAGAGCCCGAACGCGCCGAGGAATCCCAGCGAGATCATCGCCTCGGGCATCCCGAGCGGCAGTCCTTCACCGTGCCAGATCGACGGCGCGACCATGTTGTAACGCTCGAGCCAAAAACCGGCGAGGATAATGCAGGCGACGAACGCGAGCCATTTCGGCCGCATCTTCGGGTTGCGACCCAAAAGCAGCGGGAACGGCAGCACGAAGATCAGGATCATCTGGAGCCAGAAGTGGTTCTTGAAGGGGCCCAGCGGACGCGATGCGAACCAGGCGACCTCGCGCGGGATGTTACCGTACCAGATCACCAGGTACTGGGCGAACCAGATGTAGGTGTAGAAGACCACGAACCCGAACATCAGCTTTCCGAGGTCGTGGAACTGGTACTTGCTCCACAGCGAAAGATCGGCGTACCGATTGTTGTACTGCCAGGCCATGATCGCGATCAGCGCCAGCAACGAGAGCCACCCGCCGATGAAGTAGACCGGGCCCCAGATCATGCTGATGAACCCCGGCGTGAGCGACATCGCGAAGTCGACCGCGAGCAGTGAGGCGATCACCGCCCATGCGAGGATCATCACGGGAGACAGCCGTCCGAGGACCGAGCGGCACCGGGCCGCCTCTTCCTCGTCGCCACGCCAGCCTCGGGCGAAGAACGAGGTGAACGCCTTTCTCCAGCCGGTGTGCCGCTCGGCCAGGAGGGGCGCATCTCCCCGAATCGAGAACCAGAGGAACATGAAGAACAGGGAGTAAAGCACCACCATCAGGATCCCGTTCCGCATGAACACGCCATCCACGTTCAGCCACGTGCGGTTCAGGTGCGCCGTCTCCACCTCGCCGATCCACGGGAAAATGTGCTCGTATCCCGACCGCATCAGGAAGAAGAGGAGCAGGGAAACGGGCAGGAACGCGCCGGCCGCCTCCGCGAGACGCCGGAATCCCTTGCCCCAGTGCCCCTTCGCGACCTGAAGGACACCGCCGAAGATCACGCCCGCCATGGCGATGCTGGTGAACATCAGGAAGTTCGACCAGACGCTCATCCAGGCGCGCTGCGGGTCGTCGCCGACCGTCGTCATGAACCCGGCGACTCCGATGGCGAGTGCCGCGAGCCAGATGCCGAGCCACTTCATCGGCACCTTGCCGCCGATCGTCGAGAGCGCCTGCTCGTCCGAGAGCGTGGGTGCGTGGTGACTCACTGTCCACCCCCCGCAGCGTTACGCTGGAGCTGACGGACGTAATTGACGACGAGCCAGCGCTCGTCGGCCGGAATGCGTCGATACGACGGCATCAATCCTCGACCGTTCGTGATCATGCCCCAGATGTATCCGTCCGAATAGCTCTGCGTCAGCGCGCTCGTGATGTTCAGCGTCGGGAGCGGCGGAATCCGGTTCGGGCCGACGACCGTTCCGTCTCCGAGGCCGGCTTCCCCGTGGCAGGGCGTGCAGAAGATGTTGAACGTCTCCTGTCCCCGCGCGAGCTCCGCGGCGGTGCCGGTCGTCGGGTTCGTCAGCAGCGAATCGGCGGCGAACAGGTCGTATTCGCGTTCAGCGTCGATCGCGAGGGTGCCCGGGACTCGCGTTCGCCCCGCGGCCTCGTAGGGCTCCAGGGACGGTTGCTCCGACATGGTCGAGAACACCGGCACGTACTTGATCTGGTCGTCGCAGGCGCCCAGAGACACCGTCGCGATAAGCGCGAGCGCGGCGCGGCGCATGAAGCGGCCGGTCATTCGGTCACCTCCACCTCGACCGCGCCGGTATCCCGAACGATCTGCTCCGCACTGCCCCTGCCGTCTCCCGTAGCGGGAACGAAGATCCCCCAGCGGTCCACGGAGAAGTCGGTGCGGTAGGTCGAGTTCAGATTGATCACCGGCCGTCGCGTGTGAACGAGCAGGGCGACCAGACCGAAGATCCCGGTCAGCAGCACCGTCAGCTCGAACATGAACACGACGAACGGAGGGAAGGAGACGATCGGCTTCCCCTGCGTCACCATCGGGTACCCGAGCGAGGTTCCGGCTGTGAGAAGAACTCCGGTCGTGCACCCCGTGATTCCGCCGATCAATGCCCACAGGCCGACGGGAGACGAATGGATGTCCATCGCCTCCTCGATCTCGGGGGAGGGGATCGGAGAGTAGATCTCCAGGTCCATGTGCCCCGCGGCCCTCAGTGTCTCGATTGCGTCGACCGTGCCGTGAAGCGTGTCGTAGTGCCCCAGGACGCCGCTCATGATTCACCATGGTGTTCGTGCGCGAGGTGTTCCTTCACCTCGGCGATGCTGATCACCGGTAGCGTTTTGGCGAACAGCAGGAACCAGAAGAAGAACCAGCAGAAACTGCCGATCAGGATACAGATCTCCACCCAGCTGGGCGTGTAAAGACCCCACCCGCCCGGATCGTACTCGTGGGCGAGCGACGTGACGAAGATCACGAACCGCTCGTACCACATTCCGATGTTCACGAAGATCGAGAGGGCGAAGAGCGCGCGGACGTTACGCCGGACCTTCTTGAACCAGAGCGTCTGCGGGATCACCACGTTACAGAAGACCATGGCCCAGAAGGGAAGCGCGTAGGCGCCCGTCGCGCGCCACTTGAAGCTCTCGATCTCGATCGGGTCGGCCGAGTACCAGGCCATGAAGAACTCGGTCGCGTACGCATACGCGACGATCGTCCCGGTCAGGAGGAGCAGCTTCGACATGTTCTCGAAGTGATCCTCCGTGACGTATTCCTCGAGCCCGAACGACCAGCGAAGCGGGATCATGATCGTCATGACCATCGCAACACCGGAGTAGATCGCCCCGGCGACGAAGTACGGGGCAAAGATCGTGGAGTGCCAGCCCGGTACGATGGAGAGGGCGAAGTCCCACGAAACGACGGAGTGGACCGACAGCACCAGAGGTGTCGCGATCCCCGCCATGTATAGGTAGACGCGGCGGTAGTGTCGCCACTCGCTCACCGTGCCCTGCCAGCCGAGCGAGAGCGCCCCGTAGATCTTGTGTCGGACGCCTTTCACCTTGTCGCGAAGGATCGCGACATCGGGGATCAGTCCGACGTACCAGAACAGCGCACTGATCGTCAGGTAGGTCGTCACCGCGAACACGTCCATGACCAGCGGCGACCGGAAGTCAGGCCAGATCTGCCGCTGGGACGGGTACGGCATCAGATAGTAGAAGTACCAGACGCGTCCGAGGTGAATCAGCGGGAACAGTCCCGCGGTCATGACCGCGAAGATCGTCATGGCTTCCGCAGACCGGTTGATCGTCGTTCGCCAGCCTGATCGGAACAGGTAGAGGATCGCCGAAATCAGCGTTCCGGAGTGGGCGATACCGACCCAGAACACGAAGGTCGTGATGTAAACGCCCCACATGACTGGGTGGGTGATCCCCGCCACGCCGAGTCCCACCGCGATCTGATAGAACCAGGCCCCGGCGCCGAGTCCGATGCCGGCCATCGTCGTCAGCAGGAGGATGAAGTATCGGCCCTCCGGCTTTCTGATCGGCCGCGTGATGTCGCGATTCGCGTCCGCGAGGGTCAGCTGCCGCTGTGGCGTGTCCAGTTCGGCCGTCGCCATCAGTGAGCCTCCCCTTCGCCCGCCGCCTCATCTCCGTGTCCCGTTGCTGCCATGTGTGCGTGCGTCACATCTTCGAGGTAGGTGATCGCCGGCCGCACACCCAGTTCATCGAAGGAGTGGTAGCCGCGCGCGCTCTTGGCCTTCCGCGAAACGGCGCTGCTCGGGTCCTTGAGGTTCCCGAACGTGATCGCCTGGGTCGGGCATCCCTGGGAGCACGCCGTCTGAACCTCGCCATCCTCGACCGTGCGGTTCTCGTCCTTCGCGTCGAGTCTCGCGCTGTTGATGCGCTGGACGCAGAAGGTGCACTTGTCCATGACGCCCTTTTCTCGGACGGTCACGTCGGGGTTCAGCTGGAGATTCAGCGGATAATCGAACTCGTAGGTGAACCAGTTGAAGCGGCGCACCTTGTACGGGCAGTTGTTCGAGCAGTACCGCGTTCCCACGCAGCGATTGTAGACCTGGACGTTCAGCCCCTCGCCGTTGTGGTACGTGGCGTAGACCGGGCAGACGGGCTCGCACGGAGCATCGCCGCAATGCTGACACAGCATGGGCTGGTGGACCGTCTGGAAACCCCCGTCATCCGTGCGCTCGTGGAACGAGTGGACCCGCATCCACGACATCTCCCGGCGCTGCGCGACGAGTTCCTCGCCCACCGTCGGGATGTTGTTCTCCGCATAGCAGGCCGTGACGCATGCGCCGCAGCCCGTGCACGAGTTCAGATCGATCACCATTCCCCAGCGATAGGGGCTGGCCGGATCGGAGTCGTGCGCCGCCTCGACCATCGCGACGAGATCGACATCGTGGGCTTCGATCTCGTGCAGCGCGTCTTCGACGTTGACGATCTCGGCGATCTCGCGGCCGAGGTCGTCGTGGCTGCCCTGCGTGATCACAAGGCGACCGCGTGTTCCGGTCGGCGTGACGGTGACCGAGGTGCCGGCGAACGCGAGGGCGCCCGATCCGGCGTCGGCCGTCGGTGCGAGCAGGTCCAGCGGGTTCGCGCCGCGTCCCGCGGCATTCCGACCGTAGGCCCAGTGCCCCTGTCCGATCGGCACCGCGACCGTGTCGGCGCGAATGGCCTCGTACACGTAGGCGGGAGCCTCGATCGCGCCGGCGCTCGACTCCACCCGGACGACATCGCCCTGGCGGACACCGAGCTGCTCGGCCATGTCCGGGTGCATCTCGACCCACGTCGTCCACACCGCCTGAGTCACGGGGTCCGGAAGCTCCTGCATCCAGGACCGGTTCGCTCCTCGACCGTCGTAGTACTGGACCGTTGGGTAGACCACCAGCTGCGTGCCGGAACCGGCGCCCTGACTGAACTGGACGATCCCGCCGTCGGTCGTCGCGTCGCCGGCATCAGGGGCGGCATCGACCGCTGCGAACGTGGCCCCGCCTCGCCGCAGCGCGTCGAGCCAGCCGTTCTCGCCGCCGACCTGCGGCAGCCAGACGTTTCTCAGATACGTCGCGTAGTCGGGAGCGCCGAGCTCCTGACCGGCGGCCCGTGCCGCGGCGAGGAGTATGTCCTCGCGCTGCCGCGTGTCGAAGATCGGCAACATGGCCGGCTGGCCGAGCGCCATCGTCCCACCACCGAGATCCGCGTCATTCCAGGACTCGAGGTCGTGGTTGCATGGCAGCACCCAGCTTGAAGCCGTCGCGGTCTCGGTCATGTGCGACGAGATCGAGATCACGTTCTGTACGCTCTGGGTCGCCGTTCGGAAGCCGGTCGACTCGGGAAGCGTGAAGGACGGGTTGCAGCCCGACACGATGAGCGTTTGAACCTGACCCCCGGACATCCGGGCGATCAGCGCCTGCATGTCGGCAAAGCTCGCCGTCGTGCCGTTGGCCGGCCCGTCGTCGTTGTGGACGGTTCGCCCGACTGCGCCGAGCGTCTCGTTGAGCAACGCGACGGCCTGGTGCGCCGCAGCGGCGTCCGGTCCCTGCGATTCGATTCCCGGCGGAATCGCGACCGCCGAAGAAGCCGAGGCGAGTTCGTCGGCCAGCGCGCGAATGCGATCCGCCGGGACGCCCGTGGATTCGGCCACCGATTCCGGGGTGACACCGCTGCCGGTGGAAAGCGCTACGCCGCGGTTCGCCGCGATCACGTTGGCGATCGCCATCGCGACCTGTCCTTCCGTGCCGGCCCGCGCCTCGATCCATTCGTCCGCGTTCGCGCCGGTGACGCCGAGTCTCGGGCCCACGTACGTGAACTTCGCGTGGGGGTGCCCCGACGCGTCGATGTCGCGCGATGCGGCGAAGCCCGCCGCCAGATCGGTCGGAGAGAGCCACGTGCCGAGGAAATCGGCGCCGAAACAGACGATTCGGTCCGCCGCCGCCAGATCGTAGCGGGGGAGTCCGCTGGTTCCGTGGACGCCGGCCCGACCCGCCATCAACGCCTCGTTGCCGAACGGCTCGTAGGCGATGTGCTCGGCCCCGAGGGCGGCGGCCCACTCGGCCATGAACCGGGCGTTCGTGCCCGTTACGGCCCCGGTGAGTAGAACCACGCCTCCGCCCTGGACGGCGCCCGCGAGCGCGGCATCGACCTCTTCCCACGTCGCGTCGTCGTACGTACCGTCGCCGGCGCTGCGCCTGGGCCCCGTGACGCGGTCCGGATCGTAAAGATCCTGGAGCGTGGACTGGGCGAGCGCTGTAAGGCCGTTGCCGCCGCCGAAGCGGTCGTTGACCTCGAGCTTGAGAACGCGGCCGTCCCGCACCGTCGCATGGACGGCGAGCGGTTCCGGACCAGCATCCCGGACCACCGTCGCGTACGTCTCGTTTACGCCGGGCGTGATCCCCTCTTCCTGCACGAGGTTGGAGACCAGTTTGTCGGCGAAGTCCGGCGGCCCGCAGGCCGCTGTCGCGGCACCCGCGCCGCCGACGCCGAGAACCTTCAGGAACGTCCGGCGCGACGTGCCATTCGCCTCGAGGGCTTCGGGCGTTTCGCCGCAGTTCCCGCCGCCGCAGCCGCAACCGGCCGTGGCGCCGTCCTGCGCGCGCTCGAAGGTGTTCGCCGTGGGGTCAGCCATGATCAGCCGTGGAATGTGCTAGTAATGACATGCGGCGCAGTCGGTCGGCGCCCGGAACTTCCCGTACTGCGAGTCGAGCGCCTTCGGGTAGTAGCTCAGGTGCTGAAGCTCTCCCGGCTCGGCGATCGGGTCGACCTGCTGCGACAGAATGTTCGTCGTCGAGACGTCGGTGTCCTCGGGGGCGCTCCGATGGCACTCGAGACACCAGCCCATCTTGAAGGATGCCCACTGATAGACGCGGTCCATTTCCTCGACCGGGCCGTGACACTCCGCGCAGTCGAGATTGTTGCGCAGGTGCGCCCGGTGGCTGAACTGGACGAACTCGGGGAGCTTGTTGACCCACTGCCACTCGATGCGCTCGCCGGCCTGATACATCCGGCGGAGTTCCTCGATGGGCGGAAGTCCCGTCCCGGCGAGCGTGTGGCAGCCCATGCAGACATCCATGGACGGCACGATGCCCGACTGGGCCTCCTCGGTTCCGGCGTGGCAGTACATGCAGTCGAGCTGCAGGTCGCCCGCGTGGAAGCGATGGTTGAACGGGATCGGCTGCTCGGGTCCCCGGGTAGCGTTCTCGTGGTCGTAAATCGCCTGCCACTGCGCGGGGATCTCGACGTTTTGCTGGTCGGCGGCGTACCGGACCGACTCCTCGAGCGTTTCGCCCTCGCCCAGATCGACGGGATCCCGGGTATCCTCCTGGGCTCCGTGGTCGTCTGCTTCCTGATGGATAGCGAGCGTGGCGTCGGGCGCCGGTACGAGGGTGCCGGCTTCAGTGTCGGATGGTCGCATGACGACTGACGCCGTCACGACGAAGGCCACCCCGATGACGAGTGCCGCAATGCGGTATGTTCTGTTCATCCGCCTCTCGGAGGGGGAATAACGAACGGGCTGCCGCTCACCAGATCGCCGGTTGGACTTGGCGTCGGGCCGCGAACAAGGTATACCGACACATAGGGGATGCAAGGCGATCGTCGAGGGCAGGTGACGTCGCTGATTTTCCGGTTCGAGACGCAGAAGGAGAACGCGGTTTGAGGGTGCCTCTGAGTGATCCGGTTCGAGAGTTTCGCGACGTCCGGGATGAAGTCCTCGCGGCGGTCGGCGAAGTGCTGGCATCCGGACGGTACATACTGGGTGAAACCGTCGACGCGTTCGAGCAGGAGTTCGCTCGTCTCGTCGGAGTTTCGCATGCGGTGGGCGTGGCGAGCGGCACCGATGCGGTCGAGCTGGCGCTCGAAGCTCTCGGCGTGGGCCCCGGAGACGAAGTGGTCACGACACCGTTCACCTTCCTGGCCACCGCGACCGCCATCATGTCGACCGGTGCCACTCCGGTCTTCGCGGACGTGCGACCGGACACCTTCAACATCGACCCGGACGCCGTCGCCGCCGCCATCACGCATCGAACGGCTGCAATCGTCCCCGTGCACCTCTTCGGGCAGATGGTCGACGTGGACGCGCTCGGTGCCATCGCCGACCGGCACGGGCTCCCCATCGTCGAGGACGCGGCGCAGGCGTTCGGGGCCACCCGGGTCGCGGCTGATGGGTCCGTGGCGCACGCCGGAGGGGTCGGTGTCGCGGGAGCCTTCTCCTTCTATCCAACCAAGAGCCTCGGGGCCGCGGGCGACGGTGGGATCATCACCACGGACGACGCCGCAGTCGCCGAACGACTCGTTCGGCTTCGCAATCACGGTCGGACCGCCACCGGCGTTCATTCGGAGCCGGGGCACAACAGCCGTCTTGATGCGGTTCAGGCGGCGTTCCTGTCGGCGAAGCTCCCGGTCGTGGAGAGATGGACCGAGCGCCGCCTGGAGCACGCCGCGGCATACGGTGCGGCCCTGTCCGACGTTCCCGGAATCAGTCCTCCGGTCGCGGATGCCGGAAACCGACACATCTTTCATCAGTACACGGTCCTCTGTCATGGACGGGAGCGGGTACTGCAGGCGATGGCGGATGCGGGAGTCTCCGCGGCGAAGTTCTACGACCCGCCCGTACACCGTCTCGAGGCTCTCGAGGGGCGGGATTGGCGGACGGACGGATGCCCGGTCGCGGACGAACTATCGACCCGGGTTCTCAGTATTCCGGTGTTCGCGCATCTGACCGAGGAGGAGCGTGATCGGGTCGTCGAAACGCTCGTTGCGTCGGGTTCGCTGCAGCCCGGATAATCCCTCGACTCGACGCCCGAATTCGGGGTCGGTCGTACCTTGACCGCCCCGTCGGGTCCGTTTAGAATGTCGCACTTCGAGCGGGTCCTCCCGGGGCCCGCTCGTTCGTTTCTGTGGCGGGGCCTTAGCTCAGATGGCTAGAGCGCTACGTTGACATCGTAGAGGTCACTGGTTCGAGTCCAGTAGGCCCCATGCGCGAAGGGCCGCGAGCGCTGTGCAGGGTCCGTCGCAAGATGAAGTACATCGGGGGCTGTAGCTCAGCCTGGTTAGAGTGCCGGTCTGTCACACCGGAGGTCGCGGGTTCAAATCCCGTCAGCCCCGTACCAAGAAAAAATCAAAAGTGGACCTGGGGCCATAGCTCAGCCTGGGAGAGCGCTTGAATCGCACTCAAGAGGTCGAGGGTTCAAATCCCTCTGGCTCCACTCTCGCCACCGTAGCTCAGGGGTAGAGCACCGCATTCGTAATGCGGCGGTCGTCGGTTCAAATCCGACCGGTGGCTCTGCCACCACCAGGTGGCTTCCTCATTTCGGGGCGTGGCTCAGTCCGGTAGAGCGCTGCGTTCGGGACGCAGAGGTCCCCGGTTCAAATCCGGGCGCCCCGATTCTAAAAGACGCCGGATGGTTCTTTGCAGCTGATCGCGCCGATGTCATCCCGGTCTGCGACCGGATTCCGCGGACGCGCAGCGTCGTAGCGAAATCCGGTCGCCCCGATTGATAAAGAGCCGCCGGACAAGGTCCGCGCGGCTCTTTTCTGTTTCCGGCGCCACTGTACTGTCGCTTTCCCCGAGGGCCCGACAACGCCATGAAGTACTCACAGCGCGGCTACCACCTCCTCCACGACCCCCGGGAGAATCGGGGAACCGCTTTCAGCAAAGAAGAGCGGGACCAGTACGGACTCCGCGGTCTGCTTCCACCTCGTGTGGCGAGTCAGGACGAGCAGGCCGCCCGGGTCATGGAGAACTACCGCCGTCAGGTCACCGACATGGGCCGGTACGCCTATCTCACGGCCCTCCAGGACCGGAACGAACGGCTCTTCTACCGCGTGGTCATCGACCACATCGAAGAGATGATGCCGATCATCTATACACCGACCGTGGGCACGGCGACCCAGAAGTTCGGACACCTCTTCCGCCATGCGCGAGGGATCTACATCAACCCCGGCGATCGCGGGAGCGTCGCCGATGTGCTCCGGAACTGGGTGACCGACGACGTCGCCGTGATCGTCGTCACGGACGGCGAGCGTATCCTCGGGCTCGGCGATCTCGGGGCGAACGGGATGGGAATCCCGATCGGCAAGCTCTCCCTGTATACCGCGTGCGCCGGGGTGGACCCCGCCCGGTGTCTACCCATCACGCTGGACGTGGGAACGAACAATGCCGAGCTCCGGGAGGACCCCCTTTATCTGGGGCTCGACATACCGAGGGTCGGTCGGGAGATCTACGACGAGCTGCTCGACGAGTTCGTGGACGCGGTCGCCGAGGTCTTTCCGGACGCCCTCCTGCAGTTCGAGGACTTCCAGACCCCGAACGCGTTTCGTCTTCTCGATCGATACCGCGATCGGGTTCAATGCTTCAACGACGATATCCAGGGGACCGCCGCCGTCGCGCTCGGCGGGCTCTACGCGTCTGCCCGGATCACGGGGGTGCCGTTCCGGGAGACCCGGATCCTGTTCTCGGGAGCCGGCTCCGCTGCGGTCGGGATCGCCGACCTCATCGTCCAGGCGATGGTCGATGAGGGAGTCGACGAGGCCGAGGCTCGCCTGCGCTGCTGGTTCGTCGATAGTCAGGGGCTGGTCGTAGCGGGCCGTGATGGTCTAGCGGACCACAAGCTCGGGTACGCTCACGACTCGGAGCAGATGGATCTGGGTCAGGCGATCCGGCATCTCCGCCCGCATGCGCTCATCGGTGCGACCGGGCAGGGCGGCACCTTCACGCAGCCGCTGCTGGAGGCGATGGCGGAGGTGAACGATCGCCCCGTCGTCTTCGCCCTCTCGAACCCGACGTCGCAGGCAGAGTGTACCGCTGAAGAGGCGTACCGCTGGAGCGGCGGGCGGGCCGTCTACGCCAGCGGAAGTCCGTTCGCGCCGGTGGAATACGATGGCCGCACGTTCGCGCCCGGGCAGGGGAACAACGTCTATATCTTTCCGGGAATCGGGCTCGCGTCCGTCGCCGTCCGCCCGACGAAGATCACCGACGAGATGTTCCTCGCGGCGGCTCGTACCCTCGCGGCCAGCGTCTCGGAGGAGGCTCTCGCGTCGGGTTCGATATACCCGCGGATCTCGAGGATTCGCGAAGTGTCGATCGCGATCGCGATCGCCGTCGCGGAACTGGCGTACGAACAGGGAGTCGCACGAGAGCAGCGCCCGGACGACCTCGAGGAGTTGGTGCGAGGCTGCGTCTACTCGGTCGAGTACGACTGACCGAAAGGAAGGCTCAAGGAAGCTCTCGCTCGATCTCGAGCCAGGCTTCGAGGACGGATCGTTCCTGCGCCGCCTCGTTGAACCCGAGGGCCGTCTCACGCGCGGCCTCGACCTCGGGTCGCCAGCTCTCGGGGTGATCGAGGGCGTCCTGCACCGCGTCGGCGATTCCTTCAAGGTCCCCGAACTCGAAGAGACACCGGTCGGGCAGGTATTCCGACATGGGAGGGCGGCGAAACGCGAAGACGAGCGTGTCGGAGAGCATCGCCTCGATCGCCAGCAACCCCAGGCCCTCGTGCGCGGAGAGGAAGATGAGGGCGCGGGCACGACTCAGGAGATGAGCCACCTGTTCGTGGGGCATGTCCTGGAGCGGCCAGTACTGGAAGCCGTCGACCCGATCCGCGCGGGCGAAGAGCAACTGCGCCGCGATCGCGGTATCGACGGGGTTCTTCTCGCACCCGATCGAGAGGCCGTTGCTGAGCACGAGGCGCTCTTTCTCGACCGGTCCGAACCGGGAGGCATCGACCGAGTTCGTCACGGTCAGAACCGGACATTCGGGCCGGGACAGCCGGACGACCTCCGCGTTCCCCTCGGAGACGCACATGATCGCCCGCAGGCCTTCCGCGGACCACGCCGTATCCGTGAATCCCATGGCTCGCGCCGTTACGAAGACGTTTTGCGAGAATACGACCTTGTGCCGACCCGGAATGGACTGGAGCTGTCGGAACCGGAATCCCGGGACCACCACCACGTCGCGATCGGGACGAACCGTGCGGAGAAACCAGGACTCGGGAGCACCGCCGTCGTCCGCGTGCGGACGAGAAAACGGATTCTGGCGCGCGAGGCGCCCCTGCCCACGCACGATGTAGCTGTCCACGCCCGCCGCGCGGAGGATGTCGTTGTGTTGCCACACGACACGCTGACCGCCGCGCGGAGGCGACCGGTCCGCCGACCGCCGGACACCATAGAACCACACCCGCCGACCCTCGAGGCGCCGTCCGATGTCGTTTCGTAGCGTTTCGATGTCCGTTCGTGGTGTCTGGCTCAAACTCTGCATATGGTGCGAGTTATGACGGGTCCGATGGGTTCGGTGGCGAAGCACACGGTTATTTACGGGGTGGGAGTCGGCCTGAACAGGCTGGCCGGCTTCCTCATGCTGCCCATCTACACCCGGTTCCTCACCCCGGCCGACTACGGCGTCCTGGAGCTTCTCTCGACCACGGTGGAAGTGATCGGGATGATCGCCGGAGTGGGTCTCGTCTCGGGCATCTTCAAGTTCCACGCCGAGCAGGACAACCCGGGAGACAAGCGGGAGATCGTCAGCACCGCCGGGATCGCCATCGTTGTCATGGCATCGATCGCCGGCATCGCCGGCTTCCTGGGCGCCGACGTTCTCAACGGGCTCGTCTTCCCCGACGGCGAGAGCATCCCGCTCTACTTCCAGCTCTTCTTCGTCACCTACGTCTTCCGCCAGGCCGAGCTGACGCCTCTCCTCCTGCTGAGGATCCAGCAGCGGTCCGTGCTGTTCGTATCGATGAGCCTGCTGAAGCTCGTCCTGATGCTCGCGTTGAACATCTATTTCGTGGTGTTCCGGGAGCTGGGGATACTGGGCGTTCTGACCGGAAACGTCATCGCCACGGGGGTCTCCGCCGCGGTCTTGAACGCGCTGCTCATTCGTTCGGTCGGGCTGGGGTTCTCGATTCCCAAGTTCAAGAAGATGGTGATCTTCGGGTATCCGCTGATCTTCTGGTTCCTGGGCAGCTTCGTGTTCGTCTTCTCGGACCGTTACTTCCTGAATCACTTCACGAGCACTGCGGCCGTCGGCACGTATGCGCTGGCCTACCGGTTCGTGTCGGTGCTGAGCGCGATCGGATATCGACCCTTCCAGATGGTCTGGGACCCGAAGCGATACGAGATCGCCAAACGGGACGACCCTGCCCCGATCTTCAGGCAGGCGTTCACGTATATGAACCTCGGGTTCTCGGTCCTGGTGCTCGGTCTCGGTCTGCTGACCCGCGAAGTCATCCTGGTCATGGCAGGGAATCCGCACTTTCATGAGGCGTACAAGGTCGTCCCCATCCTCGTTGCAGCGCAGGTGCTCTACCACTGGTCGGCCTACGCGAATCTCGGGCTCTACATGAACGACCGAACTCCGGTGCTTGCCTGGGTGGCGGGGATCGGGGCGGCCATCGTCATCGGACTCAATCTCCTGCTCATCCCCGCGTTTGGTGCCATGGGTGCGGCCTGCGCGACGCTGATCGCGTACGCCCTGCGGTTCGTCGCGATCTACACGCTGTCGCAGCGAGAAGTCGCGCTCTCGTACGACTGGGGGGCCATCCGCCGGTTGTGGCTGATCTGCGGCGCGGTGATCGGCGTGAAGCTCTACCTGCAGCCCGAGTCGGTGGTGTCGGGGATTGCCCTGGGGACGGGATTCGGGATCGCTGCCGTCATCGCGATCTGGCTGACCGTTCTTCGACGCGAAGAGCGCCAGGGCGTGGCGGGGGCCGTACAGGCCGGATTGCGGCGCGTACGGAGGGCCGGCTGAGCGAGGGCTACCAGCCTCCTCGGTCGCCTGACGCCGTGATCGCGTCGCGGAGCCGGGATGCCGAGTTCTCCCAGTTCCGGATCACAGCAGCGCCGGCCCGCTCGACGTCCCCGTCCGCGATCGCTCGGGCGATCGCTTCGTGCTCCAGGGCGGCCTGCGGCACCATCTGAGGGAACGCCGACCCGTAGTTGAGTGCATACCGCTCGAGCTGCGGTTTGACGGCGGCCCGGAGGGACAGGAGGCGCGGGCCGGCGCCGGCCTCGATGTAGGCGGCGTGAACGGCGTGGTCGGCCTCGAGGATTGCCGCCGGGTCCAGGGGCGCCCGCTCTCCGAGCGCCCGGAACTCGCGGTTTCGGGCCGACATATGCTCGGCGACCCGCTCGCGGACGTCCTGAGTCAGTCCGGCGACGCGGCGCGCCACAACCGATTCGAGTGCCATGACGAAGTCGTGGTAGTCCCGGGCGTCCTCTTCAGAGAGGGAGGCGACCACCGGTCGTTCATACTTCGATCCCTCCAGGGACTCGACGAAGCCCTCTGCCTGAAGCCTTCGAATGGCCGCCCGAACCGGCGTACGGCTGACGCCGAGTCGCTCCGCGATGTCTCGTTCGATGATTCGACTGCCGGGGGCGAGGTTGCCGCGCACGATGCGGGTCAGGAGCTCGGAGTAGACCCTGTCAGCGTGGTTCACTCTCGATGTTGGCATGCCCGCCCTCGTTGAAGGACCCTTGAAACCCTTTCGTTTCCTCCTCGTATGGTATACCAATTGGTATACATTTTCTAGGAGGAGTGGGGTTTGGCCAGTAGAGTAGGGTGGAAACGTGGTGTCGCGGTCTTCCGGATTGGGATCGTTCTGGGGCTTCTGGCGGCGGCGCCGCAAGCTACGTACGGCCTCTCGGTCCAGCAGGGAACGACCATCGGTTCGGTCGAATTCGAGGAATGCGACGCTGGTGCGCTCGCCCAATTGGTAGGAAACCGCAAGGTCCTGTGCGGAGAATACGAAGTGTTCGAAGACCGGCGTTCTGCCGAGGGGCGTAGGATCGCCCTGCGAATCACGGTCATCCCTGCCTCGGTCACAGATCCGGCGTTGCGGCAGCCTCCGGTGTTCCCGCTCGCCGGGGGACCCGGCGAATCTGCGCACAACACGGCGCTGGGGGCGTACTTCACGCTCCAGCCGGCCATGTCGACCCGCGACATGGTGATTGTCGACATCAGGGGGACCGGCGGGTCGAACCCGCTTCGCTGCGACCCGGTCGACGAACCCGAGCGGATCCAGTCGTGGATCTACTACATAATCCCGCTGGATGAGGCGCGCGACTGCGCGACGCGTCTGGCCCAACGCGCAGATCTAACCCAGTACACCACTACCTACGCGGCCGATGACTTGAACGAGGTGCGTCAGGCGCTCGGATACGACCGTTTCGCTCTGTGGGGAGCCTCGTACGGAACAGTACTTGGGCAGGAGGTCATCAGGCGCCACGCGGCGTACGTGGAGACTGCGGTGCTTCTCGGCATCGGACCCGCGGGCATGCACGCGCCCAGGGGCTTCGCGCGGAGCCTGGAGACGACGCGGGAACGTCTCGAGGCGGACTGTCAGGAGAACGAGGCCTGTCGCGCAGCGTATCCGGACTTCAAGGCGGACCTGCAGGCGATGCTGGACGACGCTCGCCAGGGCCCGATCACGGCGACCGTCATGAGTCCCATTACGCAGCAACGAGAGCCCGTCTCGCTCGAGTACGGCGACTTCGCGATGGGGATCCGGTTCGTCCTCTACAACGCCGCGGCGGCCAGTTCACTTCCGGCGTGGGCCGCCCGGGCGCGGGAGGGGGACTACGAGCCCATCATGCAGGCAGTCACGAACGCGGTGTACGGAATTCGGCAGGTGCTCTTCTACGGGCTCTTTCTCTCGATGCGCTGCGCCGAAGACCTGCCATACGTGGACGTCGAGGCGGAGCGAGCCGATGCCGCCGGGACGCTGCTGGGGACCTACCGCATGGACCGCGAGCTGGAGAACTGCACCGTATGGCCCCGAGGCCACCTGTTCGACGATCGCCACTCGCCCGTGGTGGCCGACGTGCCCGTTCTGCTGCTGAGCGGCTCCGAGGACCCGGTCACGCCGCCCGAGTACGGAGACCGCGTGGCCGAAGGCCTGTCCCGGTCGCGGCACGTGGTGTTCGAGAACCGGGGGCACGGGTTCTTCGATCCCGCGGCAATCGCTTGCCTCCACTCGATCGTGCAGCCGTTCATGGCGAACGCGTCTACCGATGGCATCGACGCGTCGTGCGCCGAGGGATTAGAGCGGCTCCCGTTCAACGTGCCTCGACCCGGCGGCGGCTGACCGACGGGATCCGCTTGACGGAACCGGCAGGCCGACTAGCTTCTCCGTCCACATCGGGGCGTGGCGCAGCCCGGTAGCGCGCCTGAATGGGGTTCAGGAGGTCGCGAGTTCGAATCTCGCCGCCCCGATTGATCATTTGAGGTTTCGGGGTCGTCGACTCGCGGTTGTTACTCGCGGTTGGCGGCCCTTCTTCGCTCTAACGCCCGCCGCATGTTTGTCTGATCGGGCTGCTGGTAACACCGAATGATGGTCTTGAAGTCCGACCAACCTCCCAGCGCTGAGAGGTCTGTAAGCGGCACCTCTTTCAGCTCGCTCCCGAACTTCCTCCGCAGCCCATGCCAGCCCATGCCCGCAACGTGCTCCAACTGCGCTAGTCGTTCCGCCCGTCCCCACCAGCCGGTCATCAGGTAACGAGAACAGGGGCGAGCCTCGTCCTCGGGCGAAGGAAGGACCCAAGCGTCTCCGATCGCTTGGCGGTGCGATCGAGACTCTGCCAGCGCACCGACCGCCGCCCCCGTGATCGGTGTTACGTGTTCGCGCTTGAGCTTGTCCGTATCACCTCGCCACCGGATCTCCCGCTTCTCCAGTGCGACATCTGACCAAAGAAGCTGACGGATGGCGCCGATGCGATGTCCCGTCTCGTGAGCCACGACCAGCGCCAGCTTGAAACGCGACCGAGCGAGACGGCTTCCCGAGACGGATAGCTTCCCGAGGGCCGCGGCTCGGGCGACAACCCCGACCGGCCGGCACGGAGCGCTAACCGGCGGGGGCGGCATCGGTCGTGGCCCGCATCGTCGATTCCTCCTTGCGAGCCAGTTCTTGTCCGGCCTCCACGTCGACCCGCGTGAGAACGGCAGCCCCGACCGTGAAGAACACGACGAGTGAGAGGATGCCCCAGCGGCTCGTGCCCATCGACTGACCCACCGCCGCAAAGACCAGTGGACCGGCGATGCCCGCGAACTTTGAGCTCACGCTGTAGAAGCCGAAGAACTCCGTGGATCGGCCTGCGGGGATCATGCTAGCATACAGCGATCGGCTCAGACCCTGGATCCCTCCCTGAACCATGGCCACCCCAAACGCGAGCGCCCAAAACTGCCAGGGCTCGCTCATGAAGAACCCGAAGGCAGCGATCCCCGAATAGACCGCCAGACAAACGAGAATGCCGCTCTTGGCGCTCACACGGGTGGCGAACTGACCGAAAGCGAAGGTGAACGGGATACCGACGAATTGGAGGACGAGGAGAGCGCCGACCACGTGGGGCGTCCCGATCCCGATCTCCTCCCCGTATATGGCCCCCATCTTGATGATCGTCCCTACGCCGTCGTTGTAGATGAGGAAGGCCAACAGGAAGAGGAAGAGATCCGGATGCCCGCGGATTTCCCGCAACGTCGCCATGACGCGGGAGAACCCCGCTGTCACCGGGTTCAGTCCGGCCTCCTCACCCGCGACGAGTCGTCGGCCGGGCTCGCGGACCGTGCGGAACAGCGGCAATGAGAAGAGCGCCCACCACACGGCCACGCTGACGAACGATGCCCGCACGGCCTGACCACCGTCCGCGAAACCAAAGCTCGTGGGCCACAGATACCAGGCTGCGTTGACCGCCAGCAGCACTCCTCCGCCTACGTATCCGATGGCGAATCCTGCTGTCGAAACGCGATCGACTTCATCCTCGCGCGCTACGGACGGCAGTAGCGATTCATAGAAGACGTTGGCACCCGCGAATCCGATGTTGGCCACGATGAAGATGCCTGAGGCCAGCAGCCAGTCACCTTCTCCGGCGAGATAGAGGAGCGCGGTGAAGGTGACACCGAATGCCATGAAGCCCGCGAGGAAGCGTTTCTTGGCCCCCATGTAGTCCGCTATGGCGCCGAGCGCGGGGGAGAGCACGGCGACAATGGCCAGGGCGATCGCGGTCGTGTACCCCCAGTATGCGGTAGCCACCGAATCGGGGAGCTGGGAGGCCGCGACCTGCGAGTAGTAGATCGGGAGAAAAGCCGCCATGATCGTGGTGGCGAACGCCGAGTTCGCCCAGTCGTACATGGCCCACGCACGGAGCTCCCTGCGTCCGAGGCCGAGCCTCCCAACCCAGCTGGCGCGATCGGCTGATTCGGCCATGTCGCTCATGAGCCGAACAGGTGGACTCGAGTAGCGATCGGGTCGTCTCGGCTCATGGTTCCGGTCCTACGGGTCGCCCGCGATCTCCTCGAACCAGTTCGCGACCACGACCAGGTGACCGGACGGCGAGTCGCTCGCCCGAACGAATACGAACCCCTGCGCGAGGACACAGTCCTAGTCAGCATCGTTCATTCGGCCAAGCGCACGCCGGGCGAGATCTCTTCCCACCATCGCTCCAAGCGAGGCCGGAATCAGCCCCAGTGCCAGTGCAAGCACAATCGCAATCGGCCACAGGTTGCCGGCACCCGAGCGCACCATCCTGACCAACGTCTCGACCAGCGGAGCGCAGCCGAGAAGTCCTGCCCAGATCCGCGCACGAGACGGGTCCACGAACGTCGCGATCGCTCCGCCCAGAGCAAGGATAAGGCACATGGCGTAGGCCTCCGTTGTAAGAACGGGCAGCGCGGAATCCAGCCGGGACGGTATCAAGCGGGGGAGAAACTGCGAGGCAGCAGCGAAAGTCAAGCTGATCACAATTGCGACTGCAGGGGCACTCCGGGGGGGCTTCATCGTTCCGAAGCAGTTCACTTCTGAGGCCACGGCCGCGGTCCTCCCACGGTTACTTGCGATAGGAGAAGAGCATGCCCTCGTTGTCCATCGTGAGGGTGCTCCCTTCCAGGGTGGCGCTTGTTCGGCCGGCGCCTGTCCACTGCAAGCTGAAGATGGAGCCCTCACGCGTGTAAGTGCCGCTGAAGTCACGGCTGATGACATCACCTGACGGCATGCCGTAGGTCATGGTCGCGGTGAAGGTCCCATCGGAATCCACCGTCAAAGTGCTCGATCGAATCTCTGGCGCGCCGCCCACGTGAGAAGGCGTGTAGGGGAGCTCGTTCCCGTCGATGGCAACGAGGGTGTACGTGCCGGTATGGGCGGACGCCTGCGCCGCCGCCTGCGCCGCGCCGTAATCGGGCAGAGAGAGCCCCATGACGATTAGGAAAAAGGCGAGTTTTCGCATTGTTGTCCCCTGATTTCTACTGACGAAGCGTGGGCGCGATGACGATCATCCCGCCACGTCGGGTCCCCCCCGCGACTCCGTCCCATCCCTGAGAAGCGCGATTCCAGACGCTACGAGCGGCACGAGGAGCAGCGTGACCGTGACGAGCACGCTCGGTAGCTGTAGGGCACCCGAGGTCCACCGCGGGCCGAAGACCACGAGGAAGAGCGCGGATACCGCGAGCAGGGCGCCGCCTGTCCCGCGCGGCCACCTGGTGGCCGTCCAGGCGAGCAGGAAGAACGGCCCGACGAGGACGAGCCCCACGAGCACGCCAGCCACCTGCAGCGGCTCGGGCCCGGTCAAGGCCCCGACGATGTGCGCGGCGACGAACACGGCCCAGAACGACCCGAACGCGATCAGGACCCGGGCCGCGGTCTTCCGTGCGCCCCAGTAGTCCAGGAGTGCGCTGAACAGCCAGGTCGTCCACAGCGCGAGCAAAATGAGCGTGACCCAATCGGAGGAGATCTCGAAGTCCGCGCCGCGAGACCGAAGGAAGGCCACCACGAGGACCGTCACGAGCCCCCCGACCAGGTAGGCGTGGTACCCGGCCCGACGCGCCGCTTGTCGTTGGAACTCATCCTGGTCCGTGAGCAAGCCCAACTCGCGGAGGATCCCGGGCCCGAACGCACCCAGGCCGGCCATGGCCAGGAATCCTTCAGCTACGAACATCGAGAGGAACACTCCCGCGACCACGAGACCCCCTGCGATCAGTCCGAGTAGGGGCGGCAGCGCTCTTCCTGCGGTCTGCTCATTCATAGGTTTCTTCCCGATCGATCTCGAACAACGACTCCACCGGGACGCCGAAAACATCGGCGAGCCGTAGCGCCAGGCCGACCGATGGGTTGTACCGACCCCTCTCGATGGAGAGGATCGTCTGACGGGTGACACCGACACGATCGGCCAGCTCCTGCTGGGTTATGTCGTGGAGTTGACGTCGGTGGCGCCGCACATGATTTCGGACCTCATGCTGTCGTTTCACGGGAAAGTAATGTATAGTAAACTGTACATTATGTCAAGTCACCTGTATGTCCGTCGTCGTTTCCCCTCCGTCTACCCCCCGCCCAGATGACCCGGCAAGCCCCGTCGATGCGACCTTTCGGCCGCGACTCAAAGGATGAATGAGCTCTCCGACGGTGTCAGCTGCCGGTTGCCCCGTGCCAGATCGCGTCTTTCGACCTGTCACGCCTGTCGTCACAGAGTGAGGAGGAGTGTATGGAAGAGTTTTGAAATCAAAAGGGCGAAATCGGTGTGTACTGAAGTGTGCTGAAGTGTACGAGTGCTGCGCCGGTTCAAGGGGGGTCAGGAGGTCGCGAGTTCGAACCGAGCGAACGGAGTGAGCGAGCTCCGCGCAGCCCATCTCGCCGGCCCGATTAGTTGCACTTTCTTCCAACCAAGCTCGTGGCGGGAGATCGCCGGATGCGAAGCATTGCAGGCAATATCGCCGCCCCGATTACGCAGAAAGCCCTCAATCATGCGGGTTTTCGTGCATCTACGGGTTTGGCACAGCTCTCTCGTGATGGCCCAACTGTCACACGACGAACGCCTGCCTGGACAGCGGCCGCGGCATGGACACCTCGAACACCGCCTCCTGGCTTTCTCCCTAGCGCGGGCTCGACGCGGCCCGCGCGCTCGACAGCCAGTTCTGGATGAGGATCACGCCCGCCGGATCGGACCCAACCAGGGGCCGGTCGCTCGTGACGAGGAACCGCGTCCCATCCTGGTTCACATCGAAACCGAAATCGAGCCGGAGATTCGAGTCCATCTCGCGAAATAGGGCGCGGGGTTCGGACAGCGTGATCGGGTTACCTGCCCCGACCTCGACCTCCATCAACGCCCCGTCTGTGGACCGGGCGTAATAGAGCTTCGTGCCATCCCGACTCCATCGGAGCAGCGTGTTGTATTCGACCCCGCCCCGCGAGACGAGCGCTCTCTCCTCGCCACCGGGGAACCGGCTCACGTAGATCTCGACGCTCATCAAGCCGAAATCGCTGTGTAGATAGGCCATCACATCGTCGGTTGGGGAGAGCGTCGGCATGTAGTTGAGCGGGGGTCCGACCTGGAAGGGTCGGGGCCGGGGGTCGGCATCTCCGAGGTCCAGGTACAGGATGTCCGTGGCATCCGGCGCGCCCGTCATGTACGCGAGGTACTTCCCGTCCCACGACATGCTCGCGGCACGGGCACGCTCAACGATGACGCGGCTGCCGGCGGAGGTCAGGGCCTGCGCCCGAATCACCGCGTCCTCGTCGTCGGGCGTCGTCGCGTCGAGCGTCGAGTAGTAGATGGTCGATCCGTCCGGCGACCAGGCGGGCGACAGCTGCCGGTCGGCATCCAGTTCGAGCGGACCACGGGCGCCGGTCGACGGGTTCAGCGTCCAGACGCGGCCGCTCGGTATCTGCTCCGCCGTAGTGATCGGCTGATCCTCCACGTACGCGATCGTCGAGCCGCTCGGCGAGAGGCGAGGCTGGGTCGTCCGCTCCTCCCCGGTCACCACGGGCTCACGCACGACACCGTTCCGGTCCACCCACACGAGATCAGGGTCCGACCGGCTGCTGCGCGTCACAAGGAGTGTTCCGTCATCCGCCGCGCTCGTCCGCACGAAGCGCCCGTAGCGCTCAGAGCTTGGGTCCGGGAACACGAGAAAACGTTCGCCGACACTCGGCGGATCGCCCTCGGAATAGGGCGCGGCCCACACGCTTCCATCGGCCGAATAGAGGATGAAGCCCTCGGACGAGTACACCGGGTCGTATGCCCCTTCCGCCAGCACTCGTCGGTTCTCTCCGTCCCAGAGATCGAGACGGCTCCCGCCGACGTCCGGGTCGACCTCGACCACGACGGCTCCCCCCGGCAGCCAGCGCGGCTGGTGGAAGTGCTCGTCGTCCGTATGCGGGATGAGAACCGCCGCCGGCCCGCCCCCCTCGGGCGCCCACAGGATGCCACCGACCCCATCGCCGACCAGCACGCGACCGTCGTCCGTCCAATCCCCGCCACATACGGGCGTTGCGCACTCGCGGTCCATAGTCATGATGCGAGCGGGCTCCCCCCCGTCGAGCCGGACCCTCATGACCTCACGCTTGAAGAAAAAGCCGAGCGACTCCCCGTCCGGGGACCAAAACGGATTCACACCCCCCTCGGTACCGGGAAGATCGCGCACGGAAAGCCCGTCGAGTCGCTGGACCCAGAGACGTCCGTCCGACTCGAAGGCGACATGATCCCCCATCGGCGAGATCGTCACGCCATGGATCCTGGGTAGCTCCGGTAGCCGGATGGGAAGGGCGCGGACGGGTGCGGTGCCCGCCGTCGGCCGCAGCCAGCCCCAGGCGCCGGAGGCGATGGCGATCGTCAGGGCCCCGGCGAGCACGGCCGTCGTTCGTCGTCGTGCCGGTCGTCCGTTGAGCGTATGGCTTTCGATGCCGGGTGCGCCCGCGAAAGCCTGATCTTCCAGCGCCTCGCCAAACTCCGCGGCAGTGCCGAACCGATCGGCCGGGACTCGCTGGAGCGCCGTGAGCACGGCAGCGTCCACGTTGCCCGGCACGGTCCGCCGTAGCTGCGTGGTTCGAGAAGGCTCCTCGGTGAGTATGCGGGCGAGAATCGCTTGCGGTGTCGTCCCCGAGAACGGGGGCTCGCCCGTCAGAGCTTCGTAGGTGACGGCGCCGAGCGAATAGATGTCGCTCTTCGGCCCCACCTCCTGATCGCCCGCCGCCTGCTCGGGGCTCATGTAGTGAGGCGTTCCTACGCTCATTCCGGTCTCGGTGAGCCGCGCCCCGCCGCCGCTCTCTACCGCCAGTGCGATCCCGAAGTCCGCCAGCAAAGGCTCGCCGCGGCTCAGCAGAATGTTGCCCGGCTTGATGTCGCGATGGACCACGCCCCCTTCGTGCGCCGTCTGAAGGGCGTTCGACAACGCGACCGCGATCCTGACCGCCTCCCCGACGGGGAGCTGTCTCTCGCGATCGAGCCGGTCGCGAAGAGACTCTCCCTTCACGTAAGGCATGACGTAGTACAGGAAACCGTTCGCCTCGCCGGAATCGTGGAGTGCGAGAATGTGAGGGTGCTGCAGGTTCGCCGTGGTCTTGATCTCCGCCAGGAAACGCTCGGCTCCGATGACGGCGGCGAGGTCCGGCTTGAGCACCTTGATGGCCACCTGGCGCTCATGCTTCAGGTCCTCGGCCAGGTAGACCGTCGCCATACCACCCTCGCCGAGCTCACGCTCGATCTCGTACCGATCGGCGAGGGCCGCTCTCAGGCTGTCGAACCCGGGCGCCATCACGAAACCGCCTGTCTTCAGGGTGTCAGCTCAAGTCTCCGTCGAGAGGAAGCTGATCGTGAGCAAGGGAGCCGGCAACCGAGGCGCGGCCGTGATGGGAAGGGGACTGTCACGCCTACTGTCACAGCGTGAGGAGGAGTGTACGGAAGTGTACTGAGGTCAAATCGGCGAAATCGGTGTGTACTGAAGTGTGTCGAAGTGTACGGGCGTTGCGCCGGTTGACTGGGTTTCAGGAGGTCGCGAGTTCGAACCGAGCGAGCTAAGCGAGCGAGCTTGCCGGATCGCGAAGCGATCGCAGGCAACTGAAACCGAGCGAACGGAGTGAGCGAGCTCGGCGCAGCCACTCTCGCCGCCTCGCCTAACGCGAAAAGCCCACAACCATGCGGGCTTTCGTGCATCTGGGTCGAGCGTAACCGCTCGACGACCCGTGCGGGTCGCGGAGGTCTTCTGTACCCTTCCGGCTACCACCAACGAGCATGCGTCAAGGACGTCGACCATCACCTGAACAGAACCGGGCGATGGTGCCGCATGCGTCCCGCGTCCCAACAACGGAGGAGACCATGCGCTATCGGTGCCGCGACGACTGCGGCAGCGTCACAGTCGGAAACCGAGTCGCGAGCGGGCTTCGGCCGCGAGTCGGAGCTGCGTCCATCGGGCTCCTTGCGGTCACGTGCGGGCCCGGGATCTCGGAGTACCGTTCGAGGGAACCCCCGGCCGCTACAACGCGATCACCGACGTCGCCGGAGTGCAGGTCGGATTCGCCACGATCGTCGAGGGGGAAGGGGCGACCGTGATCGGCGAAGGACCGGTTCGCACCGGAGTGACGGCGATCCACCCGCGGGGGAAGGACTCGACGGATCCGGTCATGGCGGGGTGGTTCACCGCGAACGCGGCGGGGGAAATGACCGGGACCACCTGGCTGGAGGAACGGGGCTTCCTCGAGGGTCCGATCCTGATCACCAACACCCTGAGTGTCGGGGTGGTCCGGGATGCGGTCGTGGCATGGATGGTTGAGAACGGCTGGGAGTTCAGCTGGACGACGCCCGTAGTCGGCGAGACGTCTGATAGCCGGATGAACGACATGAAGGGCCAGCACGTAACCCGCGAACACGCATTCGAGGCGATGAGCGCGGCCCGCGGTGGCCCCGTCGCCGAGGGCGCGGTCGGTGGCGGTACTGGCATGACGTGTCACCGCTTCAAGGGAGGGACCGGGACGGCGTCGCGGATCGTGCGGATCGCGGGGCGACAGTACACGGTGGGCGTGCTCGTCCAGTGCAACTACGGGAGCCGGAGCCAGCTTCGAATCGCCGGCGTTCCCGTCGGTCAGGAGATTACCGACCTGCTGCCGTGCCACGCGGTACCCGAGGGAGTCGAGGCCCCGAACCTCACGCCCCGCTGTGACGCGCCGCCGGCCGAAGGCAGTCCCGAATACGAAGACCTGTACCGCGTCGAGCCCGATGGATCGATCATCGTGATCGTCGCCACCGATGCCCCACTCCTTCCGCATCAGCTCATGCGGCTCGCTAAACGACCTACACACGGAATCGCTCGCATGGGAGGGACCGGCGGCAACGGATCGGGCGATATCTTCGCCGCCTTCTCGACGGCGAATCCAGGAGCCGAGGGCCGGACGGAGCCGGGACCAGTCACCGTCGTACCGAACGGGTATCTGACTCCGATCTTCGAGGCGGCGGTCCAGGCGACCGAGGAGGCAATCTCGAACGTCCTGGTCGGGGCCGAGACCATGACCGGAGCAAACTGGCTGCGGCTCCACGGGCTTCCCCATGATCGCCTTCGGGACGTGCTCCGGCGATACAACCGTTTGGAGGGCGGGCGGTAGGCTCGGCGCGCCGGGTGAATGGAGGTTCAGGAGGTCACGAGTTCAAGTCTCGCCGCCCCGATTGAAAGCCCGCCTCTTGGCGGGCTTTCGTGCATCTCACGGACTTTCTTGCCACTCGTGATCGCCGACCCACGTTTCTCGGGTATCGGTTGCTCCAAGGTCAAACCCGTCTCTTCTCCGCGTTGCTGGTGCGCGACCTCCTGTGTCATCATACACGGCGGTGATCACGGAATCGTGTAGTCGCCAGGCGGTAATGAGACGTGGGGGAGCCCGTGAGCGAACGAAGCGAAATCGGCCGAGGGCGATCCGTTTGGCAGGTGCTCGTCGTCTACATGGGCGCAGCGTTCGTTGCGCTCCAGGTGGTCGAGCAGATCGTGGAGAGCGCCGGCTTTCCGGACTGGGTCCGGGCCTACTCCCTCGTCCTCCTGACCCTTGGTCTCCCGATCGTGTTGATTACGGCGGCGATCCAGGGGAGGCGGCTGTCGGCCCCGATGGGCGGAGGCGATCCGGCGGACGGCTCAGCGCCGACCTCCTCGCCCGCCGGATCCCTCTCGGGATTCCGCCGCTGGTTCACCTGGCGAAACACGGTGCTGGCGGGGTTCGCCGGCGTCCTGGTCATCGTCTCTGCCACGGCCGCATACGTGGTCATGCGGGCCGCCGGAGTCGGGCCTGCGGGAACCCTCCAGGCGAAGGGCTCGATCGTTGAAGGTGCGCGGGTCGTGCTCGCGGACTTCGAGAGCGCCGATCCGGACCTCGGGTCAGTTGTCACGAACACCCTCCGTATCGATCTCCTGCAGTCGCCGTTCCTAGCTGTGCTCGAGTCGAGCGAGCTCGAGGATGGCCTCGAACGGATGGAACTCGAGCAGAACGCCAGGATCACTCCGGAGGTTGCTCGAGAACTCGCGACTCGAGATGGCTTCGACGCCGTGATCGAAGGCGAGGTGGGTCCGCTCGGAGACGGGTACGTGCTGACCGCCCGCATTCTCGGGGGCGAGGACTGGACATCTCTGGCCGCCTTCCGCAGCACGGCGCGTTCCGAGGATGACCTGATCGATGCGATAGAAGACCTGTCGCGCGACATTCGGGACAAGTCCGGCGAGTCTCTCCGGTCCGCACGGGGCGGGCCGGCGCTACGCGCTGTTACGACCTCCTCGATGGAGGCTTTAAAAGCCTACAACCGCGGGCACGAGGCTTATCTGGCGGGTGAGGAGCAAGCCTCGCTCGAATGGTTCGAACGCGCCGTGGCCATTGATCCGGAGTTTGCGACGGCGCACCGTAGAGTCGGGGCGCAGCTCAGCAACATGGGGATCCGGCGCGACGACATGATCCGGGCCGCGTCACGGGCGTACGAGATGCGTCACCGCCTCACGGAGCTGGAGCGCCTTCTAGCAGAGGCGGACTATCACACGCGGGTGGTCGTCAATATTCCGGCGGCGATTCGTGCCTGGGAGGCGATGATCGAGCTCGCTCCTGGAGCCCGGATCACCAGGAATGCCCGGAACAACCTGGCCGTTTGGTACCTGCGGACGGGTCGCCTCCAAGAGTCCGAGAACCTCTACGTCGATCTGGTCGCTGAGCGTCCGTATCGGTCCGGGTTCGGCACACTGGTGATGACGAGCCTTGCACTGGGAGACGTGGACCGCGCGGTCGGCTGGCTGGATGCCGGTGAAGAGTCCATGCCGGAGCTCTCCCACAGCTGGGAGGATGATCGCGTCAAGCTCGCCTGGGCGCTCGACGACATCCCGCTCGCCCGGAGCCTGGTCACGGGGTTTGCCGAACGGTTTGCCGGGTCCGGAAACGCGGGAAGGCGGGCGGAACAGAACTACCTCCTCCACGCGAGCGAGGGGCGCCTCGAAGCCGCGGCAGACGCGATCGACGAGCTGGGGGCCGGCACGGTGCTGGAGGCGGTGTACCGTGCGTTCCTCCTTGCGACCGCGGGCGACTCAGTGGGAGCGGTCGGCCTCTTGCTGGAGGGGTGGGAGGCCACGGAGGAGGCAGACCCGTTGAACCGCCCCTTCGTGATCGCCAGAGAAATGGCACGCTTCGGCGGGATCGAGCCCGCCGAAGCGATCTTGGAAGAGTGGCGACGTGAAGTGCCGGTCGAATCTCTGTCGTTCTTCGACCAGGGAGGGCGCCTCGAGATCGAGGCCGAGATCGCTCTCGCGCGAGGGTCGATCGAAGAGGCCATCGCGCTCTGGGAGACCTTGGAGCAGGGGCACTGGATCCGCTCGGGCGAGTCGGCCTACGGCCTCGGCCGGGCGTACGAGGCGGCGGGCGAAGCCGCCCGCGCCGTCGCGGAGTACGAGCGGCATCTCCTGCCCTTCTTCCAGTACGAGACCCACGACGTGCCTTTCTTTCGGGCGGACGTGCGGCGACGGCTCGCGCGGCAGCATGAAATGCTGGGCAACGTTGAGGAGGCAGCGTCCTACTATGAGCAGATCATCGACCGCTGGCAGAACGGGGACGCGAGTCTCCAGCCTCACGTCGATGCGGCACGGAGGAGTCTCAACGGGCTCCGCTGAGCCGGCCTCGGCCGGTCCGGCTCCGCCCTCGGCGCAGCCAATCTCGCCGCCTCAAGTGGCACTCGCCGACCGGACTTGATCTCGTTGTAGGGCGTCACGACGTTGGGTTGATGCAGATGCACGGTGAAGGCCCTCAACGGGTGGCCGGCATGTCCCACATCAAGAACCTGATACACGAAGTCCATCGCCGCTCGCTCTGGCAGGTCTTGAGCATCTACGCGGCCGGATCGTGGGTGGTGCTCGGCGGCGTCGATGTGCTGGCGGGCGTCCTCGGCCTCCCTGATTGGGCCGACTCGTTCGCGTTCTTCCTTCTCATCGTCGGGCTCCCGATCGTCCTCGCGACCGCTTTCGTCCAGGAAGGGATGACGACGAGGGAGATCGAGCCCGAGCCACAGTCGCTGGCCGACATCGGAGAGATTCCGCCGGGTCCGCCGCCTAACGCGTCCGGCCCACGAAGGTTCCTCACCTGGCGCAGGGCGATACTCGGAGGAATGGGCGCCTTCGCCCTCCTCGGCATCCTGACGGCGGGCTATCTGTTCATGCGCACCGCCGGTATCGGCCCGGCCGCGACCCTGGTCGCACAGGGAGTGCTTGACGTTCGGGATCCCATCCTTGTCGCTGAGTTCCAGAGTAGCTCCGGGGACTCGATTCTGGCCCGGACCGTGACGGAGGCCTTCCGTACCGACCTCGTGCAATCACCCGTCGTTACGGTCGTCCAGCCAGCCCAGGCCGCAGCGGTACTTCAGCGTATGGAGCGAGACCCCACGACGCGGCTCGACCCCGACGTGGCGCGCGAGGTCGCCCTCCGCGAGGGCATGAAGGCCATCGTGACCGGCGAGGTCAACTCGGCCGGCGCCGGGTTCCTCCTCACGGCGCACGTCGTCTCCGTGTCGGACGGCTCGACCCTCGTGTCGCGGAGCGAGACTGCGCGGGATCTGGACGCCGTCATCGACGCGATGGGTGCCCTGTCTCAATCGGTGCGAGAACGGCTCGGCGAGTCGCTGCGGTCGGTAAACGGCAGTCCCCGGTTATCGGCGGTCACCACCGGCTCTCTCGAGGCGCTCCAGAAATACGAGGAGGGAGTCCGCGCCATTGAGCAGGACCGGGACCGCGACCGGGCCATCGCATTGCTCGAAGAGGCTGTGGCAATCGACCCGGGGTTCGCCTACGCGTGGCGAAAGCTCGGCACGGAGCTCGGGAACGCGTTCCGACCACGCTCACAGTGGGTGGACGCCCTGACGCGGGCCTACGAAGGTCGGGACCGGCTGACCGATTACGAGCGCTACCGCACCGTAGCGATGTACTACACGAGAGTGACGGACGAGCCGGACGAGGCGATCACCGCCTACGAGAACGCGATCCGCGAATGCCCGACTTGCATGGGGTCTCGGAACAACCTCGCCCTGGTCTACAACAGCGTTCAGGACTTCGAGCGAGCCGAGGAGCTGCTTCGCGAGGAAGCGGCCCTCGATACCACCTCGTCGCTTCACTACAGAAACCTCGTCTCGAACCTGGTCAGGCAGAGCAAGCTGACCGAGGCAGATTCCGTATGGGAAGTCACCCGCCGTCGGTTTCCCGACCAGCCGCAGCTGGAGTCGATCGCGCTTCGGACGGTGCGGAACGACTGGGAGGGGGCCGAGGCGGTCCTACTGGAATCGATTCGGCCAGGGGAAGAGCGGCTCTACCTTCGGGCGGCGATGGCGACGTTGCGTGGACGGCTCGACGAGGCCGAGGCCATCCTGGTTCGTGACCTGGCGGAACGCGAGGCGAGAAACCAGAACGGCCACGGGCGTGCCCGCTTCCTCGCCGACCTGGACATCTTCCTGCGTGGAGATCCCCAGCGTGGTCTGCAGTCGATCGAGCGTCACCTGAGGAGCCACCCCGTCGAGGAACTCGACGTGCTCGATCGCCCGTATCTGAGTCTCGCGCGCCGTTATCTGGAAGCGGGACAGGCAGGTCGGGCTCGGGACCTGATTGCGGCCTACGAAGCGGAGGTGCTGCCCGAGCTCGGGCAAACGGCCCCCGACGAGCTCCTCCGTAGCCGGGCGGACATCGCGCAGGCGGAGGGCAGACACGATGAAGCCATCGCCCTCATCCTCCAGGCCGAGGGCGGACGGTGCACGGGCCGGTGCTATCAGCTTGCCCGCGCGTACGATCTGGCTGGACAGCGTGACTCGGCCATCGCGGTCTACGATCGGTCCGCAAACCAACTCGGCTTGGCCGCGTGGTGGACGTCCGATCGCTTCGAGCTGGCGCCTACCTACGAGCGCCTCGGCCAGCTCTACGACGAGATCGGAGACCTCGAGAATTCGGCCAAATACTATGCGATGTTCGTCGACCTCTGGGTCGGGGCGGATCCCGTGTTGCAGCCCCGAGTCGAGGCTGCCCAGACGCGGATCGAGGAGATCGTCGCCGAGCGGGGTTAAGGGGTAATGCTCGGATCTCGTGGACTTCCGAAAACCTCGCCGCCCCGATATCTAGACTTCTCTTCTTGATGCACCGGCGGCGAGATCGGCGGATGCGAAGCATCGCAGCCAATCTCGCCGCCCCCGATTTCGTATGAGTCCCCTCCCCGTATCGCCGATTCGTTCAAGTGATCCTGGTTAGCGGGTTGGGTACTGCGGTCATTCGGCCGGGACGCTGGAGTTCCACATTCCGATCTTGCAAAGCCAGCGGCCGTCGGCCTGCTTTTCGAGCAGGTCGAAGAATTTTCCGCGATCGGAGATGGTGTTGCCGTCTTCATCGTTCATCGACAGGGAGAACTCGCCGATCACGTGAGCGTGTTTGCCATCGTCAGCGACATCGATTTGCGTGGCATGCCAGCTGATCTGGAAACCCGGAGCCGTCGTGAAAGCCAGCCCGAGCTCGCGTGCGGCGGCGCGGCCGTCGATCCGGTCCCCGCCGGGCGCGAGCACGATGCCGTCTTCGGTCATGAACGAGGCCCAACCTTCGGCGCCGGCTTCACCAAGCTGCATCATCGCTGCGTGCCAGTCCGATACCATCTGTTCGATTGCTGCGGCTTCCGGATGTGTGCTCATCGTGTGGCCTCCCCTGGGTTGGAAGTGAGTCGGAACTGTATCTGTTGACTGAACGATAATCGACAGAGCCCGCGGGTGTCGCGACTCCCGTTCGCCGGGCCGTAGAATGACGGACGCGATGGAATCCTCTGCCGGCGCTCCTCCTGCGGGGGTGGCACACCAGGTTCAGTCGAAAGGCCTCGACTGCGCCTACCCGATCAATACCACCGGGCTCGAAAGCCGAACGGACAGCTGAATAATGAAGAACAAGAATTGGCGCGAGGTCGCGGAGATCGTCGGAATAGTCAGCATCGTTGCGGGATTGGCCCTGGTTGCGTGGGAGGTCCGACAGGCGAACAACATCGCCAGGACACAGATGGTCATGGACCTGGCTTCGCAGGCAAACGAGTTCAACAGCGCGACGTTTGAGAATCCAGAGGTCGCAAACATGGTCATCGCGGCAGCCGATCCGGACTTCGCCGACTACACAGGCACCCAGCAGTCGATGATGGTCGCTGTTGCCTGGCACTTCTCAAACATCTTTTGGTCTGCGCAACGAGCGTATGACAATGGCCTGCTCAGCGATGACGATATCCAGATGTATCAATCCAGCGTGGCCTGGCATATCGAGAACATGCCGGGGATGAGGCCCGGGTGGCGGGCCGTCTACGACACTGCACCCTGGCTTCGTGAAATGTATGTGTTTGAGCCACTTGTTGTGTTTGTGTGTGGGTCCAGGGAACCTTGTGGCGATCTCACTTCCAACGAGTGAATCGACGAAATCGGTGTGTACCGACGCGTGCAGGAGTGCACGGACGCTGCGCCGGTTGAATGGGGTTCAGGAGGTCGCGAGTTCAAATTTCGCCGCCCCGATTAGCTTTTCGTTTCTTCCTTGATGCAGATGGCGTCGAGATTGCCGGACGCGAAGCGTCGCAGGCGCATCTAGTTGCCCCGGCTGGAAGCCCGCCGCTTGGCGGGCTTTCGTGCTTCCCGAATGGAGCAGGCCAACTCGACCCCGGCGACGAGGGGCCAGCTTACCGTCCTTGAGACTCGGCCAGTCTCCGCGTCAACTCGGACGTAAAATTCAGAAAGAGGTGGACGTCTTCCACCCCCCACCGAAGGCGGGCACCCTGAATCTCGACGGTGGTGGCGTAGATGGCTCCCTCCGGATCCGGATCCCAGCTACGAAGCGGAATCGTGCTCTGATAGCTCCACGGGTCGATCACCGGCTCGGGCAGCCCGGCCTCGAATGAGTCGCCCAGAGTCACGTCGACGGCATAGATCACTTCGGGCTCCCCGCCTCCCCGGACAAGCCGGTAGTAGAGTCGGTCGCTATCGCGCGACCAGGCCGGTGCCAGGCCCCCCGCCGTTGACACGAGAGTGGCCGGGCCGGGTCCCGGGTAGGGCCGGACATATACCTCGTAGCGACCGGTCTCGGTGGTGGAGTAGGCCAGCCACCGCCCGTCTGGGGAGACCGCTCCGTACAGGACGATCGCGTCAAGATCGAGGATCTGCCTGTCGTCCCCATCCGCCGTCAGAGCGCGATAATTCCCGCCAGACCTGTAGATGAGATCGCCGTTAGGTGCCCAGTCCACGACGCCGGCGTCGGGGTCTTCGACACCGAGAGACACGGGGTCGCCACCGCTGGCCGCGACCCGATGAAGCCCACCTCCGTCGAAGGCCGCGTAGGCCAGATTCTCGCCGTCCGGACTCCAGGCGGCCGCGGCGAACCTTACGCCCCCGGCGTTCAGGCGCCGGGTCACGCCGCGCTCGAGCTCATGGACGTGAAGCTCCCCCCTCGGGCCGTCCGTCACGCTGACGAGAGCGAGCGAGCGCCCATCGGGCGAGAGCCGCACCCGGATGTACTCACGACGATCGATGTCGAGTGTGTCGACCTGTCCTCCCGGATCGATACGCACGATGCTGCGCTCCCGGACGGGGAAGATCCCGCCCGGCACGTACGCCATGTGGCCCCTCGAGGAGATCGCGTACTGGCCGGCTCCCAGGCTCCAGTTGGTGTTCGGCATGTTCAGCGAATGCATGACGTCGTCCAGGATGGTCACGGGGCTCCCCACGGCCCTCGCCTCCTCCGGGTCGAAGCTGACCGCCATCAACGCACCCGCACGCATGAAGACGAGATGCCCGGTGTCCACGAACCGCGCGTCCATGGCATCTTCCAGCACCACCCGGGTCGCGCCCGTCTCGAGATCGACGACGCGCACGTCTCCCCTGTATGCGGCACGGAAATCGAGGACGCTGAACAGGACCCGCTCCGAACCCGGGAGCGGCGACGGGTGGGCGATCCACTCTCCCTCGGTCAAGGAATCAGCGACGACGTTGACCGGATCGCCTCCGGCTTGCGGGACCCGGAGGAGCCGTCCCCCGGTGTCCACTAAGAAGATCTCGCCACCCGTCGACCACCCCAATCCACGGAAAGGGTTTACCGAGTCGGCTACGACGACTTCGACGTCTCCGGCGTCGAGGGACCAGCGACGCAGCCCTCCCCCGACGAAGAAGCCGACCCACTCACCATCGGGAGAAAAGAAGGGGAAGGCCGCGCCCTCGGTCCCCGGGATTTCGGTGGCGGATTCCTGGTCGAGTCGTCGGAGAAACAGGGCGGACTCGAGGGAGCCGTCGGCGGCCTCACGGTGGCCGGTATACACCAGGAGGGTGCCATCGGGCGAGATATCGAAAGCGCGGGTGGACGGCCGCCCCCAGCGCGAGTTCGCTATGCCTCCCAGACGCACGGAGCCTTCAGGGTCGAGCGGCACGGAAAAGCGCACGACCTGCGAGTCCGGCGCGGCTTCGCCCCCACTCCCGAGGGCTGAGTAGCCCCCCCAGAGCACGGCGAGCGCGGCAACCGCGGTGGCGACCAGCGCGCGCGAACGCCAGCGGGAGTCGACCGCCACGGCCCCGGCCGCTGTTCCTTCCGTGTCATACCTAAAGCCCTCGTCCTGGAGGGCCCGGGCGAAGTCTTTCGCTCCAGCAAACCGGTCCGCCGGGAGCTTCTCGAGGCATTTGCGGACTGCCGCATCGATGTGGGCCGGGACACTGGCTCGATTCTCGGTGACGGACACCGGGCCGCCGGCGATGATCTTGCCGAGCACGGCCTGGGCGGTCGACCCGGAATACGGCGGATCGCCCACCAGCATCTCGAAGAGTACACACCCCAATGCGTATACATCGCTCGGTGGCCCGACCACCCGGTCTCCGGTGGCCTGCTCGGGGCTCATGTAGTAGGGGGTGCCGATACTCAGCCCCGTCTCCGTCAGCCGCGACCCGCCGGCCGAACCCACAGCCAGCGCAATGCCGAAGTCCGTAATGACCGGCCGATCACCTTGCATCAGGATGTTGGCCGGCTTGATGTCCCGGTGAATGACGCCATGCTGGTGCGCGTGATCGAGCGCTTCGGCGAGATCCGTCGCGAATCGCACGGCCACGCTCACCGGAAGCTGTCGTTCCCGATCGAGCCGATCCCTCAGAGTCTCGCCCTCCACGTAGGGCATGACGTAGTACAGGAAACCCGCCGCCTCTCCCGAATCGAACAGGGGCAGGATGTGCGGGTGTTGCAGATTCGCGGTCGTCTTGATCTCGGCCAGAAAGCGCTCTGCGCCCACGACCGCGGCCAGTTCGGGCTTGAGCACCTTGAGCGCGACTTTTCGCTCGTGCTTCAGGTCATCAGCGAGGTAGACAGTGGCCATGCCGCCCTCACCGATCTCGCGATCGATCGCGTAACGATCGGCGAGCGCCTCTTTGAGCCTGTCGAATGCCGAAGACATCGCGGAACCACCAGGATCAGGGGGTCAGCTCGGGACTCTCGTGCGGGAGGAAGCTGATCACAGAGAGGAAGGGCGGCAACCGAACGCGTCGAGGTGCGAGCTCGGCGCAGTCCGAGCGTCTCGAGGGCCGCCGAAATGAGTTGTCACGCCTACTGTCACAGAGCGAGGAGGAGTGTACGAAAGTGTACTGACGTCAAAACGGCGAAATCGGTGTGTACTGCAGTGTATCGAAATGTATGCGTGCTGCGCCGGTTGAATGGGGTTCAGGAGGTCGCGAGTTCGAACCGAGGGCCGAAGGCCCGAGCTCGCGGGACGCGAAGCGTCGTACGCCAACCGAGCGCCGTGAGGCGCGAGCTCAGCGGATCGCGCTAGCGATCGCAGCTAATCTCGCCGCCCCGATTTGCTGCACTTTCCTGCCGACGAGTTCGAGGCTTGCCGTTTGGCGGGCTTTGGTGCATCTACGCCGGGTGTGCCAACCTGCCTGATCTTGACCGAGAGCCTCCGACTAACGAGCGGCCTCGCAGGCAAAGTTGCTTTCGATCCAATTCGCGGGATCGTTCTGCCCACCCTCTGGGCCGACATAGACCGCCTGGTCAGGGTACGCGCAGATCTTCCGCTCGTTGTCCACCACCCCATCGGTGGTATGGGTTGCGACCACGTGGTCGGGCACGATCCCACTCTCCACCCAGTCCACCAGGGGTGCGAGCTTGTCCCATGAGTTGGGGCCTGGCCCCCCTCCGCAGTGGCCCATCCCCGGAGCCATGAAGAGCCTCGCCCGGCTTCTGGCCTCATCCACGTCTCCGTCGAAGGTGGATTCCACGACGGCATTGTAGTAGTCCAGCGTCGGCTCAGGATTGGGCCCCGCGTCCATCCAGCCGTGGATGAGGATCAGCTTCCCGTCGCTCTCGAGAAGATACGGCGCCAGGTCGGGATCGGCGGAATCGAAGATCGACGCCATGACGTCACCAGCGCCGGATGTGACGTCGTCCACATCGAACTCCCACCAGGCCCACTCGGGCGGTGTCCGAGCCTTGTCGAGGGTGACCGTTGGATCGGTAAGAGTGGCTGGCGGGACGCCCGGGTCCGACTCGTAGAAGAGATAGTTGGCATACGTCGCGTACAGTGCAAAGAACCAAGGATTCAGGTTGTTGCCCTGGTGCGGGACGATCCACCTTGCCCATCCAGACTCGGAGCCGAATGACTTACCCTT
Source organism: Gemmatimonadota bacterium (assembly GCA_039587355.1). Taxonomy (GTDB): domain Bacteria; phylum Gemmatimonadota; class Gemmatimonadetes; order Palauibacterales; family Palauibacteraceae; genus Palauibacter. The sequence continues at coordinate 13,327 of JBDHIO010000027.1, read as the reverse complement.
GTAGATGACCGTACCGTTGCTGTCGTATGCACCACGGTACACATCCTCGATGGTCTGCAGTTGCGCTGCAGTGAAGCAGTCATCGGCGTCCACGTCACCGGGACACATCATAGCACTCAGGTCGGCGCGCGGGTCGAAATCGCAACTCAGCGGATCGTCGATGACTCGATCCGTGAAACCATCCCGTTCATCGCACTTGGCGAGCACGGCCTCCGCGAGCATCGTGAGCTTGGTCAGACTGTCCGGCACGCCGTCACCGTCAGTGTCGAAGGCCAGGTTGCCGGCGAAGTCGTCTGAGTACATCCGCTGGAACGTCCAGATGTTGTTGGCGGCCATGGCCTGGAGAAAATTCACGGGACCCTCGGCCACGATTCCGTCGAAGTCATACGGATAACGCTGAGCCTCCATCAGGCCCTGGCGGCCCCCGGTCGAGCACCCCTCGAAGTAGGAGAACTCCGGTGCTCTCCCGTAGAAGGCGCCCGCGATGCGCTTCGCGGCGTTGACCGTCAAGTGGACGGCGCGATATCCGAAGTCGATCTCAGACTGACGATTGTTGAAGCCAAACGAGGCGCCGGGCTCGGCGGCACCATCGTGACCTGAATTGCTATTGGCGACAGCATAGCCCTGGGCGACTCGTTCGTTTGCGAAGTTCAGTCCACCGTCCCATCCGCCGTCCCCATGCATCAAGAAGCGACCGTTCCAATGCTCTGTTAACGGCAGCTGGACGTGAAAGCGGATTCCCGCCGACATCCCCCTGACGTGGCAGTACGACGGCTCGCCCTCGTCATACGCACGTAGCGTGGCGGAGGTGATTGTGAGGTGCGTCATATCGACGAGAGCCGCGCAGGCCAGCTGGTCGCCCTCTGGCCTGTCTGCCGCTCCGACGCAGGCGGTCAGGAGTAGGGCGAGACCCACTGTCCAGTGGGGTCGTTTGTTGCTCAGGTCGATGCTCATCCGTTTCACTCCCGCAGGTTGAAGCTAGTCACCGCCGCTTCGTTGGGATTCCACTCCGCGTCGATCCGAAACGCGTTTGCGATGCCGAAGACGATCGCCGCGGCCTCGGGGGCGATTCGTGCCTTCCGGGGCGTCAGAGACCCGGGATCAACTCGAGGGTCGCGGCGGCAAACCGACGACCGAGCTCCAGGATGCCCTCCGTGTCGTAATGCAGATTGTCATCCCACTTCGTCAGGTCATCGGTCGCAATAAGGCGGACTCCCGCTACCTCTCTCGCCGCCCTGATCTGTGCCTCTCTGACCGCCTGCTGCGCTGGGTAGCGATCAGGAGGCGGATTCACGAGGCCAAGGATGAACGGCAGCTCGGGGAGCGCTAGATCGCGACGAAACGCGGTGACCAAATCGACGAGGTTGGCGAAGTATTCCGCTCCCGCCTCCGGGGTGCGAGCATCGCGTTCCCCCTGCATCCAGAGGATGGCGCCGACCTCTGCATCGGAGCCGATATCGAGCCCTCTCAACACCTCGAGGAGTTGGGCATAGAGAGGACCTGCAGCCGCGTTTCTCGTGATCTCCGCTCGGGTCGAATCCCATTGCGGAGCCCAGGCGAGTAGTGACGTACCGCCACGGGCATACTTGACCATGACTATCTCGCGGTCGGGCATGGCCGTGGCCAGCTCTTGACCAAGTGTAACCTCCGGGCCGAATCGCGGGTGCTCGGCAGGGGTCGTCTCCTCGGCGCCGATGAAATACCTCACGTTCGGTGGGAGGAGGGCGTCCGAGGCCTTGAGGTCACTCGTGTCGCCCAAGCCCACCATGTTCGACTGACCCGCCAAGATCAGAACGAGGGGGGGCTGGCTCTGAGCCTTCAGGTGCGTCGGTGTTGTGGCGAGGCCAACCAACAAGACAACGAGACACGCAGCGGCCAAGCTGCTTGTGGGTCTACGCACGTGTGCGAATGGCGACGCCTCCTCGTACACCCCCAGTGTGGATTGTTCTCTCATCGTCTTGAACTCCTTCAAGATCCCACGATCGCATCCGACGCTTAGCGGTCGCCCCCGAACTCCGCGAACCAGTTCGCGACCACTACTAGCTGGCTAGGGGGCGACTCGCCCCCCCGGACGAACACGAACCGATCTCCATCGGGGTGTACGTCGTAGGCTGCGTGGAAGGGCCACTGTTGGTATGGGCCCGTGAACAGCACCGTTCGCCTCGTGACCTCGAACTCTGGATTCGTGCGTATCCGTGCAGCCACGAGCCCCTCGCCCGTCCAGTAGAAGAGTTCCGTCCCGTCGCGGGACCACATCGGTTCGGTCCCGCCGTCGAGAGAGACGGTTCTTCTTCCAGCGGCGTCGGGAAAACGGGACACATAGACTTCCGCCTGTCCCGAGAGGTCCGAGACGTACGCGAGCCAATTGCCGTCCGGCGAGAGCGCGGCGGCATCCTCGTTCGATGGCAGCTCGAAGATGGCGGCGGCGGTCGTGTCCGCCCCCAGCGTGAGCCGCCACAGGTCGCGGCGCGACGCCACGTCCTGTCGACGGAACACGAGCTGAACCCCGTCGCGCGACCAGGAAGCGGGATAGAAGAGGTCCCCCGACTCGAAAAGCGTCGTGATCTCGCCGCTGCCATCCGCCTCAGTCCATGACAGGTGCCCCGCGCCTTCCGGAGTCTCGGTCGTGAATGCCACGCCACTCCCGTCCGGCGACCACACGGGGTAGTAGTGGTGCCCTTCGAACGTGAGTGGCATGCTCGTCCCGTCGGACATCTCGTATACCCAGATTTGACGGGTGGGCGGCAGCCCGCGGCCGAATGCCAGCCGACGGCCATCAGGGGAAAATCGCGGGTTCGCGTAGCGATCTCTGTCCGCGATCAGGGTGTCCTCGATCCCCCCGCGGTCCACCGTGACGATCGCGGCGTCGCGTGGCTCACCGGTCAGGTACACCAGCGTCCCGTTGCGCGCGATCTCGAACTCGACCGTCCCGGTCGTCTTGACGGCCACGCCCTCGATGAGACGCATCGATTGGCCCACTGTCTCCCGGCGGGCCGCATCGAACGGGATTCCGATCAGCGCCCCATCTGCCGAGCCATACAGAAGGTGTCCGTTCTCCGCGTACCTCGGCGACAAACCGGGGAACAACCGCACGACGTCGCCGGTGGAGAGCGTCAGGATGGCGACCTCGGTCTGATCGAGGTTTCCCCGACCGATCGTGAACAGCACCGCCTCGCCGTCGGGAAGAAACGAGGGTCGACTGTGCAGTGTCTCGCCTCGATCGGGGTCGAGGCGGGTGAGCTGGACGGGCTCACCGCCTTCAGCCGGGACGCGCCACAGCCCCGACGTCGAGCCGAAAACGATGTCGTCCTCCGGTCCCCAACTCACACCCCGCGGCTCGGGGAACTCGACGATATCGACGGTCGAGCCGCCCGAGATCGGGCTCCTCCGGATCCCGGTGACGGTGGCGAACCCGACCCAGCGCCCATCTGGAGAGAAGAACGGGTCGAGGGCTCCCTTGCTGTCGGCTACCTGCGCGGACTCGAGCTGACCGAGAGGTCGGAGGTAGAGGAACTGAGTGTCCTCGTCGGCGCCGGCGACGAACGCGATATGCCCACCCGCCGGCGACAGGCCGATGGCGTCGCGGTTCGCGAAGAAGCTCTCCCCGATCTCGTACGGAATCGAGAATCGCAGGCTCGCCGCGGCTCGCGCCGAACTCGCGCTTGTCGCGCGAAGCCAGCCCCACGAGGCGACGCCCACCAGGACGACGAGGAGCAGGGGGATCGCCCATCCGAGCCAGCGACGACGCCCTATCCATCGCAGCCAGGGGTCCGGAGCACCTGCCATGGACGAGATCCCCGGCCACGTGCCGATCAGGGCGGTGTTGGCGAGCGCCCCGGAGAACTCCGCGGCGCTGCCGAATCGGTCCGCCGGGAGCTTGGACAGACCTCTCAGCACCGCGTACTCGACGTGCACGGGCACCGTTTTGCGCTGGTCTGACAAGCTCGGCGGGTCCTCGGTGATCACCTTCGCGATGATCGCCTGTGCCGTCGGTCCCGTATGGGCCGGCTCCCCCACCAGCATCTCGTAGAGTACGCACGCCAGGGAATACTGATCGCTGCGCGCATCCACGGTCGTTTCCCCAGCCGCCTGCTCGGGGCTCATGTATTGCGGGGTGCCGACCGAGAGTCCGGTCTCCGTGAGTCGCGCCCCTCCGGCCGAGCTGACCGCGAGCGCGATCCCGAAATCCGCCACCAGGACATGTCCCTCCTGGAGCAGGATGTTTGCCGGCTTGATGTCTCGGTGGATCAACCCGCGCCGGTGGGCGTGCTCGAGCGCGTCGGCCGTTTCGGTGGCGATGCGGATCGCCTCTTCTATCGGTAGCTGCCGCTCCCGATCGAGCTTCTCGCGGAGGCTCTCGCCTTCGACGTACGGCATCACATAGAAGAGCAGACCGTCCGCCTCACCGGAATCGAACAGAGGCAGGATGTGGCGGTGCTGGAGATTGGCGGTCGTCTTGATCTCCGCCAGGAATCGGTCCGCTCCGATTACCGCGGCCAGATCGGGCCTGAGAACCTTGATCGCAACGGGACGGTCATGGCGAAGATCCCGCGCCAGGTAGACGGTCGCCATGCCACCCTGTCCGATCTCTCGCTCGATGGCGTAGCGTTTGGCGAGGGCTTCTGTCAGCCGATCGAGCTCGTTGGACATCCCTAAACCTTCGTCGCGCCGTCCGTCTCACGGAGCTGGGATCAGGCGGCGTAGTCATCCACCTCGGGAGCCGACACCTGATTGCAAAGTTCCAGGTCCTTTAGGATACCATGGCCTGTGGCGAGGAACGACCCGGACCAGGGCGTGGTTCAGTTCCCGACCGGGAGCCCCAATCCGACGCGGCGCGCGACTGCCAGGAAACGCGGGTCCGCTCGAATCGGATCGAAAACCGGGTTCGCCAGCCCCATCGTCACCGCGAACATCCCTTGCGCAGTGGCTCGTTCGATCATGTCGATCGCCTGCTCTGTCCGACCCAGAGTCATGTACACGGGTGCGATGGCATAGGGTGGAAAGATCCGCTCCACGTCGAGCCCCGGGGGGAGCGGTGAGATCTCGCCGGTTTCCCGGTATCGCTGAGTGAGATCGGCGACCATGCTCACGAGCGCGGGGTTCTGGGCCGTTAGCGTCGCCCAACGGGCGAGCGCTCGCCGTCCCTCCTCGAAATCACCGACTCCCAGCGACGCATAGGCGTATACCAGTGTCGTTGTCGGGAATTCGGGCTCCAGCTCCAATACATACCGGTACTGAGCCATCGCCGACTCCTGATCGCCAGCGAGCGTGAAATTGTATCCCACGTCCTGGTTGATGATCGGCGACAGCGGATCGAGTTCGTAGGCCTTGCGAATGTGCTCCATTCCCTCGTCGAATCGCCCCCGCCGGCTCAGCAGATTGGCGTACCAATGGTGCGCCGTGGCGTACTCCGGGCTCGCCCGGAGCGCGAGGCGGAACTCTTGCTCGGCCCGGTCCCAGTCGTATCGGAACTCGCTGATCAACGCCAACATGGTGTAGGCCTCGCCCAGAGTCGGATCGAGCTCCAGCGCCCTTTCAGCCGTCGCCTGCGCACGATCCAATCCCTCCGAGGTCCCGTATTCGACCGAGTACCAGGGCTGCAGCCCGTAAACGTCCGCCAGCCCTGCATACGCGAGGGCGTAGAGCGAGTCCAGCCGGATCGCCTCCTCGAAATGGCCGATCGCCTCCTCGAAGTCCGCCGGGGTGCGCTTTCGCCATGCGACGCGACCCAGCAGGTACGATTGGTAGGCAGCCAGATTCTCGGTCGGTCGTCGCGCGATCTCGGTTTGTTCGTCGGCCGTTAGCTCGATCTGCATCGCGGCCGCGATGCGGTTGGCGAGATCGCTCTGAATGTCGAAGAGGCTCTCCACCGTGAACTCGCGGTCGTACGTCTCGGACCAGAGGTTGGCCTCGGTGTCGGCATCGATGAGCTGTGTGGTGACGCGCACGCGGTTCCCGACCTTGCTGGCGCTCCCGGCGAGGAGGTAGGGAGCGGCCAGTCGCCGCCCGATCTCCCTGACTCCGGTCAGGCCGTCGGCGAAGCGCATGACGGATGTGCGCGCGATGACCGTGAGAGAGGAGATCCTGGCCAGGCGACCGATAATCTCCTCGTGCATCCCTTGCGCGAAGTAGGCGTCTTCGACGTTCGGGCTGATGTTCGTGAGCGGCAGCACGGCGATCGCGGGACGATCGCGCTCGAGCGTGAAAAGCGATGTCGCCGGGGCCGCGAGGCCCGACAGGGGTTCGCCCGGTTCAACACGCGTGACGAAGGCGACGGCGTAGGCGGCGATCGCCAAGATCCCGATCAGGAAGAGGCCCTCTACCGTGCCGACCCGCTGCCTCCCACGCTCGCCGTGATACCAGGCCAACACGATCGCGGCGGCGAACCCCGCCCCGAGAATCACCTGCAACGCTCGTAGCGTCGTCGGGGGCCACCCCCACGGCTCCGCTACCTCCCCGGCGACCTGCAGGACGACCCAGGCCGCCGCTGCATAGCCAAGCGCCCACTGGACGAGCTTCCGCTCCCTCAGTTTTTGGATTTGGGGGTGCATCTAGTGCCTCGGCATCCGGCTCCCGTTCACGAAAAACCTACAGGGAGTCGCCCGGCCACACACTCAGAGAAGCTGTTGCACTTCTTCGGCATCTGGTCGACCCGGAGAAAGTCTGTCACGCCTACTATCACAGAGTGAGGAGGAGTGTGTCGAAGTGTGCGGAGGTCAAAACGGCGAAATCGATGTGTACTAAGGGGTATCGAGGTGTACGGGTGCTGCGCCGGTTGAATGGGGTTCAGGAGGTCACGAGTTCGAACCGAGGACCGAAGGCCCGAGCTCGCCGGATCGCGGAGCGATCGCAGGCAATCTGAATCAGCCGAGACTTCCGTGCCGGAGGAAGCTGATCACGGAGAAGGAGAGCGGCAACCGTATCGAGGCCTGTAGGAGAGTGGTCAGATTGGCCGGGCTCCCACCCGCTCGAACGCCTGCCGGAGTCGTCCCCCGGGTCGATCAGACGACGATCTCCGGTGCGGATGGCGATCCTCGACGAACTCCCGGAAGCCCGGACACTTCGTCGTCCTCGAAGTCGGCCTTTCCTTCTGCCAGGCCCCGAAGGAAGATGGCCGCGGTCTCGCGGTCTTGCGCGAAGAGATTGTCAAACCCGTGCTTCCCAGTTCATGCTCTCGTCACAGGGTCAAGCCTGATTCCGGCTCGGGGCTTCTCCGTCCAGGTGCCAAAAAACGCGGGCCGCCGCTCCGGGTAGCGCTGCTCGGTTGTCTTGCGTCACGTAACGGCGAGGTTTGGAGCTGTTTTGAACACCAACGTGTCGCTGACGCTGGCGCCGTCGACGTCCGTTGCGGTGACGCGGAGCGGGATATCCTCGGTAACGTCCGGTGGAACGGTCCCGATGAACAGGCGCCGCTTGGTATCGAACTCCATCCACCCGGGCAGCGGCCCACCGTCCGCGAGGGCCGCCGAGAGCGTCAGAACCTCGCCCGGATCCGGGTCGGTGAACGTGTCCGCCGCGACCTCCAGGGCGAACGAGGCACCCGCGGGGACCTCCATGTCGGGGATCGACCGGACGAGCTCGGGCGGCGCGTTGGACACGTTGGTCGAGGCGAGCAGGCTGTATCGCCGGCCCAGCAGGACGGCGAGCCACACCATGACGGCGGCCAGCCCCATCGTGAACAGGGCGATCTCGGTGACTCCGAGGCCCAGCCAGCGAAGCGCGACGAAGATGATGCCCGCCTGCAGCAGGTCGCCGAAGCGCCAGAAGAAGGCGTCGATCGTGGTCTTGCCCTCGTACTTGGCCGTCTGGCTCGTGGGCAGGAAGAGAGCCCCGCGGATCGTGTTGTTGAGGGAGTAGTTCGAGCTCTTCTCGACGATCTTCACCATCCAGATCGTGCTGAAGACCGGCAGGAAGCCGACGGCGGGCGCCACCGCGATCACCGCATATCCGACCACCATCATGGCGGGGACGAGCCGGATCGCCTTCGGGATGCCGAAGATTCGCAGCGCGTGAGACACGGCCAGCAGCGCCAGAAGGAACGTTACCAGATTCTGCCAGAAGTAGAAGCTGCTGAACGTGACACCGATCTGCTCCGAGACCGCGAGCGATGTCTCGCCGGAGGCCACGACATCGTTCGCGTGCCGCTGCACCCAGGTCCTGAGGATGTAGTCGCCGGTGCTGTCGATGATGTTCTGTAGCACGACCCACGCGGCGATCAGCGTCAGGTAGCGATCCCCCAGCACCGTCGCGAACCCGCCCAGCGTCGACGACTTCTTCTTCGCGTCGTCCTTGGACCCGGTACTTCGCGACCCTTCCGGGATGGCCGCGACGCTCGAGTCGATCAGGAATAGCGTCATCACGAGGGCGCCCGCGACCAGCAGCAGGAGGTTCCCCGGGCCGAGCGAGGTCATGAACGCACCGACAGTCAGTGGTCCGATCATCGCGCCGAGCGACACACCACCCGCGAAGACCCCGAACAGGCGCTGGCCGCTCTTCACGTTGAAGTGATCGGCGGCGAGGGCCCAGAACTGGGCGATCAGCATCGTCCCGTAGAGGCCGACCCAGATGTAGAAGGGGAAGTAGATCGCCGCGCCCATCTCGTACAGGAAGTAGAAGAGGAGCAGGGTCGCGATGAAGAACACGGTCACGACCTGCACCAGGCGGGTCTTGCTCAGGTGACGGTACAGGACGCCGTACAGCGGGATCAGGAGCATCAAGAGGACGGCCTGAATCGCGTTGCCGTAGGCCGCCAGCTCTGCGTCGGCCTCGGTGAGGATGAAGACGTCGCGGATCGGCTTCAGGACCCATTGGCCGAACATGAAGACGAAGCCGAGCCAGAAGAACAGGAAGACCCCTCGCCCTTCCCCCGGCCTCAGCCTGGTGAAGAGCCCGAAGAAGCGGTCCAACGGCGTGAAACGCTCAGCTTGTGGGATCATCTGTGATGGCCTGGTTGGCTCATGGCGGTGAATCGCGCTCCTCGACGGTTGGACACGGCCCGTCCCACCCCGACCTATCAAACGTAGCCGGGACGTCGTCTCGGTCACATGGGGGCGTGGTCCGTCGGATCAGGGCGAGCGCCGGTGCGCCGAGAGCCGATGCAATACGAGTTTCTTCCACGCATCGCTTACTCGTTCCCCCGATACTGATCAGCGGCACGCAGGGCGGGTGACGTTCGTTGCGAGGCTGAGTCCGGCGACCAGCACCGCGATTGCTCCGTTCATTGAACCCTTCCGATCGTTTCCCGCCGGTCGAGCCCTCAGCGCGGGATCTCCTTGATGCGAATCCCCCGCCATTGCACGCGAGCTCCTGCGTTTTGGTCGGGGACCGAGTGAACCTGCAACGCGATGAACCCGCTCGGCGTGAGCGAGTCGAACACGTCCGCGGCGAGAACGCCGTTCACCCAGGTACGGATGTGGTCGCCGACGGCCTCGATGCGGAAGTGATTCCATTCCCCCTGCCGGAACGCGGCCTGCGCCGCAGGATGGCCGTCCAGCGGAAAGAGCCACCCGCGGCGGGCCTCATCGTACAGGCCCCCGGTCCACCGCCGGTCCGACGGGTCGATCTCCACCTGATACCCGTGGACCCGGCCGTTCAGGTATTCGGGCAGGCTGTGGCTCCGGATCTGGATCCCCGAGTTCATGTCCGGATCTACGAGGAACTCCAGCTCCAGAATGAAGTCGGAGTACTCGCGGTCCGTGGCGAGGAAGCTGTTCGGCGATCCCCGGACCGACGTCCCGATGATGCGACCGTCTCGCGCCTCGTACGTGGCTGTGCCGTTCAGGGCCGTCCACCCGTCGAGCGACTCGCCGCTGAACAACGGCGTCCATCCGGTCTCGGAGGCCCTCAGGAGGTCCGCCGTGTACGTCTCGGAACGGACGGGGCTCGTTGCCCTCACCTCGCTCACGAACTCGGGAGAGATCGCGTCGGCCCGGTTGCCCCAGGAGTTGCGGACGTACGTGAGCACGTCGGCAAGCTGCTCGTCCGTGAAGGCCGTCGCGCGGATCCCCGGCATGATCCCCGGCATCGCGGGTGCGTCGTACGTCGTGCCATCGACCGTGAAGGGGCCGCTCATCCCGTCGAGCACGAGGCGGACCAGCCGACCTGGATCCTGAAGCACCCAGTGAGAGCGGACGAGGGGAGGCCCGGTGGCGGGGAGCCCCATTCCCTCCGCTCCGTGGCAGGCCACGCAATACGCCGAATAGACCGTCCTGCCCGCCTCGATCCGGGGTGACAGCTCGGCGGGGACGGGGAGCTCTGCCGCGGGCGTCACCAGTGCGAGACCGGCCGCCGCGGTGCTCGCCCGGACCAGCGGCCCGGCCTCGACACTCGACCCGGAAGCGAACTCCACGAACGCTGCCTCCCGGTCCTCGAGCGTGCCCAGGATCCCGTCGATGAGAAGCGGGACGTCCGGATGACGGGCCGCGAGGCCGACTTGAAGGCTCCAGGCCCGGTCTCTGTGAGTCGTGGAGAACGCCGCTGCCGCAGCCGCGATCGCCGGCGCGACCTCCGCCGTGGATGTCGTGGCGAGGCGTTCGAGAAGACCAAGCGCTTCGTCGGCCTGGTCGCCGGGCACTTCGGATGTGAGGCTCGCGACCGCGCCGACGATCTTCGGGTGGTTCGAGGCCGCCGCTCCTTCGAGCGTCTCGACGGTGAGCGCCCCCAGCCCTTCGAGGGTCCACAGCGCGTGGAAACGCGCCAGTGGATCGGCGTGCCGGGCGGCCGTGGTTTCGAGCTCCGTCCGCACATCGACGGCCTGGCGCTCGATGAGCAGACGCTGCGAGGTGTCCCGCCACCATCCGTTGGGGTGGGCGAGGTGGCCCACGAGTTCCGACGACGATGCGCTCCCCAGTTCCGGCGCCGGCCCGAGCTCCGTCCCGGCCCACTTGACCCGGTAGATCCGACCGAGCCCCAGCGGGAGATCGAGCCCGCGGCGTTCGATCTGTCGCCTGAGATAGTCCGTCAGGTACGTGACGTGCTGAATCACGCCGCGATACATGTCGACGATGTACAGAGTTCCGTCGGGGGCGGTGTACCCGTTGACCGGGCGGAAGCGCTCGTCCTTCGACGTGAGGAACTCCCGGCCCTCGTAGGGCAGGGCGCCCTCGACACGGCCCTCGACGTCGGTCAGGAGCACCCGTTTGACGAGATGTCCGGCCGGCTCCTGGACGAACGCGTTCCCGCGGAACGCTTCGGGGAAGTTGTCTCCGCGGTAGATCACGGGACCCGCAGCCGACGTCACGTTCGCCAGGCGCCCCTGCTCGTCGAGGGTGCCGGGGCGGTACGCCCGGTTTACGCCAGGGGTCACGCGGCTCGGGTACACCCGATTCGATACCCTCTGCTCACCGTATGGCCAGGGCGAAGACGTCGCGTGATGCGGATTGGTCGACAGCGTGTTGGGCGGGAAATCGTCTCCCCGCAGAGTCGTGCTGTTGTCGTTGTAGAACAGCCGACCCCAGTCGTCCTGCGTGATGCCCCACTGTCCCCTGTATTCGGTGGTCTCCTTCAGCCATTCCCCGTCGCGCAGACGATACCGCACGTCCGACTTGGCGCTATAAACCCAGTTGTCGGCCGCGACCAGGAGGCCGTTCGGCTGGTGCTCGGCGTTCCCGCCCACGGCGTAGATGGAGTCCACGACCGTGACCCGCCCGGCTTCGTACCCCTGCCTCTCGACGAAAAGCAGGTTGGGGGGCTCGGCCACCAGAATGCCCCCCGCGTACACCGCGATCGCACGGGGCAGAACGAGTTCGTCGAGAAAGACGGTCGAGGTCTCGTACCGGCCGTCGGAGTCGAGGTCCCGGAGGACGACGATCCGTCCGACGGGGTCTTCCTCTCCGGTGCCGTCGACCGTCGGCATGTACCCTCGCATCTCGACTATCCACATCGCCCCGTTCTCGTCGAACGTGAGCGCGACGGGGTCGACGACGTTCGGCTCGGCCGCGACCAGTTGGACCTCGAAACCCGTCTCGACGACGAGGTCGGCGAGAGCCTCCGCCGGCGACAGAACCGGGGCCGGCGGGATGCTGTCGGGGTGCACGACATCCACGTTCTGATCGGCGTCGGCCTGTTGGTGAGCGCTCAGGCCAGAGGTGGCGCAGGCCAACACGACTGCGGCGACCAGAGAGCCGGCCGACACTCGAGACGTGAACTGCGGAGCAGGACCGGGCATCGCGAGCCTATCTCGATCGGAGAGGACGTTCCCGCGCGGCCGATGAACGCTGCCGACGGGGGAGGGGCATAGTGGGGGGCGGTCGAGCGGGGTCGCAAGCGAGATTGCTCGCTCCCACGGGAGCAGCGTTGGCACCGCCTGAGCGTCCCCCTACCATTCGTGCTTACCGATCCGATGAGGCGCGACATGTCCGTGAGAACGGTCGACAGAGGAGGCGATGGCGTTGAATGAGGCGGGAACGGCTGCCCGCGATCGGGCAGGGGTCCTCCGCGCGGCTACGATTCTGCTCGCCTCTCTGGTGGCGGCGTGTGCGCCGGATCCGGCACCGCCCCGACCGTCGGAGGAGTTCGCCGCGTTGGCCACGGACGGAGCCTGGTGCTGGTTCGGCGACCCTCGCGGCGTGCGGTTCGAGGGCGCCCACGACGCGATCTATACGGGATGGGTCGACTCGGAGGGCAGCATCGTCGTGTCCAGCCTGGATCTCGACACGGACGTGCGGATCCAGCGAACCGTCGAGTCGGAGTTCAACCGGGACGATCACGCCAACCCCTCGCTCATGGTTCTTCCGGACGGAAGGGTCGTCGTGTTCTACACGTCGCACGGCTCCGATGTGAGGGACGGCATGTTCTACCGTATCTCGCTGCAGCCCGAGGACATCTCCGGCTGGACGGAGGTCAGGGAGATCGGCTCGAACACGGAGGGCCCGAGGGGGCACACCTATCCGAACCCGGTTCGTCTGAGCGAGGAGGGGGAGCGGATCTACCTCTTCTGGCGAGGCGGGAACTTCAAGCCGAGCTTCAGCTTCACGGATGATCTGCTGACCTGGTCTCCCGCCCGGACGCTCATCCAATCGGACGAGAACACGACCGTCCGCCCCTACGTGAAGATCGCGTCGAACGGACGGGACGCCATCCACTTCGCGTTCACGGACGGGCACCCGCGGAACGAGCTTCAAAACAGCATCTACTACATGCGATACGGCGCCGGGGAGTTCCGTCGGGCCGACGGGTCTCCGGTTGGAAGCATGGACGACCTCCCCCTCATTCACGAGCGGGCGGATCTCGTATATGACGGCGGATCAACCGGTGTTCGGGCATGGATCTGGGATGTCGCCGCGGATGCCGAGGGGAATCCGATCATCGTGTACACCCGACTCCCTGA
>JBDHIO010000108.1:0-2388 GCA_039587355.1 Gemmatimonadota bacterium | reverse complement strand
GTCGGCCGAGGAGCACCGGACGGCCGCGCAGAGGCTGGCCTCGGCGGCGCTCTCGGACGAAGAGGCGCGAGCGCTTTCCAGATCGTCCGTGCCGATCGTCGACATCAACGGCGGCCTGCACGCGTCCGAGGTCGCGGGCGCGCAGCACACGATCCAGCTGGCCTACGATCTCGTGGCCGGGGAAGACGCCCGCACGCGCGCGATCCGGGACAACGTGATCACCGTGCTCTGGCCGTCGCTGAACCCCGACGGTCAGACGATGGTCGCGGACTGGTACGCTTCGAACCTCGGGACGCCGTTCGAGGTCTCCGCGATGCCGTGGCTCTACCAGAAGTACATCGGGCACGACAACAACCGAGACGCCTACATGCTCAACATGGTGGAGTCCCGGGTGCTGGCGCGGGTCTGGGCCCACTTCGAGCCTGCCGTCATCTACGTGCACCACCAGTCGTCTCCCTTCCCGACCCGCATCTGGCTGCCTCCCTTCGCAGAGCCGATCGCGCCCCGGGTGCCACCGATCATGTCGCGACAGGTGAACACGATCGGAATGGCGATCGCGCAGCTGCTGGAATCCAGGGGTCAGGAGGGTGCGACGCACATGGGGACCGGCTTCGACGCCTGGTATCCGGGCTACGTGGACTATTTGCCGATGCTGCAGCACCGCATCGCCTATTGGACCGAAACGGGCCTGTACCGCTATGCGACGCCGCGCTTCTACACGACCCGGGATTTCCCGCAGCGCATGCGCGATCTCCGGCCCCAATCCCTCTACTCCAGTCCCTGGGAGGGGGGGTGGTGGCGACTCGGCGACGCCGTCGCGTATATGCTTACGGCCTCGGTCGCCACGCTGGACTACGCGGCCAAGTACCGGTCGGATCTCCTCTTCAACAAACACCAGTCGGCACGCGACGTGACGCGTCAGTTCGAGGCCGAGCCCCCATTCGCGTACCTGATCCCGCAGGACCAGAGGGATCCGGTGGCCCCGGTCGAGCTGCTTCGGCGCCTCGCATACAACGGCGTCCGGGTGGCCCGGCTCGACCGGGCTCTCACCCTGGAGGGGATGTCGTACGAGGCGGGGACCTGGATCGTCCCGACCGATCAGCCGATGGGCGAGCTCGCGCGCCAGCTGATGGAAGTGCAGGTCTACCCGGACCTGCGGGAGTATCCCGAGGGCCCGCCCGAGCAGCCCTACGACGCGGCCGGCTGGACGCTTCCGTACCAGATGGACGTGCGTGTCGTCGAGCTCGCGAGCCCGCTCGATCCGGCGGACCGTGCCGCGATGACCTGGCTCGAGGCGGAGGACCTGCCGTGGGACGCCGCCGCGGCCGACGCGAGCCCCTTCGACTCTCCCCCGGGCGTGGGTTTCGACGACCACCCGGTGGCCCGAGCGATCGTGCCGACGCCCGGGCGCGTGTCCGGCAGCGGGAGTGCACTGGTGCTCGACGCAGCCCAGAACAACGCGTTCAAGGCGCTCAACCGGGCCTGGGCCGCCGGGGCGTCCGTCCGGTTCGACCCGGGCGTGCCCGGTAGCGCCGGGAATCCCGGCTCGAGCGGGACGTACCGGGTGTCGGGCCTGTCGGACGGCCAGGTCTCCGGGCTCGTGGGCGACCTCGCTCTGCAGGCGACCCGCGGTGCGTTCACGGGGACCGGCCTGAGGCAGCCGAGGGTCGCCCTGTACCGCCCCTGGCTGCCCAGCATGGACGAGGGTTGGACCCGGTGGCTCCTGGAGGCCTACGACTTCGCGTTCGCGAACGTGCGCAATGCGGAGGTCAGGGCGGGCGACCTGAGGAGTCGATACGACGTCCTCATCCTCGCGACCGAGCAATACCCCGGCATCTTCCGGGAGGGGTTCCAGAGCGGATCCGTCCCGCCCCGATATGCGGGGGGGCTCGGAGATGCCGGCGTGCAGGCACTGGATCGGTTCGTCCGCGCGGGGGGAACGGTCGTCGCGCTCTCCAACGCCGGCGATTTCCTCATCCGCGAGCTGCATCTCCCCGTGACGAACGTGGTGGCCGATCTGGACCGCGAGGACTTCTTCAGCGACGGCTCGATTCTGGAGGTGATCACGGATCCTTCGAACCCCGTGATGAGTGGGATGCCGACCCGCGCCAAGGTCTTCTTCGATGCCAGCCCCGTCTTCACGACCGAGGAGGGCTTCGAGGGTCGCGTCCTCGCCAAGTACGCGGAGAACGGGAAGCCGCTTCTCTCGGGCTATCTCCTCGGCGAGGACCACATCCAGGGCCATGCCGCCGCCGTCGAGGTGAGGCACGGAGCGGGGCGTGTCGTCCTGCTCGGCTTCCGTCCGCAGTGGCGTGGACAGCCCTTCGGGACCTTCCGGACGCTCTTCAACGCGGCGCTCTACACCCGTGAGGTCGCCGAGGCCGTCGG
>JBDHIO010000026.1:10975-90991 GCA_039587355.1 Gemmatimonadota bacterium | reverse complement strand
CCCGCCGACGTGGCGCGGGCTTCGGATGCGAACGCGTCAGGATGCCAGGGTCGCGTTCTGGGGTGCCTCCTCTGCCGCCCGCCACGTCTTCGGGCCTCGCGTGAGAGGACGTGTCCCGACCGAACCAGGTTTCACCCGGGGTCAGTCGAGCTCGGCCACCGCTTCGCCCAGGGCTGCGACCGCGTCATCGAGCTGACGGTCGGACAGGTAGGGTGCCGGGCCCAGACGGAGGACGTCGTCCCGGTGGTCGGTCAGCACGCCGCGGGCCCGCAGCCCGGCACGCAACGCGCCGGCGTGGGGTGTGCTGAGCGCGAGAAACCCGCCTACATCGGCGAGATCCATATCGGGGCGGCGGATCGTATCGGGATCCGCATCGAGAGCGTCGAACCGGGCCGCCAGTCGGCCGACCTGATGACGGCTGACTTCGCGAAGGAGCGATGGCGTCAGACCACGGCGCTCGAAGAAGTCGAAGACCTCGGCGGCGCGATAGTGGCTCGTCGGGTCGTACGTGCTGCCCGCGAAACGGTCGGGCCCCGTACCATATGCTACGTCTTCGTTCGCCTGGCCTCCCTCCAGCTCGCCGAACTCGGAGAACCAGCCCGTGATGACCGGCCGGTGGGCGCTGGATGGGGGAACCCGTAGAAAGCAGTTCCCCTCGCCGAGTTGGCAGTACTTGTACCCGCCTCCCGTGACGAAGGCCTGCTCGAGGCCATGCGCGGCCAGCGAGAACGGGACGACGGCGAGGGCGTGGTATGCGTCGACGAGCATCTCCGCGCCGACGCGCTCGCAGGCGGCCTGCACCGCCGCGAGCCCGGGTACGATTCGGGCGTCGCGAAAGAGGACGCAGGAGACGAGCGGTTCCGCGAGCGAGGCCACCGGGTTCGCCGCGACCCGGACGATCTCGATGCCCTCTTCGCCCAGTCGCGCGAGCTGCCTTCTGATCGAGTGGAATTCGCCGTCCGTCGTGACCAATCGGGGACGGCGGCGCAGGGGGATCGCGGACAGGAAGCGGACGACCAGCTCGTGCGTGTTCGCACCGAGCGTGATGTGCCCAGCGAACCCGCAGTCGGGCCACGCCTGGTGGGAGTGGCCGGTGAGCAGGAGCCGCTCCGCGACCCGGAACCGGGAGTACTCGCCGGCGAGCGCGTTCGGGTCCGCGTAGAGCGACTCCGGCGTCGTCGCCCGGTCCGTCATGATCCGACTCCGCTCACAGCCGCGCCCGAATCGCCCACAGATCCGGGAACAGCGGCCGGTTCAGCGATTGCTGGAGGTACTGGGCTCCCGCCGTGCCACCGGTGCCCGGCTTCGTCCCGATCGTGCGCTCGACCATCTTCACGTGGCGATACCGCCACTCCTGGATTCCCTCGTCGAGGTCGACCAGCCGCTCGCACAGCGCCAGAAGTCCCGCGTCGGATCGATACACCTCGACCAGGACGCCCTGCACTTCCGGACTCTCCTCCGTGGCGAGCGTGAGGTCCCGGTCGATGGCCGCCGCGGGCATCGAGTGCCCCCGGCCGTCGAGGAACCGCAGGACGGCGTCCCAAAGGCTCGGGTCCCGGAACCGGCGCTCGATACGCTCCCGCGCCTCGCTCCCCTCGGGGTACCTGTCGAACACCTCGGACCGCTTTCCCCCGAGCAGAAACTCGAGCTCCCTGAACTGAAAGGATTGGAGGCCGCTCGCTTCCCTGAAAGGATTGGAGGCCGCTCGCTTCCTCGAGCCGCGTTCGAAACGCCAGAAAGTCCATCGGCGTCATCGTCTCGAGAATGTCGAGCTGCGCGACGAGAACCTTCAGGATCGTTAGCACTCGCTTCATCGTGTGAAGCACGCGTCGGAGGTCATCTTCGGCCAGCAGCCTCACGGCGTAGTCGAGCTCGTGGAGCACCTGCTTGAACCACAGCTCGTATACCTGATGGATGATGATGAAGAGCATCTCGTCGTGCTCGGCCGCCTCGCCATCCCGCCCCGAGCGCTCGACCTGCAGGTCGAGCAGTTCGTGGATCTTCAGGTAGCTCGTGTATGTCGTGTATTTGTCGTGACTCACTTCTACTCCCGCCCGGAACGTGCCGGGGTCAGTAACCCCACTCGAATCTCGGATTGTACCGTTCGAGCGAAGAATACGGTGGCGGCCAGGGCAGGTCGTGGCCCAGGGCCTTCGCCGCGTGACGCGTCCAGTAGGGCTCGTACAGGTGCGCCCGCGCGAGACAGCAGAGGTCGGCCCGTCCGGCGGCGAGGATCGTATTCACGTCCATGAACGACGAGATGTTGCCCACCGCCATCGTCGGGATGCCGACCTCGTGCCGGATGCGGTCCGAGAACGGCGTCTGGTATTGCCGGCCGTAGACAGGCCGCTGATCGGGCACGGTCTGTCCCGCCGAGACGTCGATGATGTCCACGCCGGCGTCGCGGAGGAGAGTCGCCACCTCGACGGCTCCGTCGGCGTCCAGGCCGCCGGGCGCCCAGTCGACCGCCGAGACGCGCACGGAGATCGGCCGGTCGTCGGGCCACACCCCGCGTACCGCGTGGAAGACCTCGAGGGGAAACCGCAGCCGGTTCTCCACCGAGCCCCCGTACTCGTCCGACCGGACGTTGGTCAGGGGAGAGATGAAGCTCGCGAGCAGGTACCCGTGCGCGAAGTGGATCTCGAGAAGGTCGAAGTCCGCGTCGACCGCCATGTTCGCGGCCCGCACGTAGTCGCCGACGATGTCGTCCATGTCCGAACGGGTCATCTCGCGCGGCACGGGACTGTGCTCGAACCAGGGAATCGGGGACGCGGAAAGCACCTCCCATCCGCCCTCATCGAGCGGCTCGCTGTCGCCTTCCCAGGACAGGCGCGTCGAGCCCTTTCGGCCGGCGTGGCCGAGCTGCATCCCGACCTTCGCGTCCGTGTGCCCGTGGATGAAGTCGGTGATGCGACGCCAGCCGTCCACGTGCTCGGGCCGGTACAGGCCGGCGCATCCGGGCGAGATCCGCCCCTCGCGACTCACGTCGGTCATCTCGCTCATCACGAGCCCGGCGCCGCCCACCGCGCGGCTGCCGAGGTGGACCAGGTGCCAGTCGTCGGGTTGGCCATCCTCGGCCAGATACTGACACATCGCCGACACGACGACCCGGTTCGGGAGGACGAGGTCCCGGAGCCTGAACGGAGTGAACAGCGGGGGCGGCGCGGGATCGGTTGGGACCGGGACGCCGCTTTGTACAGCCGCCTCTCCCGCGAACCACGCATCGACTTCCGCGGTGAACGCAGGATCGCGCACTTCGAGGTTCTCGTGCGTGATCCGGAGGCTGCGCGTCAGGAGGTTGAACGCGAACTGGATCGGGGGCGTGTCCATGAACCGCTCGGTGCCCTCGAACCACTCGAGACTCGCCTGGGCCGCCCGCTGCAGGCTTTCCACGTCGGGGCGCCGTTTCTCCTCGTAGGCATCGAGGGCGCGTTCCACGTCGGGGCGCGCGATCTCGCCGTCGCCGCCCGCGTCCGCGATCGCATCGCGCAGCGCGATCGCATCGATCATCGCCAGCCGTGTTCCCGAGCCGATGGAGAAATGAGCCGTGTGAGCGGCATCCCCCAGCAGGACGACGTTGCCGTCGCGCCAGCAGCCGTTCTTCACGGTCGGGAATCGGCGCCAGATCGAACGATTCGCCACGAGGGCGTGCTCGTCGAGCTCTTTGGCGAACAGCGACTCGAGGTAAGCGACCGTCTCGGCCTCCGACGCCGTGTCCATCCCCGCCGCGGACCAGGCCGCTTCCGTCGCCTCGACGATGAACGTCGAGATCGGCTCGCCGTCCGCGCCGTCCTTCCGGTACTGATAGGCGTGGACTCGCCACAGCCCGTGGTCGTCGGCACGGAAGTGGAACGTGAACGCGGGAAACGGCCTTGTCGTACCGAGCCAGACGAAGCGGTTCGGCCGCTCGTCGACGTCCGGCTCGAAGGCGGCGGCTCGTCCGTCACGGATCGCGCTGTTCACGCCGTCCGCGGCGACGATCAGGTCCGCGTCGGAGTACTCGTCGAGCGATTCCACCTCGGTGCCGAACTCGATACGCACCCCGAGCTCCTCGCACCGGGCGACGAGGATCTCGAGCAGGGTCTGTCGCGACATCCCGCTGAACCCGTGGCCCGTCGACGAGATGCACCGGGCACCGTAGTGGATGTCGATGTCGTCCCAATGATAGAAGGCGTCGGTGATCGCCTCGTAGCTCGCTCGATCGGCCTCCGCGAACTCCTCGAGCGTCGCGTCCGAGAAGACGACTCCGAAGCCGAACGTGTCGCTCGGGCGATTCCGTTCGAGGACCAGAACGTCGTGCTCCGAGTCGGCGAGCTTCATCAGGATCCCGAAATAGAGCCCCGCCGGTCCGCCTCCAACGCAGACGATCTTCATCGAGCGAGCAGGTGTCGGGCGACGATCATGCGCTGGATCTCGGTCGTCCCCTCGTAGATCCGCAGGGCGCGAACGGCCCGATACAGCCGGTCCACGGGGTGGTCCGCGAGAGCGCCGCGGCCGCCCACGATCTGGACCGCCTCGTCCACGACGCGCTGCGCGGTCTCGGTCGCGAACGACTTCGCCATCGCGGCCTCGAGGTCTGTCCGGTCGGCGCCCTGATCGCGCTCCCAGGCGGCCCGGTAGACGAGCAGGCGGGCGGCCGTCAGGTCCGTGGCCATCCGGCCGATCTTCTCCTGGATGATCTGGAAGTCGGCGAGCGGCCGGCCGAACTGCTCTCGGGCGCGGGCGTGACTCGTCGCCTCTTCGAGTGCGCGCGCGGCCATCCCGCAGGCGGCCGCCCCGACGGTCGGTCGCAGCCGGTCGAGCGTCGCCATCCCGATCTTGAACCCCTCGCCTTCGCTCCCGAGCCGGTTGTCGGCGGACACCCGGCAGTCTTCGAACGCGATCTGGCCGAGCGGGTGGGGGTCGGACATGACGAGCGGCTTCACGAACCGGAATCCCGGCGCGTCTGCGGGGACGACGAACGCTGTCAATCCGCGGCTCCCGGCCTCCCGGTCGGTCGAGGCGAACACCACGTAGAAGTCGGCGATGCCCGCGTTGGAGATCAGGGTTTTAGAGCCGTTCAACACGTAGTCGGATCCGTCCCGGACCGCATCCGTCGCGATCGCTCCGACGTCAGATCCGGCGTCCGGCTCGGTCATCGCGAACGCCGCGATCTTCTCGCCGCGGACCGCCGGGCCGAACCACCCTTCGACGAGGTCGGTCCCGCCCGCCAGGGCGATCGGGGTCGAGCCCAGCGCCTGGAGCGCGAACATCGCGTCGGCCAGTGGCGAGACCGCGGCGAGGCATTCCCGGATGACGCAGCATCCCCGGAAGTCCCGTTCGCGGATCGCGTCGAGCCATCCGGCCGAGCCCAGCGACGAACAGATCTCGCGACCCATCCGTCGGGCATCGTCGTCGTCGGCCGGGTGCAGGCCGGCGAGTTCCCGGGCTGCGAAGGCGATCACGCCGTCGGCGAGTTCGTGGTGACGCGGTTCGAGGAACGCTCGCACGGGGCCGAGATCGATCACCCGAACACCGCCGGACGCTTCTCGACGAACGAATCGTATGCCTCGCGAAAGTTCGGGTCCTCCATGCACAGGGCCTGCACGCGTGCCTCCGCCTCGAGGGCGTCCTCGATCGTCATGTCTGCCTCGGCGTCGATCGACTGCTTGGTGACCGTCAGCGCGTAGGACGGCCCCCTCGCGAGCTTCTCGGCGAATGCCAGGGCCTCGGGAAGCGCCTCACCATCGGGCACGAGCCGGTTGTACAGCCCGATTCGGTGAGCCTCTGCCGCCGGCAGGAAGTCCCCCGTCATGAGAAGCTCGGTCGCCCGCCCCATCCCGATGATGCGCGGCAGAAGCCAGGCCACTCCCATGTCCGCACCGGACAGGCCGACCTTCGTGAACAGGTATGCGATCTTCGCCGTGTTCGAGGCGATGCGGATGTCGCACGCCGTCGCGATGACCGCTCCCGCCCCGGCGACCGTGCCGTTGAGGGCGGCGACGACCGGGCGACGGCACGTACGGATCGCGCGGATGAGATCACAGGTCATGCGGGTGAATTCGAGCAGCCCGTCCGAGTCGTACTCGAACAGTCGCCCGATGATGTCCTCGACGTCGCCGCCCGAGCAGAAGGCGCGACCGGCGCCGGTGATCACGATGGCCCGGACGCCCTCTTCTGTATCGAGCGCGTAGAACGTGTTCCGCAGCTCGTCGTACACGTCGAACGTGAGGGCGTTGAGCCTCTCGGGCCGATTGAGCGTGATCGTCGCTACGGACGTCTCGCCGTCCAGTTCGTACAGGAACGTCTCCGGTGCGATCGCCAATGGCGTCTCCTGCCTGGTTCCGCGGTCCCCGTCAGGGGTTGGGGAGGACCGCTGTAGCTTCGATCTCGACTCTGGCCCCTTCGTCCACCAGACCGCTGACTTCGAGCAACGCCATCGCCGGGAAGTGGCGCCCCATGTGCCCCCGGTATGCCGCGCCGAGTCGCTTCAGCGATGCCCGGTATTCCTCGAGACTCGTGACGAACACCGTCATTCGACCGATGTCCTTATGTGATCCGCCCGCCGCTTCGACTACCGACACGACGTGGCCGAGCGCGGTGGCGAACTGCTCGACGAAATCCGAGGACACGATCGTCCCGTCCGGCGCACGGGCGGTTTGCCCGGCGACGAAGAGCACTCGCCCTCCCGGCGGCGCCAGCATGCCGTTGTTCCACCCGCTCGGTGGGCCGAGCTCCTCTGGATTGAAGACATCGTAGCTCATCGGATCGGCTCCTCAGAGGGCTCCGACGGCACCGCCGTCGAGCACGATGGTCTGACCGTTGATTCCGCGAGCGCCCTCCTCGCAGAGGAACATCACCGCGGCAGCGACCTCTTCCGAGGTGATGAGTCGGCGTTGCGGCGTGGTCGCGAGAATCGCGTCGAGGGCCTCCTGACCGGACTTGCCCGTCTTGGCCACGATGTTGGCGATCGAGGCTTCGGTCATGGGGGTGTCGACGTACCCCGGACAGACGGCATTCGCCGTCACGCCGAGACGGGCGACCTCCGCCGCGACCGAACGCGTGAAACCGAGAACCGCGTGTTTCGAGGCCGAGTAGCCGGAGATGTACTGGGCGCCCCTGAGACCGGCGACCGAGGCCACGTTCACGATGCGACCCCATTCCCGCTCCATCATCCCCGCCAGGACGGCCTGCGTGCACAGGAAGGTCCCGGTCGCATTCACCGCGAACAGGCGATTCCACTCCGCTAACGCGAGACGCGCGGCGGGGGCGGCCGAGGCGATGCCCGCGTTGTTCACGAGGATGTCGATGTTGCCGAGATGGCCCCGCGCGGTCTCGAACAGATTCGTGATGCTGTCGGGCTCCCCCACGTCGACCGTGCAGGCCCAGGCGTCGGCCCCTCCGCTGCGCAGCGCGGTCGCCACGGCCTCGATCTCGCCGGCGCTCCGCGCGGCGACGACGACGCGCGCCCCGCTCTCCGAGAGCGAGCGCGCCACCGCCGCGCCGATCCCGCGCCCTCCGCCGGTTACGACCGCCCCCTTACCCTCTAGACTCATCGCTCACCTCGTTCAGACCCGGTATCTCGAGGACGGCCTCTTCGAGAATCCGTCCGAGAACGTCGATCGTCGCGGCCCCCTCCGCCGACGTGGCCTCGGCGGGAGCGCCGAAGTACGCCCGGTCTCCTCCGGCCTCCCGGAAACCGGCCTTCCCGTCCGCGATCGCCCTCGAGAGCGAGACCGGATGGGGCGGCAGCGTCTTCATGATATCCTCGTCCACCTTCTCGGGCGTGCGAGCGAGCACGATCGAGCCCTCGTACCGGCCCGCGTGGCAGGCGCCGCTCCGGAACTCCTCTGTGAGACGTGACCCCCAGGGCCTTCTCGTCACGTCCGGAAAGGCGACCGCGGGTCCACCCGACTCGCGAATCCCGTCGATCGCGGAGTAGAGGGCGGCGAGATGTCCCGGGTCGAAATGCGCGTTCGCGATGGCGAGCGTGCGGAAGCCGTCCGCATCGAGACTGGCCGCGATGTCGCGCACGAGGGCCGAGGCCGTCTCCCGCCGAATGCTGACGGTTCCGGGGAACTCCGCCGCGAACTCGGCGGGCGTGTACGCGAGAGCGGGAAGAAGGAGAACGGAGAGACCGCGCTCGACGAGACGGCGCCCGCCCGACTCCGCCATCGCCTCGGCGATCGTCACGTCCGTGTCCATGGGCAGGTGGGGACCGTGCGCTTCGGTTGCGCCGGTCGGCAGAATGGCGACCGTGGCTGCGCGATCCAGATCGCGCACGCGTTCCCACGCAGTGTCGGCCAGGCGAACGAAGGTCATGCGCCCCCGGTAACGCCGCGCCTCGAAGACGCGCAACCCCGGGGTCGTGTCGGTCCGAGCCGATTGACCCCCCGGCCGCCGTCTCCGTACCCTCCCGCATGACCTTTCGACCGTCCGACCCGTTCAATATCGCCGACTACTTCCTGGTCGATCGGCTGACCGAGGGACGCGGAGACCGTCGCGCGATCGTCTCCCCGAAGGGGGAGCTCACCTACGCCGAGGTCGACGCGCTCGCGAATCGATACGGGAACGTGCTCCTGCGAAACGGAGTCCGTCCGGAGGAGCGGGTGCTCATCGCCCTGCCCGATGGCCCCGAGTTCGTCGCGGCGCTATTCGGTACGCTGAAGATCGGCGCGGTCGTCGTCATGCTGAACCCGCACATCAAGCCGGACGAGATCGAGTACTTCTTCCGCTATACGCGGGCGACGGCCCTCTTCGTGGACACCGATCGAGCGCCGTTCTTCCGCAGCGTGGCCGGACGAATACGCGGTGAGGGTGGACCGGGGGCCGACTCTTCGGTGCCCGGGATCCTCGTGGTGGACGACGAGGCGTTCGTCGAGCGGCTCGCCGCGGCTCCCGCCGAATTGGAGACCTTCCCGTCGCATCCCGACGATCCGGCGATATGGTTGTTCAGCGGTGGCACGACCGGGCACCCGAAGGGTGTCGTCCAGACGCACACATCGTTCGCGAACACGACCGAGTGCTACGCGAAGGAAGTCATCGGCTACCGCGAGGACGACGTCACGCTGTCGGTCCCGAAGCTGTTCTTCGGTTACGCGACGGGGTCGAATCTCCTGTTTCCCTTCGCGGCCGGGGCGACCGCGGCGCTCTGGGGCGACCGCTGCACGCCGGCGAGCCTTCTCGACGCCATCGAGCGCTTTCGCCCGACGATCCTCGTCAACGTTCCGACGATGATCAATCAGTTGTTGGGCGCGGACGACCTCGCGACGCGCGACCTCGGAAGCCTGCGGCTGGCCACCTCCGCCGGAGAAGCACTGCCCGCCGAACTCCACCGGCGGTGGAACGAGGCGGTCGGAGTCGACCTGCTCGACGGTCTCGGCACCGCCGAGATGTGGCACGTATTCCTCTCGAACCGGCCCGGGGACGTGGTCGCGGGTACTCTCGGCCGCGAAGTGCCGGGGTTCGAGGTCCGCGTCCGGGACGACGACGGCGCCGATCTCCCGGACGGCGAGGTCGGCTGGCTATGGGTGCGCGGGAACTCGCGGGCGCTCGGTTACTGGCAGCAGGCCGAGAAGACCCGGGAGGCTTTCCGCGGAGAGTGGTACGTGTCGGGAGACATGATCGTGCGCGAGGACGGCGTGTTCAGGTACTGCGGCCGTGGCGACGACATGCTGAAGGTGAAGGGGAAGTGGCTGTCGCCGAAGGAAGTCGAGAACTGCCTTCTCGAGCACGAAGCGGTTTCCGAGGCCGCCGTGGTCGGGGCGCCGAACGCCGAGGGACTGATTCAGGCCGTGGCCTGGGTGATTCCGGGCGAAGGGGTCGTGCTCGAGGAGCTGGCCGATGTGCTGCGCACGCATGTGGCCTCCCGCCTGGCCTCGTACAAGGCTCCGGCGGTGGTGAACATCGTCGAGGACCTTCCCCGCACGCACCTCGGGAAGGTCGATCGCGGAGAGCTCAGGGCGCGGACCGCGCTCTGAGCGTCCCCCGGCGATGCCGGGTCTCTCGTCAGAGCAGCGCCATTACGAGGCCGCTGCGGATCTTCGGCTCGAACCACGTCGACTTGGGCGGCATCAGGCGCCCCTGGCGACACACGTCGATGAACTGGCTCATCGTCACCGGCGGAAGTGTGACGGCGAATCCGGCTCGCCCGGCGTCCACTTCGGCCTGAAGCCAGGCGGCGTCCTTGTTCGCTCCGACGAACGTGAGGCGGGCATCGCCGGCATCCTCGAATCCGAGCACCTTCGCGAACAGGTTCTCCTGGACGATGGCGTGATCGATCGATGCGGCTGCGTCGGCCGGGTCGTACGTGTCCGGGCGGGGTCGCACCCGGGTCCACCCTCCGGTCGCGTCGTAGAGCCCCAGGTCGTGCGTCTCGAGCGGCTGGTACGGCGTCTCGTCGGGCATCCCGAGCACGTCGAACGATGCGTCGAGCGCCGATCGGTCGAGCGTCGCGTCCGCCAGCCGGTTGTACGCCTTGATGCCCATGCGCCCCGCGGGGAAGAACACTGTCAGAAACTGCTCGTAGCCCAGCAACGCGGCGGCCGCGCTCCGATGGTTGCCGTCCGCCACGTATGCTTCCGGCTCTTCAGAGAGAAGCTGCTGCATGCGGGTCACTTCGCCCGGCTCCTCGACGAGCCAGATTCGGTGCTCGTTTCCCGCCCCGTCCGTCGTGGCGAAGTCCACGGGGCGTCCGTCGGCGTAGCGCTCGAGCGTGCGGGCGAACCGGCCGCTCGCGTCGGGAACCGCGTTGTTGACGCCGCCGATGATCGCCGATGTCGCCTCGATCAGGTCGGCGCGTCCGCGGGCCTTGGGCTCCCGGACGCCTTCGTTCCGTATGATCGGGCCGTCCGGCGTCGCGGCCGTACGGATCTCGCTCGTTCGGCCCATGCCGCCCAGGCCGATCTGACGCACACCGGGCCGTTCCGGATCCACGATCTCGTAGCAGTACAGGACCCGCCGCGCCTCGCGGGTGAGCGTCGAGCCCTCCAGCCGGCGCATGTTCGCCGCGGCCCTCTCCAGCGATTCGGCGGAGTCCCCGCGACCGATGTCATCCGCGGAGTCGACCGCGCAATGAGCCATCGTGACCGACAGCACGCACTCCGGAAACGAGCGCAGAAGCTCCCAAATCTCGAGGTCGCCCTGGAACTCGTCGTAGTTCGGTGCGCTCACGCGGGCGGCGGCGTCCGAGTCGGTCGGGACCAGCGCACGGGGAATCGGTTGGATCGTGATCATTCGGCCGGATCGTCCGTCGAGGAGTCTGGATCGTCGGAACAGCTGCGCGGATCGGTACGCTGGCGGCGGGGACAGCGAAACGCAACGTGTCGTCAGGCCCTGAATTGACAACCGCCGCGCCCACCACAGATTTGCCCGTTCAGATCAGGCTCTTCCACCCGGGAGCTCTTAATGTCGTCGAATCGTCGTGTGTCCCTGTTCAGTGCCCTCGTCCTCGTGCCCGCCCTCGCCTGCGGCGGTGAAACGGCCGATCAACCGGCCCCCGAGGAGGACGCCGCACCCATCGCCGCGACCGAGCCGGCGTCGGTCACGATCGTGACCCCCGCGGAGGGAGCCGTCCTCGAATCGGCCGACGTCGAGGTCACGCTGACCGTGACCGGAATCGAGATCGCCCCGGTCGCCGACGGGCGGATCGGGACGGCCCACCATCACCTGTTTCTGGACGAGGACGTGACTCCGTCCGGGGTCATGGTCCCTCAGGACAATCCGCGGATCGTCCACATGGGGGATGGCCGTGACAACCACACGTTCGCGGGCCTCGAGCCCGGCGAGCACAGGGTGATCGCCGTGCTCGCCGACCTCGCGCATGTCCCGCTCGACCCGATGGTCGCGGATACGGTGACGTTCCGGATCTCGGGCGAGTAGCCCCGGAGTTCTTCGGCCGCCCGCTAGCGGGCGGCGATCAGATCCATCTCCCTCGTCTGTTCGACGAGGTGGATGAACTCCGACCGGACTCCCTGCCGATCCTCGCCGACCGCGCCTTTCGCCAGGCGTGAGACATCGCGCAGCGAGAAGTCTCCGCAGTGCTCGGAGTCCCTGAGGATCATCCCGAAGGCCGCGACCGAGGCCGCGAACCGCATGTCCTCGGAGGGGTCGACGACCCGGTCGCGTACCACCTGTTCGATCAGCCGGCTCCGGTCGCCATCGGGCCGTTTGTAGCGGAGCTTCACGAACATGAGCTCGTCCGAATCGGCGCGCGCCCCGCGGGTCGCCGGTTCGCCGTCTCCGTACCGCAGCGGGTCGATCGAGCTGCCGGGGGCCCGCACACCGGGCGGAATCACCTCGTACAGCGCCGTCACCGTGTGCCCGGCGCCGAGCTCGCCCGCGTCCTTCGTGTCGTCGTTGAAGTCCTCCGCGGCGAGAAGCCGGTTCTCGTACCCGATGAGCCGGTATGCCTGTACGCGGGCCGGGTTGAACTCGACCTGGATCTTCACGTCCTTCGCGATCGTGAGCAGCACGCGTAGTTCCCGTTCCCGTGATCGGCGATCGCCTCCATCTTCGAGTCCTTCAGATTGCCCATCCCGAAGCCGAGTACCGTCAAGAATGTCCCGTCGTCGCGCCGTTGCTCGATGAGACGTGTCATCTCCGCGTCGCTCGAGGCGCCGACGTTGAAGTCGCCGTCGGTGGCGAGGATCACCCGGTTGTTGCCGTCCTCCAGGAAGTTCCTGGCAGCGACGTCGTATGCGAGCTTCAGCCCGGCCCCGCCGGCCGTCGACCCGCCCGCCTCGAGCTCCTCGATGGCGGCGAGGATGCGCTCGCGCTCATTGCCGGGAGTCGGTTCGAGCACGAGTCCGGCGGCGCCCGCGTACACCACGACCGCAACACGGTCCTCCGGCCGCAGCTCGTTCACCAGTAGCCGGATCGAGCGCTTCAGCAGAGGCAGCTTGTTCGGCGCCTGCATCGAGCCGGACACGTCGAGCAGGAACACGAGGTTGTTCGGGGGCAGGTCCTCGAGGTCGACCCGGATCCCCTGGATGCCGACTCGCACGAGGCGATGGTCGGGGTTCCAGGGTGCGCGAGAGACCTCGGTCGAAACGGTGAAGGGCTGGTCCCCACGGGCCTCCGGATAGTCGTACGGGAAGTAGTTGATCATCTCCTCGATCCGTACGGCGTCCACCGGGGGACGTCGCCCCTGCGTGATGAAGCGCCTGATGTTCGAGTAGGACGCCCGGTCCACATCGATCGAAAGCGTCGAGAGCGGTGCGTCGCCCGGGGTCTTCCAGCCGTTCACGTCGACGTAGGCGTAGCTCTCGGTGTTGAACCTGGCCCGGCCGTACCGGTGGTCGCCGATCGCACGCGCGGCCATCGGGAGGACCCCGACCGGCTGGTTGAACACCATCTCGCGGACCGCGACGGACTGAGCCGCACCGGTCACGTCACCCGGACGAGGGGTAGTCCCTTCCGCGCCGTCGACGTCGTCCACGCGTGGCCCGGCCACGTCCGGCTGTAGCCCAAAGTCGACGGTGTAGGTCGCGGCCTCTCCGATCCGAACCGTCCTGGACTGCTCAGCGTATCCGATGAGCCGCACGACCACGGTTGCGGCGTCCCCGGCCCGCACCTCGTCGCCGATCTCCAGCGTGTAGCGACCATCAGCGCCGGTCAGCGTCCCGACCACCGAACCCTCCAGAAAGACCTGAGCGCCGCCGATCGGGAGTTTCGTGTCGTCGTCCGTCACGGACCCGCTGATCGTGAGGGGGGCGTCGGCCGCAGGGGCCGGCGTATCGGGCAGGGCCAACGACCCGCCAAGAAGGATCGCACCCGCGAGCATCACCGATTTCATCGTTCTCTCCCTTTTCGAATCCCGAACGCGACTGACGCGTCCTCGAAGAGGGGACGATGAGGCGGGCGAAAAGCACACATCGATCGGTCCCGTATCCGACCGATCGGCGATTCGGCGCACGTAACGGCGGTCCGCCGAGGATGGCGAACCCCCGAAAACCCGCGCCGTTACTGTAACAGTCCGCGTAACAGTCCCGATTTCGCCTCGACCGGGTCTCCGCCTTGCGGTAACGTCGATGTAACTGGAAGTAACGGCAATGTAACGAGTTGCCAGGGCGGAGGTGGCGTCATGGTTCGGAAAACGAGCAGAGGGTTGATCGCGCTCACCGTCGCGTGCGGTTCGGCGGCGTGTAGCGAACTCCCTGCGGGCCCGGCCCCCGACGGGTCGCGCTCGGTGGCACCGGTCGTTCTCTACGGGGCGACCGCCTCTCTACAGCAACTTGCCTTCGAGGCCCTCGAGGGGCTTCAACACGGCGACGTCGCGCGGCTCGAGCGGGTTCGGCTCACGGAGTACGAGCACAACGAGCTCGTCTACCCGGAACTGCCCGCGAGCGCACCCGAGGCGAACCACCCGGCGGACCTCGCCTGGGGCAATATCCAGCTTCGGAACAACCGTGCGGTCGGACGGCTCCTCGCCAGGTATCGCGGCCACTCGCTCTCGCTGCTCGGGATCGAATGCCTGAAGGACACCGAAGTGTTCCGGAGCTTCCGGGTCCACCGGGACTGCTGGGTTAGCTTCACGGTCGATCGGGAGGCCGTTCCTCCGGTCCAGCTCTTCAAGTACGTCCTGGATTGGGAGGGGCAGTTCAAGATCTTCAGGTACTACGACGACTGATGCCATCGTAGGTTCCGTGCCCCGATGCATGTGGATCCAGCACCAGGAGTCGTGGAGTCGTGGCGAAGAAGGCGAAGAAGAAGCCCCGCGCCAAAGAAGGGCGCGCCCCGGATACCAGAGCGCACCAGCTTACCGCGTACGTCCTCGTCGAACGGCCGCTCGAGCTCGTAACCGCGGATCAGCGGCGGACGTGGATGGACGAACTGCCCGAGCGCTTCGCCTATCGGTGCCTGCCCCTGCTCATCGCGAACCAGTCGGGCTGGGACCTGCTCTGCCCGACCGGCTTCTCGGCGCGGTGGAACGGGAGAGCGGACCTGGACGCGATCAGATTCAAGTGGGATGAGAAGCCCGACGATGCGATCGCCTCTCACTTCGGTCATGGCGTACTGACCTTCATACCGGGCTACCTGTTCCGGACGACGAAGGACCACAACATCTGGGTGAAGGGCACGCCGAACGAGCCGAAGGACGGGATCGTCCCGCTGGAAGGCGTGATCGAGACCGACTGGGCCCCGTTCTCGTTCACCATGAACTGGAAGATCACCCGGCCGAAGCACTGGGTGCGCTTCGAGAAGGGCGAGCCCATCGCGCGGATCGTCCCCTTCCCGCGCGGCTATCTGGAGAGCTACCAGCCGCGGATGGTGCCGATCGCGAGCGACCGCCGGACGTACAACCAGTACAACCAGTGGCGCGAGTCACGGTCTCAGTTCATCGAGGATCTCGAGGCGCGCGAAGATGACGCGGTGAAGGCCGGGTGGCAGCGCACCTACGTCCGCGGCGAGAACATGCAGGGGACGAAGATGAAGGACCACCAGACCAAGCTTCAATTGCGCGACTTCGTCCGGACGAAGGAGTAAGCCCCGGGCTCAGTCCCGGCCGGGCACCGCGTTCCCCGAGATCCAGACCGACTCGATCCGCCGGATATTCGCGACGTCCACCAGCGGGTCCGCCTCCAGGACGAGCAGGTCCGCCCACCTGCCGGGTTCGAGCGTGCCGATGTCTTCGCGACCGATGCAGCGGGCGGCATCTCCCGTCGACGCGACGATGATGCTCGCCGGCGTCATGCCGGCCTCCGCCATCAGGGCGAGCTCCATGTGCTCGTAGAATCCCTGAAACCGGCCCGGCGGGCCCGTGTCGGTGCCCATCGCGATGGTCACGCCCGCATCCGAGAGCAGCTTCACGTTGGTCTGGGCCTGCACGAGCGCCCGCTTGTAGGCCTGCGCGCTCGCGCTATTCCTGACGCGTTCCTGTCGAGCCGGATCGCGTAGCCGCTCCACGACGGACGGATCGGCCTCGGCCAGAAAGAACGGGTCCTCGAAGAAGTCGGGTTCGTCCTCGTACACGAACGTCGTGACCTCGCGCGCCAGCGTGGGCGAGTAACACACGCCCGCCTCGACGAGCATCCGCGCGAGCTCGTCGTCCACATCCGTGTCCCGGACGCTGTGAACGATGAAGTCCACGCCGGAACGGAGGAGCCCCTTCGCGTCCTCGAGGTAGAACAGGTGCGCGGCGACCGGCAGGCTCAGTTCGTGGGATCGCTCGATGACTGCCGAGTAGAGATCCGGCGACATCTTCTCGGTGGACCCCAGGTTGTCATCGACCCGGATCTTGATGAAGTCGGCGCCGAGGGCCGCGTTTCCGTCGACCATCTCGCGCAGCGCGTCTTCCGTCGTTCCCGCCACGACGGGGCCGGCGACGAAGAGGCGGCTGCGGGCCAGGTCGGGTGCCTTCTGCTCGTCCCTCACCGCCACGCCCTCCGCGCCATCGCCCCCGAGGCTGAGCACCGTGGTGACGCCGTACCGCGCGTACAGGCCAAGCTGGTCGAGGACGTTGTCCCGGGAATAGTGCCCGCCTTCGAGACCGCGCGTGTCGCCCACGTGTCCGTGCGCGTTGATCAGGCCCGGCATGATGAAGCGACCCGACAGATCGATCACTTCCGCGCCGTCGGGGACGGTCAGCGCGGATGCCGTGCCCACGTTGGCGATCCGGCCGTTTGCGTCGACGAGAACGACGCCGTCGGCGATCGCGGCCGCGCCCGTGCCGTCGACGATCGTGGCGCCGACAAACGCCCGCATCGTTGAGCCGGGTTGTTCAGCGTCTGGTGCCGCACATGCGGTGGATAAAGGGATGAACGTGGTCAGCGCGAGTCGGATGAGTCGATTCAAGAGGGGCTCCCTGTGTCCGTCGTTCGGGCGAGGCCTGCCTCCACCTCGCGGAGGAGATCGTCATCGTACTCTGTACGGGAGTGGGACCCGCATAGTGGTTTCGAGCGAGGCCCGCCGGCAACAGCTTGAAGACGCGAACCGCACGTCACCGAACCACCGGAGGCCCCTCGTGAAACGTCTCGTCCTCGCGCTCGCTCTTGTCGCCATTCCGCTCTCGCTAGAGGGGCAGGGCGGCCCCAAGATCTACATTTCCGCAGACATGGAAGGGGTGACCGGCGCCGTCACCGGGGACCAGCTCGGACCAGGCGGGTTCGAGTACCAGCGGTTCAGGCAGTTCATGACGAACGAAGTGGTCGCCGCGATCGAGGCGGCGCGGGCGGCCGGAGCTTCGGAGATCCTGGTCAGCGACTCGCACGGCAACGGCGAGAACATCCTGATAGACCAGCTGCCCGATGACGTGCAGATCATACGTTCGTGGCCGCGGCCGCTCATGATGATGCAGGGGATCGACGCGTCGTTCGATGGGGCGATCTTCATCGGTTACCACTCCGCCACCACGAACCCCGAGGGGGTCAGGGCGCACACGATGTCTTCGGCCAACCTCGCGGCGGTGCGCCTGAACGGCATGGAGATGGCCGAGGGTGGTATCAACGCGGCGATCGCCGGACACTTCGGCGTGCCGATCCTCATGGTTTCCGGAGACGACGCGGCGGTGGAGGAAGTGAGCGGTATGCTCGGCGGGATCGGTGAAGCCGTGGTGAAGTGGAACTACGGATTCCATTCCGCGCGCACGCTGACGCCGGACGCGGGCGAGCGCGTCATCCGGGAGGCGGTCGGGGAGGCGGTTCGGGGTGCGGCCGAGCGCGAGCCCTTCGTGCTCGAAGCCCCGATCGAGGTCGAGGTCACGTTCAAGAACTATCTGCCGGCCGAGGTGCTGGCGTACCTGCGTGGGGTCGAGCGGGCGGACGCCCACACGGTCCGGTACGTCGCGGAGGACATGCTCGACGCTTCGCGATTCCTCGCCTTCATCGGCCGGTACGAGCCTGGCCTGACCCCCTAGTCAGTCGATGAGGGCCCGGTCGAGGATCGGGCGGTCGGTGGAGCACACGTCCTCGTATCGGGTGCGGCCGAACGTTCGGCGTATCCGGATCTCGCCGAGCACCTGCATCCGGCCGGTCTTCTCGGCAGTCCGGATCGATGGCCGGTTCGTGGGCGAGATCGCCCGCCACCCCTTCGCGTAGCCCGCCTGCCTGCCCCATTCGAGCCGGGCCGACGTGAGCGCGGACCCGATGCCGGAGCCGCGCTCGCTCCGGAGGACGAACAGGTCCCACATGTACGCAGCGTCGGGCGGCAGGGCGAGTGGGAGCTCCTCGACTCGCGGGTCGATGGCCGGCGAGATCCACGTGTACCCCACCGGATCTTCGCCTCGCCAGGCGACGAGACAGATCCGGTTCGCGAGCAACCTCGCATCGAATCGCTCCCGAGCCCGACTGGTCAGGATCGATGACAGCTGATCCGGGCTCCCCTCGAGCGGCCGTATCTCCACGCCTGCGGGAGCCCCCCGCGGTTCGAGCTCGTCCAGCCGTTGCTCGATCACCATGAGCTCGTACCGTGCCCGCACTCCCCCGAGAGCGATGTCCAGCACCTGTCGCAGAAACCCGCCGGGGCCCGCCGTCCGGAGCCCGACCGCTACGTCGCGAAACACGCTGCTCACGGGTGGACCTCGAGCCGGCCGGCGACGAGTCGCATGATGGGATGATCGTCGAAGAGGGCCGCTATGGCCGGGTTCCCGGCATCGTAGTGGAGTCCGGTCGTCAGGCCTCCGGGCTGGCAACTCGCCTCGAGGCCCAGTTTGGATTTGAACCTCGCCAGTCCGGAGCGGGGCAGTGGCAGCGTCTCCCCCGAGTCGAACTCCTCGTGGCCTTCCTCCCGAGCCCAGTCGAAGAGAAACAGGTAGAGCGCAGTCAGAGCCCCCTCCCTGAGGAGCATCTCGTCGCCGTCCCGTACCCCAACGCGTCGGAGTATGACGCCCCCCCCTTTCGTGATGAGACATCCACCGGACACCCGCCGGCCGTCCCGGATGACGAAGAAGAGGCGTGCATGACCGCGGAGCCATCGCCGGGTCGCCGCCGAGGGAAGTCGGGCCGCGTCGCCGAACCGCAGACGAAGGTGGGGAATCACCATCGAGTCGAAGAACTCGAGCCAATCCGACGGCGTGCCGGCCTCCTCGAACGAGTATTCGAAGCGGTCGATCTTTCGGATATCCGCCCGCAGGCTTTCGGACGGGTCGGCGTCCGGAAGTCCGCTGGTGTGCCCTGCCCAGCGCACCGTTTCAGGTACGATCAGCCAGCCGGCGCGTTCGAACGCGCCGACGAAGGAGGCATGAACATCTACGAGTACGATGTCCCCGAGGTGAGCGAGTCGTCGGGGATTACCGAGATACCGGCGCCGTCCCGGCCCCCGGTAGGCGGCGCCCTCGAGCAGTTCCTGGAGCATCGCATCGAAGCGCCGACGAAAGCCGACGCAGACTACCTCGAGCCGGTCGCCTTCGCGTTCGGCGGAGTATCGGTGCTCCCGGCCGAACAGGAGCGCGGGGAAAGTAAGAACACGAAACGCGGCGACCCACGCCGCTGACCCGCGGATCGCGCCGGTTTCGAACGGTTCGCGGACCCGGACCAGCGCATCCTCGAGCGCACCACCGCTGCCCTTCATGCCTGAGATTGCCAGATCGTGTCGTCGCGACGCAACCTGAGAGACGCGTCTCGACTCGATCGGCGCGCGGCACCATCGACGGAGGCAGGCATGAGGCTCGGGTATCGAACATCCCGCGCGGTTCTGTACGCGCTCACGATCGTGGTCACCGTCCCTGCCACGAGTGCATTTGCCCAGGCGGCGACACAGACCTCACGCCCTCTGCCGATCGCGGACTACGATCGGTGGCGCGGGATCGAATCGGTGGCGCTCTCTCCCGACGGCGGCTGGCTGACGTTCGCCTACGCGCATCGGGTGGGTGAGGACACCCTGCAGGTCCTCTCGCTCGACGGCGGGGCTGGACACGAGATCGCCGGAGGGTCCGACCCGCGCTTCTCCGACGACTCGAGGTGGTTGGTCGCGCGGGTCGGCTCCGGGGGGACGCTGCTGGATCTTCGCTCGGGTGCCGAACAGACCTGGGAGGACGCGTCCGGCGCCTTCTTCTCGAACGGGTCGCGATACATGGTGATCAAGAAGCGCCCCGCCGACGGCGACTCGGACGAGTCCCCCTCGCACGCGGGGACGGACTTGATCGTCCGGGACCTGTCGTCGGGCACGTCCCTCGTGCTCGGAAACGTGGACGAGTTCGCGTTCAACGAGTCCGGCACTGCGCTTGCCTACACGATCGATTCGGAGGGCGCTACCGGGAACGGCCTGTACGCCCTCACGCTCGAGACCGGGCGGTTGCAGACGCTCCATCAGTCGCCGGCTCGCTATTCCCGTCTGACCTGGGATCCGTCCGGGTCGGCGGTCGCGGCGCTCGCGGGGACCCGGCCCGATGGCATGACGGAGCGGGAGAACGTGCTCGTCGCCGTACGCGGGCCCGGAGGAACGGCTGACGTCCTCGAGTTTCCGGCCGACGGGGCCGGGCTGCCGGAAGGGCACGTCCTCAGCGAACGGGGTTCTCTCGCCTGGAAGTCGGACCTCTCCGCCGTGTTCGTCGGGATCAAGCCGCAGCGCGCCGAGCTCGTGGAGGATCCGGAGACCCCGCGAGCGAACGTGGACGTGTTCCACTGGAACGACGACTACATCCAGACCGTGCAGCGCGCCCGGGCCGAGAGGGATCGGAACTTCACGTTCCTGTCAGCTGTCGACCTCGACGCGCGGCGCCTGGTGAGACTGGCGGACCAGACCATGCGCACGGTCACGCTCACGGATGATGGAGCGTGGGGGATCGGGCGGGATGAGCGCGAGTACATCTCCGACTGGCGCGAGTCACGGGCGGACTACTACAGGGTCGATACGCGGACGGGCGAGCGCGTCGGTTTCGCGGAGGCCCAGATGCGCACCCTGGGCCTCTCTCCGGCCGGCAGCCACTTCGCCTACTGGCGTGACGGCGACGTGTGGGTCTACGAGATCGCGGCGAACCGACCGGTGAATCTCACGGCCGACGCCCCGGTCTCGTTCGTCGACGAGGAGTACGACCGCCCCGGCACGAAGCCACCCTATGGGCTCGCCGGCTGGACGAAAGACGGGACCGCGGTCGTGCTGAATCACAGATACGACCTCTGGCTCGTCCCGCTGGACGGTTCCGCGGCCCGTTCGCTGACCGGGGGAGCCGGCGACCGCGACGCAGTGAGATTCCGAGTTCTCCCGACCGGCGGCGAGACGACGCTGGACCTCGAGGGGCCGATCCTCCTCTCCGCGTATGGTGACTGGACGAAGAAGTCCGGCTTCTACGTCCTCGACAGCGGTGAGCTGCGCGAGCGGGTTTTCGGCGATCGCGACTACGCGGACCTGCTCAGGGCTCGCGACGCCGACCGCTACGTGTTCACCGCGTCCACGTTCTCCGAGTTCGATGATCTGTGGGTCAGCGACGGCTCGTTCCGAAGCCCCCGGCGGGTGACCGACGCCAACCCCCAGCAGGCCGAGTATCGCTGGGGCAGCCGGATTCTCTTCGACTTCGAGAACGCGGACGGAGTGCGGCTCCAGGGAACGCTCGCGATTCCCGACGGACACGTGGAAGGGACGCGGCTCCCGATGCTCGTGAACTTCTACGCCCAGAAGTCACAGGAGATGCACCACTACTACGCGCCGATGTTCGGGAGCGGTTACCCGTCGGGGAACGCCGGACCGGTGGCGGAGTTCGGTGCGTACGTCAGCAACGGCTATCTGGTGATGCAGCTTGACGTCCATTTCAACACCGGGACGACTCATTCGGACATGCTCGACTGCGTGACGGCGGCGGTCCGGAAGGTGATCGAGATGGGGTACGCGGATCCCGATCGAATCGCCCTGCTGGGCGGCAGCTTCAGCGGCGGGGGCTCCGCCTTCATCGCCACTCAGACCGACATGTTCGCCGCGGTCGTCTCGCGAGCTGCTCCGATCAACCTGGCCGGGGAGTTCAACATCCTGTTTTCCGGCAGCGGCCAGAACAACCACTCGTACGACATCTACGGGCAGGGCCGATACGGAACGAACCCGTTCGACGACCCCGAGCTCTACCGTGAGCAGTCGCCGATCACCCACGTGGAGAGCATGAACACGCCTCTCCTCTACCTGCACGGGAAGCTCGACCCGTCGGTCGAGTATCTGCAGGGAATGGAGTTCTACAACGCACTCCGCTTCCTCGGGAAGCCGATCATATTCCTGTCATACCCGGACGAGGGACACAACCTGCGGCGGTACGAGAACCAGCTCGACTTCACGACCCGCAAGTGGGAGTTCCTGAACCACCACCTGAAGGGGGAGCCCGCACCCGACTGGATGACGAAGGGGGTCCGCTTCCTCGACCGGGGGTACTGAAGGGCCGGTCGGGAGGTCGGATGGCGGAGTTCCGTCGGTTTTCTCGCCCTAGGAAGTGGGCAGGGATGAAGAACCGTCGGGCCTCTCCGCGCCCGCCTCGTCGAAAGGTCTGGAATGGGCGGCACCTACCGGCTCGATCCGGCGCTATCGAAGCGTGCACGCGATCGATTGGATCGAGGCTTTGCGGCCGCGGGCTGGGCCTCCACCGACGAGCGAGAGGCATCCCTTCACTGGCTGCAGGGCGCGCCGGATCCCGTCTCGTTCTTCGCGCTCGGTGAAGGCCAGCGATTCAACCATTTCCCCGGGTTCGCCGAGTTCGGGCACAAGGGCCGTTTCCACCGGAACGTGAAGGCCGCGGGTCTGCGCGCCGGCGAGCCGTCCGACTACGCATTCCACCCGATGTCGTTCGACATCCCCGACCAGTACGACGAATGGCGGGCGGAGGCCGACCGATCGCCCGGGAATCTCTGGATCGTGAAACCGCCCCGAGGGGGACAGGGACAGGGCATTAGTGTCGTGGCCGATCCGGATCGTGTGCCGCGCGATGGAGAATGGGTCGTGCAGCGGTACCTGGACCGTCCGCACCTGATCGACGGTCGCAAGTACGTCCTGAGGGTGTGGGTGCTCGTCGCCTCTCTCGACCCGCTCGTCTGCTTCATGCACTCCAACGGCGTTTTCAAGATGACGTCGCGCCCCTTCGCGACGGACGCGGGTTCCGTGGGCGACCTGACGGTGCATCTCACGAACCCGTCGGTACAGGCCGAAAACCCGGACGTGCCGCTCGGATCTCTGAATTCGGACCTCGCGACGTACCGTCGGATGATCCGTCGCGACGGCGTCGACGACGGCGCGTTGTTCGAGCGGATTCGAGAGGTCGTGGCGCGCGCCGTGATCGCCTGTCGCGAGCCGGCCCTCCGGGCCAGCCGTCACATCGGGGCACGCCTCGATGGCTGCTTCGAGCTCCTCGGGCCCGACATCCTCGTGGACGAGGATCTCACCCCCTGGGTTCTCGAGATGAACACGTTCCCCTCGCTCGAAGTGAGCCGGGACGCGGACCCCGGGCCGTCCGGGATCGTCCGCGCCGCGAAGGATGAAATGGTGCGGGATGTCGCGACCATCGTGACCCGCGAAGAGCCCCGGTCACCCATGGCCGCCGGCGGGTTCACCCCGTTGTGGCCAGGCCCGGATGCCGACCGGTTCCTCCCCGACCTGGCGCTGCTTCGGCCTCGGGAACGGGTGCTCGCCTCACGGGTCTGCGAGCGCGTTCCGCACGCTGGCCCGGTACCGCTCGCCCGGCCCGACGTCGCGGTACAGGCCGCGGGCGAGGGGATCGAGTTGCACGATCTCGACCGGGACCGCCGCTACGTGCTGGATCCCGTTGGAGCCGCCGTATGGCTTTGCCTCGCGGATGGCCTCGCCCCTGACACCATCGTCGCCGAGCTGCGGGCGGCGTTCCCCGAAGAACCGACGCGTCGGATCGAGAACGACGTCTGGGATTTGTTGTCGAGCTGGGCGCAGCATGGGCTGCTCACGGGTCTCGACGATCAAGGGTCCGAGCCCCGGACCCGTCTCCAACCCGAACAGGAGGAACCGTATGGAATCGGAGCGAAGTCCCACGCCCGATCGGCGTGATTTCGTCCGCCGGCTCGGCGGCGCTGCCGTCTACGGCGTACCCATCTTCGCGGCACTGGGAGCGACCCGGGACCGACGCGGGTCCGAGTCGAACCCGGAGATGATCGCACGCCATCTCCAGGAAGCGGCTCGCCATCTGAACGAAGCCTACCGGCTGGGTGAGGAATACCGGTTTACTGACCGGGATTGGGACGTGATGGCACCGGCGGTGAAGGGAATCACGCCTCCGATCAGGAACTGGCCGCCAGAGTGGTGTGCCATCTGCTGACCGTGGAGCGTGCGGGCGCCGGCCGGTGGAGTCGAGAGACTCCATCGGTGCGGCCCCGCGTCCCGCTCGGACACGCGCCGACACCGCTCGAGCCTCTGCGGGAGCTGGCGACGCACCTCGGAGCGTCGGGCCTCTTCGTGAAGCGCGATGACTGCACGGGCTTCGCCATGGGCGGCAACAAGGTGCGTCAGCTCGAGTACCAGCTCGCGGGGGCACTCGAATCACGGGCGACCATCGTCCTCGCGACCGGCGCGGTCCAGTCGAACTTCCTCCGGTGCGCCGCCGCGGCCACCGCGAGACTCGACCTCGACTTCGAGGCGCTGTTGGAAGATCGCGTCTCGGGCCGGGATTCGGACTATTACCAGACGGGCAACGTCCTGCTCGATCGACTGTTCGGCGCTCGTACCCGGGTCGTCCCCAATGGGGCGTCTGAGGCGGAGGCCGAGCGGCATGTTCAGGCGAGGGCGGCAGAACTCCGCGCTGCCGGCTCGGTCCCGTACGTACTCTCTACCGCGGAAGAGGCTCCGCCGCTCGGAGCCCTCGGGTACGTCGACGCCGCCCTCGAGCTATCGGACCAGGTCGATGCGGCCGGCATCGACGTGTCCCGGCTGGTGGTCGCGACCGGAACCGGGTATACGCAAGCCGGGCTCCTCGTGGGGCTGCGTGCAGCGGGCCGGCCGGACATCGCCGTCACGGGCGTGGCGGTCAGGAGGAGCGCCGATGCCCAGTGTCGGCGCGTGCTGCGGCTGTGCGAGGCACTGGAGGAACTGACCGGCACCCGCGCCCGCGTCTCTCGGGACGACGTCCTGGTCACCGACGACTATCTCGAGCCGGCGTACGGACAGGTCTCGGAGCGCGTGAGACGTGCGGTGCACATGGCCGCGCGAACCGAGGGACTCCTTCTCGATCCCGTCTACACGGGCCGGGCCTTTGCGGGCTTCCTGGACCTGTCAGAACAGGAACGCGGCGTCGTGTTCGTGCATACCGGTGGGACACCGGCCCTCTTCGCCTATCCCGAGATCGTCTAGCCGTCGGGTACGAGCGCTGTCGGGATCGTCTGCCCGGGTCCCTCGAAGTCCGTCGTGATCGCCGCCACCCACCAGCGATCGCCGTCGAAGGACAGCTCGACGCTGTCGAGCCCGCGGATCGTCCGCGCCGGGGCCTGCCCCCCGACCTGCGGTTCGAAGATGACCCAGGCGTGAGCCAGCCCGCCGAACCGGTCGACCTTCATCCCCGCGATGGACTCGGTGAACCCCCGGTCTTCGAGCTCCGCATCACGGAAGAAGTCTCGCCAGTCTTGAATGAAATCGTCCACGGTCATCGGGCGCATTGGCTGCGGCCCGCGCGGCGAGAACACGATGATCGCGTCCTCGAGGAAGACGTCGCGGAACATCTCCCAGTCCGGCTCCGGACCGGGGCCGAACGAGACCATGTCGTAGAGAGCCTCTATCAGGCCCGCCGGGGTCGCGGCCGCCGCCGCGACGGCCTCCGGGGCCCACGCGTCCTCCCTCTGGTCCTGGGCCGCGGCCGGCGAGCTGCTCAGGCAGACGAGGCCCAGGGTGATGGTGGCCGTTCGAACGTTCATGTGTCCCTCCCGATCAGAACGGATTCGTCGCGAATACGGCGAACTCCGGGATGAAGCCCCGGCTGTCCACCTTCAGCGCGCCGATGATGGCGTCCGCGATCTCCTGCCCGCGCAGCTTCTTGGGAGACGGGGGACGGCTGAATCCGACCTTCGCCGAGAACTCCGTCATCACCTCGCTCGGGTTTACGAGCATGACGCGGACGTCGTGTCGCCGCAGCTCGTCTCGCCAGCATTCCGTCATGCCCCGGAGCGCGAACTTGGAGGAGCTGTACGCCGTGCTCCCCTGACCGCCCTTGAGGCCCGAGGTGGAGGAGATGTTGATGAGCTCGCCGGACCCCTGCGCTATGAACTGCTTCGCCGCCTCGCGGCCCATCAGGAACGCCCCGAAGACGTTCGTCCGATACACACCCTCGATCTCTTCCAGCTCCATCTCGACCAGCGGCTTGAAGAGCCCGTAGCCGGCGTTGTTCACCAGGATGTCGAGCCGACCGTGCTTCTCGACCACCTGAGCCACGGTCGCCACGGCATCGCTCTCGAGGCCGACGTCGCCGACGATCCAGTCAACACCGAGTTCCTCGGCCTGCGCCCGCAGCACGTCCTCGCGCCGACCGGTGATCGTCACGAGCGCCCCTTCCGCCTTGAGCGCCCCGGCGATCGCCGCGCCGATTCCCTCGCTGCCTCCGGTGACGAGTGCCACCGCTCCGTTCAGATCCATATCACCGCTCCGCATTCGCGTTCCGTGCTGCCTCATCGGTCTGGCTCCGGGGTCGAGCCCCGGTCGAGCGAACGAAATGGAGGCGTTAGGTTGTCCACCGCAATCCGATCCGAAGGAGCAAAGGCATGAAGACTGTCGTCGAGACGGTCTCCGAGACCCCGAACAGCGTAACCCGGATTCCGCACATCGTCGGCGGCGAGACCATCCCGGGAGACTCGGGGCGCACCGCCCCCGTCTTCGATCCGGCGCGTGGGCTCCAGACCGGCGAAGTCCCGCTCGCCAGCGTCGAAGAGGTCGATCGAGCGATCGCCTCCGCGCGGGCGGCATATGACGAGTGGCGCGAGGTAAGCGTCGCCCGTCGCACGAAGCTCATGTTCAGGTTCCGGGATCTCGTCGAACGAAACGCCGAGGAGATCGCGCGTCGACTGACCGCCGAGCACGGGAAGGTCCTCAGCGATGCCATGGGCGAGGTCGCTCGCGGGCTCGAGAACATCGAATTCGCCTGTGGGCTCTCCGAGCACCTGAAGGGGAGCTACAACGAGCACGCTTCGACCGGGGTGGATGTGTACTCGGTCCGGCGGCCCCTCGGCGTGGTCGCCGGCATCACGCCCTTCAACTTCCCCGCGATGGTGCCGCTCTGGATGTTCCCCAACGCGATCGCATGCGGGAACACGTTCATTCTGAAGCCGTCGGAGAGGGATCCGTCCGCGCCGACGTATCTGGTCGAGCTGTTCCACGAAGCGGGGTTCCCTCCGGGCGTCCTGAACC
Source organism: Gemmatimonadota bacterium (assembly GCA_039587355.1). GTDB lineage: Bacteria > Gemmatimonadota > Gemmatimonadetes > Palauibacterales > Palauibacteraceae > Palauibacter. The sequence goes on along the minus strand of JBDHIO010000026.1, from coordinate 63,754 downwards.
TCGTGCACGGCGACAAGGTCGCGGTCGATCGGCTGCTCCATCAGTCCGAAGTGAAGGCCGTGAGTTTCGTCGGGTCCACGCCGATCGCGAAGTACGTCTACGAGACCGCGGCGTCGGAAGGAAAGCGCGTCCAGGCGCTGGCCGGCGCGAAGAACCACATGGTCGTGTTGCCGGACGCCGACATCGACCTCGCCGCCGACTCCGCGGTCTCGGCCGCCTATGGATCGGCCGGGGAGCGTTGCATGGCGATCTCGGTCGCCGTGGCGGTCGGCGACTCGGCCGACCCGCTGGTCGATGCCATCGCATCCCGCATGAAGCGACTTCGCATCGGACCCGGGACCGACGCCGAGTCCGAGATGGGACCGCTGGTTACGCGCGAGCATCGCGACCGGGTCGCCGAGTACGTCGGGATCGGCGCGGCCGAGGGCGCGACGGTGGTGATCGATGGGCGCGAGGCCGAGTTCGACGCGGACGGGTTCTTCCTGGGCGTGACGCTGCTCGACCACGTGACGGCCGACATGCAGGTGTACCAGGACGAGATCTTCGGACCCGTCCTGTGCGTGGTCCGGGTTCCGACGTATCACGAGGCCGTGGACCTCCTGCGCCGGAACCGCTGGGGCAACGGGGCCGCGATCTTCACGCGCGACGGTGGGGCCGCCCGACGGTTCCAGGAGGATGCGGATGCCGGGATGGTCGGGATTAACGTCCCGATCCCGGTGCCTGTCGGATACCACTCGTTCGGCGGGTGGAAGGAGTCCGCGTTCGGAGACACGACGATCTACGGGCCCGAGGGGATTCACTTCTACACGCGTCCGAAAGTGATGACGACGCGGTGGCCCGACCCGGCCGGAAGCCGCGTCGATCTGGGGTTCCCGACGAACCGCTAGCCCCCGCGCTGGAGGCGCCCGCGGCGGACCCCTTTCCGCTCCGTCTCGCGTCTACGATGTTGCAAACGTCTGACCGTGCCACGCCAGCGAAGGAGGGGCCCATGGAAGTCGATCGCCGCAGATTCCTCGCTTCGATCGGAGCCGGCGCTCTGGCTGTCATGTCGCCCGAGGACCGTGCCGAGGCCCTCGAGCACTACATGGTCGATCTGCTCGACGGGGAGGATCCGCTCCTCCACGGCGACCACGACCACGAGCACATCCCGGCGAACGCCCCCCGCACCGAGGACCTTCCCGAGCGCCTCCTGGACGAGAACGAGTTGCTGCGAGACGCGGCCGAGGCGGAGGCCGAGTTCGCGGACGAGATCCACGAGCATGAGGAAGCGGAGGCCGCCGAGAGCGCGATCCGGGAGCAGGAGGCGCAGGAGCGGCGCCCACCCAGGGGCGTGGGGAATCTCTTCAGACCGGGCGACGGCGAGTTCGCACCGATGCCCGAGAATGCGACGCTCGAGGACTTCTTCCGACTCCGCTTCGCTCCGGCAAATCACGTCCTGCAGAGCGCCACGCATGCGCTGGAGGACGGGCAGCCGGAGGAGAACATCATCGCGGGGCTCCTGCACGACACCGTGCAGAACCTCATCAAGGTCGATCACGGTTGGTGGGGCGCCCAGCTCTACGAGCCGTACGTCTCGGAGTACATCAGCTGGGGGATCCGCTATCACGCGGCCCTGCGGTTCTACCCGGACGAGGAGTACGGGTACGAGTATCCCGAGTTGTACAACCGGATCTTCGGCGAGGACTACGTTCCTCCGGACTATATCAGACGGCAGTATGAGTTCGCGAAGACCCATCCGATGTACGTGTCGGCCCGGATGATCTGCGTGAACGACACGTATGCGTTCCAGGAGGGCAAGGAAGTCACGCTCGACCCGTTCATCGACATGATCGGCCGTCACTTCAAGCAGCCGAAGGAAGGGCTCGGGTACGACAACAGCCCGGTCGCGCACATGTGGCGGACGATCGCGATGCCGAACAACCCACTCTAGAAGCCTTTCAGGCGACCCCCTCTGGGACTCGCGACGCCACAGGCCTATCGTGCGCGGTCGGACAACCTGATCGAGGAGACCGCCGCATGAGCGACGTGATGATCGGAGATCGCGAGTACTTTCCGTCCGTAGCCAGGATCCAGTTCGAGGGGCCCGGGTCGGGCGACCCGCTGGCCTTCGCGTTCTATGACGAAGACCTCGTCGTCAGCGGACGTCCGCTCCGCGACCACCTGCGGTTCTCGATCGCCTACTGGCACAGCCTCGTCGGAGGGGGGCAGGATCCGTTCGGCCCGGCAACGCGGCCGATGCCGTGGAACGAGCACCCGGATCCGATGCAGGCGGCGCGCGACCGCCTGGACGCCGCGTTCGAACTGATCACCAAGCTCGGCGCCCCCTACTACTGCTTCCACGACCGTGATCTCGCCCCCGAAGGAGCGTCCGTGCGCGAGTCCGCGGATCGCCTCGGACAGCTCGTCGAGCTCGCGCGAGCGAAGCAGGACGCGTCCGGGGTCCGACTGTTGTGGGGTACAGCAAACCTCTTTTCCCATCCACGATACATGAACGGCGCTGCGACGAACCCCGATTTTCATGTGTTGACACATGCCGCGGCGCAGGTGAAGGCGGCGCTGGATGCGACGATTGCGCTCGGCGGCGAGAACTACGTGTTCTGGGGCGGGAGGGAGGGGTACTTCTCGCTTCTGAACACGGATATGCAGCGTGAGCTGGACCACCTGGCCGGTTTCCTTCGACGAGCGCGCGACTACGGCCGGGCGGGCGGGTTCGAAGGCACGTTCCTGATCGAGCCCAAGCCGATGGAGCCGACCAAGCACCAGTACGACTTCGATGTCTCGACCGTGATCGCGTTCCTGCAGGAGTACGATCTCGCCGGAGACTTCAAGATCAACATCGAGAACAACCACGCGACGCTCGCCGGACACACGTTCGCGCACGAGGTGGAGGTCGCGGGGGCGGCCGGGCTCCTCGGAAGCCTCGACGTGAACCAGGGCGATCCGCAGAACGGGTGGGACACGGACGAGTTTCTGCACGACCTTCGCGGAACGGTCGGGATGTGCCTTTCCCTCATCCGACACGGGGGCCTCGGCACGGGCGGCATGAACTTCGACGCGAAGCTGCGAAGGAGCTCGACGGACCCGGAGGACATCTTTATCGGGCACGTTCATTCCATGGACACGATCGCGCGGGCGTATCTGATCGCGGATCTAATTCTCAACGAGTCCGACTACCTCGAGATGCGGCGCGAACGCTATGCCAGCTACGATTCGGGGCCGGGGGCCGCCTACGAGGCGGGCGCGCTCGATCTGGAGGAACTGGCCCGGCTCGCGGTCGACCTGGGCGAGCCAGGGCTCATCAGCGGGCGTCAGGAGCATTACGAAAGCCTCGTGAGCCGGTATCTCTAGCGTGGGAGCGAGCGGCCCCCGCCTGTTCGCCGGGATCGACGTATCGACCCAGAGCTGCAAGCTCCTGGTAATCGATCTCGATCGCGCCGACGTGGTACACGTGGACCGGGTGGTCTACGACACGGATCTCCCGCATTACGGGACCCGCGACGGGGTGATCGCCGACGCACCCGACGGTGTGTCCGAGTCGGACCCCTCGATGTGGGTCGAGGCCCTCGAGATCGTCCTGGGACGTCTCGCGTCGAGCGACCTCGATCGCGCGGCGATTCGGGCCATCGCGCTTTCGGGCCAGCAGCACGGGCTGGTCGCCATCGATTGCGATGGCCGCCTCGCCCGCTCGACCAGCAAGCTCTGGAACGACTTCTCCACGGCGGAGGAGTGCGCGATCCTGACGGAGATGGCGGGCGGCCCCGACGCGATGATCGCGGAGGTGTCGAACAGCCAGCGGACGGGGTATACCGCGGGGAAGATCCTCCACATGCGCCGCCACGAGCCCGAGGCGTACGCGCGCACGGCGACGTTCTTCGTCGTGAAGGACTACCTCAACTGGGTCCTGACGGGCGGCATCAAGGGCGGCGTCCGCGTGCTCGAGCCGGGCGACGCGTCTGGAACCGCGCTCTGGAACCCCGCCACGGGCGAGTGGTCAACGCGTCTCGTCGATGGGATTGCTCCCGACCTGGCCGACAGGCTTCCGCCCATAGGACGATCGGACGCTCTCATCGGTCGCCTCTCCGGTGCGCTCGCCGCGCGGTTCGGCCTGTCACCGGACTGCATGATCGCTCCCGGTTCGGGCGACAACATGTGCGCGGCAATCGGCACCGGGAACGTGACCGAAGGCGTCGTCACGGTGAGCCTCGGGACGAGCGGTACCGCCTGCACGTTTCGCCACGATCCCTTCGTCGACCCCAAAGGAGAGATCGCCTCGTATCGTGATGCGACGGGCGGTTATCTGCCGCTCCTCTGTGTCTCGAATCTGGCGAACGGGTACAACGAGATCCTGCGCCTGCACGGGCTCTCGCACGCGGACTTCGGCGAGGTCGTGGGCGAGGTGCCGCCCGGAAACCTCGGGCGCGTCCTGGTGCCCTGGTACTCGGGCGAACGGACTCCCGACGTCCCGCACGGGGCTCCGATCTACTTCGGGTTCGACCTCGACAGCCTTGAGCTGGGCCCGCTGTGCCGGGCGGTGCTCGAGGGACACGTACTGAACCTGCACGCAGGGTTCGGTGGAATGCCGGTCGATCTGGGCCGTGACGTGACGGAGGTGCGGCTGACCGGCGGATTGTCGCGGTCTCCCGTCTGGTGTCAGACGATCGCAGACGTCTTCGACACGGATGCCATTCCCGTGGAGGGAGAGGGGGCCGCACTCGGGGCCGCACTCTCCGCGGCGTGGGTGTGGACCGGCGCGATGGAGGGCACTCCGGGCCAGCGCCCCGCGATCGAAGGGCTGGTCGAGCGGTTCGTGCGCCTGGACGAGGGCGGCAGGTGCTCGCCGCGCCCGCAGCACCGCGACACGTACGCGCACCTGAGAACACTGTTCGCCGCGGTCAGCCGTCGGGCGCGGGGGCTGGACGCTCCCGATCCGTTCGAGGTGCGCGCCGCCATTATGGGAACCGGCGCCCCCTGAATACGTTTCCGAGAAGGTAGAAATGCCCGGGCGGCTCCGCGTCGCGGTCCCGGGTTCCGCACTCACGGGGGACACACTGCAAGTTCTCGACACCGCGAAGTTCAACGATCCACACGTCACGGCCGACGGCAGCCGCCGGGCATCGGTTCGCCTGGATGCGCTGGACACCCTGTGGTTCAATACGGGGACGCTCTGCAACATCGAGTGCGCCAGCTGCTACATCGAGTCGAGTCCCGTGAACGACCGGCTCGCGTACATGACGCTGCCCGAGGTGGTGGAGTACCTGGACGAGATCGCGGAGCATGGCCTCCCCACCGGCGAGATCGGGTTCACGGGGGGCGAGCCGTTCATGAACCCGGACCTGATCCCGATGTTGCGCGAGGTCTTGGGACGCGGCTTCCGCGCGCTCGTCCTCACGAACGCCATGCAGCCCATGCAGCGCGTCGGCGTACAGCGAGATCTCCTCGCCCTGAAGGACGATCTCCTGAACGGTTCCCCGGGGTCGCTGGACGATCTCATCTTCCGGATAAGCCTCGACCACCACAGCGCTGAACTGCACGACCGTGAGCGAGGCACAGGCTCGTGGTCCACGGCGATCGAGGGGACCCGCTGGCTCGCGGCCAACGGTTTCAACCTGAACGTGGCCGGCCGCACGTGCTGGGGAGAGACGGAGGAGGATGCTCGACGGGGCTACGCCCGTCTGTTCGAAACAGAGTCCTTCCCGGTGCGCGCCGATGACCACGGCGAGCTCGTGCTGTTCCCCGAGATGGACGAGACCGCCGACGTGCCGGAGATCACCGTGGACTGCTGGGAGATCCTCGGGCAGAGCCCGTCGGACGTGATGTGCGCGAGCAGCCGGATGGTCGTGAAGCGTCGCGGAGCATCCAGACCTGCCGTTCTTGCCTGCACTCTCCTCCCCTACAGCGAGGAGTTCGAGCTCGGTGGGACGCTCGCGGATGCGGGGGGCGAGGTGCCCCTGAACCATCCGCACTGCTCGAAGTTCTGCGTTCTGGGTGGAGGAAGCTGTAGCGCCTGAGTGGGTGGGGCGCCCCGGGAGGTGCGCGCCGAATCAGTAGCTGACGCGGACGCCGTCCTCCACCAGATCCGACGGGAACACGATCACCCGGTCGCCATCCTCCAGTCCGGACACCACCTCCGCTCGATCGAGCCCGCGGTGGCCAATCGTCACCGCGCGGTACGCGGCCCGGCCGCCCTCGATCACGAAGACCCGCCATTCCGCGCCCTCGCGGAACAGCGCGCTGAGGGGGACCGTGAGGGTGGATTCGCTGCTCCAGGTGACGATCTGCGCCTGTACCCGATACGCGACGCCGAGCGAGCGCGGCGGGTCGGGCAGTTCGACGATGACGTTGACCCGCTGCTCTTCCACGCCGAGAGCCGAGATCTTCATGAACGCGGCGGGCTCGATGAGCCGCACGACGCCATCGATCGCATGGTCGCCACCCCACTCGATGAGGTACACCGTGTTCCCCGGCTCGATACGGACCGCGTCCTCGGTGAGCACATCGACGATCACCTCCAGCTCGTTCGCGTCTCCGATCTGCAGAATCGGGGTGCCGTACTGCACCACCCGCTCGCTTCGCTCCATGATCCGGAGCACGCGTCCCGAGACGGGTGACCGAACGACGGCCACTTCGCTCTCCCGGTCGGGATTGGCCCCGACGAGAGCGGCGCGGGCAGATTCGACCTCGGCCTCGGCGGCCCTCAGGGCGGACGTGGCCGACGCGAGTTGCCGCTCCGCGGTCGCGGCCGCGAGATCGGCCTGCTCCATCTCCTCGCGGCTGACGGCACCTGTCACCTCGAGACTCCGCCGTCGCTCCGCATCGCGCTCGGCCTGCTCGAAACGCACCTCGGCCTCGGCGACCCGGGCTTCCATTTCGGTCTGGCGCGCCTGCGTAGCGGCAAGTCGCGCCCTCGCGACACCGAGCCCTCGGGGGTCCTCCGGAACCGGAGCGATCAACGCGACCGTGTCGCCCTCGCCCACCCGGTCCCCCTCGTTCACGGGGAGACGGGCGAGGCGTCCGGCTACGGGAGACGCGACGACGTAGCTGTCGCGCACGGCCGTTCGACCCTCCTCCTCCACGATCTCGAGAAGCGGGGTCATGCCCACGACGTCGGTCTCGACCGCGACGCCGCCGCGACGACCGATGATCGCGACGATCGCGACCACCGCCACGATCGCGCCTGCGATGAGCCAGCGACGCTTACTCACTTCATCATTCCCTGGTCTTCAGCACGGTCACGAGATCCATCCGGTCGAGACGTCGACGTACGAGCAATCCGCTGAGGACCGCCGCGATCACCACGGCCAATCCGGCCCAGAGGTACGTGGCGGTCGTGATCACCAGCGGTATCCGGTAGCTCTCGGACTGGAGTGCCGTCGAGATCGCTGCCGACAGCAGGTACCCCAGCAACCAGCCCAACGGGATCGCGAGCAAGGTGATCAACGCCTGCTCTCCCAACAACAGCACGGCCACCTCGCGGCGACGGAATCCGAGCACCCGGAGGCTCGCGAGCTCCCGCCCACGCTCTGACAACGAGATCCGCGCCCCATTGTACACGACGCCGACGGCGATCACCCCGGCGAAGCCCAGAAGGGCGGTGAGGCCGATCAACAGTCCTTCGGCGAGCCGCTCGTCGAAGGACGCGGATTGCGCCGCTCGGGAAGCCGTGCCCGAGATGACCGGCAGCTCCTTTAGCCGCTGGTTCAGCGCACCCAGTCGATCGCTCTCCACCCGCAGGTATGCGCCGGAGATCACGTCGCCCCCGCGCGCGAAGGCGGTCAGGGCGTCCAGCTCCATGTAGGCGGAGAGACCCATCGGTTCGTCGACCGTCCCCGCAACGCGGATGCTTCCCGTTCGGCGCTCGCCCTCGAGCACTTCCACGAACAGCTCGCCGCCCGCGGCCACGCCGAGCTTGTCAGCCAGCGCCTGCGAGAGCAGCACGCCTTCCGGCGGAAGCGGGTGCTCGCGGCCCCGGGTCGTCACGATGCGGCGCAGCTTCGTTCCTGCGGCGAACCCCGTGATCGCGCCCTCGTGTTCGAGGTGCCGCGATCGAAACCGCACCGGTACGGCCCGAAACGGCTCGATCCGAAGGACGCCGTCCAGGCGCCCGAGCTCGTATTCGATCGCCGCGCCGCGCGGCTCGTGAAAGAGGATCGTGAGATCCTCGCGCTGTATCTGCCGGAACGTGAGGTCCATCATGAACCGCACGCCGTCGAACATGAACAGGCCGATCACGAGTATCGCAACCGAGAACGCGACACCGACCGCGGACAGCATGCTGCGCACAGGTTGCCGCTCCACGTTGCGCAGGATCATCCGGGCGGACGCGGACATACCGGCGCCGAGCCCTATGCGCTCGATCCAGCCGGGCTTGAAGCGAGCCGGCGGCTCCGGTCGCATCGCCTCGGCCGGCGGCAGCTCCACGGCGCCGCGGACCGCGGCCAGAGCGCCGATCCCGGCGGCGAGCGCGCTCACGGCGAACCCGATCGCGAAGAGGGGCCACTTCACGTAGTACGCCAACTCGGGGAACCGGAAGAAGTCTCCGTAGAGGCGCACCATGCCGTTGCCCAGCCAGATCCCCGTGCCGCTGCCGACGAGCGCGCCGAGTGCGACGGCCACGACCGCGAAGCCCAGGTAGTGCTTCCCGACCTGTCGATTGCTGTATCCGAACGCCTTGAGCACGGCGATCTCGGTGCGCTGCGTGGCGATCAGCCGGCCGAGCACGATGTGCAGAAGAAACGCCGCGACGGCGAGGAACACGGCCGGCAGCACCGTCCCGGATGTGCGGTTCTGCGCGAGCTCATCCTCGACGATCTCGAGGGATGGTCGGTTCTCTCGCCCGAACGCGCCGAGACCGCCGTAGCGTTCGAGCAGCCGATCGAGCCCGTCAATGACCTCCTGCTCGTTCGCACCCGGCGCGAGCGTCAGCGTGACCTCGTTGAACGCCCCGTCCATGTCGTACGCGGGCCCGAGCACCGCCCGGCTCATCCAGACAATGCCGTACCTCTCGTGGTCCGGATACAGGGCGCCCGCGGGGACCTCGTACACGTGCTCGGGTGAGATCGCGACGCCGACGATCGCGAGCGTACGGAGGCGGCCGTTGATGATCGCGTCCAGCGAATCCCCGGGCTTCAGGTCGTTCGCCAGGGCGAACCCCTCGCTGATGATCGCCTCGTCCCGCGTTCCCGGCGCGACGTACCTGCCGCGTGTGAGATGCAGCCGGTTGAGCGACTCTCTTCCGGCGCGCGGCAGCGAGATGAACTGCCCGCGCGCGGGCTCCTGGCGACCTTCGATGTCGAGCAGTGCCAGGAGGGTGACGCGGGTCTCGACCCGGGCGACTCCCGGAATGCGCTCGATGCGGGGCCGCACCGTCTCAGGAGCGCGCTTGAGTCCCGCCCAGACGTCCGCGAGCAGGTAGTCGCGGTAATAGCTCTGCTGCGAGATGACGAGAGACTCGTACGTCCCCCGCATCAGCACGACGCTCATGATGCCGCACGCGACGACCGCGGCGATCGAGATGATCTGGCCGCGCAGGTGCACGCACTCCCGGACGAGCTTCCGGTTCAGCATCCTCACGGGCTCACCACGCGATATCGTCCAGCGAGGCGCGGGATTCGTTGCGGTACTCCTCGGCCACTTGGCCGCTTCCGAGCCGCACCACGCGATCCCCGATGTCGGCGATGGATGCGTTGTGCGTGATGATCGCCGTCGTCGTGCCCGTATCGACGTTCACCCGCTGCAGGACTTCGAGAACGATCTTCCCCGTCTCGAAGTCGAGGGCACCGGTCGGCTCGTCGCACAGCAGAACCTGCGGACGCTTCGCCACGGCGCGCGCGATCGCCACGCGTTGCTGTTCTCCGCCCGATAGCTGGGCAGGGAAGTGGTCGAGGCGGTCGTTGAGCCCGACCATGCCGAGGGCCTCATCCGCCGGCATGGGGTCCGGCGCGATCTCGGTGACGAGCGCGACGTTCTCTCTCGCCGTCAGGCTCGGGATCAGGTTGTAGAACTGGAAGACGAACCCGACGTGATCGCGCCGATAGGCGGTCAGCTCTGATTCGGAAGCGGCGCTGATTTCCTGGTCGCCGTACCACACGCTGCCGCTGGTCGCGACATCGAGTCCACCCAGGATGTTGAGGAGCGTAGATTTTCCGCTGCCCGAGGCCCCGAGGAGGACCATGAGCTCGCCGGCATAGAGGTCGAGATCGACCGACCGCAGGGCGTGCACCTCGACCTCGCCCATCTGGTACATCTTGGACACGCCCCGGGCCCGAAACACGGGCGTGGGCGACTGGTCATCACGGTCGGTCGGTCGCTCGGCGGTGCTCATGACCACATGGTAGCTCCGTCCCATTCGGGTCGGTATCCGTCCCATTCGGGTCGGTATCCGTCCCGTTCGGGCCGGTCAGTCCGCGTCCGTCATCCCCTCGAGGACGCTTCGCATGGTTCGGCGGTATTCGTCGAACGCCTCGCGGCCCGCCCCGGTCAGCTCGAGAAGCGTCTGCGGCCGCTTCCCGACGAACTGCTTCGTGACCTCGACGTACCCGGCGTCCTCGAGCTTCGAGATGTGTGACGAGAGGTTGCCCGCCGTGAAGCCTGTCTGGTTGAGCAGGAAGGTGAAGTCCGCCCGCTCGACGACGGACAGGCAGGCTGCGATTGCGAGGCGGGCGGGTTCGTGAAGGAGCCGATCGAGCGACCCGAGCCGCTCGAGCGATTCAGACGTCTTATCCCCGGTCATCTTCCGGGTGCCTCCCGGCGGGGATGCCGCTTCAGGAATCGCGTGAAGACCACCACACCGCACGCGAGGATCACCACCCCGGCGGCGAGCAGGTAGTCCTCGAGCTCGAGTCCCGTCAGGTAGCCGACTCCCGTCGCGGCGAGCACGACGGCGGCGTACGCCGCCAGGCGCGGGAGGCCCGCCATGAACCCCGCTACGCCGAGACCGAGAGCGATCAGTCCGCCGAACAGGAGGTATCCGAGGCGGATTTCGCCGAACGAGTCGCCCATGCCTCCCCTGGTGGTCGCGACGTAGAGCCCCACCGCGAGGACGAACGTCATGACCCCCAGGATCAGAAGGTGGCGCGTCCACCCACGCTCTCGAGCCTTCCGCTCCTCGGAGAACTCCACGTACCCGAGCCGCGGGATCGTGATCAGCTTCTTCGCCGCTGCCCAGAAGGGCATCAGCAGAACCGCGACGAACATGCCGGCCAGGCCGGCGAGATCCGTCCGGAACAGGACGCCCAGCAGGACGAGCCCGATCCCGATGATCAGGTCGAGGATGCCGTCCTCCCACGTCTGCTTGTATGCGCGCTCCTCAAGCGCCTTCAACTCCGCTGTCGTGTTCATGTCGTCCTCCATCTCGTGCGACTTTCCGCTGCCCGACACTGCGTACCCGGAAGCGTACAGAATATTTTGCAACACAAAGTAATCTGCCGCAAATGCCGAAGGCGGTCGGGTCGCCCCGGGTTGCCGCTCACGCGGGACCCGCGGAGCTTCCCGACCATGAAGCGATCCTCCGAAGTTCGCGCTGCACGTCTCGCCATCCCGATGATCTGCCTGTTCGCCGCCTGCACCGAGTCGGGTCCGGAGGGTCCGGACGAGTTCGACGTGTACCTGGCGGGCGTGCCGACGATGCGGCTCGTCTCGGACGACGGCCCCGGAGTCGGCGTCCCGGACCGTTCGTATCGCGTCGAGCTGCGCGACCCGCGCACCGCGCAGTGGAGCGAGCCCCGGGTCGTGCCGGCCGGTGAGATCGCGAGCGGCGCGGCCTCGACAGCGATCGGCTTCGCGCTTCCGCTACCGGCGATTCTCGCGGATACGAGGGCCTGGGTGGAGGAGTGGCCGGGGGGCTTCATCTGGCCTGGCACCGTCACCCGGTACGAGCCTCACCGCGAGCTGCGGGCCCAGGTGGCCGGCCGCGGGACGGACGCCGTCTACTGGGCGGCCGAAGACGCCTCGTTTCCCACGGATCTCGTCCTTGCACCCGACGGGCGCCTGCTCGCGTCCGTGATACCGTCCACCGATCTCGTGCTCGTCCGGCGCGGCTACGAGGAGTTCACGACGGTCGGTCGCTGGCGCGACCCCGGCGTATCACAGGCGGAGTACGGCTTCACCGAGATCGAGGAGCGCGTACCGATGTCGGACGGCGTGAACCTGGCGACCCTCGTGTACCTGCCTGTGGGCGACATCGAGGGACCGTTCCCCACGGTGTTTATCCGGACGCCATACGGCATTTCCGGGCTGGTCGGCCAATACTTCCATTATCCGGCGCGCGGGTTCGCCCTCGTGCTTCAGGCGACACGCGGGACGTCGTATGGCGACCCTGAGCAGCGATCCGAAGGCGAGTGGGATCCGATGGTCATGGAGCCGGCCGATGGAGCGGATGCGCTGTCATGGATCGCCGAACAGCCGTGGTCCGACGGCAGCGTCTGCATGCAAGGGGGGTCGTACGTAGGGTACACCCAGTGGGCGGCCTCGATGGCGAACGACCCGGCCCTCAGGTGCACCGTTCCCGAGAGCTCGATGGGGACTGCTTTCACCGATCAGCCGTTCATGGGCGGCGGGTTCGTGGAGGGGCTCGCCTACTACATGTTCTGGATGCTCGACCGGAGAATCCTCCCGGATCGCTCGTGGACGGAGATCCTGCACCACCGGCCGATCTCGGACATGGACGTGTTCGCGACGGGCGAGGACATCCGCCAATGGAACGAGGTGGTCGAGAACTGGCGTAACAACGCGTTCTGGAAACGGCAGGACTGGTACGCGGGTGAGGGCGAGCGCCCGTTCGGTTCGCTCCAGATCAGCGGATGGTGGGACGACGACTACCCCGGCACGCAGAGCAACTGGGAGTTGATGCAGCAGCGGTCCTCGGCCCCGCAACATCTGGTCGTGGGGCCGTGGAAGCACGGGTACAACGCGGACCGAAGTCTGAACGGATTCAGTTTCGGAGCCGACGCGCTGCGCGACGACATCTGGCTGCTGAAGCAGAAGTGGTACGACCACTTTCTGAAGGGCGCGGACAACGGAGTAGCCGGAACCGTCGTCGACTACTTCGTGCTGGGCGACAACGAATGGCGCCGGGCCGACCGCTGGCCTCCAACCGAGGCGGTCGAGGAACGCTGGTACTTCCAGGGTGATGGGTCGGCCGCGACCTCGGGGGGTTCGCTGAGCATGACGCCTCCGGACGTGGACCAGCCGCCGGACACCTACGTCTACGACCCGGCCGATCCACCTTCGAACTGGACCGACTTCGATGGGATGACGCGGTGGGAGGACATCCAGAGCTTCCCCGCCGACTTCGCCGAAATGGAGGCCCGCTCAGACGTGGCGGTATATACGTCCGAGCCGTTGGCCGAGGACGTGACCATCGCCGGCCCGATCGTCGTGGAGCTTCACGGATCGACCGACGTACTCGATACCGACTGGTGGGCGCACGTCTCCGACGTTCATCCCGACGGGCGCTCGGTTCGGCTTTCCACCGGTCTGATTCGGGCACGATTCCGGGGCCTCGACGACCCGGTCTACAGGATCTCCGGTTCGAACTTCGAGGCGGAAGAGCTCCTGTCGGGCGATCCGGCCGACGTGGTGCGGTACGAGATCGGGTTGCCGGCGGTGGCGAACACGTTCAGGGCCGGGCACCGCATCCGCGTTGCTGTCATGAACGCGCTCGACAACTACTCCTTCCCTAATTCCAACACGGGCGGCCACGAGGCCCACGTGACGACGACGCGCCCCGGCACGATGGGCATCCACCACTCGCCGGGCCGCGCGAGCCACGTGCGGTTCTTCGTGCTCCCCCGGTAGGGCAGACCCGTACGTACCGCTCGTTTTCCTGTGCGGGCCGCGGCGAGGTCGTATAGTGAGCGCGTGATGACTTTTCCTCTGCGCGCGCCGGGGCGCGTCTGGCCGTGTCTCGCCGCCACGATTCTGACGGCGTGCGGATCGTCGCCGCCGACCGGGCCCGGGACCGATCCGGGCATCCCGCGAGCCGTCGCGTCGATCACGGCCGCCGAGCTGGTTGCCCATGTCGGAGTCATCTCACACGACTCGATGAGGGGACGCTGGACGCCGGGTCCGGGGCTCGAGGCCGTCGGGGACTATCTGCAAAGGGAGTTCGGAGAGACCGGCCTCGAGCCCGCTTTCGGCGGGAGTTGGCGTCATGAGTTCCAGATCGCCCTGCCGACGGCGCAGACCGGTTTCAACGTCATCGGTGTCCTGCAGGGCTCCGATCCCGCGTTCCAGCGGGAATACGTTGTGGTTTCCGCGCACATGGACCACCTGGGCGTCCGAGCCGCCTTCACGGACTCCATCTTCAACGGCGCGGATGACAACGCGTCCGGCACGTCGGCCCTCATCGAGATTGCCGAGGCCCTCCTCGAGCTCGACACGAGGCCGCGGCGGAGCATCATCTTCGCGGCGTTCGGCGGCGAGGAACGGGGGCTCCTGGGGTCGAAGGCGTATGTCGCCGGTTCGCTGCCGGTGGGGACCGTCGTCGGCAATCTGAACATGGACATGATCAGTCGGAACAGCGCCGACAGCATCGCGATCCTGCGTTCGCCGGTGCAGATCGGGCAGATCGCCGACGCCGTCGCCGCGCGTCATCCCGAACTGGGTCTGACCGTCGCGGCCGACCCGTGGCCCGGCGAGAACCTGATCGGGCGCTCGGATCAATGGAGCTTCATCCGGGCCGGAATCGGCGGGCTGCTGATGACGAGCGGCCTGCACGAGGATTACCACTCGGCCGACGACGACGTGGAGCGCATCGATTCGGCCAAGCTGGAGCGCGTCACGCGACTCGCGTTGCTCATCCTGCTCGACCTCGCCAACCCTGACGTCTGGACGCCCTGAGCGTGGAAGCCTGCACTGCAGTAACGACGACCCGACGGCAGGGACCCGGAGAGGAGATCGCGAACAGCCTCAGCCACGGTCTGGGTTTCCTGCTAGCGGCTACGGCGACTCCGATCCTCATCATGAGCGCCGTGAAGCACGGCACGGCCGCGGACATCGTCGGAAGCGCCGTCTTCGGCCTGGCGATGGCGCTCCTCTACCTCGCCTCGACGTTCTACCACGCGGCTCCCGTGGGCGCGCTCAAGGACCGACTGAAGAGACTCGACCACGCCGCGATCTACATCCTGATCGCGGGGACGTACACGCCGTTCACGCTCGGGGCGCTCTCGGGCCCGTGGGGCTGGACCATGTTCGGGCTGGCATGGGGCGCGGCCGCGGTCGGCGTCGCGTACAAGCTCCTGGCGGGCAACCGGTTTCCGCGCGTCTCGACCGTGATCTACCTGGCCATGGGCTGGATGGTGCTCATCGCGATTCGTCCGCTCCTGCTGAGCGTCCCGATCGAGGGGGTCCTGTGGCTGGTCGCCGGGGGTCTCGCCTATTCAGTCGGCGTCGTGTTCTATGTCCGGCGCGGCACGCCGTACGCGCACTTCGTATGGCACCTCTTCGTGCTCGCGGGCTCGGTCTGTCACTTCTTTGCAGTGCTCGGGTACGCCGCCTAGCCACCCCTGCGGATCGCCTGGACCGCCTCATCCAGACGCTGCAGGAACGTCGAGCGATCCGACTTCTGGAAGGGTTTCGGCCCTCCCGTCGTCAGGCCGGCCTCGCGCAGGTCCGCCATCATGTCCCGCGTAGACACCACCTCGCCGATCGTCTCCTGCGAGAAGACACGACCCCGGGGGCTGATGACCCGTGCCCCCTTGTCGAGGCAACGGGCCGCGAGATGGACGTCCTCCGTGATCGCGATGTCGCCCGCGCCGACCTCCTCGACGATTCGGTCGTCGGCCGCGTCGAGCTTGCTGTCGTCCTTCACCAGCACGAACTGCACGCGATCATCGTCGGGTACCCGGATCCAGGTCGCTGCGACGACGAGCACCTCGACGCCGTAGCGCTTCGCGACCCGGTAGATCTCCTGCTTCACCGGGCAGGCGTCACCGTCCACGGCGATCATCGCAGCTCGCGCACCCAGATATTCCGATAGCTGACCGGATTGCCGTGATCCTGTAGCGAGATCGGCTCGCGGTCGGCGTGCGACTCGTACGCTGGCGCTCCGATGAACACCGTCGGGCCGAGCAGCTCGGCATGGTTCTGCACCAGGACGCCGTTGTGCACGACGGTCACGAAGGCGGGTCGAGCGAGGGTGCCGTCTGGCTCGAACCGGGGCGCGGTGAAGAACACGTCGTAGGTCTGCCACTCGCCCGGGCCCCGGGATGCGTTCACGATCGGGATGTGCTGCTTGTAGATCGACCCCGCCTGGCCGTTCGAGTACGTCACGTTTTCGTACGAATCCAGCACCTGGAGCTCATAGCGCTCCATGAAGAACACGCCGCTGTTCCCTCGGCCCTGGCCTTCGCCCTCCACCACACCGGGTGTCCGCCACTCGATGTGGAGCTGCACATCCGCGAACGATCGTCGGGTCCGGATGTCGCCGGTGCCGGCGACGACGGTGACGGCGCCATCCTCGATGCGCCAGGCGGCGGCGTCTCCACTGGCGTGCTCCCATGCGGCGAGGTCCGTTCCGTCGAAAAGGACGACGGCATCGGACGGCGGGGCTCCCGCGACCCCGGGGACGACGGTTGTCGGGACAGGCTCCCAGACCTCCGAGTCTTCGGGGCGCGCGTCGGCGGATTCGGGTTCCGAAGCGGGCGGGGCGTCCGGAACGGCCGGGCCACACGCAGACAGGGTCAGGACGCCAACCGCGAACGCTACGATCTTCATACGGAGGGTATCTCCCAGGGCCCCCGATAATCCGGGAGCAGGTGGGCGTTCGCTTCGGCGTCGCCCGGGAACGACTGCGTAGCGTCGTCCCATGTCAGCCGGCGGCCGGTCTTGAACGCGACGTTTCCGAGGTGGGCCGTGATGCCGGCGCGGGCCGCGACCGCGGCGTTGCACTTCGGTTGCTCCCGAGTTCGCATGCACTCGACGAAGTTCGCCGTGTGAGCGTCCAGGCCGCCGTCATCTATGCGACGCTGAGTCGGGAAGCGGGGGGTCATGTCCTGGACGTTTCCGTCCACGTTCTCGGTCTCGGGCAGGATATCCCACTTGCCCCGATCGACGATGACGGTCCCGAGGTTGCCAATGAACGCGACGCCGTGGTCCCGCTGATAGGGACCTAGGTCGATCCCCGTCGCGTGCTCCCACAGCAACGAGTAGTCGTCGAACTCGTACGCCGCCTGCAGCGTGTCCGGTGTCTCGGACGCGTCGTCGGGGTAGGCGAACTTGCCGCCGTTCGCGGTCACGGCCGTCGGTCCGGCGTCTCCCATCGCGTAGTGCACCATGTCGAGCATGTGCACGCCCCAGTCCGTCATCAGTCCGCCCGCGTAGTCCCAGAACCAGCGGAAGTTGAAGTGGAACCGGTTCGGGTTGAACGGACGCGCCGGGGCGGGCCCGAGCCACATGTCGTAGTCGACGCCTTCGGGCGCTTCCTCATCCGGCTTCACGGGGATGGCCTTCATCCACCCCTGGTACGCCCACGCCTTCACGAGCCGAATCCGGCCGATCGCGCCCGATTTGATGAATTCGGCGGCTTCGGTCCAGTGGTCGCCGCTTCGCTGCCACTGTCCGACCTGCACGACACGGTCGTACCGCTCGGCCGCCGCGACCATGAGACCGCATTCGCCGATCGAGTTCGCAAGGGGCTTCTCGACGTATACGTCCTTACCGGCCTCGCACGCCATGACCATCATCAGGCAATGCCAGTGATCCGGCGTCCCGATGATGACCGCGTCTATGTCCCCGTCGTCGAGCACGCGGCGGAAGTCCCCGAAAAGGGCCGGGCGAGCGCCCGTCTCTTCCTCGATCTCGTCGGCCCGGATGTTCCGGACGGACTCGTCGATGTCGCACAGGGCGGCGCATTCGACCTCGGGCACCTTCAGCATCGAACGCAAGTCCGCGTTCCCCATCCCGTTGCAACCGATGACGCCGACACGCACGCGATCGCTCGGGGCCACACGTGCCGCCCGCAACAATCCGGGAAAGGCGAGGGCCCCTCCCGCTGCCAGGCTCGAGTCACGCAGAAAGCGTCGGCGAGATCTCATCCCGTTCTCCTCGTCAAATGGGGAATGCGACGGATGAACGTGCCCCGGGGATCCCGACCCCAGCAAGGCGTCCAGAGCGTAACTGGCCGCGCGGGGCCGAGGTTTGCATCCTTGGACGTCATCGAAGAGGGCGATTCAGACCAGGGAGACGCGCCGTGTTTTCACGCGACGATGGGCCGGCGGGCATCGAGGGTCGGGTGCTTTGGCCCGGTGATCTGGAGTACTACGAGAGCCGCACGGTGTGGAACGCGCGCTTCGAGAGCCACCCCGATCTGATCGTCAGGGTCGCCGGCCCGGGCGACGTGGCTACGGCGCTCGAATACGCTCGAACTCGCGGCCTGGTTGTGGGCGTGAAGAGCGGCGGGCACGACTACGCAGGGAACAGCGCCTGCGACGGGGGTCTACTCATCGATCTCGGCGACCTCGGGAGTATCGACGTGGATCCGGCCGGGCGCCGCGCCGTCGTGGGAGCGGGTGTCACGTGGGGCGAGTTCGATGCCGCCGTCTCGCCGCACGGACTGGCTACGACGGCCGGGACCGTCTCGACCGTGGGTGTGGCCGGGTTCACGCTCGGAGGCGGGGAGGGGTGGCTCACCCGAAAGCACGGGCTCGCGTGCGACAATCTCGTTTCGGCCGAGGTGGTGACTGCCGCCGGCAGTCTGGTTCGCGCGAGCGCGACGGAGAACGATGATCTCTTCTGGGCCCTGCGCGGTGGCAGCGGGAACTTCGGGATCGTGACGTCGTTCGAGCTGGCGCTCCACCCGCTCGATCACCCGGTGCTCGCGGGGCAGGTCATCTACCCGATCGATCGGGCCGCCGAGATGCTCCGGCTGTACCGCGACGTCTTCCGCGACGCGCCCGACGAGACCGCCTGCTTCCCGTTCTTCTACCGTGTGCCGCCCATTGACCCTTTTCCGGCCGAATGGCACGGACAGGTCGTCGTCGCCTTCGTACTGGCCTATCTGGGGCCGGTGGCCGATGGTGAGCAGCATCTCGCGGTATTCCGCGAGATGGGTGACCCGATACTCGACGGCGTGTTTCCGCAGCCCTGGGTCGAGCTGCAGCAGAGCTTCGACGCGGGGATGGCGAAGGGTTTTCGCTGGTACTCGCGGGCGCACTACTTCGACGAGTTGTCGGACGAGGCGATCGACACCCTGATCGAGGCCCTGGGGCCCTTCCCGGGCGACTTCACGTCTGTCTACTTCGGGCCCGGCGGTGGCGCCGCCGGCCGCATCGGCCCCGGTACGACCGCGTACCCTCACCGGGGAGCGGCGCACGGGCTGCACATCTTCCCGGGCTGGGTAGACCCCGAGCTCGACGACGACATGATGGCCTGGGCACGCGGCGTGTCGGATGAGGTGGCGCCCTACGCGAACGGCGGCGTCTACGTGAACCTGCTCGGCGAGGACGAACGGGAGCGGATCCCGGCGGCGTACGGGGCCAACTACGAGCGCTTGCGCGGCGTGAAGCAGCGGTGGGACCCGGAGAACATCTTTCACAGGAACCACAACATCCCTCCACGAGCCTGATCGGGGTCAGCTCACCTCATCGAAGTCCGCGCGCCGCAGCTTCTCGCCCAGCTCGGCCGCGAGGTTGCGATACAGCGTGACCCCGATGTCGGGACGCCGCCGGACCAGTCGCGTCAGGTCTTCGCGAGTCAGCAGGCCCGCGACCGTTGTCTCGGTGGCCACCGCCGTCGCGGAGTGATCCTGACCCGACAGAAGAGCGACCTCGCCGACGCATTCTCCCGGGCCCACGGTGCCGAGCGGCGCGCCGTCTACCTCGATCGTGAGGGCCCCTTCGATCACGAGGTACATCTTTCCGTTTCGGTCTCCCCGCGTGAACAGCGCCTCGCCCCGTTCGATGCTCCGATACCGGAGGAGACTGCCGAGCCAGGCCGCCTGCTCCTCGGATAGCCCTTCGAAAAGCCCTACGTGCTCCATCGCGTGACGAATCCTGGGCCGCATCTCCTGCCGCTCGAATGACTCCAGGACCATGCGGGTGAGGCCCCGCGCGTGTTCGGGCAGGTCGGCCGCCAGGGGCACGGGCGGGTCGAAGAGCCGCCACATCTTCACGACGTCCCGGCGCTCTGCCCTGTGGAACGCGTACGCGGGGAGATAGCACGCTGGACGGTAGCCGATCTCGAGAAGCGTCCTCTGCATGCGGGGGGAGTCGGCATCGATGTCCGCCTCGATGGTCGCGGTGCCCCATTCCTCGCCCGCGAGGCGATCGAGTTCAGAAAGCAGGATTCGCGGGATGTCCTCGTGCAGGTGGATGAGCTCGAAGATCCGAACGTGCTTCTCGTGGTCGTCGCGGATAAACCCCACGGCACCCGCGATTCCGCCACCCCGCCGCGCGATCAGGTACTTCGCCCTCGTCGCTCGGAGCTTGAAGAACCCGTAGTGGAGCCGGAGCGGGCCGAACACCTCGCGACGCCGTGCGCGCGCGCGCTGGATCCGGAGCAGTGACGAATACCCGTCCGCCTCCAGGGGCTCGATCTCGCAGCTACCCCCTGCGGGATAGGGCGTGGCCGGCTCATCCACGATGACGTCCGGCTCGAGACCCACGTTCTCCATGGCCATCGAGGCGATCTCGAAGACCTCGGGGATGATCCGCGGGTGATTGTCCCTCATCGTCAGGGCATCGCCGAAGTACCGCGCATAGATCGTCGCGTGCTCGCGGTTTCCGCCGAAGAGGAGCCGGTTCGGCATCACGCCAACCGCGGCGAACCCGTGTCTGTCGGCGATCCTGCAGGAGAACGGGTGTGCCGTTCGGGCCTCCACGAGACCAACGTGCAACCGAGCCCGGACCCGTTCCAGCCGGCCGGCCATGAGCTGTCCGCCGACGCCACGGTTGCGCGCTTCGGGCAGAACCACGAGTCGGCCGAACTCGCCCACGAGGTCGGAATAGGCGCCGATCTCGAGGACGACCGATGCGGTCCCGACGATCTCGTCCGATCCTGGGGCTTCGGCGACGAGCACCAGAGCGTCGTCCGAGAACACGAGCTTCTTGATGCTCGTCTCCTCGTAGAACTGAGGATACATGTAGCCCGCGCCGTAGGAGGCCTGGAAGAGTCGGATGATCGCCTCGACATCGCCCTCGCACGCTTCGCGTACGCGGATGTCGGATTCTGGCCGTTCCATGGCCTACTCTCCGGGTTCCGGCGGCGGCGAAGTCCGCCGCCTCGTCATCGACTGAAGCCCTTCGACGTCCCCGGCGTCCCGGGCCTCGATCGCCCGTCTCATGAGCTCACCACCGTCACCCGTGCGGTCGGGGTGGGCGGTCATTGCCACAGAACGAAAGAGTGCCGTGCGGGCCTGATCGCCGCGTTCCTTGGCGCTGGAAGCCAGGTCGGCGATCGATTTTCTGACCGCACCCGTCTCGAACGGGTGCTTCCACCCTTCCGGTAGGGACAGGATGGGCGCCGGAGTGTCTTGCAGAACGCGCTCCGTGTGCGTCCCTCGAAGGATGTCGAGGAATCCGTCGCGGCCGTCCGTGACCATCACGATCAGATCGGCCGGGAGTTCGCGAGCTGCCTGGAGGATCGACTCGACGGCGCCTCCGCTGGTCTTGAGCGCGTCCCACTTGCACCTGGGATGTTCGGGGAGAGCGACGATCGGTGCCTCTCCATCGCCCGCGTGAAGCAACGTCGCCTGAACCGCCCCCAGGACATGCCCCGTGTGCTCGACGAATGTGATCGCCGGTGCGGCAGCCGGCGCGTGATCGACCGGAACGAGGATCCGACGAAGCGACACCGTGCCGTTCTCGGGGTCGACGAACCCTCTCGTACGCTCAGGCACGAGAAGAGTCGGGAGTCTGGTCAGTCGCGCTAACGACTCGGCCATCGATGGCACGAACCATCGGGCGAGGCCACGTACTCCACGGGTAGCCAGCACGAGGAGATCCGTGGGATGGTCGTCGAGATAGCCGAGGATCGCGGCGAGGGGGTCCCTCTCCTGCGTGAGGACCTTCTTCACCCCGACTGCGAGCTTCTCCTGCACCGCATCGCGTGAGTCGTCGGGGCCGAGCAGGCCCCACGCGGCGAGCGTGGCTCGAACCGCCGGAAAGTCCTCCCAATCGCCGGGGTCCCCGCCCGCGTGCAGGATCGTCAGGTGCGATGGGCCGACGAGAGCGACCGCGAGGGCATGGGCGAACGCCGATTCACTGGCGTGCGAGAAATCCGATGGATGGAACACCGACGTGAACAGCGGAAGGTCCCGCGGATCGTGCATCGAAGAACACTCCTGTTTCCGCGAACGTGCCCCGGCGGGGGCTGATCCCGCAACCGCGGGTTTCGCCCCGCCCGTCCCGACGGCGACGCGACGGTCCACACCGTCCGGTCACCCCAGAGCCCGTCGGTGGGGTTCTAGACGATGACGACCCCGGCGCTATCGGGATACGGTCCCGGGCCGCGAGAGATCAGTCCCGCTCGCCCGAGGAGGCTGCGACCGCCGGAGGCGGGGTCACGTGGAAGGCAGTCACGGCGTCGACGATGCCGCGTGCGGCCCGCTCTGGCGCGTCGAGGATGACCCGCCGGTCCGTCGGACTCGTCAGGAATCCGGTCTCGAGGATCACCGCGATCGTCATCGGGTGGAGCGCATGCTCGTAACGTCGATAGTTGAATGCGTAGTAGTTCTGCATCCGGCGGGTCGTCGTCGGCAGACGCTTGAGTCCCGTCGCCTCTCCGTAGCTGTCACGAAGGAGCTCGGCGATCCCGTCCGCTCGCCCGGTCGCGTCCCGCCGCGGCGCCGCGACGCGGTAGCCGCGGGCAGACGAGTTGTCGCTCCCGTCGGCGTGAATCGCAACGAACAGGTGGGCCCGGTACCCCGGCGGAACAACGGCGGGGAGAAGATCCACTTCGTACCCGAGCTCTTCGAGCTGAGCGGCGGTCTCTCTCGCGATCTCGAGATTCACTTCCCACTCGGGCGTCTGCCCCCAGCGCGTGCCATTGTCCTTGAGACCCGACAGCTCGCGCGGTGCCTCGGCCGCTCGCCAATGCCCGGCCTGGATCCCGATCCGGACCGGTCCGTCGGGGGCCCTCCACTCCGCCGGCGTCGGAATTGGACCGGGGTAGCGATTGTAGCTTCGGCCCCGACGTCGGCTCGGCGTGGTCTCGGAGGGACGGTCAACCGACCGGTTCTCCTGGGCGCTAGTCGCCCGGGGCGTCGAGACGCTGATGACGAGAGCAGCGAGGATTGCGAGGCCGGAGAATCTCACGTGGCCTCCTTGGAAGACGGCCGCAACATGGGTCGATCGGGTCCAGGACCCTGGTGAACACCGGGATAGACGGTACGAACGGGTCGTGGACGGAGCAACACGGCGCTCCGTGGTCTGGCGGCGGGAGAGCCTCCCGACCCACGTTCAGGGCCCGGATAAGGCCGCCGAGGTGTTGTTGACGAAGGTCGATAGGAACGTGGTCTCCCAGCCGTAGTCCCGAGGAATCCGAACGTGAACCCCTGAGGGGCCGAGCCCCGGGAAGGACCGACATGGTCGCCAGTTCGTTCAGAAATACTTTGGTACGTGGATCGCTGCTCGCGGTCGCGTCGATCGCGCTCGTTGCAGCGACGTGGTCGGGCGGCGAGCCCGTCCAGGATGGGCCGATCTACGAGATCCGCGACTACCACATCGCAGCCGAGAGCCTCGACGACTACAAGGAGTGGGCGGAGAGCCACGGCGTGCCGTACCTGAAGGCGAACCTGGATGTCGTGGGGTTCTGGGTGAGCGCGGGCGTCGATGCGGAGGTACGCGGCGCCGAGGACGATCCGATGGGGCCCGCCAACGTCACGTGGATCATCCGGTACGCCTCGAAGGCCGAGCGCGACGAGAAATGGCCGGCCGTCGTGGGGACGCCCGAGTGGGGCGAGATCTTCGCTCGTCTGCCGGGAGGCGGCGCGATCTACCAGCGCGTGCAGTCGAGGTTCTTCACCGGGCTGTAGTCGCTAGGGGTCTCCCCGCCGCATGCGCTACCTTCATTCGCATGAGTGATCCCAAGAAAAAGAAGAAGGTCAAGCTCCGTGACGTTCGCGAGGAGGCGAAGGGGCTCGTCGTCGCCCAACGCGGACCGCTCGCGATCGGACTCGGGCTGATGGTCATCGGGCGGCTCGCCGGATTCGTTCTGCCCGCGAGCTCGAAGTTTGTCATCGATGACGTGATCGGGAACGGGCGGGCGGATCTGCTCGTGCCGATCGCGATCGCCGCGGGCATCGCGACGCTGATCCAGGCGTCCGCCTCGTTCGGTCTCGCGAGGATCGTCAGCGTCGCCGCCCAGCGAGCGATCCGCGACATGCGGACGACCGTCCAGGCGCACGTGATGCGGCTTCCCGTCTCCTACTTCGACTCGACGAAGAGCGGGACGCTGATTACCCGGATCATGAACGACGCCGAGGGCATCCGGAACCTGGTTGGGACCGGAGTCATCCATCTCGCGGGCGGGATCACGACGGCCGTGATTGCGCTGGGCGTTCTGCTGTGGCTCAACTGGGCGATGACGATCGGAGCGATCGGGCTGCTGCTCGTGTTCGCCGTGGTGATCGGTTGGTCCATGAAGAGGCTCCGTCCGATCTTTCGCGAGCGCTGGGAGATCCACTCCCAGGTGACGGGCCGCCTCGGGGAAGCGCTGGGGGGCGTGCGCCTCCTCAAAGTCTACGTGGCCGAGGAGCGTGAGCGCGGGATCTTCCACGAGGGCGTCGACCGGCTGTTCCAGACGATCGCGCGCACGATCACGGGAACGTCCGCCGTCTCCGCGTTCTCCACCGTCGTCGTCGGCACGATCAGCGTCCTCATCATGATCGTCGGCGGGCGCGCGATCCTCGCCGGCGAGATGACGCTCGGCGACCTAGTCATGTATGTATTCTTCGTGGGACTGATGGTCGCTCCCCTCGTACAGATCGCGAACATCGGGACCCAGCTGTCCGAGGCGTTCGCGGGTCTCGATCGAATCCGGGAGATCCGGAACACGGCGACGGAGGATGCGGAGGACGACGCGCGAGTGCCGGCCGGCGAGATCGTGGGCGACGTCGTGTTCGAGAACGTCGACTTCGAGTACGAGCCCGACACCCCGGTGCTCGAGGACGTTTCGTTCCATGCGCCTGCTGGCACCACGACCGCGCTCGTCGGGCCGAGCGGCGCCGGAAAGAGCACCCTGATCAACCTGGTCATGGCGTTCTCCCGTCCGAAGAGCGGCCGGATCCTCGTGGATGGCCGGGACCTCGACACCCTGCGACTGCGGGACTACCGGCGGCAACTCGGCGTCGTCATGCAGGACAACTTCCTGTTCGACGGGACGATCCGGGAGAACATCGCGTTCGCCTATCAGGACGCCACGGAGGAGGAGATTCGGGACGCCGCGCGGATCGCCCACTGCGACGAGTTCATCGAACGCTTCGATGAGACGTACGACACCGTGGTCGGTGAGCGCGGCGTGAAGCTGTCGGGTGGGCAGCGGCAGCGTGTCGCCATCGCGCGCGCCATCCTCGCCGACCCGAGGGTCCTGATTCTCGACGAAGCGACATCCAGTCTTGACTCGGAGAGCGAGGCGCTCATCCGGGACGGACTGACGAACCTCCGGCGGGGCCGCACGACGTTCGTGATCGCCCATCGTCTCTCGACGATCCAGAGCGCCGACCAGATCCTCGTGCTGGACGATGGCTCTATCGTCGAGCGCGGAACTCACTCGGAGCTGCTGGCCAACGGAGAGGGTCTCTACCGCCGGCTGTACGAAAAGCAGCGGCTGCTGGTCGAGGACGCCTACGTGAACCCCGGCGAAGATCCTATCCCCGAGTCGGAGCGGGTGGGACCCGAGCCCGACGAGGACAAGGCGATTTCCTCCATGTCTCGCCGCCTGTGAGCCGGCCGCGAGAGGAGGCGTAGACCGTGGACATGCGAACCAGGTTCGTCTTCACGCTCGTGGCGGCCTCGCTCGGGAGCATGCTCATCCTCGGCGCGATCACCTATACGACAGCTCGCAGGCTGCTCACGGCGGGCGCGCTCGAGCAGCTCGAAGGGCTCGCGGACACGAAGACCGAGCGGGTGCGGGCGATCGTGTCCGACTGGCAGGATCGCGTCCGCCTCGCCGCGAGCCCAGCGCAGTTGCGGGCGGGTCTCCGCGAGTACAACGAGAGCCCGAACGAGCGACTGCGCGAGGGAGTGCAGGGGGTGCTGGCCGACGCTCTCGCGGCTGTCGGGAGCTTCGAGGCGCTCGCCGTCTACGATCGGGAGGGGCGGCTGGTCGCCAGCGCGGAGCGGGACGGCAGAGCGTCGATGGCGACAGAGCGCAACGGATCGGCCGCGGGCGCATTCCGAGAGCCCGTTCTCGTGGGCACGATGCTCTCGGAGGAGAACCCGTACGCGGAGTTCGCCCTCGGGTTGATGCTCTCCGATGAGCCCGTCGGGGTCCTCCACGTCACGATGGACGGGGGCGAGCTGCTCGCCGCCACGAACACCGGCGCGGGTCCGGGTCAGACCGGTGAGACCCTCATCGTCGTGAGAGACGAGGCCGGAGCGCCCACATACCTGACGCCGGGGCGGTTTGGGCCGATGGACCCGTCCGCCGCACCCGGGACGGATGCTCTCGCGACGCGCGCCCTCTCAGCGGAGGGGGACGAGGTCGCGACTGATCTCGTCGACTATCGCGGCGAGACGGTCTGGGCGGCGATACGCTCGATTCCCGAGACCGGTTGGGGACTCGTGGTGAAGGTCGATGCCTCTGAGGAGGAAGCATCGATCACGGTGTTCCGCGAGGCCCTGACGGAGGTCGGCACCGCGATGGCCGCCTTCGCCATTCTCCTCGGGATCGTCGTCGGGTTCCGGTTCGCGAAACCGATCCACGAGCTCGCGGGGGTCGCGACGCGGATCCGGGATGGCGAGCTCGACGCCCGGGCCGACGCGGATCGGGATGATGAGATCGGCCTGTTCGCCAGGACGTTCAACGACATGGCCGACGAGCTTCAGCGGCGCATGACGCTCCTGCGCGAGTTCAAGAAGTTCTTCGATGCCTCGATCGACATGATGTGTATCGCGAACACGGACGGGTACTTCAAGCGCATCAACCCCGCGTTCGAGCGCGTACTCGGGTGGACGACCGAGCAGCTCATCGATCGGCCGTTCATGGACATCATCCACCCGGATGACGTCGAGGCGACGGCCCGCGAAATCGAGAAGCTCTCCCAGGGCATCCCGACGATCTCCTTCGAGAATCGCTTCCAGTGCGCAGATGGGTCGTACAAGCACCTCCTGTGGACGTCCTATCCGGAGCCTGAGTCCGGATTGCTGTATGCGATCGCCCGGGACATCACCGCAGAAAGAGTCGAAAGCTGACCCTGCGGCTCGACGTCGGTGGGCTGGGTGAGGGGGCCGGCCGGTGACGTACGTCAACCTGATCGCCGGCCTCATCTACCTCCTGGTTGGCGGAGATCTGCTCGTGCGGGGAGCGGTCGCGCTCTCGCGCCGGATGCGCGTCTCGACCGCGGTCGTGGCAGCGACGGTCGTCGCCCTGGGCACATCGATGCCCGAACTCGTCGTGGCGGTGCGGGCCAGCGTCACCGGCTATCCGGATCTCGTGCTCGGCAACGTGGTGGGCAGCAACACCGCGAACGTGCTCCTGGTCGGGGGACTGACCGCCGTGCTGTACCCGATCCTGCCCGATTCGAGCGGCAGCCCCGTCCGGCGAGACTCCGTGATGATGTTGATCGCGAGCATGTTCTTCGTCGCGATCTGTCTGTTCTTCGACGTGAACCGGACCGCGGGCCTCGGGCTGCTGGCGGGCCTCGCCGTCGTGTGGGGGCTGGCGGCGCGTGGCGCGATGAAGGACTACCAGGCGGCGGCGCCCGCCCCGATCGAGCGCGTCCTCGGGTTGCCGAGCAGGATCCGGATGATCCTCCTCTTCCTCGCCGCCGGAATCGTGGGGCTTCCGCTCGGGGCTCGTCTCGTGGTGGATTCGGCGATCCAGATCGCGGTCCAGTTCGGCCTCAGCGCCGCGGTCGTCGGTCTCACGATCGTCGCGCTGGCCACATCGCTGCCCGAGCTCGCGACGACGCTCGTCGCCGGCATCCAGGGGCGGGCGAGCGTCGTGGTGGGGGCGATCCTCGGGAGCAACGTGTTCAACGTACTCGGGATCATGGGCGTCGCTGCCGTCGCGAGTCCCGACCCCATCGCTGTGCCCGCGGGGTTCGTCTCCAGTGACCTGCCGTTGATGTTGGGTTCCTCGATCGTCTTCGCCGGGTTCGTCTTCCTGCGTCGCCCGATCGGACGCGTGATCGGGAGCTTGTTCGCGCTCCTGTACCTGATCTACGTGGTCCTGCTTCTCGGAGGCGGTCCCGCGTAGGCTAGCGCGAAAGCGGCAGGGTCAGAACGTGTTCGACGTCCATTTCGTCGTACCGCACGCCCAGGACGTAGTCCGCGCCGATCTCGAGCGGTCGGAACCGGGCCGGCATCTCGACGGCGCCGAGCCACTCCCCGTCCGGAGTGAACACATTCCAGTCGAGGGCGGCCATCTCTCGACGGTCCCGCCACGAGGGTTGAGTTGAAGCCCACACATGCCCCGTCGAGTCGACGAGCAGATCCTCGTACGCCGCCCGGGTCGCCGGGATCGGCAGCGCGTCGTGCATGTCCCGGGTGAAGCGGTCCGGATCCGGCCCGACCCGAGCCTCGAGCTCGGCGTCGATCTCCTCGTCCGTCAGGCGGAGGTCCGGCTCCTCGACGCGGACGATCCGGCGAAGCGCTGCATCGGGGCCGTATACCGAGAACGCGAGGCTGTCCGCGAGCCCGACAAGAAGCTCTTCCCCCGCCGCCGCGACCACCGTCGTCTTCGCGAATAGCGGCCTCCCGCCGCTAAGGCCGAGTTCGGTCATGAAGAAGAACGCCTCGGTACCCGGCAGTCGCATGACGGTGTCGAGAGGCACCCCTTCCACGTCGAATCGCACCACCGACAGCGGGGGCCGGATGAGCGCGTTGTCGCCCTCGAACTCCTCCATCGCGACTCCGACCGTCCCGACCAGCTCCGCATCCCATGCCTGCATGCGGCGTGCGAGTGCTCCGAGGTCGAAGGTCCGGACGAACTCCAGCTCCGGATCGAGGACAGTCATGCGGCCGGGGTACGTGTGCACCAGCAGCGAGTCGCCGGCGAACGCATCGATGTTGAAGAACCGCTGAAACTCGCCGGGGCCTTCGCCCTCCCGCCCGATCGACCCGAGACTGGATCCGTCGGGCGCATAGACCCTCACCTGATACGATCCGCTGTTGGCGATCACGATCCGGCCGTCCGACAGCGTCAGCGCGTCCGCCACACGGTAGAACTCGTGGTCCGGCCCGGAGCCGGTGAGGGCCAGATCCAGAACCGGGGCGTCACCGACGGTCCAGCGCTCTGCGGGTGCGAGATTCCAGCGGGCCGCCGTGGAGACGGCGACCCGGACTCCCGCGCTGTCGCGGACGGTGAAAGCGGGATCGCCCGTCGACTCGCTGCAACCGGCGGCCGCCGACACCAGAGCGGCCGAGAGGACCACGCGCGCGAGAGGCCTCGCGACGGAACTTCCGCAGATGCGCATCAGGCACGATGGTTGTCGCGAGCCTCGCCGCCAACTCCGGAGCAAAGGCCTAGGGCACGTCCATCCGGCGAAGGCGGCGCACCGAGAGCCAGAAGAAGAGGACGATCGTGAGTGCCGCGAGTGCGAGCGCGAGCGCAAAGCCCACGTGCTGATCGTCCATGAAGCGACGGGGGTCGAACCCGTGCGCCAGGGCCGCGGAGTAGTGACGAATGCTGAAGTACCGGATACCCGAGACGTAGCCTGAGAAGAACCCCTCCCAGAGCACGATATACACGAGCCCCACGGCGATCGCCTGCTTCGTCATCATGCCGAGCCACGTGAAGAACGAGGCGTACATCAGCAGCGCGATCAGAGTGGAGAGCGTCACGGCGAGAATCGCGGTGGGGTCCCGGTTGAATCCGAGGAAGCTGGCGCCGAAGGCGCTCCCCACGACGAACGGTGTCGCGACGGCCACGGATGCGACGAGCTTCGGCGCGACGATCTGCCAGCGGGGCAGGGGAGACAGCGTGAGCGACGCTCGCGATCGACACGACGATCAGCGGCACGATCGAGCCCGCCAGCATCGTGCTCAGCACGACGGTCTCGAACGCAGCGACGAACGGCGCATCCGACCCGCTCACCATGCCGGCTGCGAACAGCACCGGAAGCACACCGAGCACCGTCATGATGATCAGGCGCCATTTGCCCGTGAGCTGCCGCAGCGTGAGGTGGAATACGGAACCCATGATCAGCCCTCCACCAGATAGCCGAACACGCTTTCAAGCGAATCGTCAAGCGGTTCGACACGTCGCAGGCTGATCGACTCGGCCTGTGCGAGGCGCGGGAGCTCGATCTGCAGCTCGCGCACGTTCTTGCTGAGGAGGATCAGCGCTCCGTCGGGATCGATGTTCACGGCCTCGACCGATGGAAGTCGAACCACTGCGGAAGCGAGATCCCGCGGTGAATCCGCGATGACGCGTACGTGGTACGGCCGCTGATCGAGCGCGGCGCGGATCGCGCGGAACCCGCCGGAGGCGGCGAGTTTTCCGTTCACCACCAGAAGCACGGTGTCGGCTACGTGTTCCACCTCCTCGAGGATATGAGAGGAGAGAACGATCGTCCGTCCGCCATCCGCGAGGCGACGTAGAAGCGCCTGAAACTGCACCCGCTGTCTGGGGTCTGCCCCGTTCAGCGGTTCGTCGAGGATCAGCACCTCGGGCTGGTGAACGAGCGTGCCCGCCAGCCGCATGCGTTGCCGCATGCCGCGCGAGTACGTCCCCATGGGCAGGCGTGCCGCGTCAGCCAGGTCGACCAGCTCGATCGCCCGGTCCACCGCGGTCTCGAGGTCCTCGACGCCCCTAAGCTTACCCATCATCCGGACGAAGTCGCGGCCGCGCATGAACGAGTAGACGGTCTCGTGCTCGGACATGACGCCGATACGCCGGTACAGCGGCGGATTGTCGCGCACGGGCTCACCGAACATGGTGACCTCGCCATCCGACACCGCGGCAAGCCCCGTCATCATGCGCAGCAGCGTGGTCTTGCCGGCCCCGTTCGGCCCGAGGAGACCCGTGACGCCCGGAGCGATGTCGAACGTCACGTCGCTGACCGCGACGACGCTCCCGAACCAGCGCGACACGTGGTCCACGCGGATGACGGCGGATTCGTTTCGAGTCATGGTGTGAGCCTTCGGTAGCGGGCCCACAGCACGCACCCGGGTATGAGAACCCAGAGCAGGTACCAACCGACGAGCGTGATGTCGGAGAGCTGACTGGCTGGCGACTCGGCCGTAATGATGCTTGTGGCCCCGAAGATCACATCGTTGACGTGCACGGGGATGTTGCTGAGCACGAGCAGCCCGAAGAACTGACCGAGGCCCCCGTCGATCTCCTCGGCGAGCG
This sequence comes from Gemmatimonadota bacterium, assembly GCA_039587355.1. Lineage (GTDB taxonomy): Bacteria > Gemmatimonadota > Gemmatimonadetes > Palauibacterales > Palauibacteraceae > Palauibacter. The sequence continues at coordinate 32,302 of JBDHIO010000026.1, read as the reverse complement.
CCGCCGCGAAGGGCGCCGAGATTATGAACAGCCCGACGAGAAACACCGCCGCGTATGCCCGCCGGGTCGTAAACGCCGCGACCAGCATCGCGAGGGTCGTCGTGAACGCGGCGATCGCGGTCCCGGCCGCCAGGATTCGCGGGATATCGAGCCAGTTCGCCTGCAGGTAGCCGGCCGGGTCCGGGTTCCCCATCACGCGCCCGATCATGAGTACGAACTGAGGCAGCCACGCGGCGAACAGCGCGACCGCCAGAAACGCGAGCCAGCGCGCCACGACGTAGTCGGACCCGGTGAGAGGCCGGACGAGATAGAGGTTGATCACGCCGTTGCGTCGGTCGGGGCACAGGAGCCCCGGGGCCACGATCGCCGCGAACACCAGAAAGAACATCGACGAGATCCCGTAGAAGTCCGAGTGCGACGGGATCTGCGCGACGGCCTGCGGACCGGCGAGCCGGAGCGCTGCTCCGGCGACGAGGGCGAGGATGAACCCGACGCCGGTCATGAGTCCGATGAAGGCCCACGGCAGGATCTTCGATCGTCCGCCACGCCCCATCCCGAGCGCATTGCGGATGCCATCCCTGAACACCGCGCGGCGTGCCCGGGACCTCCCTTCGCGCGGCCCATCGTATCGCTGATACCCGATGTCGAAGACGGTGCCCTCGGCCTGGTCGCCGCCGTTCCCAGCGTGGGTCGCCTCGCCGTTCAGGGGCGTGTTCACGTCGCTCATGACGCGCCTCCCGTCGGAAGGTCTTCCCCGTCGCGGGCGAACAGTTCGGTGAGCGCACGCCGCTCTGGCCCCATCCTGCGCAGGGGCGCGCCGGACGCCACGAGTGCGTCCCGCACCTGATCGTAGACGGTCTCGTCCACTCCCTCGATGTGGAGCCCGGCACCGGTGAGGACCGTGCTGACTCCCCGGCTCTGGAGCTCGGTCACGAGCGCGTCCTGGCCGGAGTCGACCTCGACGAACACCGACTCCGTCTCGCTCGTGAGGTCGCTCACCTCCCCGGCGCGCACAAGCTGACCGCCCCTCAGCACGATGATCCGATCGCACGTTCGCTCGACATCGGACATGAGGTGGGAGGAGAAGAGGATGCTGATCCCGAAGTCCCTGTGCGTCTTCCTGACCAGGTCGAGCATCTCCTCCCGCCCCGCCGGGTCGAGACCTGCGGTCGGCTCATCGAGAAAGACCACGCGCGGGTCGTGCACGAGCGCCTGCGCGAGCTTCACCCGCTGCTTCATTCCGGTGGAATAACCGCCGATCGCCCGGTACCGCTCCTCGAACAACCCGACGTGACGGAGCGTATCCGCGGCGCGGGTTCGGGACTGCGACGGCGGAAGGCCGCTCACCTCGGCCATGTGGGTCAGGAACTCGGCGGCGGTCACGCTCGTCGGGAGGCAGTCGTGCTCGGGCATGTAGCCGAGCTTCGCCCGGACGGCGACGCTCTCGTGCGCGTCCTCCCCCAGAACCATCGCCGTTCCGGACGTGGGCGGCAGCAGGCCGAGGAAGATCTTGATCGCGGTGCTCTTGCCGGCGCCGTTCTCGCCGAGGATCCCCGTGATTCCGTCGTAGATCCCGAACGTCACGCCGTCGAGCGCAACGACACTTCCGTAGTGCTTCGCGAGGTCGGTGGCGGCGACGAGCGGATCCGCGGTGGAAGACATCGGAGTAGCGCTCATGATCGCTCGCAGCCTTCTTCGTGCCCCATCTGACACGCCCGGTGGAAGAAGATGCGGGCCCGGTAGAACTCGCCTTCGCCACCATAGCCGTTCGCATAGAGATCCGCGACGCGGAAGCAGCTGTCCGCGACGCCCGGCGAGCCCTGATCACGTCGCATCGTTCCCGCGCAGGCTTCGCGGAAAAGCTCGACGGCACGATCGACGTTCTCGGAGACCCCATCACCTCTTACATGCAGGTCCGCGAGGCGGTGACACCCGATCATCTCGATCTCGCACGCCCCCTCGTAAAGAGTCGCCGCACGCGCGAAATCGCGCTCGACACCGAACCCAGTTTCGTAGGCGAGACCGAGATTCGCACACCCCAGATTGGATCCGTCGTCGCAGGCTCGCTGGTGGAGCGCCACGGCCCGGGCGGTATCCGGCGCCGCCCCCCGGCCCTCCGCGACCATGTCGCCGAGGCGGGTGCAGGCCGTGAGCTCACCGCCCTCGCAGCCCTGTTCGTACAGACCCACGGCTCCCGCCTCGTCTGCCGTGTCGCGAGCCAGGAACATCTCCGCCAGATCGAGGCACCCCACATACGCGCCGGTCTGGCAGGCCCGCTCGAGTGTGGTCGCGGCCATGGCGGAGTCCGTCGGGATTCCCCGACGAGGACCGGCGCCGTGAACGTGGAGACGGGCCAGCCGGACGCACGCCTCGCCCTCGCCGGCCTCGCAGGCCCGCTGAAAGAGGTCCTGCGCGCGCCGCCAGTCGGCGAGGACGTGCTGGCCCTGTCGCACCCGCCACCCGAGGTCGTTGCAGGCAGAGGCATCGCCCGCCTCGCAGGCTGCGTCGAGCTCACGGGCGACCCCGGCTTCCGGATTGCAGCCGCTCAGCGCGCCGACCGCCACCATCGTGGCAAACAGGCATACGGCAAGCCCGACACCGCGTCGCGTTCGAATCTCGTTCAGATGCACCTGTCCCGACCTTTCTCGGATGCTCCGGGCCTCGTTTGCGCTAATCGGCGCGCAGCGCCTCCATCGGATCCACCGTCGACGCCCGGCGAGCGGGCAGGTAGCTGGCGAGAAACGCGACCAGCAGCATCAGTCCCGACATCGCGATGAACGTCGCGGGGTCGAGCGACCGGACCCCGAAGAGGAGCGAGTCAAGCACTCGAGTGAGGAAGAGCGCCGCCACGATCCCTACGCCGACTCCGGCCGCCGCGATTCGGGCGCCCTGAAGTACGACCATTTTCCGAACCCGACTCCCCTCCGCTCCGACGGCCATCCGGACGGCGATCTCACGGTTGCGCGTCGAGACGACGTACGACAGGACGCCGTACAGACCGACGGCTCCGAGGATCAGCGCCAGCCCCGATGCCATCGCGAGCAGCAGCATCGTGAACGAGAGCTGAGCCATCGACCGCTGCGCGAGTCCCTCCATGGTGAAGATTCGATACATCGGCGACTCCGGCACGTGCTCGCGCATGAGTGCGCGAACCTCCGGAGCGATCACGTCGGCTCGCGCGGTCCTCACCACGTAGGCCGGCGAGCCGACGCCCCAGCTTCGGGCCGTGAACCCGACCATCGGCATGTAGACCATCGGATCCGGCGAGTCCTGCCGGAAGTCCTCGATGTACACGTCCTCGACGACCCCGACGACGGTGAGCCAGTTCGCCCCGTTGTCGTGGCTCAGGCGTTTCCCGATCGGGTTCTGTCCCGGCCACAACCGTTCGGCCGTGAGTGAGCCGATCACCGTGTTTCCGGCCCCGACGGTGTGGTCGGAGCTGTTGAAGACGCGGCCGACCTGCAGCGAGATGCCCATCGTCTCGAAGTAGTCGCCGCCGACGAACGTCATCCGGAGGGGCGCCAGCTGCACCTCCGCCGCCTGCGATTCCTCCGTGACGAACCGGTTGCTTCCCGCGCCTTCGTCCAGCGGAAGCCAGTTCGTGAGGCCGACGGACTCGACGCCGGGGAGACCGGCGACCTGTTCCATGAACCCCGTATGGAACTGGGCGAACGACGGGCCGTCGTTCAGTTCGTCCCGCGAAGGAGCGACCTGGAAGCTGAAGATGTTCTCCGTGTCATACCCCGGATCGACGCTCGTCAGCTCCCAGAAGCTCCGGAAGAGCAGACCCGAACCGACCAGAAGCACCAGTGCGGAGGCGGTCTGCACGAGCACCAGGGCATCGCGGCCCCATCCACGGCGCCGCCGACTGACGCCCCCTGCCTGCCTCATCCCGCCAACCAGCCTCGGACGCGAGAAGCGGATCGACGGGGCCAGACCGAACACGGCCGCGGTGAAGATCACCAGGCCGGCGGTGAAGAGGAGCGCCGCGCCGTCGAGGCTCGTCGTATCCAGGTTCGGGACGTTCTCCGGAGCGAACCGCACGAGCACCGGCAGGGCGGCCCAGGCGAGGAGCACGCCGAGGATGCCCCCGAGCAGGGCGAGAATCGTCGCTTCGCTCATCTGGGCGCGGACCAGGCGCCAGCGTCCGGCGCCGAGCGCCTGCCGCACGTCGAAGTCGTGCCGTCGGCTCTCCGCCCTCACGGAGAAGAGATTCGCGACGTTGAGGCACGCGATGAGAAGGACGATCCCGACGGTCCCGAGCAGGAGCCACAGCGGACCCTCGAAGTCGCCGACGAGCTCCTCCTCGAGCGAGCGGATGACGGGTCTGTGAACCTCGAGGACTTCCCGATACTGAGCCGACCCCCCGAACCGATCCGGGATGCGGCTGGCGAGGAGGGCGAGCTCGGCCTCGAGCGCCGGTATGTCGGCGTCCGGCGCCAGGCGACCCAGGAGGAACGTCCCACCGATCGCGCCCGGTCGGACCTGCGCTTCGTCCGTGAGTTCCTGATGGACCCAAACGCTGATCCGCTGGTCCGGGAACCGGAACTCGGGCTGCATGACCCCGACGATCGTACGCAGGCCACCCGAGACTTCGAACGAACGCCCGACCGCGGCGGAGTCCGCGCCGAACCACGTTGACCAGAGCCCGTGGCTGATCACTGCGACGCTTCCAGGGTCGTCCTCACGAGTGGGGAGCCGCCCCAGTGCCGGCGACACGCGGAGCGTCTGGAAGACGCTCGGGGTCATCTGGCCGACGAACAGTCGGTCGACCTGGTCCTCCCAGCGGGCACTCGTCTGCCCGGCCCGGAACAGCCCGACGCCGTCGAGTAGTTCGGCCTCCTGATACTGGACATAGAACTCCGGCGGAAGCCCGAACTCCTCCGGCAGGTCCGACCCCGGCGCCGTTCCGTAAATCGCGACAAGATCGTCCGACGCCGGATAGTCGAGCGGATCCAGCAGCACGGTATCAACCACGCTGAAGATCGCCGTGTTCGCCCCGATGGCGAGCGCGAGCGTGAGGATCGTCACCGCCGCGAAGCCCCGCGCGCGTCCAAGGGTACGTGCCGCCTGAACGAAATCTCTCGTCCAGTCCTGTAGCCGCTGTCGCATATCGGGTCTCCGTCCGCTTCCGTGGACTTTCATGTTCAGGTCGGGGCCGGTGCCCCGGACGCGCTGGTAGAGCAGCGCGCCGGCCATGTCGATCGTGGCGAGGCCCGTGATCAGGGTTCCGGTGACGGTCCCGACGCGCGCGACTCGCCGCGCGTGCATCTCGTTCAGGTCGCCGATCGCGTCTTCGGCGCGGCCGGGAAGGGCCACCCGCCGCAGCAGCGCCTCGATCCACCGCGGGGCTGTCATGCCGCCCCCCCGATGGCCTCTTCGAGCCCCTCCGTCAGGGCATCGATCGCCCCCGTCGTGGCCTTGATCGCGTCGATCCCCGTGGGGGTCACATCGACGAGGCGGCGCGGCTTGCCGCCGCGCTCGGGCCGCGGCTCGCTCAGGCTCGTCGATACGAGGCCACGACGCTCCAGGCGCTGGAGCACCGTGTGAACGTTCGCCCGCCGAACGTGCCGTCCGGTCTTCGTCTGGATGACGTCCGCGATGGAAACCGTGTACGCCTCGCTCGGTCCGAGCCGTAGCGCGGCCAGCATCACGAGAAGCTCGAATTCGGCGAGTGTGTCCCTGGGCATCCGACCACCTGTTTTAAAGTTCAGGTGTGAGCATAATAGACGAGAAGAGGCTCTGCCAAGTTTCAGTCCGTGGAATCGTGCTCGTCGTATACAGCCAGGCAGAGGAGCCAGGCCGTCCCTCCGGCTAGCTCGACCTGGACCGACACTCCCGGAGGAACACGTCGCGTATCCGATCGGCCCCACCCGGGGTTCGCGCGAGCCCGTGAGGCGCGCCGGACAGGACGTCGATCTTGAGCAGGGGCGAACCTTCCTTCGCCAGCCGCTCATAGTATGCGTGGCCCTGAGGAAGGGCTCCCACCTGGTCCGCCCCCCCAAGGATGATCCAGACCATCGTGTTCGGGTGCACGTAATCGTTCCCGCCGCCAGCGATGCTCGCCTCCTCGAACGCCGCTCTCGCGGATTCGGTCCGAGTCGTGCACGGTCCCTCGCCCGCGGGGAACCCCATCGTGACGTCCATGAACGCTCGCGCCATCTCCGAGTAGTGGAGTGCGGCGTTCATCGGATCGTCGTCGAGACAGCCGACGTCGATGTGCCCCATCCAGTTGCCGGCGAACGGGACCGCGAGCGAGAGACGGTCCTCGAGCCCGTAGTGGGTGAGCATGTAGCTCACCTGCGCGGCTCCGCCCGAGCTCCCGCCCGCACAGAACGGCGTGCCCTCGTCCGTCAGGTTGTCTGCGATCCACGCGGCGGCCGTCGCGGGCCGACAGGAGAGCTTGTCGAGACCCTCCCCGCGTTCGGGTGCGCCCCCGGTCCAGCCATCCTCCCAGACGACCTGCACCAGGCGGAACCCTCCCGCGATGATGTCGTTCAACGCCCGCCGAAACTCCGGGATAGTGCCGTCATCCGCGGTCAGCGGGGTCAGGAATCTCCCGTTACCTCCGCTGAACATCGCGACCGTCCCCCGGACGGCGACAGCAGGGTCTTCGATGACGAACCGGCCGCGCACGGGCTCCACGAGATCGGGGCACGTGAGAACGAAAGAAATGCACCGAGTCCCGATGCAGGGCTCGGTGCTCTCGACGGTCGTCAGGGCTCCCAGAGCGCGAGGGGAAGCCGGGACCGCTGTCGCGACGTCACTGGCTGCGTCCGGCGTGCACGCGCAGAGGCCCCCCGCGACGGCGAGGCCCACGAGGGCTCGATAGAATCGGCTCGGCATGATCGAGGCCTCCAGCAGCTCGGGAAGACGGAACCTGTGGTCGACCCCGGAGGCTACCTCGGGACGAGGCGTTTGGCACGGCTCTTTGCTCCGACTCGTGGCGACGCCCAGACTGGGGCATGCAGATCATCGACCTGGCACGCATAAAGGAACTGGTCGACGTCCCCGGGTTCGTCCCGGCGTTGATCTCCGATCTCGAGGAAGGGTACGCCCTCTATTCGGAGGGGAAGGTCGAGGTTCCGCCGGTAGGGTTCCTCCACTTCCCCGATCCGCCGGGCGACGTCCACATCAAGTACGGCTACATCCGGGGGGACTCGGTCTACGTGCTGAAGGTGGCTTCGGGCTTCCACGACCCGACGCTCGGGATCACGGCGAGCGACGGCCTTTTACTGGTGTTCAGCCAGAAGACGGGCACCGTCCAGAGCATCCTGCTCGATGAGTGCTATCTCACCGACGTTCGGACCGCCGCCGGCGGGGCCGTGGCCGCCCGCCACCTCGGGCCGCGCGAGGTGACCGGGATTGGGATCGTCGGCACGGGCGCACAGGCACGCATGCAGCTCCGGATGCTGCCCCACGTCGTCGAATGCGACCGGGTCACGGTCTGGGGCCGAAACCAGGAGCACGTCGACCGGATGATCCGGGGGATCCGCAAGGATCCCGGCTTCTGGCCGCGAGATCTGGATATCTCAGGGACGACGGACATGGATCGCCTGACCGCCGGCGCGAACCTCATCGTCACGGCCACGCCGGCGAAGGTGCCGTTGATACTGGCCGACCAGGTACGACCGGGCACCCACATAACCGCGATGGGGTCGGACGATGCCGGCAAGCAGGAGCTCGATGCCGCGCTTTTGGGTCGCGCGGACGTCGTGGTGGCGGACAGCAGGTCCCAGTGCGTCCATCACGGCGAAATCTCGCACGCCGTCGAACAGGGGCTGATCGAAGCCGAATACGTCGTCGAACTCGGCCAGGTCATCCGCGAGCCCTCCCTGGGGAGGACGCGGGACGATCAGATCACGGTCATCGATCAGACGGGGGTGGCCGTCCAGGACATCCAGATCGCGAAGATGGTCACGCAGCTCGCAGCGTCCGGCGAGGACTCGCCCGAGTAGAGCCGCCCCGCCCGGTCAGCGGACGTAGCTGCCCGCGTTCACATCGATGCTCGTTCCCGTCGCGTGATCGGCGAGTCCGCTCGCCAGCAGCACCGCGAGAGGTGCGAGATCCGTGGGCTCCGTGAGTCGGTTCAGCGCCAGTTCCTCGACGAGATCGTCCTCGCCTCGCGAGTCGATCGCGTCCCGTGCCATGTCCGTACGCACCCAGCCGGGGGCGAGGACGAAGGCGCAGATCCCCTCTTTTCCGAACCCCCGCGCGATGCTCCGGGTGAGTGCCACCACGCCGCCCTTGGACGCCGCATACGCCATCGCATCCGGGGTGTCTCCGCGGAACGCCGCCCTCGAGGCGACGTTGATGATCCGTCCGCCGTCGTACTGTCGGAAGTGGAGTATCGCCCGGCGGCATAGCAATTCGACGGCTCTGAGGTTCACCGCCATCGTCCGGTTCCACCCCTCGAGCCATTCATCGGTCGTCTGGTCGAGCGGCAGATCGAGCGCGATGCCCGCGTTGTTGATGAGCACGTCGACGCGACCGTACGCCTCGACGACGGAGCCAAAAAGACGCTCGCAAGCCTCGGGCTCCGCCAGGTCCGCCTGAAAGGCCCGCGCGTCGTGTCCGAGGCCGGCGACCAGATCCTCGGCTGCCGCCCGGTTCCCGTTGTAGTGCGCGGCGACCGTCGCGCCCGCGGCGGCCAGCCCCTCGGCGATCGCCCGGCCGATGCCCCGACTCGCGCCGGTTACGAGGACGGTCTTCCCGGTCAAATCGATTCGCATTTCAGTTCCTGTCAGAGTGTGTCGATCGTCGGGCCGGTCGTCCGAGACGCGCTCAGCGGCGCGTCTTCAGGTAGTCGAGGAGCAGGTTCGACATCGTCCGCATGCCCACGGGGATCGACGCGTCGTCGGCCATGAACGTCGGCGTGTGGTGTCCGCCTGACACGGTTCCCGGCTTCACCATCCCCAGCCGGTAGAAGAACCCGGGGACCTCGTTCGCGAAGTACGAGAAGTCCTCCCCTCCCATGACTGGTTCCAGTATCGAGACGTTCTCCGCACCGATGGTCCGTTCCAGTGTCGGTGCCATCTCGGCAGTCAGGTCGAGATCGTTGATCGTCGCGGGACTCCCGCGCTCGTACTCCAGTTCATAGCTCCCGCCGCTGGCCATCGTGATCCCCTCGAGGATCTCGCCCATGCGCTCCTCGACGGTGTCGCGCACGTCTGCGTCGTACGTCCGGACCGTGCCTTCCATCCATACATCAGCGGGAATGATGTTGAAACGCGTGCCCGCCCGGATGATCCCGACGGTGATGACGCTGGGTGCGAGCGGCGACAGGGTGCGCGAGCGGATCGTCTGGAATGCACCGACGGCCTGCGATGCCATCACGATCGGGTCGATGCCCAGATGCGGATACGCTCCGTGCGCCTGCTCCCCGATGATGCGGATCCTGAAGTGATCGACGGCGGCGAGGGCCGGGCCGGGCGAGTATCCGACCCTCCCGACATCCATCTCGGCAAATGCGTGCAAGCCGAAGATCGCGGAGGGGCGAGGTCCCTCGAGCACGTTCTCTCGCACCATCAGATCCGCGCCGCCTTCCTCACCCGGCGGGGGCCCTTCCTCGGCGGGTTGGAAGATGAACTTCACCGTCCCCGGGATCTCGTCCCTCATGGAGGCGAGCACCGAGGCGACGCCGAGCTGGACGGCCGTGTGGATGTCGTGGCCGCACGCATGCATGACACCGACATCCTGGCCGAGGTACTCCGTCCGCACCGTCGACTTGAAGGTGTACGGGGTGTCCTCCGTGACGGGGAGCGCATCCATGTCGGCGCGCACCGCGACCACGTCGCCGGGCTGCCCGCCGCGGAGAATCCCGACGACTCCCGTGTGCGCGACGCCCTCGATCACCTCGTCGAATCCCAGCGAGCGCAGGTGGTCCGCGACGAGCGCCGCCGTCTCGAACTCGCGATTCCCGAGTTCGGGATTCTGATGGATCTGGTGCCGCATCTCGATGATCTCGGCGGAGAACCGCTCCACCGCCTCGTCCACCCGGCTCTGGGCGGAAAGGGAAGGGCTCGTGACGATGAGGGCCGCAAGGCCGAGGCACAGCGCGCGCATGAACAACCTCCATTGGGAATGATCATCCACAGTGGGAGGGGGCCACGCGTGCGGCAAGCGTTTCGTCCACCAGGCTCGACGGACAGCCGTTGACGGGCTCACTTCGGGCCGGGAGCCTTGGTTCGCGCAGGCGCGACGACGCTCTGGGGCACCCCGAGGCGGAGATTTGGTCAGTGGTCTCGACGGGAAACCGGGTCGAGTCCACGCCGTGAGGCCAGCGCCCCCCTAAGCACCGATCCTGCACTCCGATACACCGGTTACCGCGGCAGCTCCGCGGGATTCTAGCGGAGGGGAGCCGCAGGATGGTTCGGTCGAGTGGCGTGGTTCCTAACGATCCGTCTTCGGCGACGTTACATGTGAGCAGGGCTGGACAGGGGCCGGTGTTCCTCGCGGTTCCGTCGATGTTCTTGCAATTCGCCTCTGTAGGGGCGCTGGCCTGTCTAACGCTGATGGCCTTCATGCACCTCATGCTGAGGCGCAAGTTGATACGTGCGGCGGCCATCGGGGCGCGTCGACAGCGCTTCGAATCCCTGTTCCAATTGAGCGCGCGGCCGATGTTGCTGCTAGACGAGAAAGGACTCGTCGAGGAAGCAAACCCCACGTTCGCCGACCGGTATCCGGAGATCTGCGCCCGGCTACAGGGCCGTCCAGTCAGCACGCTCGCCGCGCCGCCTTCCAGGACGCCGGTTCTCAGCAGCGTCAGGGCGGCGCTCGAAGGGTCACAGCGAGTGACAGAAGCGAAGTGCATGTTCGGTGACGACGGGCTCGACGTGGAGTTGACCGCCTCCCCGATGTCGATCGAAGGGGAGATCGTGGGTGCGTGCGTCACTTTTGACGACATCACCGACCGCAAGCGGATCGAAAACGAGCTTCAGGGGCGGGCGCTGCACGATTACCTGACCGGGCTCCCGAACCGCGCTCTGTTCCAGGACCGCCTCGATCACGCCCTGAGCCGGGTCCAGCGAACCGGCGGATGTATCGCCCTGCTCTACATCGACCTGGATCGGTTCAAGCCCGTAAACGACCGGCTCGGACACGACGTCGGTGACCGGGTGCTCGAGATGGTCGCCGGAAGACTGAAGGCGCTCGTGCGGAGCGCGGACACCGTCGCGCGAGTCGGGGGAGACGAGTTCGCGATTCTGCTCGAGCACACCGAAAGCGATTCGCAGGCGATGATCGCCGCAGACCGGGTGGTATCAGTGCTTCGCGCCGAGATGAGCGTGAAGGAGAACGCGGTTCTCATTGGGGCGAGCGTCGGCGTTGCCCTGAGCGACGAGAACATCGACGGGCCGGCGGACCTCGTGCGAAGAGCCGATCTCGCGATGTACGAGGCCAAGAAGCGGGGCGGCTTCCAGGGGTACGCATATACCCCGGAACTCGAGGAGGGACACGACGACCTCGCCGAGCGGCTCGAGGGTGACCTCCGACGAGCAATAGAGCTGGACGAATTGAGTCTGGCCTACCAGCCCATCATCGACGTCGAAGGCGAAGATCTCATCGGAGTGGAGGCGCTACTCAGGTGGAAGCACCCCGAGTTCGGTGACGTATTCCCATCAACGTTCATCCCCCTTGCGGAGAAGTCGTCCCTGATCGCGGACATCGATCGCTGGGTGCTGGAAAGGTCGTGTCGACACATCGTCGGGCTCACGGCTTCGGGAGATATCGGACCGCTCCTCCTCTCGGTCAATCTGTCCGCGAGGCACTTCGAAGAGTACGACTTCATATCCGCGATCTCGGACATCCTGCTCCGCACGGGAATCGATCCCGAGTGTGTGCAACTCGAGATCACGGAGACCGCAGCCGGTGGTGACGCGGACAAGGTGTGCCGGTTGAAGGCGCTTGGCGTGAAGGTCGCCATCGATGACTTCGGATCGGGGTATTCCTCGCTCGGATACCTCAGAGATCTCGACGTCGACGTCCTCAAGGTGGATCGCTCGTTCGTCCTGGCACTGGGCGCGGATCCATCCTCTTCGGCCATCGTCCGAACGATCATCACTCTCGCAGAGATACTCGACCTCGAGGTGATCATCGAGGGAATCGAGGATCCCACTCAGCTCGGGCACCTGGAGGATCTGGGCGGACGTTACGTGCAGGGGTTCCTCTGGGGGCGACCCTTAGCGGAAGAGCGACTGGAGGAAGTCCTCTTGGCGGGCGTGAGGCGTCTGACGGATCCTCCGGCCACAACGAGAGTGGATGGAGGTGGCGAACCGCGCGACGTCGTCCCTTACCTCGCGCCGCTCGGGACGGGGACCCGGTCGCCCGGACTCAAGGCACTCGGAGACGCGCTCATCGAGTGAGGCCGGCCACGGTGGAAGACAACGGTCGGGGCGCCGGGTCGAACCCGTAGAAGTCGACCAGCGACCCGTACAGCTCCGGCTCGCCCTGTCGTAGTTCGAGGGGCCGCTCGAAGAACGCCTCGGTCGCGACCGCGAAGAACTCGGCGCGGTTGGTCGCCCCGTAGGGATCCAGCGTCGTGTCCGCGCCCAGCTCCGTGCGCGACACGTGTTCGGAGAACCGGCTGGCCAGCAGGCCGCCCCACTGCCGGTAGGACGACGCCGAGTCGAACACAGGGACACCGTCCATGCTCCCGTCCTCCGCGTCCAGCATGTGCGCGAACTCGTGCAGCACCACGTTGCCGCCCCCGGTCGAAGACAGCGCATCCCGCTCAACGGAATCCCAGCCGAGCACCACGACCCCCGTCGGCCAGGCCTGTCCGCGCAGCGGCACCTCGGGGGGCACGATGTGTCCCGACGCGAGGTTGGGCGCCGTCCTGGGAACGAACGTCCAGGGATACACGAGCACTCGCCGTACACGCGTGTACCTGGGGTACGACATGTGGAGGAGGAGGAGACAGGCCTGGGCGGCGATCGTGGCGCGGATCTCTTCCGTGATCTCGAGTCCCGCCACGCCCTCGATCGGGACCTCAGCCAGGAAGACCTGCATCAGGCGATACAGGCGTTCGCGGCCGTCCTCGCCGAGTCGCGCGGCGAGCGGAACGCTGTGAGCGACGATGGCGGGCCACGACTCCGGGATGGGGTCCGCGCGCAGACGGACCCCGGCCCACGGGGAGAACCGCGAGAAGAAGTCCTTGAGAAGGCTCCTGATCGACATGACCCGAAGCTAGCGGCCGGCGCCCGCCGATGAGTGTTCGACCCTCCGGGGCTTCAGGTCTGGTCCGGGCTGCCCGCCAGCGCCTTGTAGGCGATTGCCCCCAGGACACCGCCGACGATCGGGGCCACCCAGAAGAGCCAGAGCTGCGTGACCGCCCAGTCGCCCACGAACAGCGCGACGCCGGTGCTTCTCGCCGGGTTCACGGAGGTGTTGGTCACCGGAATGCTGATCAGGTGGATCAGCGTCAGACCCAGGCCGATCGCGATGGGTGCTAGCCCGGCGGGGGCCCGCTCGTCTGTGCTCCCCATGATGATGAACAGGAAGAACATCGTCATGACGACTTCGGTCACCAGCGCAGCCGTCATCGAGTAGCCGCCGGGAGAGTGTTCGCCGTACCCGTTCGACGCGAAGCCGGCAGATACGTCGAAGCCGGAAGCTCCGCTCGCGATGACGTAGAGGACTCCGCCGGCCGCGATCGCGCCGAGAACCTGCGCGACGATATAGGGAGCTAGCTTGCCGGTTTCGAACCGGCCCCCGGCCCAGAGGCCCAGGGATACCGCGGGATTCAGGTGGCAGCCCGAGATGTGCCCGATCGCGTACGCCATTGTCAGTACCGTGAGGCCAAACGCCAGGGCGACGCCGAGAAGTCCGATCCCGACCGCCGGAAACGCCGCCGCGAGGACTGCGCTTCCGCAACCTCCGAGCACCAGCCAGAACGTTCCCAGAAACTCGGCACCGTACGCTTTCATCTTCTCACCTCCCGGGCAGTCGGTAGGGAAAGGGTCGAGCCCGAGCAAGGATAGATGACTTCAAGCGACCGGGGCCAGAGGTGGCACGTACGCCGATCCGCAATGCGCGAGCGACGAAGTGCCGGGAGCCCGGGCAGCCGGTGCGAGAACGCACCGGCCACCAGGATCCGGAATCAGACCAGGTCGAACCGATCGAGGTTCATGACCTTGTCCCAGGCTGCCACGAAGTCGTCCGCGAACTTCTCCCGAGCGTCTTCCGAGGCGTAGACCTCGGCGATCGCCCGAAGCTGCGAGTTGGATCCGAACACGAGGTCGACCGCGCTTCCGGTCCATTTCACCTCGCCCGTCTCGCGGTCTCGGCCCTCGTACGCGTCCCCCGACTTCTGCCACTCCGTGTCGGGGGCGAGCAGGTTCACGAAGAAATCGTTCGTGAGCGCCTCGGGTCGGTCGGTGAACACGCCGAGATCGGATCCTCCCGCGTTGGCGTTCAACGCGCGCATGCCTCCGATGAGGACCGTCATCTCGGGTGCCGTCAGCGTCAGCATGTGCGCCCGATCCACCAGCAGTTCCGCCGCGGCGCTCGCGTGTCCGCTCGCGTTGTAGTTGCGGAACCCGTCCGCGACCGGCTCGAGTACGGCGAACGAATCGACGTCGGTCTGCTCCTGCAGCGCGTCGGTGCGCCCCGGCGTGAACGGAACGGAGACTTCCCGCCCCGCGTCCTGCGCGGCCTTCTCGATGGCAGCGCAGCCGCTCAGGACGATCAGGTCGGCGAGCGACACACGCTTGTCGCCGGTCTGCGAGCTGTTGAACGCCTCCTGGATCCCTTCGAGAGAGCGCAGGACGCTCGCCAGGTCGGTCGGATCGTTGACCGGCCAGTCCTTCTGGGGTGCGAGGCGAACGCGCGCGCCGTTCGCGCCGCCGCGGTTGTCCGTGCCGCGGAACGTCGCCGCCGAAGCCCACGCCGTGCGCACGAGCTGCCCGACGGAGAGGCCGGTCGCGAGGATGCTGCTCTTGAGGTCCGCGATGTCCTGCTCGTCGACCAATTCGTGATCGACCTCCGGAATCGGGTCCTGCCAGAGCTGCGGCTCCTCGGGCACCAGCGGGCCGAGACAACGGGCGACGGGTCCCATGTCACGGTGCGTCAGCTTGTACCAGGCCCGGGCGAACGCATCCGCGAACTCGTCGGGATTCTCGTGGAACCGCTTCGAGATCGGCCCGTAGATCGGATCCATGCGGAGGGCCAGGTCTGTCGTGAGCATGATCGGAGCGTGCGTCTTCGACGGATCGTGCGCATCCGGGACGGTCGTCGCCGCGGCCGGGTCCGTCGGAACCCACTGCCACGCGCCGGCCGGGCTCTTCGTCAGGTCCCAGTCGTATCCGAACAGGGTGTCGAAGAAGCTGTTGTCCCACGTCACCGGGGTCGGCGTCCAGGCGCCCTCGAGCCCACTGGTGATCGTGTCGCCGCCCTTGCCCGAGCCGTGGCTGCTCTTCCAGCCGAGGCCCTGTTCCTCGATGGGCGCGCCCTCCGGCTCTGCGCCGACGAGGGCCGCGTCGCCTGCACCATGGGTCTTTCCGAACGTGTGCCCCCCGGCGATGAGCGCTACGGTCTCTTCGTCGTTCATCGCCATGCGGGCGAACGTCTCGCGGATGTCGTGAGCCGCTGCCAGGGCGCTCGGGTCGCCGTTCGGACCTTCCGGGTTCACGTAGATCAGACCCATCTGAACGGCGCCGAGAGGGTTCTCGAGATCACGCTCTCCGGTGTACCGCTCGTCTCCGAGCCAGGTGTCTTCGGACCCCCAGTAGACATCTTCCTCGGGCTCCCATACGTCCTCTCGCCCGCCGGCGAATCCCAACGTCTCGAGACCCATCGACTCGAGAGCGCAGTTGCCGGTGAGGACCATGAGGTCGGCCCATGAGATGCTCCGACCGTACTTCTGCTTGATCGGCCAAAGCAGCCTGCGCGCCTTGTCGAGGTTCGCGTTGTCGGGCCAGCTGTTGAGCGGGGCGAAACGAAGCGTGCCGGCTCCGGCGCCCCCGCGGCCGTCGCCCACGCGGTAGGTGCCCGCGCTGTGCCACGCCATGCGGATGAACAGAGGGCCATAGTGGCCGTAGTCCGCCGGCCACCAGTCCTGGGAGGTGGTCATGACGTCCATGATGTCCTGCTTCAGCGCGTCGAGGTCGAGCTTCCCGAACTCCTCCGCGTAGTCGAACTCCTCGCCCATCGGGTCGGACAGGGGGGAGTGCTGGTGGAGGATCTTCAGGTTCAACTGGTTGGGCCACCACTCGTGGCGCGAAGCGGTGCCGAGGTTGGTGCGTGCGCCCGACATGGGGCACTTGCTGATGCTGTCTGACACGTGATCTCCCTGATGTTTGGTGGTTGCGCTTCAGTCGGCGGTCGGCTGTGGGACGGGGTCCCGGCAATCCGGACACCGGCCCCAGTACACGACCTCGGCCTCCTCGACATCGAAGCCCGAATCATCGGCCGCGTTCAGACAGGGCGCGTGCCCGACCGCGCAGTCGACATCGACGGTTCGGCCGCAGCCGCGGCAGATGAGATGGTGGTGGTTGTCGCCGACCCGATCTTCGTAGCGGGCCGGGGACCCCGCCGGCTGAATGCGTCTGATGAGGCCCTTCTCGGAAAGGACTCCGAGGGCGTCGTAGACGCCCTGACGCGAGATCGTGCCGATCTCCGCCCTGACGAACCCGGCGATGTCATCCGCCGTTCCGTGCGGGTGAGTCGACACCGCTCGCAGAACGGCAAGACGCTGAGCGGTGACCTGGAGTCCGTGGTGCCGAAGGAATTCGGTCGGGTCCTTGAACATCCGACAAGACTACCCCGATTCTGGGCTTTGTCAAGAATTGGTGCATGTCAAGCGCGCTGGGTCTGTCCCTCATCGGGAAGGATCACGCGTTGATGGGGTAGCAAAGGTCAATCGGTGTGCGCCCGACAACGGTTGGGGTGCCGTCGCGTGTTAGCGGAATCGCCGCCCGGGGTGTGGCCTCAATGGGGAGAACACCATGAATCGATCGAGAATCGCGCCGGTCGTGGGCGCCGCCGTGGCGCTGCTTGTCGCCATGCCAGCGTCGGGCCAGACCATCGATGACGTCTGTCCGGGCGCGCCGGCGGGCACGGGGGCCATGTGGGGCTCCGTCACGGATTCGGACGCGGAGATGATGCTGCCGGGCGCCGCCGTGATCGCATCGTGGGATGTCGAGGGGCAGGAGCGCAGAGCCCAGGTCGAGGTCGGGGCCGATGGCCTCTACGCGATGTGTCTGCCGATGGAGCGCGCGCTCTCGGTCCGGGTTTCGCTCGCCACAGTGAGCGGCGCTCCCTTGGATCTCACGCTGACCGAGGTCTTCACCCGGCAGGACCTCAGCGTCTCGATGACGGGCGCGGATGACGACCGGGTCTGGGTGTGCATCGAGAACGGACAGTCGATCATCAACACCCAGTTCACACGGCTGATCCGGTGCGAGGAGTACTGGCAGCCGCTCGAGCAATGTCCGAAGGCGAAGGAGCTCGGCCGGATCAACGTTCAGCCCATCGGAGCCGGCAGCGGCATGATTCGCGAGATGGTCGAGCAGTTCGCTCAGGAGGCGAAGCGGCTTGGGGCCAACGCGGTGATCAACGTCTCCGATGGCCGAGGGGGGACGTCGTGGGGCACGACACAGCACACCATGGCGATGACGGGCGAGGCGGTCCTGATCGAGGTCGATCCCTCGACCTGCTCGTGAGACCACCGCTCGGCCTGCTGTTACTCGCGTCGTGCATGTCGGCCTGCTCCGGAGCGGCCGACTCCCGCGAGGAGCCGTCCGCGGCGACGGAGTCCGGCTCGACGGTCGCCGCGGGAGACGCGGAGGCGCCCGCCCAGCTGGCCGGATCGAGCTGGCGCCTCGTGGAGTTCCAGTCGATGGATGACGCGATCGGAACGACGCGCCCCGAAGACCCTTCGCGATACACGATGCGCCTGGAATCCGACGGGACAGCTTCCTTCCGTCTCGATTGCAACCGGGCCAACGGGAATTGGAGTGCTCAGCCGGCGGGCGACGGATCCAGCGGGAGCTTCGAGTTCGGTCCTCTCGCAGCTACCACCGCGGCGTGTCCTCCTCCGAGCATGGGGGAGCGTGTTTCCGCAGACGCCGCCTACGTTCGCGGCTATCTTCTGCGGGACGGACGGCTCTACCTCAGCCTCATGGCGGACGCCGGCATCTACGTATGGGAACCCCACATCGAGGAGAACCGCTCTCGACCGTGATGTCGGATTGACACGAACGCGCTCGCGCGGACACTGTCTTCGTCTCCGGAACTCCCGCACGAACGAGGTACAAATGCACCGCCGACTGACGCTCTCGGTCCTGCTGTCCTTCGCGATTGCCGCTCCGTTGTCTGCCCAGATGGGCGTGGCCGAGCCGTTCAAGGTCGGCACGTTCGAGATCGATGGCGCCGCGGAGGTCGGGGTCGTCCTCCGAGACCGGTACATCGTGGAGTTGAGGAGGGCGAACGAGGCGCTCGAGCGGAATGAGGCGTATCCGGCGATCCCGCTTCCCGCTGACATGCTCGAGCTCATCTCGCGTTACGAGTACGGCATGAAGGCCCGCCTCTACGAGCTCGTCACCCACCTCGTCGAGAACGACATGATCACGGGTTCGCGGCCGGACTACGTGTACGACCTGAGCGAGGTTCGCCCCCTTCCGCCGATCATGTATCCCGGGAAGATCCTGAACGCGGCGGTGAACTTCTACAGCCACGTGAACGAGACGGGCTCGGACGCCGAGCGAGCCGAGGCCCGTCGGCAGCGACGCGAGAATCGCGGCGTCCCCTATCTCTTCCTGAAGCCGAGCCGCGGCGCCGTTGTCGGAAACGGTTCCCCGATCGTTCTGCCTTGGGGTCGAACACGGATCGACTGGGAAGTGGAGCTGGGCGCGGTGATCGGCAGGGCCGGGAAGTACATCTCCGCCAACAACGCCGAGGCGCACATCTTCGGATACACGGTCACCATGGACATCTCCGACCGCGGCGGCCGTCCGCCGGGCGGCAACCCGATGACCTCGGACTGGTTCGTCGGAAAAGGCCACGACACGTTCGCTCCCATGGGTCCCTGGATCGTGCCGAAGGAGTTCTACGGCAACCCGATGGAAATCCTCAGGCAGACCCTCAACGTGGGGGACGAGGTCATGCAGGAGGCCACCGCCGGAGACATGATCCACACGCTCTGGGAGCTGGTCGAATACGGATCGTCGATCATCACGCTCTACCCCGGCGACGTGATCAACAACGGGACGTCCGGCGGTACGGGCATGGGAACCGCCGTGCGGGGCGAACAGCGGTTTCTGCAGGCCGGCGAGGTCGTGACGGGCACGATCGACGGGATCGGCACGCTCACCATGCCGGTCATCTCCGAGGACCAGCCGAAGGGCCTGACGGGCGCCCATCTCACCCCGGTGTGTGACTATCGCGACTGCGGTCGTTGATCACGTGGTTGTTTGATTACGTGTGCCACCTCGTGCAGACGAGAGGGGCGCCTATTCGCATGGAATCAGGGAGGTCGTTGTGTCGCTGAAGATCACGGGAGCCGTCGTCGAGCTGCTCGAAGAACAGTCCGGTACGGGGAAGAACGGGCCCTGGCGAAAGCAGGACTTCATCCTCGAGACCGAGGGCCAGTACGCGAACAAGGTCTGCATCACGCAGTGGGGCGACAACATCGAGAAGTTCGCACTCAAGCTGCAGGACAAGGTCACGGTCCACATCGACATCCAGAGCCGCGAGTACAACAGCCGCTGGTATACCGATGTGAAGGCGTGGCGGATCGAGCGAGACGAGGCCGCGGCCGAGGCGGGTGAGGCCGGCGACAAGGGTGCTGGACCGGGGGCTCCCGGGGCCGGATCGCCACCGCTCGCGGACGAGTCATACGGGGACGACGACCTCCCGTTCTGACGACCGGAGCAGGACGCCCGGGCTCTCGGTACACTCCCGGGAGGCGGCGGGGGGCCTCAACGCAGAGACTGGTGATCCCCCTCTCCCGGTCGCGGGAGTGCCCCACGAAAAAGCGGCCGAAATGCCGGGCCGCGGAGGGCTCCCGCGGTATGGAGCGTCCAGAACAGTCCCCTCGGATCGTCGCCCCAACTCCCGGCGAGGGCCCCCGAGACGGCCCCGAGGGTGCCGAAGAAGAGTGCGGACGTCACCCTGTCGCCATGAAAGAGCTCACGCCCGAGAAGATCCCGGGTTCGGACTCCACTGAAGATGCCGGCCAGCCCACCGACGAGTGCGCCGCTCCTGGCATCGAGGACCAGCGGCCGCCGTTTCAGGGCCCAACCGATCGGCAGCGGCTCGGCGTCGGTGCGGGATGCCGACTCCCCGGCCCGCTCCGGGAGACCAGTCGGTACCAGACTTCCCTGAACCACGGGCCCCCGACCGAGCTGGTCCTCCACGCCGCCTGAAGTGGCCGCCTCGGGCAGGTCCGGACCGCGATACCCGGGGGAGCCGGGCAGGGTGGGGTCGAGCGGTGGACCGAGCGATGTGCATCCCGCCGCGATGGTCAGCAGGACGGCATGCAGCCCGCTTCGTCCAACATGAAAACGACGATTCGAATCTCTCATGATCGCCTCCTTCGATCGACAGCCGAAAGTTGCGCCCTGGCGGTCAAGAGGTGGTCAAGCGGTCCGCGGTCTAGGGCGGATCCCCCCCGACCCCGTATGATTCGCTCATGAAGACTCTGGGTGCACACCTCGCGTCAGTCGTCAGCGACCGGGCTCGCTACCGCCGGCAATTCGCCCCGTTCCTGCGATACCTCGCGGTCCTCACCGGGTTCGTTCTGCTCTACGGCTGGCTGTTTCATGTCATCATGGCGTGGGAGGGTCAGGAGCACTCGTGGTTCACGGGCGTGTACTGGGCCCTGACCGTGATGAGCACGCTGGGGTTCGGCGACATCACGTTCCATACGGATCTGGGGCGGGTGTTCAGCTCGGTCGTACTGCTGACCGGCGTCTTGCTTCTGCTGATCATCCTGCCCTTCCTGTTCATTCGGCTGGTGTATGCGCCCTGGCTCGAGCAACGCAGTCGCGCCCGTCTGCGGTCGCTTCAGACCGTGCCGGATGACGTGGCCGACCACGTGCTGATCTGCTCGGACGACCCCATCTCGCGGGCGCTGATCCGCCGCCTCGGTGTCGGCGGCGTCAGCGGCTATCTGATCGAGCCCGATCCCGAGGCGGCGATGCGGATGGAGGACGGGGGAATCCCCGTCGTGAACGGCGACATCGATTCGGTCGACACCTATCGACGTGCGGGCGCCGATCGGGCCCGGTTCGTCCTGGCCAATTCGACCGACACCGTCAACTCGAACATCGTGCTCACCGTCCGGGAGCTCACCAAGGATGTGCCGATCGCGGCCATCGCCGACTACGA